>CAVQSL010000010.1:0-276890 GCA_963715945.1 uncultured bacterium
ATTAATATTTGGTGTATATCCCATCGCTAATATAACAATATCTGCTTCAATCTTTTCTCCATTTTCCAAAAGTACATTTTCAACTCTTTCGTCTCCTAATATTTCCTTAACACCGCTTCCGGTTTTGATATTTATACCTCTGGAGATTAATAATTCTTCAGCTTTTATCGCCAACGCTTCATCAAATGGAATAGATAGGATATGTGGTAATATCTCTACTAAAGTAACATCTTTTCCAAGCTTATTGATTTCATCTGATATCTCGACGCCAATAAATCCACCACCAATAACAACGATTTTTTCAAAATCTTTTAACTTCCCATGAATTTTATCTATTATGGTTTTGTCTTTTGGTATTGTGAATACATTCTCAAGATGTCCACCTTTCAGCCATTTAGGATCGACTGGATCAGATCCCGTAGCAATAATTAATTTATCAAATGTAATATGGGTTCCTTTGGCAGTTATACAAATTTTATTTCCTTGATCAATTTTTATAGCTTCATCTATCTCAGCTGAATACCATTATTGGTTAAAACAGCATCGGGAATAAGATTTTTATCGCTACTATCCAATGATGCAAAAATATATGGAATACCACAGGGGACTAGAACCTTTTCTTCTTTACGTAGAACAAGAAATTTTTTATCAGGATAATATGATTTACCTGTTGTTGCTGCAACAATTCCTGCTGCACTACCGCCAATTACTAATACATCTGTTTTTGCTAGTTTCATTTTATTCTCCTTTAATTATGAATTATTTTATATGGTAATAGAAATTGGATCTAAATCCGGACAAAGATCGTTTTGTTTCTTCCCATGTATAAATTCCTTCGGGCGCCGAAGCTCGATGACGGAATTTTAGATCGCTTTTGCCAGTGTACATTTGCCAGTTGTACCAGAACAGATAAATAACACCACAAGCGACATTAAAAATACCCCAACCATTTACAAATCCTTGATTGTACCAAGCGGAAGAATCCATTCCGGGAAGGACATCAGCTATTCCGAGCTGTATAACAAAGAAAGCAAGGGTATAAATACGGCCCATGATGTATAGGTCATGGCGGCCCAGTATTGAATAGAGTTCACAAGCGATAAGAATCGCCAGTCCCACCGGCGAATTCATCAGGAATGCAACCTAATAGAAATGCTGCATTCCAAGTTGTATATAGAAAACACCAACCAAGTGGAAAATCGACAATCAGGTCGCCGCAAGTATTTTTCTCTATTCGCCAGAATTTTAGAACAAATGGGATTGTAACAATTAAGATAAATCCCGCAAATGCATTCATATGATTGTTCAGTTGCCAATCTCTGACAGACGCTTTTCTGCGATATTAAGAGCAAGGACAAAAAAGAGGAACCACAGAGCCCACGGTTTTCTAAAAAATCTCCAAAATGTTCCAGTTCGATTTTCGAACTCAGCAATGCGCATAAAACTGACAGCTACCATTGGAATAAGAACACTTAATATCTTTGCCCATTCAAACCAACTGTCGCGATGACCAACCCACAACGGGAAAGTACATAGCGAAAGGATGATCAATGCTGCGGCAAATTTTCGGTAACGCCGGCAGACTTCGGTTAATGAATAGGCAACAATTGCATAAACAATTATTGAGATGATTATTGTTAAATTAGATGGTACCGTACTTTGTGTATCCTTAAAATTTATAATTTATCTATTGTTTGATCTTAGCAAGCATGATTAATCTTATCACATATTCAACGCCATTACTATTTATCTTGCTTGACTATCATTACGGGACAATGGGCACTACGCAATACCTTTTCTGCTGTACTGCCTAACAGAAAATGCGTAAGTCCGGTATATCCATGAGAACCCATTATTACTAAATCCATCTTATTGTCGGATGCATATTTAGTTATTGAACTAGCAACATGTCCTTTAATTACTTTTATATTGCAAATTTGAATTATACCTGCTTCTTTACATATTTTAGAAAGTTTCTCTTTTGCGTTTTTTGCCGTTTTTTTATAAAGATGATCAATTGTCAACTCGTTTGCAGCCAAGTAATATGCCGATGGGATCGGATCTTCAATAACGTGTAATAATGTGACGTCTGCACCAAACTTTTGGGCAATATTATATCCTTCTGAAAACGCAAGCAGGGAGTGGTCTGAATAATCTATTGGCACAAGAATATGTTTAGGTACTGGTTTAATTGAATCATCTTTCCTTATAGTTATTACTGGACATGGAGATATTTTTAATACTTCTTCCGTGATACTTCCTAGTAACATATGCCTAAACCCACGATGACCATGAGTTCCCATAATAACTAAATCAATCTTGTTTGTCTCAATGTATTCAACGATAGTTGGGGCTATAGCAATCCCTGTATCAAATGATTTAATGATTTTATTATCCTCAATTCCGTATTTTGGCACATATTTCTCCATTTCTTTGTCAATTTCCTCTGGATGAGAATTTGTAATTTGCGGTGATTGTGGAATTATAAATTCTTGTCCAAAAGAATTACAAAATATTTTATGTGCATATAAAATATGCAGCTCTGCGTTATACATATTGGCAATTAATAGAGCATATTCATACGCCTCATCTGCACATTCTGAAAAATCAGTTGGAAATAATATTCGTTTATAATATTTCATAAAACCTCCTATAACTTGTTTTTATTGTCTGACTATTATAACAGGACATGTTGCACTTCGTAATACCTTTTCAGCTGTACTACCTAATAAATAATGTGTTAGACCAGAAAACCCATGTGATCCCATTACAATTAGATTATACTTATTGTCAGATGTATACTTAGTGATTGAACTAGCAACATGGCCTCTAATTACTTTAATGTTATAATTTTGAATTATTTCTGCATCCTTGCCAATTTGAGAGAGTTTCTCTTTACATTTATTGCAGTAGTTTTATAAAGATTATCTACTGACATTTCATTGGCGGCTAAGTAATATGCCATTGGAATAGGATCTTCAATAACGTGTAATAATGTGACGTCTGCACCAAACTTTCGGGCAATATCATATCCCTCAAATACAGCAATAAGAGAGTGGTCAGAAAAATCTGTTGGGACAAGAATATGTTTTGGCACTGCTTTAATTGAATCATCTTTCCTTATAGTTATTACTGGACATGGAGATATTTTTAATACTTCTTCCGTGATACTTCCTAGTAACATATGCCTAAACCCACGATGACCATGAGTTCCCATAATAACTAAATCAATCTTATTCTTTTTTATATATTCAATAATAGTTGGAGCTGTTGCATACCCTGCTTTATATTTCTTAATTATTTTATCTTCCGCAATACCATATTTTGCGACATATTTATCCATTTGTTTTTTTGATATTCCAGGATAAGACGAATCAATTTCTAATGTATACGGAATTGAATATTCAGGTCCAAAAGAAATTGAAGACGTTTTAAAGGTGTGGAAGGCATGCAGCTCTGCGTTATACATATTGGCAATTAATAGAGCATATTCATACGCCTCATCTGCACATTCTGAAAAATCAGTTGGAAATAATATTCGTTTATAATATTTCATTGTGTATTCCTCTTATGATTTTTTCTTTTTCTTTGGTTGTATACATTTAATAATATATCCTTCTGGGGTACCAAGTAAATCCATCATTTTATCTGCAATAAAACCAGATATGATAATTGAAAGAAAAATACCTATTATCACAGAAAACGTATTTACTATACTCGATATTGCTAATGCATTATTAAACTGGTCTTTCGTCATGGTTTTGATTCTATTTACTGTTTTATGACATTCACGAGCAGATAAAACACATACGTTGATTACTTTCTTCAAACTGTTCTTGATAATTATCAACATTATAATAAAGTACTGATTGTTCAAATTCAGATTGATATTTTGTTAAATGATCTAGTAGAGATTGCAATTCATTAATAATGTGATTATCGTTTATGGAGTTACTCAGATTTGTTGTCAATTTAAATAATGTGTCAAAGTGCGCTTGAAATAATTCTATGGCTTCCATATCTTGTCTAAGTAAGTAATTTTTTTCTTGTCTTCTACACTCAAGCAAAGATCGGTTACGTTCACTTGTAAACATGAATTTTCAAATGCTGTCTGCATCTTAGCCTGTTGCCATATAATAATTCCAGCAACTATTGCCATAATAAATACGATTAATAAAAATCCCATTGTTATTCTAAAACGAATATTCATTGCTAGCCTCCTTTTTATTTATAATTTCATTTTTATATTTATTTATCACCTTACTGATATTGGCGTTAGGCATTTCAATTGTTTCGATTCCAGCTAGTGCTAATAAATCTCTAGCTTGGATATCGTATTCTCCGCATATAAATATTTCTATTTCTTTTCTAATCAAAAACTGAGAGCAGAATATTTCAGCACCACTTATAGATCTATTATACATATTGGGTATAAACTGGTATTGATCTTTAACATCAGTATTTATAATTAATAAATAGTTTGCATGCAGTAGGTCAGGTGAAATTGTTGAATTAATATTATCTTCCATGGTAGTTATTGCAATTTTCATAATAATTTTTCATATCAATTGTACACTATTATTATAGCAATAGTCGTGCCAATAAGCTAAGTAACTATTAATAAATGTGTTATGATTGTTTTGCTTACAGAAGAACATTGCTGTTATGCAACAATGTTTCTAATTAGTGCAATATTGCAACAAAAGCTTGTGGGTGTTTAAAAGGGTTAAATTCGTTTAGATTACTTAAAGTATACAATTATAAATTATATTTTTTAATCTTTCTCCAGAGTGTGGAGCGATCCATATTCAATTCTTTAGCAGCCTTACCTCGATGTCCGCTATTTTTATCCAAAATATTCTTAATTACTATTCTTTCGGCTTCTTTTAGTGACATATTCCTGTTAGATGTTTGGATGGATTGTTTATCTGTTTTATCTCGCCACAATCTTTCTGGCAGTGAATCTATTTTGATAGTATCCGAGTTGCAAATAACAAAAGCGCGCTCTAATACATTTTCGAGTTCACGAATATTTCCGGGCCAATCATAATTATGTAAAACTAGAAGGGCATTAGTAGACAGGAATTGAATGCCCTTTTGAAATTGATTACGGAATTTTTCCAAAAAATATTCTATTAATAAAGGAAGATCTTCTTTTCGGCTCACGTAAGGGTGGGCGAATTAATATTGACAACATTAATACGATAAAATAAATCTTTACGAAATCGATTATCGACCATCTCTTTTTCTAGGTCTCTATTTGTTGCGGTTACAATCCGAGCATTCATTTTAATGGTAGTTGTGCCCCCTACACGCTCAAATTCTCGATTGTCGAGCACACGCAATAGTTTTATTTGCGTTTCACGAGACATGTCTCCGATTTCATCAAGGAAAAGTGTACCATCTTTTACCATCTCAAAGCGACCCTGCTTACTACTTATTGCTCCAGTAAATGCACCTTTCTCATGTCCGAACAGCTCACTTTCAAGTAATGTTTCAACAAAAGCACTACAGTTAACAGCAATAAATGGTTTTGTTTTAACCTCGCTATTAAAATGTAGAGCACGAGCTACAAGCTCTTTGCCTGTACCGCTTTCACCTGTGATTAAAACTGTTGAATGACTATCTACAACGCTATTCATTAAATTATATATTTCCTGCATTCGTTTACTGCGTCCAATAATATTGTCGTAATGAAAATTTTTCTTTAATTGACTAGTTAAATTCATTAACTCGGATATATCCTGAAATGAAAGTACGTACCCGGTGATTTCATTGACATTATTAAATAAGTGTGCAATACTTAACCGTATTTGTATCCTTAATCCGGATTTTTGTTGTATAATTACTTCTATGTTTTTAATAGGTTTATTTTCGCTTAATTGCGCAATGAAGAAATCCCGAATTTCCATATTTTGGTACTGCAGAATAGACCAATATTCACGGCCTATTGCCTCAATGGAAGTGTAACCTGTAATGATTTCAGCACCATTGTTGAAGGAGGTTATCTTCTTTTCTAAATTAATAGTTAATATTCCTTCATTAATATTATTGAATAGAGAATCTAATAAATTCCGCTCCTCCAATAATTTTTTATTAACTTGTTGTAACGAATTTTGGAGTGCCACCATTTCTTGCATGTCGCGTAAAACCATTACAATGCCCAATAGACCAATTTTCGGTTGATAAATAGGAGTAAAAGTCGCCAATACGTCTATAGTTGACGAATTAGCAGTGGTAATATTTAAGGCAATATTAACATGGGGCTCATTTTCTTTAATGGATGATAAGATATACTTGGTGTCTTTTTCTGAATTACTAAAAAGTATTTGAAAATCATTATTTATTATATCTCTGAATTTGTATCCAGTAATTCTCTCAGCAGCATCATTGAATGCGATGATCTTTCCTTCATTACTAATAACTATGATTGCATCAGGAGCAGCCATTTGAATATTACTATCTGTAATGTTATTCATAATTATACTACTTGGCTTATTTAAGTATAAGAAATTACCAACTATTTCAATATTAAAACAGTCACATTGCAAATTTGCAATAGTTCCATATTTTAGCAGTACTATTTATTATATGGACACAAGTGGACAGTAATGGACAGAAGTGTAGCACAGTTGTAGCACACTTTTAAAATCGCTCCTCGTAGAACACTGTCTTCACACTAAAGAAGCGAAAAACAGTGCTATAATCCTTAAAAATGATTTATTACCCTCTAAAAATTCACTACTTATATGAGTATTTTTTACTTAATTGTAATTGAACACTGTACCACTAGGACAGTGTTCAGACGTGTTTGGGCAGGTATAAAATTGGATATATAACTAGTGTTATGTAGACAAAGTATAGGTGTGTTTTTGTGTAATGTAGCGAATTTTAATATATACATTGCTAATATTGATATTAGAAAAGGGGACACTATTAAAAGTGTCCCCTTTTTCAGGCAGGCTTGCCTACACTATGCCTACATTATTCTGTAAGTGCTGATATTGTTGATACTTCTTCGGGCTCATAACCTTACGGAGGGATAATTTGTCTCTAAAACGTTAGTTTATAGCGATCGTGATACTTTGATTTTAAGATGAGTAATGAGACACTATATTGAGGTTTTGGGAAGACTTATGAGACAGTATTAAAAAATCTCAAAAACGATAGGTTTTGTTACTGATAGATTTTGTTTTGAAGTAGATATAATTTAATAAATAGTAAAACCCTCAAAATCTCAAAGGTTTCGAGGGTTATAATTAATTCCTAATGCGGCAAAATATTTATCTCAGTAATATCATCTTTTTGGTTTTAGTAAATTTATCTGTTTGTAATTTATATAAATAAATTCCTGCACCTACATTATTACCATTAATATCTAAACCATTCCAATCAACACTATGATTCCCTATATTCATATCTGTGTTGACTAATTCATTAATCAATCTCCCTGTCACATCAAAAATTGCTAATTTCACATTTGAATCTTCAGATATATCAAAATTGATTGTGGTACTTGCATTAAATGGATTTGGATAATTTTGTTTCAAAACGAAATCGTTAATGCGGGACATTTCATCTTCTGCTGAGACAAAAGGAGTGCCTGAAATTGCAACAGGTTGAGTAAAGAATTCCTGATTTGGAATAGCCGCAAAATTAGCACCATTACCTAAATTTGTGGGACCGGGATCACCCGGAATGCATTCATTTGATACATCTCCTTCCATAGATGATATCATAGCAAATAATCTAAGTGTCTGAGAGGCATCTGCTCCTGCAAAAGCAGAAATAGGGATGCTCATTTCAAATCCTTTATTGTTGTCCAATGCATAACTACTATCATAAGCAATTGTTGCAAAGCCATTCCCGCCAAATATTGAATTTATTTCAAATGTACCATTTACGCCATATTGATTTGACTTACCTACAAATCCTGCCACATTTTGAGGCGGTGTATTGGGACCATACCTAATTGCATCAGCAAAGAATTCAAATTGTGTACTATTACCTTCATTGAATGCAATACCAAAATCAGCATCAAAATCAAGCCTTTCATTAACTAAATAGGCAAATACATTGTATACAAAATCTCCTGAATTGCCCCCATATAATATATTATTGCCACGACCTTGTACACCTGAAAAGTCAAAGAAGAGTACAATATTATCATTTGAAGTAACTTCACCGGTAATACCGATATAGATGTTCTCACCATCGGAGTAAAATTTTATTGCACCTAAGTCATTATCATCACCGTATCCATTTCTGCCGCTTGTATATGATGCTAATGTTTGATATTGGGTATCGGTCATATCACCGTCCACCTTTATTGGATATTTGTAACCGCGTGCCGCTGCATAAATATCTAATCTACCATTTCCCCAAGTATTATTGGGAGTATTTTTTATGCCGGTTTGATTAGCTGTGTTTATTATAGCATCATAAACCTGTTGTGGAGTAGCACTGGGATATTTTTCAAGGTACAGAGCCGCTGCGCCAGCAGCTATCGGACAAGCCATGCTTGTTCCGCGCATTCTATAATAATTTGCGTCCCCTTCGCCCATTATGCCATTATTATCAATCCATGCATTTGTTGGCTCAGTATATACATCTGTATCTCTAAGAGATACAACCACGTGGCCTGGAGCACAAATATCAGGTTTTAATAATCCGTCTACCCGAGGACCTAAACTTGAAAATGTCGCTATGTCATTTATAACATAACTAGCTCCCCACCACCAACTCCCATCATCAGGATCTGTCCAACCAACTTTTGAGACATAGGCCCCCACAGCGATACATTTATCTGCTAGGGCAGGTGAACCAATTGTATAATAGGGATCTGCGTCATTTATAAATACATTTTCTGTTCCATCTTCAGTATTCGCCCATTCTTCATAAATATGGCAGAATTGAATGTTTGTTGAATTATTAACAACCTTAAGATAGTATGTTCCATCTCCTGCTGGTAAAAAGTTGTTGTAATATGAATACTGAGATTCGGTACCCTTTGGACTCTCAGTTATTGGGAAATAAGTAATATCAGTTAATTTTTGATATGAATTATTATAGTAATCTAAATAAATATCGCTTCTAGATACACCATCCATCCAAATTAGATTGAAATTTAACATAGTATCATCTGTGCCTGCATCATTAACTGTAATTTTAATAAAATCACTTGCTGAATTGGGAGGAATTGTTCCTGACCAATGTTTATAGTCGTTTGCTGAGTTTCCTGCAGATGAAAAACATTGAACACCCTGATCGAATGCCCAGTCTACTGTTTGATCAATTGCTCCACTACCATCATGATAAACATCCCACCCACCATAGCTCATTGATAAAATATCAGCATTGTAGGTATTTACGCCGGCAATAATTGCACCTATCATTGCAGCATCTGTAGCCCATCCCAAATCATCTAATCCTATTTTTAAAAATACTAAATCAGCGCTAGGCGCGGAACCTTTAAAGGGACCTTTTCCATTATTCCAATGTGAATGTCCTTCTGACAAAACTCCTCTTCCTAAAGCAGAAGCAACTACATGAGTGCCGTGCCCACCTGCAGTATTGGCAATTGTATTATCTAAATCAGGATAATTAGAATAGTCTTTGTATTCTATGTTTAGTGGTAAATCTGTACCGGCATAGGTTAGATCAAGACCGGAATCTAATACTCCGATTTTAATACCACTTCCCTCGAAACCATCATCCCACAACATGTTTGCCCGCACACTCATTGTTCCATCATTATTTAAGGCAAAGTTCTTTTTCTCTGCAGTATCTATTTTTTTTATAAATTCAAAGGAAATTGTTTCGATTAATTTTTCATTTGGCATTGAAGCCAATAAAAAACCATATGGATGGTTTTCTAGTGGTGGTATCCATGTTTCTTTAAAATATTCAATTCCAGTATTTCGCAATTCTAGCATTTGACTTGCTGATGGATAATTCTCAAAATATAATGCAACCATGGTTTTATTTTGATTTGCTCTATTTCCACCAGACTTAGTTTTAAACTTGTTATTATTTATATGTTCTAGCAGCTTTCCACTATTTATTTTATGTTTATAATCTTTTGGTATTGATAAGATTCTTGAGTTAAGTGAAATATTTTTTGTTTGTGAAAAAAGAAAAAAGTAAGGAATTATTAATAATAAAATAATTTTTAATTTCATTTTCAACTCTACGTAAATAATTGGGGTGATTTGTAAAGGAAATTTATTTTATTATTCTATTTAGTATCAATAAAGAAAAAATATTAACGGATATTATATCTAACGGTGAGAAAAATTAACACTATGGATACAATGTCTATTTTGTCGACGGCATGGCAGCGAATCCATAATCCTTTGCTAAATAATATTTATAATTAACTAAAAAGAGATACAGTAAAAGAGCCCTTTTTATTGGAAGTTTGGTCACGAATTAGTCACGTTTTTCTGTAAATAGACATATTGTTGATACTTCGTCAGTCTCATAACCCAAAAGTCGCAGGTTCGAATCCTGTCCCCGCTACTTAAAAACCTTCCAAATTTGGAGGGTTTTTTGTTTAATAATAACAGATAACAATCCTTTGCCAAATGCCGTCAAACAAAATCAAATAAACCGGGTTGTGGACACGGAAAGCGTGGACACGCCATCTGAAATAACTACTATTCTCCTCGACAAAAGTAAAATGATCGCTGCCTTTACACGGCAGAGATCGGCAGTTCGAGCCTGCCATCGCCCACCCTCTATAAACCTCGTTTCACGACAGGGTTTTGTTTTTGATGTATCAACAGTAGTTTAGTCACCTATAATCAAATAAAGTCACAAAATACCATATTGTGGATTACGCTTTCTGTGGATGTAGCACAGAAAACTAAAACATTAATTATTATATTAATATAATTAAACAGCGCTTTAATATCTTAATATAATACTTGTATATATTAAAGTATTATTATAATTTATTTATTGTAAAGTGGAGCATATTGATATGCCAATTATTATTAATCTAGATATTCTATTAGTCAAACGGAAGATTTCACTAACGAAACTAGCAAAAGCGGTTGATCTGTCTTTAACGAACCTATCTATGCTAAAAAATGGTAAAGTAAGAGGTATGCGATTTGAAACGATGGAAAAGATCTGTAAGGTTTTAGACTGCCAACCGGGTGACTTATTAGAGTATCGTTCAAACGAGATATAAAAGAAAATAACATTCTTTAGGAGGAATTATGATAAATGCTTTTATTAATGGTGGACCATTTATGATAATATTATTGATTATAGCAATTGTAATTTTATTTATTGCTATCAAGAACTTCAAACAACCATATTTTACAAACGGAATAATGCTATTGGGAATACTGTCCGTTATATTGGGAATTTTAGCAACTTATATCGGAGTTAGTAATGCTTTTAGAGCAATACAGATGGCGGGGGATATCAATCCGGTTATAGTTCTAGAAGGACTAATGATCGCTACAATACCGTCGGTAACCGGAGGTGTCATTATGTTAGTTGCAACCGGCATATGGTATTATTTTGTTAAACGCCACAAACTTTTGATTGTATAATAATTAACGACATAGAGTTTTAATCATAAGTGATGATAATAAAAAGGCTTCAATATGGAATCTTTTTATTAATTACTGTATAATTATTATACATTTTATATGAATTTGTCCCAAAAACGTCTCCCAAAACAAACGGTCTGATTAGAGTGTACCAAAAATGACGGGTTTTGATAGTATGCATTTATTAAAAAAAAAATTAAGACAACAAATAATCTAAATAGAGGTCTAATAATCAAGAAAATTGAGGATTAGACCATGAAAACAAAGCGTTTTATAGCGTTTTCCACACTAATATTTCTATTATTTGGAGCTCTTACTTTGGTAATGATTAATACTCCATATGGTCCAATATTTAACATTTGTCTGTATTTTTCAATTAGTGGATTATTGATTGTTCTTGGTATCGGTAGTTACTTACAAATAAAATCAAAAAAAATATTTATCAAGATTGCAGGATTATTAACAACAATTATTACTGTAATTTTATTATTTGCAGTTATCTTGCTTACAGTTGACTATCGTTTTATGTACTTCAAGGCTCCGATTCCCCAACCTACTAAAAGTGATTGGCAAGAAGATTTAAGCTATCTCTCATCCCAGATGCGTTCTATTCATCCTAATATATATTCTATGATTCCAGAAGAAAATTTAGATTCATTAGAAAAAGAAATCTATGAACGAATACCAATCAGTGAGGACAGTAACATCCTTATGGATCTATTCAGATTCACAGCAGCACCAAATGATGCACATACTTTTCCTTTTATTTTCTTCCCATGCTTTGATATGCATAATTTTCCAATTCAAATATACGGTTTCCCTGATGGTTGGTACGTAGTTGATGCTGGACGAGAATATAAAAATTTGATAGGATTAAAAGTTGTAGAAATTGGTTCTATGGATATAAATGATATATTTGAAAAATACCCAGTATTGCTTGGTGTTGAGAACGACCAATCTAAAAAAGAACGTTTTACTTACATGGCAGTAATACCAGAATGGCTAAAATATCATAAAATAATTGATAATATTGACAAGGTAGATTTCATATTTGAAGATCAAATAGGTTCAAGGCTTACCAAAACACTCCCCAGCTATAAGTATTTTCCACCATTCATTTGGTCCAATGTTTCAAAAATTGAAAATAAGAAACCTCATGTTTTTACAAATCCAAGAAAGGACTGGTATCAGTTTACACCAATTGATAATGGTAAAGTGTTATACATTGAATACCATCAATGTGACAATCAATCCGGAAAGGAAACAGTAGAGGCGTTTGCCTTAAATCTCGAAGAACACTTAGTAAATAATAATTATGGGCGCTATATAGTTGATTTGAGGAGCAATGATGGAGGTAATAATAATGTTAATCGAGAACTTTTACGCGTAATTCGAGATTCTAAAAAGGTGAACCAATATGGCAAATTATTTGTATTAATTGGACGTCGAACATTTTCAGCGGCTGTTATGTTTACTAATCAACTTCAAATGCAAACGAATGCTATTCTTGTTGGAGAACCAACAAGTCAAGGTCCAGTATTCTATGGTCGCCCAAGTCTTGTTGAACTACCCAATTCAAAATTAGTTATTGGGATTTCATCCGGCCATACAATTGGTGGTTTGCCAATTGATAGCAGAAAATCAATAGAACCTGACATTTTTGTAGAGTACGCTATTGACGATTTTAGACACAATGAAGATCCAGTATTAGAGAGTGCTATGCATCATATTGCTGAAAAAACAATACAAAAAGAAATCCTAGGTGAAAATATTAGTATTGTAGGTACTTACTCAATAAGTCCTAGAGATTTTGCAATTATTTCAAAGGAAGATAAAACCTTATATCTTAATATCACAGATTACGTTCCAAATAGCTTAGCAAGATTTAGAAGCAAACTATATTTTAATGGTGTGAACACGTTTAAAACAAAAATAGATGGAATATCTTTAACCTCTTTTAATACTAAAGATGGTGATAGGTTAGTACTTAATTGGATGGGCACAGAAACCACTCTGAATTATTTATCAGAACACAATAAACTTGCAATGAAATTATTGTTGGACGGTGAAATAAAGGAAGGGATTAAGAGAATAATCATTGATAGTGAGTTTTATAAAGAACATTATAAAGATTTGGAGCAAATATTAAATGGTTTAGGCTATCAAGTTATGGGCGACGGAAATTTAGTAGATGCTATTAAATTATTTGAATTAAATACAAAATTATTCAATAAATCTTCAAATGTTTATGATAGTCTAGCTGAGGCTTATATGAACAATGGAGAAAGAAGTTTAGCAATTGAATTCTACAATCGTTCACTAGAATTAAATCCTAACAATACCAATGCCATTAGAATGATTGATAAATTACATAGCGATTAACATAAATCAGTTCCAAAAACGTATCCCAAAACAAACTGCCTAATTTGAGTGTATCAAAAACGATGGGTTTTGAGACTCACAACCAGAGCCTTAAATTAATTTTACAACCTGTTTGAACAAATTAATACTTGCATCGTATGTTATATATATCTAACATTGTGTTAGATTATAATAACATTTATGGAGGTTTTATGAAGAAAATAGTTGTTCCTGTCTTTTTTATAACTTTTGTAGTAATTCTTGCTGCCATTGGAATTTTTCAAACAGGAGTAAACAGAATTAGTAATTCTAATTCAGAATATATTTTTGTTGGAATTATTGTTGTTCTTTTTATAGTAGGTATTGTTTTAAGTATCAAAAGATATATTTCATCAAAACAAGGACTACCAGAAGAAGATGAGATGTCGACAAAAATAGTAAATAGAGCTGCATCAATTTCATACTTCTTATCTTTAATACTTTGGTTGGTAATAATATTTCTTAATACAACAACTCTAAATAATGGTATTATTGTTGGTTATGGTATAATCGGTATGGCAGTAATCTTTATACTAAATCTTGTATATTTTCAATTTAGAGGAGTAAATGATTAAGAATAGAATAAAAGAATTACGTGCTAGAAATAATATTACCCAGTTAGAATTAGCAAAGCTCGTTAATGTTAGAAGAGAGACTATTGTATTTCTTGAAAAGGGTAAATATAATCCTTCTCTGAAACTTGCATATGATGTATCAACAGTGTTTTCTAGTACAATCGAAGAAGTGTTTATATTTGATTAAGAGCTAAACACTTAAGTTGTTTTGTATCAATATCTGACCGCTCATTTAAATTAATATTCCCAAAAACGTATCCCAAAACAAACAGCCTAATTTGAGTGTGCCAAAAACGATGGGTTTTGATACACAATTTAGCAAGTTTGTACCAAAAATTGCTATAATAGATTGGATGATTATTGCTCATAAATTTCTTTTCTTAATTAACTAACTTATTAGTACATAAATAGAAACTGTTTTGTATTAAGACTTAGATTAATGTACAAAGTTGTCGTACAATTTAAGAGAGCTAAAAATTGTGAAGGCTAAAATTTTAATTACTATGACATAAGTGGACAGTAATAGACATAAGTGTAGCACAGTTATAGCACATTGCTAAAATCACTCCTTGTAGAATACTGTTTTTACACGGCAGAACTTTAGAAAAAAATGGAGTATTTTCTTTTAAAGTTCGGTCACGAATTAGTCATGTTTTTCTGTAAATCAAGATATTGTTGACACTTCGGCAGTCTCATAACCAAACTTACCTATAATTGAAGGGGGGGGTAGTTTCCAGAATGGAATTTATTTTTCTGTAATTAGCCTCAGGATCTCCATTTTAGTGTTTTTCAAGAAAACATAAATTATGGATACGGATTCTATGGATACAGTGGGTCTTTTCTTGACGGAGTAGCAGCGGATATTATATCCGCTGTTGACAATATTATATTACTTATTTACCTATTCAATACAACTCAAAATAAATATGATAATAAGGCATAATTATCTGATTTTATAGCACTTTACACACACGTTATTATATGCTATTATCCACGTATCAATTTTCAGTTAACTTATTATTTTGCTGTAACTAATTCTTAGGAGGTTGGTGTGAAAAGATACAGATCCAATTTTATATTAATATTTATTATTTTATTTAATGGTGTTAATTCACAGGGCTGGATCAAACAAGCAGGTGGAACAGCGTTTGATTATGGTACTACCATTGCTTTGGACAAATTAGGTAACACTATAATTGCAGGACATTTTAGTGAAACAGCAACATTTGGAGCAGGCGAACCAAACCAAACAATCCTTACAAGCGCAGGCAGTTTTGATATGTTTATTGCTAAATATAGTACCAATGGTTTACTCATTTGGGCTAAACAAGCCGGTGGGACTGAAGATTGTAGTTCATCAAAAATTAAAATTGACAATTCAAATAATATATTAGTTACGGGTAATTTTTCCGGAACAGCAACATTCGGAGTTAGCGAACCAAATCAAACAATCCTTACAAGTTCTGGAAGTAGCGATATATTTATAGCTAAATATAGTTCTAATGGTTCACTTATTTGGGCTAAACAAGCCAGCGGGACCGGATATGATTGGAATTATGGAGGTGATATTGATACGGAAGGAAATATTCTTGTGACAGGGATTATATCAGGAACTACAACATTTGGAGCAGGTGAATCAAACCAAACAATCCTTACCCCTGCAGGAGGGGGCAATATATTTATTGCCAAATATAATACCAATGGTTTATTAGTTTGGGCTAAACAAGCCGGTGGAACAGGAAATGATTTTGGATTTGATATTGGAATTGATGGATCGGATAATGTTTGGATCACTGGTAGATTTGATGGACTAGCGACATTTGGAGCAGGAGAACCAAATCAAACAATCCTTACAAGTTCTGGCAGTAGTGATATGTTTTTTGCTAAGTTGGATAAAAATGGTTCTTTGATATTTGTGAAACAAACCGGGAATGTAGCAGAGGACGGAGGAGACAAAATAACTATAGATAATTTAGGTAATATTATAGTAAGCGGGTATTTTACAGGTATGGTTGCATTTGGGGCAGGCGAACCCAATCAAACAATCCTTACAAGTATTGGGTCAGGCTTGTTTCCATATAATCATTTTATGGCAAAGTATGATTCAAATGGCTTACTACAGTGGGTAAAACAAACATTTGCAAAAATCGATCCAGGAGTTTTATTGACAGATAATTTAAATAATATTATCCTTGCTGATCTTTTTCAGGGAACAATTACGCTCGGATCTGGTGAGCCAAATGAAACTACTCTGGTAAGTATTGGTGAATGGAGTTCCTTTTTTGCTAAATATGACTTAAATGGTTCTTTATTATGGGTAAAGCAAATTCAAAGCTCATCTACCATTCTTTCCCAACCTGGAATATCAGATATTTCGATAAATCCTACTGGTAATATGTTTCTGGTTGGAGGTGTAGTCGGTGTAAATATCTTTGGACCAGGTGAGGTAAACCAAACTACTGTGACCAGTTGGGGGAGTGCAGACATTTACTTAGCAAAATTTGATTCTAATGGAAACCTTTTACTTGCTCCACCACCGTCTTTATCAATTTCTGGTCATGTTAGAGATTCTACCGGAAACGGTATTGAAGGAGTTTCTGTAAGTTTTAGTAATGGTGGTGCAACGGTAATGACCAATGCAACGGGACATTATAGTACTTCAGTATTAAGTGGTTGGAGTGGTACTTCTAGCGCAAATAAGAGTGGTTATAATTTTACTCCTACTATGTATACTTATACACCGGTTACTTCTGATCAAACCAGTCAAGACTTTACTGCTACTGCCCTACCGTCAAGCGTATCAATATCAGGTCAAATTAAAGATAGCATGAATGTTGGCGTCGAGGGAGTTGATGTTACTTTTGATAATGGTGGAGCTACAGTAACAACTGATCAATATGGTAGATATGTAACATCAGTATCCTATGGATGGAATGGAACGTCTACACCTTATAAAGATGGATGGTTATTTACACCAACACAACTTGTATATCCTCAGCACCTTACCACCAACCAAGTTGATCAAGATTTCTTAGCTAATGATTTTACTTTAAGTGTTGAAGACCTTAGTAGTGCTCCAACATCATTTACGGTATTACCAGCTTATCCCAATCCATTCAATCCTAATACTACTATTACTTATGGATTGAATACTAATAGTGATGTAACTATACAGATCTATGATATATCTGGTATGTTAATATCAACTCTTCAAGATAATAACCAATCACAAGGTTGGCACACAGTTAAGTGGGATGGAACAACAAATCAAGGTACGCAAGTTCCTGCAGGTATTTATCTAAGTAGGATCACATCAAATCATGATGTTAAAACAGCTAAATTGATGTTATTGAAATAGACCTAAATTAACTAATTGAATAAAAAGCCCTGCTTAATTGCGGGGCTTTTAAAATAACTTATTATGGATACAACACGTCATTTATCAATGGTCCAGTTTTTGGGGAGAAGGTCAGTTTTGAAATTTTAAAAAGTACTATGTTTTGAACAGATATTTTATTTGCAGGTTAAACATTCTGCCAGGCTCTGGATAATCACTAATTACTACATATTGCTTATCAAGTATGTTTGTGATATCTAGTATAATTGATACTCTATTACCAAAAATTAAAGCATTATACATCACAGTTGCAGTAGTGTACCAGTATTCTTTTAAATAAATATCCTCATCTAATTCATACCGCGCTATTCTTTCCCCTGTATAATGTGATTGGAGACCAATGTCGAATCCCAAGAAAGAATAATTCATACCAATAAACCCTATAAACTCAGGGGTGTTTAAAATTGATTTTTTTAAATCAAGATCTTTTGCTTTTAGATATGTAGAATGCCAAGCAATTGTTAATGGTACTTGTTTAAGATTTAATTGACTTCCGAGAGTTACGTTAGTTCTACGAGATTTAGCAATGTTTTGAGGTTGCCAAACCAGATATGTTTCATCAATTGGTGCCCACTGTATAAGATCAGTTGCATGGCTATCGGAAATATTTACATATATATTACTTTTATGTTTATCTCCAAAATATAGCTTATGTTTAAATGCGTGCATCCATGAAGTCTCGGGTTTTAGATCTGGATTCCCACCGGGATTCCAATAAAGATCATTAAACGTTGGATTTCTAAAACTTGTTCTAATTCTATATTCGAAATTAGAATTCTTTAATCCAGTATATGATATACCAATAGATTGAGTAGGATGTAATTCAGAGTCTCCGATCTTATCAATCCTAAAGGCTGGGGAAATGCTCAAGTGATATAGAATCGGAATATTAACTTCAGTAGCAATTGAATTATTAAATCTTTCATGATTACCAACATCCGTGCTTATGATTGTTTCCTGTTTACCTTCTAATAAAACATTGAGCACAGTCTTATTAAAAATTGTTTGATTTTGTTGTACGGTTATTGTATTTCCAATCACTTTATGCTCACTGGAAATTGGCCAATATGGATTTGGATCATCAAAGTTTTCTTTACTGGTTTTTGTGCTTATTTGAATTTTTGTGTATCCACCTTTATTTAAATGATTATATGAAATATTGCCTAACTGTAATTTGTTTTCACGACGTGCCAAGGGAGATGGCCAAGCGAGTGATCCTGTGACACCGCGTTTTTGACGAGATTCAATATATAATCCATGAACATTAGATTTGTCATTTAATTTGATTGCTGTGTTAACAGAAATATGGCGTCTATCAAAATCATTATTTTCTCGATTAAATTTCTCATTTTCAACAAAGTAGCTATAATTTCCGTTATCTATTAAAGAGCCTATTGAAAAATTGACAATGAATCTCTTAAAATTCCGAAAGTAATTACCTAATATTCCTTTATTACCAAAACTACCAGAACGTACTGACAAATATGAAGTGTTTTGCCAAGGATTTATTTTAATAGCTCCATCAACTGCTCCAGAACCGAAAAAGATACTGGGAGAATTAACCATTGTTAAATCGTTAATTAAAGGTTCAGGTATTAATGTTAAGTCGATACTTCCAAATTGTGAATTGGTAAGATCAACACCACCCAACAATAATTTTGTATTTACCGCTGGACCTCCATAAGTACTTAGAAATAATCCACCTGTCTTACCACCATAGGATCTTATTGCCATGCCGGGAATTTGTTGAAATATATTAATTGGTTCATTAGTACTAAGTATATGATTATACGTATTGGATAATTGATTAATAATATCATTATCAACCCCTTTAACATGTATTGATTCATGCTTTATTGGTTGAGGATTCAATTCAACTGTGTAATAAGCTCTGTTCGATATTTTAATATATTGTGTATCGTACCCGTAACGAGATACAATTAATGAATCTCCTAATTCTATAGTGAGGTACAGCGGATACTGAAAATTCCCATTTTCATCTGCTATTATCCATGTATGACCTGAAACATCAGCAATCACAGCATATGACAGTGGATTGCCATTAGTAGAGAATACTTGACCAGAAATAGGCTTTTCTGCATATATAAATGATATTATTAATACAGCTAGTAGTATTTGTTTGAACATAACAAACCTCCATTATTTTTGGGGTTTGTCGTGAAAAAGGTAACTGCATTAACAGATATTTCACGACCTATAGCCCGTAAGTTCGTTCAATTAGGTGCAATTGTGTAGATTTCCTGACTTACGCTTTTTGATTATCTCCGCCTTCTCATCTCTGTAAACTGGGACAATGACATAATGGAATAACCAAACGATTACAGTAGCGGGTACTGCGCTCGATTCTCACGAGCTTCCCTTTCACAATTAACCAACAATTAGTTAAAATAGCACTAAAAGCTTAAGGCAGGTGTACTATCGTTTCAAAGATTTTATTCTTATTTTTTTAAAAACAGGGAATTAACTTATCTTTGCAATAGAATTATTATCTGAAATAGTAAAAATAACTATAGGAAATAAATGAAACCTAAACCTAGTATGAAAAAGGGTGAATGTTGCTATCCCTTTATATTGGAGAAGTCGCTTAAATGTGATTTTGAAATATTAACATATAAACTCTGTTGTCTTGTTGGGGAATATTAGCCTATACTAAATCACATTAATATAAAGTGATATAAAGAAACTCCGAATAATCGGGGATTTTTGTACAAAAATGTTTGTTTATGTGGACACATGTGGACAGTAATGGACAAAAGTGTAGCACAGTTGTAGCACACTTTTATAATCGCTCATCGTAGAACACTGTTTTCATATGACAGAGGTTGTAAAATCACATCCTTACTAAAAACTCCCTACCACGCCACCAACTTTTAGTATTAAGCCTCGATAAGGATACTTTCTATCAAAAATCACGATCTAGCTTCCTAACTAATCTGTAATTATTTCAAATATTCCGGTATATGTACTGTGAACACCCCTAACACATTGTTAGGGGTTTTTGTTTAAACAAAGGAGTACATATGAATGAAAAGATGAAGACCTTTCAGGTCAAGAAGTACAATCATGACTATCCGGTAGTGCTAACCTATGATAAATGTAAAAGCGGAGAATCACAATATGGGCCGTGGAATCTCTATGGTGTTGAACATGATGGTGAAGCTCAAGGGCTGTTTGCTGATGATACATTACATCAGGAGCTCAAGAAGTATGGAAAGGGTGCCAAGCTAGTCATACGGCGTAATCAGGACGATAAGGGCCGATTAGAATGGCAAGTAGTTCCGGCTAATGGCAGCGCACAAAATCAACCAAAGCAGACAGTCTTGAAGTACCTAGATGATAGGACAGCTGATATACATAGGCAAGTAGCCCTTAAGATAGCTACAATGTCGATTGGCCAAAGCCTAAAGCCTTGGACATCTGAAGATCTCGATGAGATCAAGATCAGAATGGATAAACTGCTTGTCATCCTTGATGGAACCCAAGAAAATGACTTGCCCTTCTAGCGTTAGGGACTTTGTGGTAGGAATTGATTATGACAGTATAGAAGAAGATAAGGGACATATGACGATTAGAAGGAAGGTATCTATTCAAGAGTTAATAGAAGAGATCGGATCAATACTTCAAAATGGTTCACACTATCCGCAGTTCCCGCCTGAAGCCAATCCCTCAGTGACCTATGCTTGGGATCTGAATAACCAAGAAGATGGAGATTGCTATCATGAGATCATGACTGAACTAGAAAAGAACAATAGAAAGGAGGTGACCAATTAATGTTGGAAGATATTATTAGAACAATCAAGAAAATCCTTGAGTTACTGTATAAGTAGCCAAGAAAAAACAGCCTTTAAAAGGCTGTTTTTTAGCTTACCAAAGAACGAGTCTACATTGTAGACCAACTGGATTCATAAGTTATTTTAACAATTATTGAAACAAAATATTTCATTAATATAGAAAAAGCTCAAAGCAATATCACGGCATGGCAAATTGGCATTAATTCAATGAGGAAAATTAATAAAATATTCCTTATTATTTATTGCATACATCATCTGATCGACTGTGATAAAATATATTCTTGGCATATCCAGCCTCTTTTCTTTATCTAAATTACACTAACTTAGAAACTGATTCAACTTTTGGGGGCAGATTGTCCCAACAAATAGATCTGTGTTCATAATTTATCCTGTTAGTCTAATTGGCTCCGATGAATTCTAAAATTGATTGGTTGGTCTCTGCAGGTTTTTCAAACTGCACAAAGTGACCGCACTTTGGGAACAATATTGTTTTATTATTCGGTATCTCTTCTTCTCCAATCTTAGCAATATCCTTTGTCCATCCGGCATGTAAAAAACGGTTTGGGATCAATTGGTCATTCTCACCCCATAGAATTAGTGTTGGTTGCGATATCTGATTTAACTTGTCATATACAAAACCATCTATCATTGCTTGAACATTTTTTGATACTGCATAACAATATCTATCGAAATCCGATGAACCACGTAGTTGAATTCGTTCCGTGATCAAAAATTCTGCATCTTCTGGTGTCTCATAAAAATTATAACGAAGATTAGTATCAATTGCACGGATGGGTGTGTCTTTGACTAAATCAGGAGTCATGACATTTATTAACCAATCACCTTCTCCATCCTCAAAGCGTTCAAATCCGGCAGGGGAGATAAGCACAAGTTTATGCACTCTTTCAGGATAGTTTAATGCCATGGTCATAGCAATTTGACCACCCATGGAATGTCCTGCAACTATAGCTTCATTAATACCAAGATTGTCCATTAATTCTGTCAGAACAGTTGCATAGAAGTCCATAGTATATTTATAGTGACCTTTATCGGATTTTCCATAGCCAGGTAGATCAATTGCAATAACGCGATAATCTTCAGAAAGGGCATCAATATTTTTTATCCAACCTTTTGCGTATGTACCAAGCCCGTGAATTAATAAAATAGTTTGACTTCCACTACCCTCATCAATGTAGGCGACATTGATGTTTCGAACCTTGGAATATTTAACCTCATAACCATAATCAAGATCATTGTATTCCATTGGTTCTAATTTATAATAATGTGAAGTTGCGCAACTTTGAATGCTCATCATAATTAGAGCTCCAAAAATTATTGTAAGTAAATATCTCATTTTTAACTCCTAAAACATAATCCATTTCATGGATAAAATAATTTTCCAAGGATCAACAGGTCGACCTTCAATTCCACCATTAACTTGATCTGAATCAAAGAAATCACCTAATGCCAAATAAGCAGCATGCAGTTCTAAGTCCATGAATACCCGCGGTGAATAAACCAAACCAGCATTAATTTCTGTACCGATAAAATTTCCACCGCCATAAGGTGCTATCGGTGCAATTGCTGTAGCAACAGCGGAAGTTGCACGTAGTTTATATGGAATTATGTCATAGGATCCATGGAGCACACCTGCTGCGAGCCCTAACCCGATATTTTGAATATCAACCACAGCAGCATTGAATCTATTAACAACATCACCGTGAGGTAGCAATAAATAACAACCATGACTAAACCAAACAGCGCCGGGTGAGGTCCAATTATTGCCGGTAAGGATTCCGGTATATTTTCCATCACGGATATTGGCTGTATCACCTGTTGTGAACATCAGATCCAACGAAACCATATCGTTAATATTCTTTCCGTATTTGTAGGCTGTTCTAAGATTAGCTGCATAGCCATTTATTTTAACATCATGAGATTCAGAAACAGCTTTACCAAAATTTGTTAATACAAAACCACTATAACCAAATCGTCCTTGATGCAACAGAGGATTACCATGGAAATGAGAGCCAAGCCAAAAGATATCTGCATTATATGTTTCTGAACCAAAATCAAAATTTGCAACACCATTGTAATTGGTTAACCCCGAGTTCAATCCCTGTCCCAAGATGGACACTCCGCCTTCACCACCACCATTTTGGCTGCTTCCATCATCATTAAGGTACCATAGATTAAATCCAATAGAATTGAAAATATCAATATCATACTCATAATCTAGTTCATACAATAGAACATCATCATCATGATCAACATTGTTTTCATACAATTGGTAGGCACCTGCTTTAATTCGTTGATTAGGTTTGAAGAAATAGTGTCCAGAAATTCCTGATGCATCTGAACCAAACATTGATAACCTATAGCCGGTATTTACTAAATCGGCAGTGCCGGTATAATATGGTACACGAATATTATCATATAATCGCAATAGTCCAGCGTTTATATACAACTTCTTACTTGGATTGAATTCCATAAATAAATTTTGAGTCTGTATATTGACCGCATCAGCACCAAAAGCTCCACCAAAATTACCTCCTGCGCTATAATTGCCGGTACCGAGTGTCCAGTCAATTTCAAAGGACATACGGATTTTTGCCCAACCATCAAATAAGCGTGGTGAGTAAGTAAGCATACCTAAAAATCTCTGTTCACCAAAACGTGCAAAATTATCATTCATTGTTCGGTTGTGTTTCCACCAAAAAGTCTGCCAACTACTTGTCCTTTAAAGAATTCATTCTTAGGAGCGTAGTTAACAAGTTCATAACGCATCAAATAATATCCGATGAATTTTAATTCTTGGGGATTTGCTATTTCTTTATCTTCTTCAAAATCAGCTCCGTTTTGACCAAACGTAATTGATGAAATAAATAATAGCAATGACAATAATATGATTAATTTTTTCATGATGTTCCTCATGATTTTAATATCAGTTTGATATGAGTCACAAGAGACTCTCATCGAAATGAGAGTCTCTTGAATTACAATAATGTGTTTTAGCTAACTTTTTTATATGTTTGAATATTCCATATTCCGAGTGCTGGATTTGCACCAAAACCAGCAGCAACTGTTGGAATTGTGGCACCAATATCAGGAACTGTTTGAACGGCTTCTAGTCTCATATCGTCACCAATAATTTCAATAATGCCTTCTTGTTCAAAAGCAGTGTAATTTGCTGCAAAACCGTGAATATCACCGTCTGCAGATTCTGTAATTACATATGTACCTGGTGTTGATGTCCAAGCACCATTTGCAACATGTGATTCAAGTGTCAACGTATTATCGTCTTTAAATTCTACACGAACAGAATCATATGCGAAAAGAGCAACTAATATAGGTGCTACATCTGTTCCCGCACTTAACCAAGTACCAATCCAAACATCAGCTTCGGCATCCTTATCATCATTCTTACTATCTTCACAACTAACTAATAGCATTAAACCTAAAAGAGCTATTAGTACGAATTTGAGTAACTTCATGGATCATTCTCCTTTTGTTTTGTTATGATGGATATTCATCAAATCCATCTTGTTGATTTTTCCTGCTTCATTTCTTGGTAATTCCTCGAGAAATGAAACATATTTGGGAATTTTATATTTTGCCAATTTACCTTGGCAAAAACTTATGATATCATCGTCTGTTAAGTTCGATTTGGAAATTTGAACAATAAAAGCTTTACCAACTTCTCCCCATCGTTCATCTGGAACGCCTATTACGGCAACCTCTTTTACTGACGGGATGTGTGACTATAAATGCTTCTACTTCAGCAGGATAAACATTCTCGCCACCACTGATGAACATATTTTTCTTTCTGTCAACAACATACACATAATCTTCTTCATCTGCTTTGACCATATCTCCCGTATGAAACCATTCATCGGTTATTGCTGTTTTAGTTTCATTAGGTTTATTCCAGTACCCTGGAGTGACTACCGGTGATTTAAGCCACAATTCGCCAACTTCATTCGGTTGGCATTCTTTTCCTGTCTCATTAATAATTTTAGTTTCAATATAGTAATTGGGGAATCCAATTGATCCTTTTTTACGAATCGCATCATTATGATGCAATGAAAAACAATTTGGTCCAACTTCTGTTAGTCCATAACCTTGTCTAATATATACTCCTTTTTTATGCCAAATGTTGATGAGTGGAATTGGCATTGGAGCACCTCCTACAATGGCATATCGTACTGAGGATAGATCAACTTTATCAAAATAGGGAGAGTCCGCCATCATTTGAAGCATTGTCGGTACACCGAAAAATAACGTTGTTTTTTCCTTCTCCATCAATTGCAGTATTAGATCAGGCTCGAATTTTGATAGCAAAGTGTGAGAAGCTCCATGATGTAAAAATGGAGTGAAAAGTACGTTCCAACCTCCTGTATGGAAAAATGGAGCATAACTTTGTGTATGGTCGGCGGATGTAAGGTCAAGTCTTAGAGAAGTATTTATTGAATTCCAAAATAACATCTTGTGGGTAATTATTGCACCTTTTGGCAATCCGGTAGTTCCTGCTGTATAAAGAATCATAACTATGTCATCTTCTGAAATAGTATTTTTACTAGTAATTAGATTCTAATGGCACAGTATCCGTGAGGAAGTGCGTAGTTGATTCGATTTTGATTTTCCGCATAGATTTTGTTATTGACTTAATGTTAGCTACGGTTTCATCAAAATCAGATTCATAAATAAATAAAGTTGGATCAGCATCACTGATAAGTATATCAAGTTCGCGAGGAGTAAGCCTAAAATTGAGTGGTACAATTATTGCACCTAACTTGATACATGCTAATAGGATTAATACATATTCTGAACAATTTTTAGAATATACTGCAATCCTATCGCCTTTTTGGATATTATACGATTTTTCTAAATATCTTGCAAAAGCATTAGTGCGATTATTGAAATCTGAATAGGTCCAATCAATTTTACGATCATATTCGCGAAGGAAAAGCCGACTTGGTGTATATTTAGACCACTTTTGTAAACAATCAAATTGATTATTTATCATTAGCGGTTTCCTTTGTGAGTTTCAATAGTAATCCGCCAACAATCAGTGAAGTTATTATTGCAACACAAGCTGCAACCCCGGGATTCTCTCCACTGGATTTTGTGAATGGTATGCTAATTTTACCATAGTATAAAGTAAAATGAACAACTATCGCAGAAAGCGATGCCGTAATCGGTACGATTTTTGGAACTGATTTAATAAACATACCGAATAAAATTGGTACAAATGCTGCTGCAAAATAAGCATAAACGCCATTCTGTGCAAAAATGGCTACACTTAATTTCGGATTTATTAATTGATCATAGGATAGAACTACTGCAGCTATGGCAAGTAGTACTATGACAATTTTGTTAATAAAGATTTTTACCTTTTCAGGATTATTGCTTTTGCTAATTAATGTTTTTCCAAAAATTGGATCTATTATATCAACAGTTATGGTTGTAGATATTGATTGAATCAATCCTTCTAAGGTTGATAATCCTGCCGATATCAAGCCCATCACTACAATCAAGCCAATAAAAACCGGAAATTCTGCTACAACATAAGCTGAAAGAATCCCATCCATTTTTAATGGTAATCCATTCACAGTTAAATCAGGAAATGATATCCTGGCATATAAACCGGTTATAACGACTAAAAAGAAATATAATTTCAGTAATTACTCCAGTTATAAGGTAGCGATTAATGTCCTTATCGGTTTTTAATAATAATGATTTTGTGATAATGTGTGGTTGACAAACAATAGCAACTCCCACAACAATTTGAGCAAATATTATCTCAAAATAATCACGGAATAAAAAACTAGTACTATTGGTTGTTTGTATCAAATTTGGGTCGATAGTGCGAAGTTTATCGATGAATCCGTGGATTCCGGCACTAAAATGTTCATAGCCTGAGCCCAACAAAATAATTGCAACTATTAACATCAAAATTGCTTGAATAGTATTTGTGTACACCATTGAATTGGCTCCACCGTACATCATATATCCAAAAATGAAAACAACAATTCCAATTAAAATATATATTTCAGCAACATTTAACGACTTGGATAGTATCTTGGTCAAACCAACAACTATTAGAACAATGAAAGTAATGAGCAAGAGGGAGAGGAATGCAAAAAACATGGAGTAACCGGAACTTTTGTAGCGTGTTCCCATCCACTGCGCCATTGTAATTGCCTTAACATTAGAACCGTGTTTTCTGAATCCTTTTGTAAGAACAACTAATGATATCATAGCAGCAGCTGGCAAGACAAATGCATATGATATTACCGCACTTAATCCATAAAGTGCGATGAATCCTGGATTGATGATAAAAGTAGCTGCGCTGGTCATCGATGCCGCTAAAGCTAAGCCAACCGCAATAGGAGAGAAGGCAATGTTTCCTAAGGCATAGTCAGAGATATTTGAAATTTTACGTGCACCTCGAACCACAAAATATATAATAACAATCATATATGCGATTATCGCAATCCATCCAAGAGTGACAAGATTTATTGAAGCAAGCGTATGCATAATATTACTTCCCTTTCCTTTTTACCACTTAAAAACAGCTGTTGCAAAAGCTAATCCACCACCGGAACCCATAAATACAATCAGATCGCCGGATTTTATTTTTCCAAGGGTATTCGCTTCTGCTAAAGCCATTGGAATGCAAGCTGATCCGGTATATCCGTATCTGTCCATTACGGTGTGTGTTTTGTCCATTGAAAGACCAAGATTATCCATGGTCTCACGGATACTGTTAATGTTTATTTGTGTGAGAAATATCATATCTATATCGCTCACATTAAATCCAGTCTTGTTTACTGTCTCTGTTACCATTTTGGTCCATGTTAATGGATTGATCTCCTGAGGAAACTTTTTGACAAATTTTAATTGGTGATCATGATTTGCTATAGCAGTATCACTGATTGGTGTCTTAGTTCCTCCGCCATAGATACCCATCCAATCAGCATATTGCCCTTCTGTATGTAATTGTGAACCCTGCCAACCATGGTCTTTGGTGGTAGATTGAAGTATAACTCCTCCAGCACCATCGGCAAACAGAGTGACAGTCTTTTTATCTTCTAAATTAAGATATTTCGACATGGCATAAACGCCTAAGACCAATATATTATTGTATTGATCATCAGATTGGATATATTTTGCCCCCATATCAACCGCAGTGACAAATCCGGCACAAGCTGTATTAATATCAAAAGTCCCTGCATTTTTAGCACCAAGGCGATGTTGAAGTACTGATGCAGTTGACGGAGAGATGTATTCAGGAGTATCAGTTGAAAGTATTATCAAATCTAAGTCGCTCGATTCTAACCCAGCATTTTTTAATAAAATCCTTGATACACCTTCTGCTAAATCTGCCGCACTTTCATTATCATTACACCAGCGACGTTCTCTAATTGTTAAATTTTCTTCTAACCAGGTACTAACATCTTCACCTAGCAGCTTATTAAAATATTCATTAGTTACAATATTATCGGGTGCATACATCCCAGTTGCGATTATTTTAGCATTACGTTTCATGATATTTTTACTTTTTATTTTTTCTCCAGTCTACTAATAGATTATTATAATGGTTAGTTACAGTATCAAAAAAAGATTCCATTTCATTTAAATGTTTTTGAAAAGCAGTTGAACCATTATAACGCTTATTTTTAATCAGCTTATTATATTTTTTTGCTAAAGAAAGATTCTGTTGCATCATTTTCATGTGGTTAATGAATGAATGTTCAAAAATATCAGGGTCAGCTATATAGTAATCTTTACGGTCTCCTGGAACCCATACTCGTTTTATTTGATTGTGATCACGTAATCGTTTCACAATTTGACTTACGGGTCCTTTGCTTACATTTAATTCTTCTGTAATTGTATCAAGACTAACGGGTTCATCGGCGTGGAGGAGAAATCCGACGATTCTGCCCATTAAATGTGGCAACCCAAAAATATGATATGCTTCACCAAAATCTTGGATAAAATCTTTTTTAATCAAGTCATTCATAATATTATGTATTTGGAACGTTTGAAATTATACAAAAGTTAAATCATAAATTATTATACTTCAAGCAAATTATTTTTGTTGAATTAATGTGAAGAGCGACCACACAATTATACTATTTTCTAATTTCAATAGAAGGCATAATAGCTAAACTGCATGTTGACAATTTGATTATCTTTAAAATCAAAGGTAGCAGGTCCTAATCCTGTCCCTGTTACAAAAAGAAAACCCCTTTTTTTGTCAACAATAAAAAAGGGGTTTTCTTCATATTACTAAGGGAATTATTCAGTCATATTTACCATGTTATAATTTTCTAGCTTTCAGATAGATCATCAAGGATGTTCTTTTTAGTAACGCTAGGATCAGTTCTTAAAAATTTTCCTTTTTTGGAATCACTTACTACATGTACATCTACTTCTTTACCATTGACTATAGTGTAATATCTATAAGATCTGCTTTCAATATCACTAATAGCATAATTTTTACTGCGTGGTGACCACCATGTAGCATCAGAATTACACAATGCAGATATATCACCATTATCATCTTTAATAGTTTGGGTGACTTTTCGATGAATTATTAATATACTCCTATCCATAAAAGACTCCAATCAGTAGGTTAATCCGAATTATTATCGATAAATTATTTTTCATAAATATTTATAAAATTTGAATATTTTTCTATACATTTAATTAAGAGTATATTAACTTACTACATTGCTAACGGGCAATGATGCAATAAAATATACTATCATTATATAATATTGCACAATAAAATATGATTAAATAAAAGGTGATAAAATGAAAATATTAAAAGCATTATTAATTGTTTTATTAGCGTATGTAATGATCGGTTGTGGTGGATTTACCAATCCTATTTCTAGTGAAACTGAACAAGAACAAAACACCTATAATGATCAAATACTTTTCTCTGGTGGTTCTGAACACGGTTAGAAAACGCCTAAGCCAAATTAGCAGTTTTATTTAATACAGTAAGATTAGACACATCTAATATTTTTGCGATATTAGATTTGTTATTTTGATATTTATTTAATAAATATTTATATAAATCAATATCAAATTGTTTTATTGCGGAGGTGCCAATCTTTATCCATCATTGAGAATAGATAATTGATAAAATGTTGATTATACTTGAAGGTTGTTGCTTTTCGCTGCCTTTAGACAAATCCAATTTATTCTGATACACAAAATATAATCTTTGTGAGATTTTTAAAGTTTTACATAAATCTTCAATAGTATTTGTTTTATTCTTATGCATGATTAATATGTTCTTTTGAAATATGCTAAGAATCTCTCTGTAGGATTTATTTTCAATGAATTCAAATGTTTTTGGGTGTTTGCTAACAACTTTGATGGATGGTAGATCGGATAAAAAACGCATATAATTATCCATTAAAGTTTGTCTATAGCCCGATAATAATATAATATTTATCTGTTTCCTTTCTTCTAATAATTTCTCGTAACCTTTTGAATAATAGTGAATTGCATTATTATAATCCCCAATTTTTTCATGAGTTATCCCAAGTTTGTAATAATCCTCAAACAACATTTCAAAAATATCATTTTCAGATGTGATTTTTAATGAATCTTTATGGTAGTTTATTACCTCTTTATAATTTTTACATTCATATTCTAAATATCCTAAATTCTGAAGTACTAAGCTCTTCATATATGGAATTAGATTCTCTTTCAGTAATTTTAAATATATTTCACGTGCTTCTACGAAATTATTTTGCTTTATATATAACCACCCTGTATCAATTCTAATATCTTGAAGAATGACTTTTAATGAGTGATTTTCTGCAATGATATTCGCTCTCAGCATTACATTTTGAGCCTGATCAAAATCATTATAATGAATATGAAGCAGTCCTATATGCCTTAAAATAGTGGCATATCTCGCAAATTCTTGATTGGCTCCATAATAATTTGCTGCAGCATTCAATAATTCAAGTGAATATTTTCTGATCTGTATATTTATAGCAAAATCCCTTATATGTGTTGATTCTCCATTTTAATTTTTCATCATTCGTGAGATCCAAGGCTTTATTTAATACAGCGATTGCTTCATCAGTGCGTAATAATTGTCTTAATAAATTTGCATACTCTGTTAAAATATATGCATATACCTTATCTCCCACAGAAAGATTTAATGCTCTATTAATACCTGCAATTGCTTTTTTATAATTACCATTAAATGTATGAATTCCTGCTAAGCACGCATAACCAATTCCTCTTATGTTGCTATCATCTACTATTAAAATTTGGGAGATGTCTTGTAATAAAGACTCCGGTTTTGCCAAGTTAAGCTGATTTATTTCATCGGCTTTATTCAGGTACTGATTTATATTGATATTTTGATAAAGATCTTCAGTGGCAATGTTTTCATTAATATTCGGTAAGATGTGTCTTATATCAAAGCTTACTTGGTTAATCAATCTTTCTTTCACAATTAATTATTCCTTTTACGTATAATAAATTACATTAATAACACATTTATTTTACATATAATATAAAATATTACATAATAAAATTATCGATAAAGAATAATTACTATATTTTGTACCAAAGACTTGATAAATAGTTAAAGAGCATAAAATAAGATGATACACGTTTTACTAATATCGAATTGAATATTTTTTTAAAAAAACCGCCTTTTTTTGAGGCGGTTTTTATATACTTAGATTGTTCAAAAATGATTATCTATATGATGGCAATCCCGTAATTTCGTGCCCGGTAATCAATAAATGGATGTCGTGGGTTCCTTCATAGGTAATAACCGATTCCAAATTCATCATATGCCGCATCATCGGATAATCATTTGTTATTCCCATTGCGCCAAGAATTTGTCTCATTTCACGAGCGATATTCAAAGCCATATCAACGTTATTTCGTTTTGCCATTGATATTTGACCGGCAGTAGCTTTGTCTTGATTCTTGAGATTTCCTAATCTCCACGTTAAAAGTTGCGCTTTGGTGATTTCTGTCAACGCTTCTGCTAATTTTTTTTGTTGTAATTGAAAAGCCCCGATTGGTTTTCCAAATTGATGTCTCTCTTGAGAATATCGAACGGCTGTATCATAACAATCCATGGCAGCTCCAATTGCTCCCCAAGAAATCCCGTAGCGGGCTGAACTTAAGCACTTTAGCGGTCCTTTTAGACCGATAATATTTGGCAGAATATTTTCTTTAGGGACTTTCACATTATCAAAGACCAATTCTCCTGTTGCTGAGGCTCTTAATGACCATTTTCCATGAGTTTCTGGTGCGGAATATCCGTCCCAATCTTTTTCTACGATTAATCCTCGAATTTTATTATTATCATCCTTTGCCCAAACTACTGCAATATCGGCAATCGGAGAATTTGTTATCCACATCTTAGAGCCATTAAGTAAATAATGATCGCTCTTTTCAGTGATTCGTGTGATCATGCTACCCGGATCGGAGCCATGATTTGGTTCCGTAAGACCAAAACACCCAATCAATTCTCCAGATGCAAGTTTCGGTAAATATTTTTTCTTCTGATCTTCACTCCCAAAATTAAATATTGGATACATAACTAATGATGATTGAACTGATGCGAATGAACGAATACCGGAATCACCTCTTTCCAGTTCCTGCATTATTAATCCATAAGAAATATAATCTACACCTGAGCCACCGTATTCAGTCGGTATGAAAGGTCCTAGGGCACCTAATTGTCCCAACTCTTTGACTAAATGTGCAGGGAATTTTGCTTTTTCAGTATGATCTTCAATGATTGGCATAACTGAATTATTTACCCATTCCCGAATTGTCCTTCTTATCAGTAAGTGTTCTTCTTCAAAAAGTTCATCTATTGCATAGTAGTCAGGTGATTTATATTGATTTGATTTTGCCATTGTCTTTTTCGTTTGATTTTTTATAAATGATTTTTGGTTTTTTTCGATAATTAGCTAACTATAAATTTATAGTGATATTTCAGAACAGAAAATATATCAAATTATCCCATATTTGTTAATAATATTTTACAGATTATAAAAAATATTATGTATTTTTCACGTTAATATTTTGCATAAACTTATAGCTGTCCATAATCAAAGGGAAATGACTAATATAACAAAAAATATATTCACGGATACATCAAAAATAATTACCGAATCCTTAGTTCAATCAGGTGCTGATGTATTTATTGGGTATCCCATTACACCTGCGAATCTTATATATTCATATTCTTCCAAACGATTTCCAATTTTTCTAGCAGCGCCTGATGAAATAACAACTCTGCAATGGATGAGCGGATTTTCTGCTACAGGGAAAATTCCGGTTACAGCCACGTCATTCCCAGGGTATGCTCTGATGATCGAAAGCATAAATATGGCTTTCATGATGGAGCTCCCAATGGTAATTATATTAGTCCAAAGACTTGGACCTGCAACAGGAACTGCTACCAGTGGAGCTCAAGGAGATATTAGTGTTATTAATGGTACATTATCAGGTGGGATGGCTTTACCATGTTTTAGCATAAGCAATACTATTGATTGTTGGGAAATCCCATCTAAAGCAGTAGAAACTGCCGTAAAACTTAGGACCCCAGTCGTTTTACTTACTTCCAAAGAAGAAGTTATGACGATGACAAACATCAATTTAAATGAATTTAATGAGTTACAAAAAGTTGAACATCCCTATTATACTGGCATAAAAAGTTATATTCCTTATGAAGCAGGCGAAAATTTAGTACCACCATTTCTTCCGCTTACAAACAATCAGCATCAAGTTAGAATGACGGCATCCACACATAATAAAGCCGGCATCATTCAAAATACAACTCAAGAAGCTTTAGAAAACTCCAAGCGGTTACATCATAAAATGATTAAAAATTTGCCAGATTATACGTTTTATGATCTTGATGAACAAAAAGATGCAAATACATTAGTCATTTCCTACGGTATAACCTCGCAAGCTGCGCAAGAAGCAGTAATTAAAATCCGTGAAAAAGGTAAAAGAGTTTCGTTATTGGTAGTAAAAACCCTACTACCCGTGCCAAATGTATATTTTGAGATTGCCCAAAAATATAAAAATATTATCATTGCTGAAGAAAACCTTACAGGTCTTTATAGTCGAATTTTATTCGGTGCAAATAACGAAAATCTTGATATTATTGGAATCAATGATTTTGGCAAGATGATTTCACCAGACTCAATAATTGAAAAAGTAATGCAATATGGATAGCAAATTTTTAAAAGAAGGTGGACTTCCGTTTTGTAAAGGATGTGGACATTCACATGTTACAAATAGTACAGAAAAAGCATTTGAAAAATGTGGCTATGAGCCCTTAGATGTAATTTTAGTAACTGATATTGGATGTCATGGCATTGTTGATAAAAATTTTAAAACTCATACGTTCCATGGACTACATGGAAGGTCTATAGCATTAGCTTCGGGAGTCTCTGCCGGATTATTGAATGATAATAAAAAGGTTGTAGTCTTCATTGGTGATGGAGGAGCTACGATTGGAATGCAGCACATTATAGATGCTGCGCATAATAATTTCAATATGACGGTAGTTGTTCATAATAATATGCTTTATGGAATGACCGGAGGACAACCAAGTGAGTTCACACCTCAGGGTTTTAAAACTCAAACTGTACCCCAAGGTGCGACTCATCAGGGATATGATATTTGTGAGCTAGCAACTGCAGCAGGCGCTGCATATGTCAGTCGTATAATTGGATCAGGAGATATTTCAGACCAATTAGCCGTAGCTTTTCAAAAAAAGGGATTCTCATTAGTCGAGGTTATTGAGATTTGTCCGAGTTATGGAGTTAGTCTTAATCCCGGATTAAAATTGACAAAATTTGTTGAAGAGGCAAATATTCAATTAAAGGTTTATGTCGACAAGGATAAAGAATCAAAAATAATGAATTATCGACAAGAAACTGAATCACTTTTCAATTCGAGCAGTCCAATTAATAAAAAATATGATTCGAATCTTTCAGAGCCAATCAGTTTACAAATATCTGGTTCGGCAGGAGAAGGTGTTCAAGCAGCCGCAGAATTATTTGCTAAATCTGCTGTGGCTGCAGGACTCAACGTTACGAAAAAAGGCAGTTACCCAGTTACTGTCGGGATTGGGTTTTCCTCTTCAGAAATCATTATTTCACCGGATAAAATATTATATACCGGTTCTGAGCATCCCAATTTTGTAATAGTAACTTCAGAAGATGGATTGGAATACGCTGAAAAAACAATCAGAAAAATGAAATCAGGACATTTATTTATTGATAGCAGTCTAAATGTGCCTGATACTAAAGCTGAAATCACGAAATTTGATTTTAGACAGAGGTTAAAAGCAAGAAATACATCACTTTACAGTATGTTTTATTTTTTGAATTATGCTAAGATATTCCCACTAGAATCACTTATAGAAACATTCAATGAAAGTAAATTATCTTCTAAAGTAGATTTAAATAAATTATTGGATTTCTCTATCAAGTAATTAAAATTATTTTCTTGTAAGCTGCTACAAAAGTCCTGATTTTTCTAATTGACATCGATAACAATAAAATGATACATTTTTGCATTCACAAATTAAATTGTAAAGGACATAATTATGAATACATGTTTTTGTAGGTTAATGCTAGCTCTTTTAGTAATTGTTTTTGCATGGTGGAATGTTTCTTGGTCAGCAATCGCGCTTACCGTAATTGGTGTAGTTTTGGCTATAATGGCATTAAGTGGAAATAAATGTTGCTGTAAATCAAAAAAAGAAGAATAATTTCTAATATACACACACAAAACAGAAAAAACCCTCCATTTATTGGAGGGTTTTTTTATTATAAATTAATATAATATCTTTTGTGTTGATCTAGTTTGGGTAATTGTTTTGTAATAAATTGGTCAAAATATTGTTGCATTGATGACCGAATAGTAAATAATATATTTTGAGTAGAATACTCTGTAGAGGATATTAATCCCGGTAAAAATCCTCCGCCATCAAATTCTAATAGTCCAATCTCGTCAATTATAATCCAATCTGAGTTATTAATAGATTTAAGCTGCTCATTTCCCCATTTGATTGTATCATCATAAAAATGAAATTTACCAACTTTAGTCGTTGTATCAACTTTATCCATTGTAGTCAGTTGTCGCTTTTCATTAGTTGATATTCGAATAAGATCATGATACCAAATATCATCAGAAATCTTATGTTTTTTGGAAATTACACCATCAACTATTTGCCCGTCAGTTTGTAATAATTGAATAAGTTCTTCTACCCATGGAGTTTTTCCTTTACCTGCATCACCTACAATAATATAAAGACATGGTTTTTGAGATAAATCGTATTTATTAATAAAGTTTGACGGTGAGACAGAATATTGTTCACTTTCCTCCGATAAAAGTGAGTCGGAAAGTGTAAAAAAATCAGTAAAGATATCTGTTAAGAAAATAATAATTGATTCAAAGGACTTTTGATTTTTCCAATTTATTTTAAATAAACTATAACGGGCAGTCAGTATACTTTTAATTTTCGGAAATATCTTGTTAGATAAATTATAGATTATTTCAAAATTCTTAATCCCAAGTTTTGAAAATACAGGCTTGATATTGTTAACTTTTAGATCAATCGTTAAAACTTGAAATAATAAGAATACTGATATACCTCGCAGGGTCATCAATATTGTTTTTTGCAACTGCTCACTGCTGTAATTAATACCGTAGAAAGTTGTATCCTGATTCCCTGTAAAAATTGGGACAATTAAAACTAAAACAAGAATTACTATCCAAAATTTATAATTCTTTAATGGTCTGATAGTATTTTTGTTAAAAATAAAGGTAATAATGAATATTATACTTGCAAGAAAAATAGGATTTACCTTCAAACTTATTATGCCAATTGATAATAAAATAGATATCCAAAACCGTTTTGATCGCACCAAATTCGCCATTATCGTTGTAATCGAGGGGCTAATCGTTTTTTGAGTATCCATGCCAAATACGCTGCACCTAATGGAAGAAGAATCTGCGCCATGAGATAGATTCCTAGCAACCACCATCCTGCCTGGTAGCCAACTTGTTTAGAAAAACCTCCCGCTAGATCGATGATTATCGGTACAAAACTTGAACCAAATAGAATAGATTTTGTAATTACCGTTTGCACGATAGGGTAGGCTGCCATTACCAGTCCTGACGTAAAAAATCCAACTCTTCCAGTACGAAAAGTAGATAGAAGTATTTCAATAAGAATACCTTCCGCAATAATTGCGACGAATGGTCCAAGTTTAACTGTGGAAAAACTGATCGCTTTTATTAAAGCGGCAATTATTGCCATTAAAAATGTGCTACCACGCGTAGGGTTGTATATCCGTGCAATCAAAATTATTATAAGTGCAATTGAAGTGAGGATTGTACCTGAGAATGGTAGATGTAGCAGATGCAGAGCATTACCTAAAGTGGCTTCAATAAAGCCCCAAAGAGTTCCGAATACAGCAATAGAGACTATCGATTTTTGATTATTTTGCATGGATTCCATTATTTAAAAATTTATATTCTATATATAATTTATCATTAAAATAATTAATACATAAATGGATAGTACTATAAATCAAATTGACGCATATATACTTACCGGCGGTCAGAGTCGACGATTCGGTGAACCAAAATGTCTTGTTAAACTAACTGGAAAATCACTCACAGAAATTGTGAATCAAAATTTAATATCGATATTTAATAGTGTGAAAATTATCGGAAAGGAAAATCACTTTCCCGATTATAATTTTGTTGAAGATGTGCATCCAATTCAATGTCCTCTGAACGGTATTACGACTGCATTAGAACATTCTAAAACAGAGTGGGTATTTGTAATTGCCTGTGATACACCACTAATTAATACAAATACTATAAATTATTTATATGGTAAAATGGATTCGAATAAACAAACCGTCATTCCTTTTGTTGTTGATAGGCTACAACCACTATGCGCATTTTATCATAATAGTGTATTGAAGAAATTCAACACTGCAATTGATAAAGGTGACTATTCGTTAATGAGATTATTGAAACAAATAGAAATGGTTAAGGTATTAATCCCTTCGGAAAACGAAGAACAATTTTTAAATATTAATTATCCAGAAGATTTAGAAAGAGCAGAGGAAATGTTGGAAAAAATAAATAAGATACAGATTATTTAGTTGGTTAATCTTTAAATGATAAGTAATTTAATTTTACAATGGATGAACAAGAAATAAATAATGATTTTTGAACTAATACCAATCCTAAAACAAGCGGTTATGATAACTGGTTTTGTATTTGTAATGATGCTTGTTATAGAATATATCAATGTTCAAACTAAAGGCATTTGGCAGAATAAATTATCGGGGAGCAAGTGGAAACAATATATTTTTGCTGCCTTACTTGGTGCCATTCCCGGCTGTCTTGGTGCGTTTACAGTTGTTGCTCTATTTTCGCATCGCCTTGTTTCATTTGGGGCAATTGTAGCAGCAATGATCGCAACAAGCGGTGACGAAGCATTTGTAATGTTAGCAATGTTTCCAAAAACAGCAATTTTGCTGACAGTTATTATATTTATTGTTGGAATCATAGCCGGTCTTATAACCGACAAATTCTATGTTCCTAAAAAGTTACTGGGAAAGTTCTCCGAAAATCAATTACCACTTCATCCTGAAGAGCATTGCAAGTGTTTTGAAAAAGATAAATTTTATACTTACTTATTAAAACCTACAATATATCGTATCATTTTGATATTGATAGTTGCATCATTGTTAATTGCAGTAATAACCGGAGTAATTGCGGATGACGAGAAAATGTGGATCAAAGTTTCGGTGACATTTGTAATAAGCGTATCATTATTTATTGTGGCAACTGTTCCTGAACATTTTCTAAAAAAACATTTATGGGAGCATATTGCTAAAGTGCATGCTCCACGAATATTTTTATGGATTTTGGGAACGTTATTAGTTTTTCATTTCCTTATGAGTTATATAAATATTGAAGCATGGATTACGGAGAATATGCTTTATTTGCTGATAATTGCAGTCTTGGTTGGCATAATACCTGAATCGGGACCACACTTCATATTTATTACGCTATTTGCGCAAGGTGCGATACCTTTTAGTGTGCTTTTAGCGAGTTCGATATCTCAAGATGGGCACGGAATGCTACCGTTACTAGCTGAATCAAAAAGAGGATTCTTAGGAGTAAAACTTGTTAATATAGTTTATGCTCTAATTGTAGGTCTATTTGCTTTTGCAATTGGATATTAAAAATTAAATGAAAATGCTGTTCGAGAGGAAATACCGTATCTGCTCGCAAGTTGAATAATAAGTAATAAAATAAAAATCCCAATGATATTTTGGTACATAAATACTGACAATATTGAAGAACAAATTGTAAATCTAAAAACTAGAGAAAAAGATAATGACATTCAATTTGGAGATCCAATACTTGATGTATCGTCACCAGTAGAATAAATTTATAGTACAGAATTAATATTTAAGTCTAAAAACTATCTATTGCTTCTTGTATGGTATCGTAGTCTTCTAAAACTTTAATTAATTGTGTAAATATGAGTACGCTGCGGATCTTCCTAGTGGATCTTGCAAGTTTTAAGTTTCCACCGGCATTTTTAACTGACGTGTATGATGCCAAGATTGCACCTAAGCCTACACTTGCTAACCAGGTAACTTTACCGAGATCTATTACAATTTTGGTTTGATTTTTATCGATGAGTGTCTTCACATATTTGTGAAGATCAGTGCTTTTTGCGTCTATCATCATTTTACCGGAGATCGTTAGTACAGTAATATCATCATGTAATTTTTCTGATATTTTCATGAATACTTCCTCCTGTTGTGATAGGAAAATCTAATAATTGACAAATTACTTTACAACTATTTATCAAGATTATCTTTTTGGTTTCTTCTGGAAAAAAAATTAGATATTTTAATCTACAAAAATTCTTTTTTCGGAATAATATTCATTCTTTTGATGATTCCAAAAAACCTTAACAATCCATGCACCTTTCTGAATATCGGCAGTACCAACACTTTGCAGACCATCGGTATTGAGGTTTATCTCAACATTGAAATCTTGGATTGGATCAGAAGGTCTGAAAAAATGCACAATGCCACTAATCTCATCGAAGGAAAATTCTTTAGGAAAATGTAGTACGACTCCTTCGTCATCATTGTAGATATTAATTTGATGTGAAAGTTGATTAGTTCTTGATTTCATATCAATTTGTGACTGATAGTCAACTCCTTTTTGATAATAATCCTTTTCAACTAATCCAAAAGTGTTATAGTTGCTAAAAAATATAAATACTATTAACAAAATGATGGGAAGCACAATGGCAATTACTATCCCTTGCAAGAATGTAATAGGAGCTTTCATTATATTCCTGTAATTAGTGGTGCGACAAACACAGTTTTATATTTCTCAATTGGGATACCGCCTGAAAGCACCTCAATCTGAATTGGTACTTTATTGCTTAATATCAAATCTTTTGGAATATCGATAAAAAATACTGATTCGTTTATGTCATCATTTTCTAAAAATAATTTATTGACCATTCTTATTTTTCCATCGGTAGGCGATATCAATCGCAGACTAATTTCGCGCTCCTCATAGGATTTATTTACAACCTTAATATTATACATATTTGTTATATAATCATCTATTACTTCTTGATATAGAGTACCCGGAGTTCGAAAGATAGTAGTTTCGATTGGTTTTCGCGAAATTAATAAGAAACTCAATAAACCGAATAATAGTAACAAAACCGCACTATAGCCAATGATACGTGGATTAAGAAGTTTCTTAGCATCACCGACAATATTATTATATGAATCATAACGTATTAGCCCGCGTGGTTTAGCTACTTTATCCATTATGGTATTACATGAGTCAATACAGGCTGTACAATTTATACACTCCAATTGGGTACCATTTCTAATATCGATACCGGTAGGACATACGTAAACACATTGGTGGCAATCTATACAATCTCCGAGTTTTGAGTCGGCTGGACGCTTACCTTTTCCTCTTGGTTCACCTCTTCCAAAATCATAATGGACAACAATCGAATTTTGATCTAAAAGTACTCCCTGTAACCTACCATATGGACAAACTAGAGTGCAGGATTGTTCTCTAAAAAACATAAAATCGGCAAAAAATATTAAGCTAAAAATCATCATTGCTATAAAACCGCCGATATGCTCAGAAATTGGTTCTGAGATTATCAGGAATAGCTCATCCTTACCAATTATATAAGCTAAAAGTGTATTCCCAATTATGATGGCGATAATTAAAAATATAGATGTTTTAAATGCTTTTTTGAATAGTTTTTTACTTGTCCATGGAGCATTATTTAACTTTTTTTGCTCCGATGGACCACCTTCAATCCAATATTCAATTTTTCTAAATACCAATTCCATAAAAATAGTTTGCGGACAAATCCACCCGCAAAATATTCTACCAAAAACGGATGTAAATAAGACAACAAATACTATAAGAGTAATTAGCGCTATTCCAAATAAATGCAAGTCTTGAGGCCAAAAAGCAATACCAAATATGTAAAATTTGCGTCCCAGAAAATCCAGTAATAAAAATGGATGACCATTTATTTTGATAAAAGGACCTATAAATAGAAAAGCAAGTAACAGAATTGCAACTATTGATCTAGCTGAATAAAATTTCCCTTTAGGTTTTTTAGGATAAATCCATACTCGTTTTCCAGCATTATCAACTGTAGAAATTTTATCGCGGTAATATTCTTTGTCACTGGAATCAATGCCGGAGCGATTATTCATTTAATACTGATCTCATATGAGATATTTATGAATATCTTAATTAAAATGATATTAACTCCTAATATATATCTCACCTTCAGGAGCTTTCTGGTTCGGAGGGTCAGTCCCCTCAAGGGTTAATATATAACTGGATACTTGCAGAATTTGCTCAGGTGTTAAAGTTTTATCCCAAGGGATCATGCCTTTTGCGGGCACTCCAACATTAATTATGTGTACTAAGTCTTCAATTGCTCCACCATGAATCCAATTTGTATCACAAAAGTTTGGACCTATCAAGCCCTCACCATTGACACCATGACAAGCAACACAATTTGCTGTATAAATGTTTTTACCGTTAGTTATACTTTCGCGATCAGTTAATACTACAATATCGACTAGTTCGCCCATACTCAAATTTTCATTCATATTTGTATTAGCACGTCCGCTCGAAACAGATGCCACTCCTCCGGTACCGCTATAAGGCGATTTATACTTCATAGATGGACCGATCATATTTAGATCTGCCTTTGACCATTCTGGATTTACTTCTTTGTAATATTCAACATCTTGTAAATCGCCAGTTTTAAAAACATGGAAGTGCAATATGTATCCTACTGAAAAAATAATACTAATTACGAAAAGCCATGTCCACCAGGGTGGTAAAAAATTATCTAATTCTCTAATTCCATCAAAATCATGTTCTAATAATTGTTCATTTTCAATTTTTGCCATAGTTAATAGTCTCCCTTAATTGAATTATATTATTCTAATGGTAAATCGCGCATATGATTGATATACCTTTTATTGGCAAACAGCGCCCATATGACAATACCAACAAAAAATGTGAAAAAAGCGATTAGTATAAAACTCTGCATAATTCCAAATTCTTGTCCAGAACCAAGTAATAGTCTAAACATTTAATTATCCAATCCTTTTATATCTGTGCCCATTCTTTGTAAGTATGCAATTAAGGCGATAATTTCAGTATCCCATTCTGCAGTTGGTACGCCCGTACTTTTTAAATTTTCGACAATCTCTTCAGCTTGTTTCTGTAATTCGGAATTAGCTATTTCATCATATCCTTCAGGATATGGCACACCGAGCGTTTGCATTACTCTAATCTTTTTAGGAGTAGTAGCTAATTCTATCTTCTTTGACAGCATCCAAGGGTAACCTGGCATTATTGTTCCTGGAGACATCAGGCCTGGTTCTTTCATATGATTATAGTGCCAGGCATCAGGATACTTTTTCCCGATTCGGGCAAGATCTGGTCCGGTACGTTTAGACCCCCACTGAAATCCATGATCATACACAAACTCTCCTGCTTTAGAATATTCTCCATATCGTTCGGTTTCCGATCGGAACGGCCTAATCATTTGAGAATGGCATACGTAACAACCCTCGCTGATATAAATATCTCTTCCGTGTAGTTCTAATGGTGAATACGGTTTAACACTTTCTATTGTTGGAACATTGCTTTTAATTAAATACATTGGGACTATTTCAATAACTCCTCCAATAGCTACAGCAATAGTTGCTAAGATGAAAAACTGTACTGGTCGACTTTCAATCCAACGATGTTTATATGTGCCGGTAATTTTATCGGGTTTTTTATCTAATGCGGGAGCTTGTGCCTCCTCTTCTTCTATAAATGAACCCTGATTAATAGTTTTTTTAAGATTTACTACCATAATAATCGCACCAGTGAGATATAACGTTCCACCTATTGATCTTGTAATATACATTGGTATGATTTGTGTAACAGTCTCTAAGAAATTGGGATATCTTAACAGCCCTTCAACAGTAAACTCTTTCCACATCAATGCTTGAACTACAGCACCCCAGTACAAAGGAACAGCATAGAATATCATACCTAGGGTAGCGAGCCAAAAATGTGTATTGGCTAATTTAATTGAGTATAATTTTGTGTTGAATATCCGTGGAACTAACCAATATAAAATACCAAAGGTTAGCATGCCATTCCATCCTAGCGCGCCAATATGAACATGAGCAATGACCCAATCGGTAAAATGAGTTAATGCATTAACGTTTTTTAAGGACATTAGAGGGCCTTCCAATGTTGATAATCCGTAACAAGTAATTGCAACAACCATCATTTTTAAAATTGGATCTTTGCGAACTTTATCCCATGCGCCACGTAATGTTAATAATCCATTTAACATTCCACCCCAAGATGGAGCAATTAACATTAAAGAGAACGTAGTACCTAGTGTTTGTACCCAATTAGGTATTGAAGAATAAAGCAAATGATGTGGGCCTGCCCAAATATAAAGAAAGATTAAAGACCAAAAGTGTACAATCGATAATCGATATGAGAATACTGGACGGTTTGCCGCTTTCGGTAAAAAGTAATACATTAAACCAAGATAGGGAGTAGTAAGAAAAAATGCCACTGCATTATGTCCATACCACCATTGAATCATGGCGTCTTGCACTCCTGCATATACTGGGTAACTCTTTAAAAATGATACAGGTATTTCAACTGAATTCACTACATGTAAAAGGGCAACTGTGAAAAAAGTGGCGATGTAGAACCAGATAGCAACATATAAATGTTTTTCCCTCCGTTTCATGATTGTGCCAATCATATTTATGCCAAAAATAATCCATACTACGGTTATTAAGATATCAATGGGCCATTCGAGCTCGGCATATTCTTTACTAACTGAATAACCAAGCGGTAATGTGATTGCAGCACTTAAAATAATTAATTGCCATCCCCAAAAATGTATTTTACCCAAAAGGTCGCTAAACATTCTTGCTTTTAGCAATCTTTGAAGTGAATAGTATACGCCCATAAAAATCGCATTGCCCACAAATGCGAATATCGCTGCATTGGTATGCAGCGGGCGAATCCGACTGTATGTTAACCATGGAATATTTAGATTTAAAGTCGGCCAATACAATTGTATTGCAATTGTTAATCCAACAAGAAATGCTGTTATTCCCCAAATCAATGTTGCGAATAGAAAATATTTTACAATCTTGTTATCATATTTAAACTTTTCAATTGCCATTCTATAACTCCTCTATTTTTTCGCCCTATTTGATGAATCTTGATCTTTTTCATCAAGAAGAATCCTCAATGATGGTGTATGTGTATCATCAAACTGTCCTGATTTAACAGCCCATATAAAGGCTATCAAGAAACCGAACGCTACGGTTAAAGCTGCAATGATTAATAAATATAAAACACTCATCTAGTGTTCTTTAATATAGCTAATATGATTGTGTTTTTTCAATTTAATTTATGCGCTTTTTGCAGATTTACTGTTCTAATTTAAACTTAGCCATTAAGTTGGTACCTATTGTTGTGAATATTACTACACTAATTGAACTTATAGGCATTAATATCGCTGATATCAATGGAGACAATGTACCCTGAACAGCAAAACTAAGTCCTATCAGATTGTATAAAAACGATATGGCGTAACTTAGTTTAACTATATTCATACTTGTTTTTGAAAATTTTATCAAATCATATAGTTTATTAAAACTATTGCTTTCCAAAATTCCGTCACAGGCTGGAGAGAACGAGTTTATGTTTTCAGTAATAGAAATACCAACATCACTTTGTTTGAGGGCGCCCGCGTCATTTAATCCGTCACCAATCATTAAAACAGTTTTTTTATCAGATTGTAGTGACTTTATTTTTTCAAGTTTTTCAACCGGAGATTGATTAAAGTATAAATTTGAGTCTTCCTCAAAATAATTTTTCAATGATTCCTTTTCACTATCATTGTCACCTGATAGTAATAATAAATTATAAGATTTATTTAGTTTAGTTAAAACCGATTTGAATCCAGATCGATATGTTCCTTTTATGCCAAAGTAACCCACATAGTTTTCATCAATTGATATGAAAACATTTGATACACCTTTATCTTCTTGAATTTCTTTCAATCCTATAAATTCTTGTGAACCTATTTTTATCAATTTACCATTTATAATACCTTGAATTCCCATCCCTGGAACTTCTTTGATATTTGTAACAGGGGCTTCTATTTTTGAGTCCATCAAATTTTGTGTTATCTTGCGACTCAATGGATGCGTAGAATGCCACGTTATTGATTTTATCAAAGCTAATATTTCACTTTCATCAATAGGAAGATTATCTCTAGGATAAAACTTTGTTTTGCTAGAACCGGCTTCGGTTAATGTACCTGTTTTATCGAATACAATCGTATCAACATTAGAAAGTATTTCAACTACTGCAGTGTTTTTAATAAAGAAATTCTTTTTGCCATATATACGCATTGTATTACCAAGAGCAAATGGAGTAGATAGCGCTAAAGCACATGGACAGGCAATGATAAGAACAGCGGTAAAAGCATTAACTGCGTAAGTATAATTAGGTATCCAATATAAGGCTGAAAATATTGCTAAAAGTAAGACAACCCCGGTGAAATACTTACTTACATTGTTCGCCAAGGTAGTAATCTTAGCTTCTTGATGTTTATTAAAAGCATCATTATTCCACAGTTGTGTTAAATAGCTTTGAGAAACATCTTTTACAACCTCTAACTCTATTACTGCCCCTTGATGTTTTCCACCGGCATATACTAAATCTCCGGACTTCTTGATATGTGCATCAGACTCACCCGTAATAAAACTATAATCAATTAATCCATTGCCGTTTATTAAAATTGAATCAGCAGGAATTATTTCATTATTTCGCACAAGATAACGGTCTCGCACTACCAAATTTGAAAGTGCGATACTGTTTTCTTTTTCATTCTCCAATCTTATTACAGATACTGGGAAATAGGACTTATAGTCTCGTTCAAACGATAGAGCTTGATAAGTTTTTTCTTGAAAAAGTTTACCGACTAGCAGTAGAAATACTAAGCCGGCGAATGAATCCATCCATCCATAGCCTGAAAATGTTATAATTTCATAAGCACTTCTAATAAAAAGTGTGATAATTCCTAACGAAATTGGAACGTCCATATTTACTGCTTTTTGTTTTAAACTCCCCCAAGCCGATTTAAAATAATCGGTAGAGCTGTAAAATAATACAGGTAGTGCTAATAATAAATTTAATACACTGAAGAATATCTGGAAATTTTTCGGAATTGTTTCAAAACTTTTTAAGTAATCAGGAAAACTTAAGAGCATGATATTACCAAAAGCAAAACCCGCTATACCAATTTTAATGTACAAATTTCGTAAGTTTTTCTCTCCAACCTTTGTATGTAAATCAGCTAAATTAAATTCTGGTTCGTATCCCAAAGATGCTAATTGCTCTACAATTGTTCTTAGCGATGTCTTGTCTAAATCGAATGATAGAGTTAATTGCTTTTTTAAAAAATTGACTTTTGAGCTTGTAACACCATCATTAATTCTGTAAAAACTTTCCAGTACCCAAATGCATGAACTACAATGTATGGAAGGTAAAGTGAGTGTGATAGTGGCAACCTTTTCATTAACAAATTGATATAATTGTTTCAAGGTTGTTTCATCCTCGAGAAAATTATACTTTGCTTTGAATCCAAATTCTGCCGGTGTCGAGCCTGGCGTCTGGTTCAAATCATAGTATTTGCATAAATCGCTGCCGTCTAGAATTTCATATGCTGTTTTACAACCATTACAACAAAATAATTTATCGCCAATGGCGATTGAATCATCTACACAAGTTAGTCCGCAATGGTAGCATATCAATTTAGACGAAACAGCTTTTACATAATTCATCGAATTATTAATAATAATGATTCATGTGCATAGGATCTTGTGCGTTTTGCGATTCAATTGTTTTTTCGATCTTCTTTTTAATCATTTCCTCTTTTGGACTCAAAAAAGGAATACCAAGATTTAATCCTCTAAGAATAAATAGAATTCCGATAATTACAATTAAGATTGGAATAAAATTGTTAATTTTGTTTCTGATTGGTGTACTTATAAAATTCCCCAAAATTGTTATTAAAAATAATAGTGGTAATGTACCTAAACCAAACATTAGCATAAATGTAGCAGCGGTAATTGCATTGCCAGTTCCAGTGGAAATAATAAAAGCCATATAAAGTGGTCCACAAGGCAATAATCCATTCAATAATCCGATTAAATATAGACTACCAAATGTTTTTGTTGAAAATAATTTTTTTAGTGCAAGTTTTACTTTTGTTAATAGAGAGTTGAAAATCCCTTGTGAACTAAAATTTGATTTAAAAAGAGATGGTACCAAAACAGTTACTATCATTAATGTACCAGCAATAATTGAAACCCATCTTTGAAATCCCAAAGCTCCCAATCCTTGTCCAAGGAGTCCTAATATAAAACCGAAAATAATATATGTGGTTGTTCTGCCTAAATTGTATAGAATTCCACCAAATAGTTTTTGGATTTTGCTTGCTCCCTGTAATGGCAGTGCAATTGCAATTGGACCACACATTCCCACGCAATGGAAACTAGTTAAAAATCCTAATGCTAATCCTGAGATAATAAATTCCATGATTAATCCTTTTACTGTTAATATATTATTGAATTTGCTTTAAACAATCTGTTATTTATGGATACTTTTATAAAATTTACTATATCTTAAGTATTAAATAGCAAGACTGGATATTTTTATTATTCATTGCATATTATCGTCTAATCTGAGCATTATTTTTCATTAATAAGTCTCAAACTTTCCCCAATTTATTATTTATTTTCTACGGGTCTTGACTATTATATCTAATTGCAATTAATCTTTATTCCAAATATTTTTAAACAAATGATAATTACCAAGGAAATAAAAGAAATATAGTGACCCAAATTTTTACTAAAAAAGCTAATATCGTCCCTCTTTATGTTTTGGTAGTCCTAGTAATTATCGCTGTTTCAACAATTGGAGCTTTTTGGTATTGGGGCTCTCCTAATTATACAGATGTTGGATATCAGCCCGAACAACCTGTTCCATATAGTCATAAATTTCATGTTGGTGAACTGGGCATGGATTGTCGATATTGCCATATCGGAGTTGAAATTTCGGCAGTAGCAGGAATTCCCCCCACACAAACATGCATGAATTGTCATGTAATGGTTAAAAACGCAAGCGATTCACTTAAAGTTGTAAAGGATAGTTGGGATAATAATACACCAATTCAATGGGTGCGAGTGCATAAATCGCCTGATTACGTATATTTTGATCATTCCGCTCACGTAAATGTTGGTATAGGCTGTGTAAGTTGTCATGGACGAATAGACAGGATGAATGTTGTAATGCAATCGGAACCGCTAAGTATGGGATGGTGTTTAGATTGCCATCGCAATCCCGAAGAGCATATTCGACCGATATCGGAGATAACCAATATGAATTGGTTTCCTGGAAAAGATCATCAAGAATTTGCTAAACAGATAATCACCGATTTGAAGATTACACCGCCTACAGATTGTCAAGGATGTCATCGATGAATAAAGACAGTAAAACAACTAAAATTATGGGAAAAAGATACTGGAAAAGTTTAAAGGAACTTCATGGTAATCCCGATTCGCAAGAATTGATGCAACAAAATGACAATAATGAAAATAATAGTTATTCACGTCGTGATTTTCTTGGATTAATGGGAGCATCAATCGCTTTGGCGGGTCTTGCAGGATGTCGCCGTCCTGTTGAGAAAATTATCCCTTATGTGATCGCACCAGAAGAAATAGTACCGGGAGTTCCAAATTATTATGCCACTACAATGCAACGTGATCTTGATGCAATTGGATTTGTAGTAGAAAATCATGAAGGGCGTCCAACCAAGATTGAAGGAAATCCAGAACATCCATCATCTTTAGGAAAAACCGATTCATTTGCCCAAGCTGAAATTTTGAATTTATATGATCCTGATCGTTCAAAAAGTGTTTTACACAACGGTGAGACTGCTTCTTTGCAAGATTTTACAGCTGCTTGGGGCGAATTATACGATAAATACATCACAAATGGCGGTGAGGGATTAGTATTAATATCTGCAACGTCTATTGCACCAACTTTTATTCGTTTGAAAAATGATTTCAAAAAAATATTTCCGAATGCTAAATGGATAGTATATAATCCAATAAGTGATGAAAACATTATCAAAGGAACAGATATTTCTTTTGGGAAAACTGCAATTCCGACCTATAATTTTGAAAAAGCTAAAGTTATTTTATCGTTAGACTCAGATTTCCTTCTATTAGAGTCGGGTGTTGTAAAAAACTCAATGAATTTTGCAAATGGTCGGAGGGTAAATAGCATTCATGATAAGATGAATCGGCTTTATGTTATAGAAAGCTCAATGAGTGTGACCGGCGGAATGGCAGACCATAGAATCAAAATTAAAAATAGCGAAATATTAGGTTTTACAATTGCAATTGCTAATGAATTGCAAAAGCAAGGCATTAGTATTGATGTCACAGAATTTCTTAGTCAGAATGTTAATTTTGATAAACATATTATTAAGGAAATAACTGCAGATCTTGTTAAAAACCGCGGGAAATGTTTGGTTTTAGCCGGACGTAATCAACCAGTCCAAGTTCATGTCTTAGTCGATGCAATTAATTCTTCGTTAGATAATATTGGTAAAACTGTATTTTTCAATGATATTGAAAAAGAGTTAACTCCAAACTCGAGTGATTTATCGGAATTAGTGCAGAGTAATGCGGTTTCAACACTAATCATGATTGGGACAAATCCTGCTTACTCTCTGCCAAATGCATTGAAATTTAAGGATTTGTTGAAAAAGGTTGAGCATTCAATTCAGCTAAGTTCACATGTTGATGAAACAGCTGAAATTGTTGATTGGCATATAAATCAAACACATTTTTTAGAGGAATGGAACGATACTCAAGCCACTGATGGCACTATCGGATTAACACAACCACAAATTCTTCCCTTATTTAATGGAATTTCTAATATTGAATTATTAAGTATCATAACTAAAAGTGAACTAACGAAAGGCTATGATTTAGTTCAGAATACATGGAAAAGTATATTGCCAAATGATTTTGTAAGTTCCTGGAATACCACATTGCACGATGGATTATACTCAAAAAAGGTTAAATCTAATAATTCAGTATCAATAAATACCAATAGAATAAAAAATTATATTGCAGAAAATCAGTTCTCACGAAATAACAATAAGTTTGAATTAGTATTAAAACCATCAGCATCAACTTTTGATGGCAGTTTTGCAAATAACGGCTGGATGCAAGAAATGCCGAACCCTGTTTCTAAACTCACATGGGATAATGCCGCACAAATGAGTCGTCGTACTGCGAAGAAATTAAATGTGAAGAATGAGGATGTAGTTAGAATATCTAATGGTAATGACTATGTTTTACTTCCTGTCTGGATATTGCCTGGTCAAGCTGATGACTCAATCTCAGTAGAATTAGGGTATGGTAGAACCAGAGTCGGCAGAGTTGGTAATAATGTTGGTCAGAATGCATATAACTTAATGAATGGTACGAACAACTTCATATTGGATAATATTTTAATTGAAAAAATTGGAGCAACTTATCCATTAGCTTGTACACAAGATAGCCATGGTATGAATAATGATAAGCTAGCAGACAATGCAATTCAGGACCGTTTGCCAGTATTGATCCGCGAGGCGGACTTAGAGGATTATCACCATCATCCCGAATTTGCCCAGCATGCCGTTCACCATCCACCTCTTGTGTCAATGTGGGAAGAGTTTAAATACACTGAAGCGCCGCAGTGGGGAATGACAATTGATCTGAATGTTTGCTCAGGTTGTAACGCTTGCTCTACAGCCTGTCAAAGTGAAAATAACATACCAGTTATTGGGAAACGTGAAGTCCGTATGGGGCGTGAGATGCATTGGATTCGATTAGATCGATATTTTTCTGGAGATCCGGATGATCCTGAAGTTGCTATTCAACCTGTTGCTTGTCAGCATTGCGAAATGGCTCCCTGCGAACAAGTATGTCCAGTAGCCGCAACCACTCATACTGAAGATGGACTGAACGGAATGACTTATAATCGCTGCGTTGGAACACGGTATTGTGCAAATAATTGTCCGTACAAAGTTAGAAGATTTAACTTCTTTAATTTCACTAAAGACATGCCCGAAATTGTACAAATGGCACGTAATCCCGATGTGTCAGTTCGCTTTCGCGGAGTAATGGAAAAATGTTCTTATTGTGTACAACGAATCAGTTCCGCAAAAATTCAAGCTAAGAATGAAAAACGTGAAATTCGGGATGGTGATGTTTTGGCCGCTTGCCAACAAACATGTCCATCTGATGCAATAACATTTGGAAATATCACAGACCCCGATAGCAAAGTTAGCAAAGCCAGGCAGAACGATAGGGATTATGCCTTATTAGGAGAGTTAAATACAAAACCACGCACACTCTACCAAGCTAAACTGAGAAATCCTAATCCCAATCTAGGTAAGCATTCTCCAAAAAAAAATAATTCATGAATGATTCTGTAAAAAGATCGAATAAAAATTTGGACGAGCCTTTAATATTGGGTAATCCTTCATTTCATTCTATAACCGAAGATGTTAGTTCAATTTCAGAAGGAAAAACAAAACGAGAATGGATACTAGCATTTGGAATTTCTATATCTATTCTATTTTTATTGCTTGGAATAATTTCATATTTATTTTTAGAAGGAATAGGGATTTGGGGACTAAACAATCCGGTTGGTTGGGGTTGGGCAATTGTTAATTTCGTATTTTGGGTTGGTATTGGTCATGCAGGTACTTTAATCTCTGCAATCTTATTATTATTCAGACAAAAATGGCGTACTTCTATCAATCGTTTCGCTGAGGCGATGACGCTATTTGCGGTAATATGCGCTTTATTATTTCCTACAATCCATGTGGGAAGAGCTTGGTTATTACATTATTTCATACCTATTCCAAACCAAATGGGTATGTGGCCTAATTTCCGTAGTCCATTATTATGGGACTTTTTTGCTGTAGGAACTTATTTTACGGTATCCCTACTATTTTGGTACACAGGCTTAATTCCAGACTTAGCTACTTACCGCGATCGTGCCATCAAAAAAATCAAACAGAAAATCTTTGGAATATTATCACTTGGATGGCGGAGTGGGAACCGTCAATGGCGGCACTATGAAGTTGCTATATTGATTTTGGCTGGACTATCAACTCCGCTTGTTCTATCTGTTCATAGTATTGTTAGCTCCGACTTTGCAACGAGTATAATTCCGGGATGGCATACAACTATATTCCCTCCATATTTTGTATCTGGGGCAATATTTTCAGGCTTCGCAATGGTTCTAACATTAGCTATTATTGCACGTAGGTTCTACAATCTTGAGCACATTATAACGGTCAACCATTTCGACAAAATGGCTAAAATCATGTTGCTAACTGGATCGATTGTTGGTTATGCATATGCAATGGAATTTTTCATTGCTTGGTATAGCGGAAATATTTATGAGAATTTTGCTTTCACTAACCGTGCCTTAGGACCCTATGCATGGGCATATTGGACAATGATCACATGCAATGTATTAGTACCACAATTCTTTTGGTTTAAGAAACTTCGTAAAAATGTAAAATTCTTATTTATTGCCTCTATATTAGTTAATATCGGAATGTGGTTTGAAAGATTTGTAATTACAGTCACAAGTTTATCACGGGACTTTTTGCCTTCTGCTTGGGACTACTATTCACCATCTATTTTCGATATTCTAACATTTATTGGATCTTTTGGCTTATTTTTCTTTGGATTTTTATTATTTATTAGATTTTTACCGATTGTATCAATGTCTGAAGTTAAGGGCGTCCTTCCTCTAGCAGACCCGAACTATAGTGATAAGGGAGGTAAGAAGTAATGGCACAAATACATGGAATAATTGCTGAATTTGAAAGTCCTCAAGCTTTATTAAAAGCAGGTAAAGATTTAAAAGAAAAAGGATATAAGCAATTTGATTGTCACTCCCCATTCCCAATTCATGGTATGGATGGAGCAATGGGGTTGAAACGGTCACCATTAGGTTATATCATTGCATTTTTTGCTATTGTCGGTGGACTTATTGGTTTGGGATTACAATCTTGGGTACACTCAATTGAATATCCTACTATAATTAGTGGTAAACCTTATTTTGCTTGGCAAGCGTATATTATTGTTACATTTGCACTATTTATCTTATTTGGTGCAGGATCAGCAGTATTTGGTATGCTGGGGCTAAATAAGTTACCAAGATATCATCATCATTTGTTCTATTCAGATAATTTTAAAAAAGTTACCGATGACGGATTCTTTGTAAGTATTGATGTTAACGATAAGGTATTTAGTAAAGATTCTACAACTTCATTTTTGAAATCCATTGGTGGTAAAAATATTGAATTATTGGAAGGTGATGAATGAGAAACATTAGAACTTTAATTTTAAGTTTAATGGTCTTAGTAATGATTGGATGTAGAGGTGATCACTCAACCAAGCCTCCTATTCATCTAAATCCCAATATGGATTCTCAAGATAAATTTAAAGCTCAATCAGAGAATATCTTTTTTGCAGACAGCTCCGCAATGCGTTTACCTGTTAAAGGAACTTTAGAACAAAGTGAATATTTTGGGAAAATTGAATTTCTAACGGGGAAAGATAAGAATAATAATTTAATTAATAATCCTGAATTATTACCTGCTGGATTGATTAATCGTGGACAAGAAAGATTTAATATTTACTGTGCAGTATGCCATGGACCGAATGGAGATGGCAAGGGCAACATAACGAAGTATAAATACCCCATTCCACCAACTTCATTCCATCAAGATTGGCTTATTGAGCTAAAGGACGGATATTATTTTGATGTGATTTCAAATGGGATAAGAACAATGCCTTCATATAAGCACCAAATCTCCGCTAAAGACCGTTGGGCAATTGTTAGTTATGTAAGAAAATTACAGGAAGAGCTAAAATGAAAATAGATCCTAAGGCATATCTTCTTAAAGAAAATGGATCTATTGGCAAAATAGCTTTAATTGTTGGTGTGGTTGGATTAGCATTATCATTAATTGGTTATTTTAGTAATACTACACAATTCTATTTTTCTTATCTCACTTCATTCGCTTTTTGGGTTTCATTAGGTCTCGGTGGTTTATTTTTTACAATGTTGCATCATATAAGTGGAGCAAGATGGAGTACAGTTCTGTTAAGAATATCGCAAGCAGCGATGTCGGTCTTACCGTTAATGATAATTTTCTTTATACCCATTCTGATAGGTGTAAAAGATTTATATGAATGGAGTCACCTAGATAAAGTAGCAGAAAGTCCGATATTACAAGGTAAATCAGGTTACCTAAATGTACCGGCATTTACAATTAGAGGTGGATTGTATTTTGCCATTTGGGCGGTTTTAGCATTTTTTATAAACAGATATTCTCGCCTACAAGATAGCGGTATTAATACTACAAAGAAATTGCGAATTGTAAGTGCACCTGGAATGTTTTTATTTGCCATGACAATTAGTTTTGCAGCTTTCGATTGGCTTATGTCACTTAACCCATATTGGTTCTCAACGATTTTTGGTGGATACTATTTTGGAGGTAGTTTTGTAATAATACTCGCATTTTTAATTATTATTTCTAATTATCTGAAAGCTAATGTTGTATTACAAAAGGAAATTGGCTCAGCCCATTTTAGTGATCTTGGGAAACTGTTTTTCGGATTTATTGTTTTTTGGGCATATTTAGGTGGAGCACAATATTTCTTTATTTGGTATGCAAATATTCCGGAAGAAACAATTTGGTTCCTAGCCCGTTGGAAGAACTCCTGGAAAACAGTCAGTTTAGTTTTGATTTTTGGACATTTTCTAATACCATTTATTTCACTAATCTTTTATAATACAAAAAGAAATAGAAAAATTCTGCTCTTCTTTGCAATTTGGATCTTCATCTTTCACTACGTTGATATGTATTGGTTAGTATCACCAACTTTGCACACTGAAACCGCTCATTTATCATGGCTGGATCTGACCACATTTTTTGGAATTGGTGGTATATTCATAACATTATTCTGGAAGAACTTTACATCAAAATCTATTATTCCTATAAATGATCCCAATCTAGATGCATCTATAAACTTACACGAATAATATTTTTTGATAAAATAATATCCCTTTATCTAATTAAATTAAAATACTAACTTCACTACAGATTATCTGTATTGTAATGATAGTATTGATAATTACTATATATTTAATAAATAGAAATAATTCTACTAAGGAAAACATAAATGAAATATTTATTACTCGTAGTTAGCTTTGTATTCGTATTTGCATACGCTGATGGTGACAAAACAAAATGCACAAAAAATGTTACAACAGAAGAAGCAAAAATGGCTTGTAAAGAGCATAAAGGCGATTGTTGTAAAACCATGGAAGATGGTAAAGCGTGTAAAGATAAAAAAGATGGTAAATGTTGCAAAAGTAAATGTGATAAAGAAAAGACCGATGCAACAGTTAAGGAACACAAATGCAGCGATGTAAAATGCGGTGAAGGCAAATGCGATGGTGGTACAAAAGAAGTTGCAAAAGAAGCTGAAGTAAAAAAATAATTCTTAAGTAAAATTAAGTTAATTTTGGACAAAACCTTCTTTGATCGGAAGGTTTTGTTTTTCTTATATTATTTTGTCGATATAAATAGGAGTCATAATTCGTCTGTTAAAACAACATTATTAAATGAGTGTATTTAAAAAATATTTAATCACCCTTTTATTACTAAGATAATTGTATTAATATCATACTAAATGAGAAAACTGCATTTCATAATACCTTCAGAAAATTGGCAAAAACCGGTTAGTATATTATTGGGTATTCTATTTGGATTAATAATATATATTCTGATTATTTCTAATTCCATGTCATATTTATCTGATAAGCCTGATACCTGTATTAACTGCCATATAATGAAGCCACAGATGGCAACTTGGCAACATAGTTCACATCGAGAAACCGCTGTTTGTAATGATTGCCACGTACCACATGACAACATATTTAATAAATACTTTTTTAAAGCCAAAGATGGACTTAGACATGCCACGATTTTTACTTTAAGAAATGAGCCGCAGGTTATTTTCATTAAAGAAGATGGAAAAGCAGTAGTTCAAGATAATTGTGTACGCTGTCATTCACGAGAAAATGAAATAGTTAATACGAAAATTGATTTTGATGGTTGGAAACTGAACAATGGAAAGTTGTGTTGGGAATGCCATAATGAGGTTCCTCATGGTAATGTTAATAGTTTATCGTCAGTTTCATTTATTTTAGAAGAAGAATCCACACGAATACCTGATTGGATTGAAAAATATTTAGAAATGCAATAATATAATTATATATAGAGAGGCATCCCATGAACAAAAGAAAACCTTGGATAAATTGGATATTATTTTTATTAACTGCCGTTATTGTGTTGTTGGTCGCTCTAATTGCTTCTAGTATCATTGAACGGAAGGCAGAAGCAGAATTCGCCTATAAACCAACAGTAAAAATAGGTGAATTCGAATCACGAAATGAAGTATGGGGCAAGAACTTCCCCAGACAATATCAATCATATATTCAAACAGCGGATACCACATATCGCAGTAAATATAACGGAAATGCGATGATAGATATGTTGGAGGTCGATCCGCGTTTAGTTGTTTTATGGGCAGGTTATGGATTTTCAAAAGATTATAATCAAGGACGCGGGCATTATTATGCTATTGATGACATCAATAATACTTTAAGAACTGGTGCACCATTCAATCCAACAGATGGACCAATGCCGGCCACTTGTTGGACGTGTAAAAGTCCTGATGTTCCAAGATTAATGAATGAAATCGGTATCAAGGAGTTTTATAGTGGGCAGTGGGCTGGAAAAGGTGATCAAATGCACAATTATATAGGTTGTGCTGATTGTCATGATCCTGAGACAATGTCATTAAGAATAACTCGTCCAGCATTGGTTGAAGCATTTGAACGGCAGGGTAAAAATATCAATCAAGTTTCTCATCAAGAAATGCGGTCTTTGGTTTGTGCGCAATGCCATGTTGAATATTATTTTGATAAAAATAAATTTGAAGGAGCACAATATTTAACTTTTCCTTGGGATAACGGACTTACAGTCGAAGACATGGAAAAATATTATGATAATTTAGGATTTAGTGATTGGACACATTCATTAAGTCGAGCTCCTATGCTAAAAGCACAGCATCCTGGGTATGAAGTTTATATGACAGGTGTTCACGCCGATAGAGGTGTTTCTTGTGCGGATTGCCACATGCCATATAAAAGCGAAGGAGGACAAAAATTTACCGACCACAAGATACAAAGTCCGCTTAATAACGTACACAACTCTTGCCAAGTGTGTCATAGGGAAGAATATTCAGATTTGATCGGAGATGTTCTTGAACGTCAGGATAAAATAATTGAAAATCGTGATAAATTGGAGGAGTTGCTTGTACGAGCTCATATTGAAGCAAAAAAGGCATGGGATTTAGGAGCCAAAGAACCTCAGATGTCAGAGATCTTGCAAGATATTCGTCATGCGCAATGGAGATGGGATTATGCTGCTGCAAGTCACGGGGGATCTTTCCACTCTCCAGTTGAGATTAGCCGGGTTATAGGTACAGGCATTACTGCTGTTCAGGAAGGCAGAATCAAACTTGTTCGAGTTTTAGGTGAATTAGGATATCGAGATCAAGTTCCGTACCCAGACATAACAACCAAAGCAAAAGCACAGAAATATATTGGGATGGATACCAAAAAACTAAATAATGATAAAAATGAATTTCTAAAGAAAGTAATTCCCCAATGGAAACAACAAGCGCAGGAACGTGAAGCTACTTATAAAACTATCTCAAATTAAATAAGGATTGATAATAAATATGGTCGATCTTCAAAAAGCAACCAACATGACAAACTTAGTTGACTATCAAACTGGTGCGGTTGTCAGTAAAACACTGATTAAAAAAGATACAGGAACTGTTACTTTATTTGCTTTTGATGAAGGGCAGGGCTTAAGTGAACATACAGCACCTTACGATGCCTTGGTTCAAATTATTGATGGAAAGGCGAATATAATATTAGATGGTAAATCCAACATTACCGAAGCCGGAGAAATTATAATCATGCCTGCAAATGTGCCTCATGCACTTAAAGCGATTGAAAAATTTAAAATGATGTTAATTATGATTCGCTCATAAACACTATACTATTATTTATCAAAATTTAGTGGGAATAAAATCATGGAAATTAAAAAAACTGATCTCGTAACAGCCGGTAATATTGCCAAGGAATTAGGCATATCTGATGCTAAAATCAAAAAAGTGATTAAAGAATTAGAAATTAAACCTGATGCTAAAAAGGGTGTTTGCAATTATTATGCTAAAGGAAATGTGGAAAAAATTAAAGGCGCATTAAAATAATATGGTTAATTATCCAGAAGTAACAACATCGATTTTGATTAGTTATTTATTTTAAAAGATGGAATATATTAGTTAAATAGTATAATAATTTGTTAATAAAAACCCCTCAATAAATATTGAGGGGTTTTTATTATAATGTAAATATTTCTATTTTTTATAACCTATAGTATCATAGGGGTTTACAAGTGTAGTCATAATATTTGATAGATGGCTACCTATACGTTTAAGATAACGAGCATATAATACAACTGCCGCAGCCTTTGATTCTGACTTAAATATAATATTGCCTTTTAATATGCTATCGACCAATTTATCGGAAGCAGTGGATACCATTCTTCTGTGAGTTGATAATAATTCTTCTGCAACTCCTGAATCTTGAGAATGAAGAGCTTCAATGGTTTGATCGAATCGTTTTATAACTTCATCTTCAATTGATTTGAGTTCTGTGGATACTTTCTCAGCTTTAAATTTTTTATGAGTACTGATTGCCAAATCAAGAATATTTTTACTATAGTCACCGACTCGTTCGATATCGACAACAATATTCAAAAGTATCAATCCGTTGGCAAAGTCGGTTGCATCTTTTTGCAAGATAAAGTGAGTCATGACTTTTCTGCGAACTTCATATTGGAATTCGTTTATCTCTTTATCGCGTTTTTTTAATGCGATAATAGTCTTATCTGTAGCTCTTTTTTCGTAGCACATTAACGGATTGGATGAACATCTCTCTTGATAATTGAAGCATTTCAAATGAATTACCCCATGCTTGTATCATCAAGTCATCTTTTTTCCAAATTTTGATTAATTCTTTCCACATAATTAAACTCCTAAGTTATAAATATAAATAGTACCGGAAGAAGATGTAGCAATATATAGATTGTGATAAATAATGTAAGATTGCGAGTAGAACCACCTGCTTTCTCCCCAACAAACTCAGCTAATTTTATTGGTATAAATTTTAGTGGATATAATAGCACTATTCCAAAAATATTAAAACACAAATGTGAAAATGCCACTGTTACGGCTATCGGATTTTGCGTTGTCATTGCAGCTAAGATGGCAGTGACTGTAGTTCCAATATTGGCGCCTAAAGTGTATGGAAACAACTGTGCAACAGTTACTATTCCCGCTCCGGCTAAAGGAATAATCAAAGATGTAGTTACCGAACTACTTTGTACTAATGCTGTTAGCAGGATTCCGAAGGTAAAACCGATTAATGCGTTTTTAAAAAGATATTGATTAACAATTATTTCAAGACGTGTAATAACTAAGGAACGTATTGTTTTTACTAATCTTGTTAGTGAGAAAAACAACAAGAAGAATGCAAATAATACTAATAAGATATTGGTGAAGGGCAAAAAACTAAATATCACATCGATAAGGTTGATAACAGGATCTAATATAAATTTTAATGGATTAAATGCTTTATAACCACCTACACCTGAAAAAATTGTTTCCAACCAAATTGCAGATTTCTTAATAGGATGAAAAAACAGCTCAATAGGGAATAGAATTAGAACAGCCAGAATATTAAAGAAGTCATGGACGACACCCGCTCCGAATGCTCTTTTAAATTCTATCCGATTAGAAATATGCCCAAATGATACCAAAGTATTTGTAATAGTAGTTCCAATGTTGGCTCCCATAATCATTGGAATCGCAGTATCTATCGTTAATGCTCCACCAGCTACTAGTCCCACTACTAGTGATGTTGTCGTAGATGAACTTTGTATTATGCTCGTAGCTACGATACCAATTATCAATCCCGAGAATGGATTTGTTGTCATATTAATAAGAGTTTCAGCAAATCCTTGACCAAATGAATTAAATGAATGCCCTAAGAGTTTAATAGAAAGTAAAAATAAGTAGAGAATTGAAATGATTACTGCTGCTTTTGTAACGCCTATTACAATATTATTATTTTTTATATGTTTCAATTGTATCTAATGTTTTATCGTGTGTTTAATGGTGCAATATTACTATATCATAAATTAGGTGAAAAGTCTTTTCAACCTTAAAAATATTTTAGACTGAATGCAATCATTTGTCCCTATGTTATAAATATAAACAATAATGGTATAAAGTGTAGTAAAATATAAATTGTTATATATATCACAAGATTGCGCTTTGAGTTGCCTGCAGTATTACCAACGTATTCAGCTAGTTTTATTGGAATAAATTTGAACGGATAAATTATTAATATACCAAATATATTGAAACACAAATGAGAAAATGCAACAGTTATAGCAATAGGATTCTGAGTAGCCATAGCTGCAAGTATTGCCGTGATAGTTGTGCCAACATTAGCACCTAATGTATAGGGAAATAATTGTGCAATGGTCACAATCCCGGCTCCCGCCAAAGGTATAATTACGGAAGTAGTAACTGAGCTGCTTTGAACTATTGCTGTAATTGTCATGCCAAAAATAAATCCAGTTAATGCATTTTTGAATATGTATTGGTTAACTACAACCTCTAAGCGGGTAATTATTGATGAGCGGACAACTTTTACCAATTGTGTGAGCGAGAAGAACAATAATCCTAATGCAAATAATACTAATAATATGTTTGCATAGGGGAAATGTGAAAATATTGATTCAATTAATTTGATTAGTGGATCTAAAATGAATTTTAAAGGGTCAAATGCTTTATATCCACCAATTCCTGAAAAAATTGATTCCAGCCACATCGCTGATTTTTGAAGAGGATGAAAAAAGATTTCGAGAGGGAAAAGTATCATCACAGCAATTAAGTTAAAGAAATCATGAACTATGCTTGCCCCAAAAGCTCGTTTAAACTCAGGAATATTTCCAATGTGGCCAAATGATACTAATGTATTTGTAATGGTAGTTCCAATATTGGCTCCCATAATAATTGGGATGGAAGTTTCAAGTGTTAATGCACCACCTGCAACCAAACCAACCACAAGCGATGTAGTAACTGATGAACTTTGTATTATACTTGTTGCAACAATTCCAATAAGCAATCCTGAAAATGGATTTGACGTCATATTGATAAGAGTTTCAGCAAATCCTTGTCCAAATGCCTGAAATGAAACTCCCATCAATTTGATACTGAGCAGGAATGTATAGATTAAAAGAAAAATAATAAAAGAACCAACAATTTTATTATTTTTGATATTGTGTATTGCCACTTGTAATTGTATCTTATTTAAGGGGTGAATTTCGAGCGCAATATTAGCTAATTAAACCTCAGTGAAAAAGGAATAAAAATTATACCAATAGACAATAATTATGTATTTTAGAAACAATCAATATTTAATACTATTCAGGGCATTTATTGTTATATCAATCTTATCATCATCAATATCAAGATGTGTTACCATTCTAATTAATTGATGTCCCGTTTTGATAGCATAAATATCTTCTAAAGCTAACTTTTTAAGGAAGTCGTTAACATTCAAATTCTCATTTAGTTCAAATACTATTAGATTTGTTTCGACTGGAAATATTGATTTGATATAGGGTAGTTTTTGCAACGCACTTTCAATCTTTTTAGCACGGTTATGATCATCTTTTAAACGATTTATATTATTATCAAGCGCGTAAATTCCAGCTGCAGCTATATAACCGACTTGTCGCATTGCACCACCAAATACTTTGCGCACTCTTCGTGCTTTTTTAATGAATTCATTGTTCCCCAATAATAGCGAGCCAATGGGTGCACCTAATCCTTTAGATAAACAGATTGATATGGAATCGAATAGTTTACCATAATCAGTCGGTTTTTCATTTGTTTCGGTTAGTGCGTTGAACAATCTTGCACCATCAAGATGTAATTTTAAATTCCGTTTTTTACAAACATTTTCAATTTCCTTAATATTATCGAAATCCCAGACACTCCCTCCACCTTTATTGCAAGTATTCTCTATACTCACTAAAGATGTAATTGGAAAATGTTCGTCATCAGGATTGATATTATTTGAGATGTCGGATGCGACAAATCTGCCTCTGTCTCCATGTAATAATCTTGTGGAAACACCAGAATTACGTGCAATTCCTCCACCTTCATAAATATAAATGTGACTTAATCTGTCGCAAATTAATTCGTCACCGGGATTAGTGTGGGCCTTGATGGCAATTTGGTTTGTCATTGTACCAGACGGACAAAATATTGCGGATTCCATACCGAACAGATTGGAAATCTTATCCTCAAGTTGCTTTACCGTCGGGTCGTCGCCAAATACATCATCGCCCACGCGCGCCGATAACATTGCATCGAGCATCTCTTTCGTAGGTCTTGTAACTGTATCACTTCTAAGGTCAATCATGCTTACTCCAAAAATTTAAAAATTCATAAACAATATAAATACTCCCGCTACTGCGATAACTGCTCCAATAAATGCTCGCATTGATACGTGCTCTTTTCCAATAAACATCACAAAAGGTATTATTAAAATAGGTACAATTGCGGTAATTGTTGAAGCCACTCCAGCAGTAATGTAGTGTAAGGCGAGCAATGATAGTGATACACCTAAGAATGGTCCAAGAAAAGCACCTCCGAACATGAATCCCATGGCACTTTTATTCTTTGATGCGGTAAATACATTCTGCCAAGAACGGTTGACGGATATAATTATGACAAATCCGATCGTACCGGCAATAACTCGAATTTGAGTTGCGGAAAAAGGATTAAGATAACCATCGCCTGTCATCATGCCGTATTTACTAAGGATATATCCTGTTGATTGACCGAGCATTCCTAAGAAGGCATAGACAATTCCTCTTCTCGTAATTATCCTAACTTTCCTTTTCTTGTTCGTACTAATAGATCTTTCCATTATAACCCAACTTACTCCCAATAAAGTGAAGATCATTCCAATCCATTGTGGTAATAAGTATTTTTCGTTTAAGAATGTTAAGCCCATTAAAGCTGAAAGTGGAGCGGTTAAAGTCATAATTAACATCGATATTCGCGGACCTATCTCAACGAACGCTCTAAAAAGGAATAGGTCTCCTAATGCAAACCCGATTATACCGGACAATCCTAACCAAAACCAGGCATGTGCTGAAAAATTGACAGGAAAAGGTGAGCCCTGTGTAAAAATTGATAAGATGCAGAATAATATAAATGCAAAGATTAATCGAATAAGATTTACAGATAATGAACCTACTCTTTTCCCCGCAGCTTCAAAAAACTGCGATCCTATAGTCCAGCAGAGCGCAGTTCCAAATGCTGCTAGTTCACCAATATAAGAAATATTCATACTTATTTAATGCTCCATTTGTTACCATATAATAAGTCGTCGAAAAACAGTAATATTTTGTTAAATATTGGAAAGAATTTTACAACTTTTCGAATCAAGTTATGGAACCAATTATTCTGATGTGAAAATGGACAAACAGCCATACAAATACCACAATCAGTGCCATATTTTCTCCACAATGAATAACAATTTTCAACATTTGTTGTCCATTTTTTAATTCCTCTAATTTGAGATTTAAAATCTACCGATAATGCTCTTGAGGGACAATTTGTTGCACATTTTTTACATAAATTACAAAATCCATCTGCCCCGACTGAAATAGGGTTATCGTATTCGAGTGGTAAATTGGTAGTCACAGCACCTATACGTACGCGGCTACCGTATTTATCAGCGATTAATATGTTATTCCTACCTAATTCACCTAATCCTGCTTTAATGGCAAGCGGTGGCAAAATAACATCATAATGAGCATCGTAATGTGCTTTTGCTTCAAATCCCAATTTCTGAACTATTGCTTCAATATATTTTGAAATTAGTGCTGCATTATAATATTGATTAGCTGATTCTAGGATCGTTGTTGCTTTCGGTGCTGATTGCATCCGTTTATGATCCATTTCGACCAAAAAGACGATTACATTTGGATGATTTAAGTCGATTCCTTGCCCATAATTATTATCTAAACGACCTTTATTACTATAAACAAAATTTTGTTCCAAATTTGTAAAGCCAACGGCGACTGCGCCCAAATCACGGATTATCCGTTTTAATACCGTCGAATATGATTTTATTCCTTTAAATAATTCTAAGTATTTTTCAATTTTAGCATTATCAACAGAAATATCTTCAATAGAATCAAATAACTGCCTTGCTTGATTTGAGTAGTAACTATCATAATATTTCCCACCTTGTTCTAAAAGAGGAGTGAGATTGCGAATAGTATCGTCTTTTTTCTTTAAACGTGGATTAGTTGAATAAAATTGATCGTAGGGCTTCGTTTGGGGTTTACGAGCCATACGAGCAAACATCGTATCCCGTTCATCAACTCGCTGATTGGGTATTGGAATTTCTTCAATCAAATATTTATTTATCAATTTCAATTAATCCGCATTATTGTTCATCAAATATACTTATTCATATTAGTTAGACTGAAAACATAAGTTGGCTAAATTTTATATCTAAAATAAGCAACTTCTTTATCTTTTTGTAAAAATTCAATTTTGGAATATGGAGTAATTGAAATGGAAAGTTTTTTTGATACAAATCTATTTAATTGGGTAGTATTACCCTTGTTGATATTTATTGCCCGAATATTGGATGTTTCGATTGGTACAATTAGGATCATCTTTGTATCGCGTGGAATGAAAATTTGGGCAGCTGTCTTAGGATTTTTTGAGGTATTGATATGGATAAGTGTAATAGGTCAAGTATTACAGAATTTAACAAATCCATTGACTTACATCGCATATGCGGCAGGATTTGCAACAGGCAACTATGTTGGTATACTAATTGAACAAAAGATATCTATCGGGAAAATAATCTTACGACTGATAACATCTAAGGACATGACCGGTTTGATTACTTTCCTCAAATCAAAAAAATTAAGATACACAATTCTTGATGGCAAAGGAACAATGGGCGATGTGAATGTATTATTCACTATTGTTGAGCGAAAACAATTACCCTTGTTGATTAACAGCGTAAATAAATTTAATCCCACAGCATTCTATTCAATTGAAGATGTGCGTCAGGTAAAAGAAGGAAATTTCCCAAAAACATTTCAAAAAATCAATTCATCACGACCGTTTTCAAGAATAAGACTTTCTTCTATAATGAAGAGAAAATAGGATTCACTATTATGAACGAAACACTTAAAACAATTAATAATAGACGTTCTATTAGAACTTACAGTGAAAGAGTTATTTCAGATGAAAATATAAATTTAATCATTAATTCCGCTATGCGATCACCGACAGCCGGTAATATGATGTTATATTCTATTCTTGAAGTTGAAGATCAAAGCATTAAAGACAAATTAGTAAAATCGTGTGATAATCAGCCTTTCATTGCAAAGGCACCATTAGTATTATTATTTTTAGCGGATTGTCAACGCTGGATGGATTATTTCGCCGCAAGCGATGTTGAATCCTATCGTATTGGAGAAAAATTGCCCGCTAGAACCCCCCAAGAAGGTGATTTACTATTGGCTTGTTGCGATTCATTGATAGCTGCACAAACCGCTGTAATTGCCGCAGAATCAATTGGCATTGGTTCGTGCTATATTGGCGATATAATGGAGAATTTTGAGTTTCATAAGGAATTATTCAATCTGCCAAGATACACATTTCCGGTTGCTATGTTATGCTTTGGATACCCAAAGGAGAATTATCATCCCAAGGAACTGACTCCGCGATTTCCGCAACAATATATCCATTTTAGAAATCAGTATAAAAGATTGAACAAAACTGATTTTGATGAGATGTTCAAGGATAGAGAATTAAAACATTATAATGCCAATGCAACAAATTTTGGTCAACATATGTACTCGAAAAAATTTGTTGCTAATTTTTCAGTAGAAATGAATAGATCAGTTAAGAAAGCAATAGAGGAATGGTCATAATTTTTCTTTAAAAGAATATTACATTAAATTTATACAGAGATAGCTAGATCGATTTTATGATATTGTAGCAAAAATAGTTTGTAATTTTACAATAATAATCGGAGGGCAAGTCATGAATCTTCGAGCTAGAATAACATTTAGTTTTCTAATAATTGTATTTGTAATGGCTGGTGTAGCTGGCCTTATCATCTGGCAAGAATCAAATATGCATAAAGCATTTATGCATTCCTCACAAATCAGTGAAATTGAAAAATACTTTTTGGAATGTAGAAGACAGGAAAAAAACTTTATCATTCGACACGATGCTTTATCGGTTCAGTTGTTTAATGCAAATTATGATACGCTTAATGTATTAATAGGAAAATTACAGGATAACAATAGCGCGGATCAAATGGCTGCAAATGTATCCATGTTACAAGAAAAACTTGATAGATATTATCAAATATTTGACGAAATTGTTCAATCGGGTCAGATTGAGATTAATGTGGCAAAAATGCAAAAGGAAGTGGAGTTGGCACGCAATATACATCTTCTGATCGATGAAATGAAAGCCATCACTAAGCAACAGTTCAATAATGCCTATGCAATTACGAATAATGTAAATATATTTTCAATACTAATTGGGTTATTCCTATCAGTAATAATTGCAGGTTTTATTTCAACTAAGATATTGGAAATACTTGGTAGACCGGATGATTACTTTACTACTAATAAATAATATTATTGGAATGGCCAAAAAACCGGAATTAAAAAAGTAGCCACGATCCATAGAATTAAATTTAAAGGCAATCCTGCTCGGATATAATCGGTAAATTTATAGCCCCCCGGGCCATACACCATTAAATTCGTTTGATATCCAATTGGTGTCATAAAAGAAGCAGAAGCTGCAAAACATACTGCTATGACAAATGGTTTGGGCTCGAGTCCTAGTTTTGCGGCAACGACTAGTGCGATAGGTGTCATTAATATCGCTGTAGCGGCGTTGGAAGAAATTTCAGTTAATAAGGTAGTTAGCAAATATATTAAGCTGACCACTATAATAGGTTGCAAGTCGGTTGGGAAAATGCTCATAAAACTGAACAAAGAATCTCCGATCCAAGTTGCGGTACCGCTATTATGTATAACATGCCCAAGTGGAATTAAAGCTGCAAGTAATATTATTACCGGCCACGAAATGGCACGATAAGCTTCTTGAGGTTTTAACACCCCCAGGGTTAGTAAAATAATAACCCCAACTAGTGCACCTTTTACAATCGGAATTAACCCAAATGCGGCCAATATGACAGCTGCCAATAATACAGCAAGACTTAACCACCAAAAGCGATGCTTTTTTAGGGCAATTTCCATTTCACTAATTATAATAAAATCATTTGATTGGGTTAGGCTTTGTATCCTATCAGTCGGACCATAAATTAAAAGTGTATCGTAGGCATTCAATACTAAGTGAGATATTTTTTCACGTAGAATTGTGCCCTCTCGACGTATTGCTAAGACAAATGTTCCGAAACTTCGTCGGAAGTTGATAGCCTTAAGGTTTTTCCCAACTAATCTTGAGCGATCGGTTAATAAGCCTTCCACTAAAATATTGTTCTCACGCACGAGCTCTTTTTCAGTTAATTTGGCATCGGTCAAAAGAGTTACTTTTTCCAGCATTTTCATGCGTAAAAATCCACCTACTGAACCTCGTACAAATAAAACATCGTCTTTTTGAAATACTATATTTCTAATATTTATTGTGATCAATTTGCCATTTCTTAGAATATCAATAACAGTAACATCATAATTCTTGTTTATGTTTTTAGAAGTGCACGTTTCCCCGATCAGTGAGGAATTAGTACCGATTTTAATTTCTGTTAGATAATCACCTAATTCGTAATTTTTTGTTAGACTTGATGTTACTTTGCGTGGAGGAATAAGTCGTGGAACGAATATAAATATATATATCAATCCAATAATTAGATATATCAAACCAAATTGCGTGAACTCAAACATTCCAAGTGGGGCATGTCCACTTTTTTCAACATATAGTGCATTGACCAATAAATTTGTGGAAGTACCAATTAAAGTTAATGTCCCTCCCAATATTGCTGCGTAACTCAGTGGAATTAATATTTTAGAGGGATTGATTTTAAATCTATTTGCCAGACGTACAGTAACGGGGATAAATATAGCTACTATTGCAGTATTATTCATTACTGCGGAAGCAAGGCTAATGCAAAAGAAATATACTATAAATCCAAATACAGTATTTTTTTCAATAAGGGCAGTTACTTTTGAAATTATATGCTCAAGGATGCCTTCTTTTTGTATTGTATGACTGATTATGAATAAACATGCTATAGTAATAACGGCGGGATTTGAAAAACCTGAAAGTCCATCCTCAATCGAAAGTCTACCAGTGATTAAAAGCATTCCAAGAATAATTAAAGCTACTACATCAACAGGCAGTAATTCCGTTGAGAAAAGTATAAAAGCTATACTTATGATTATTATTACAAAAGCTATTTCAAATGTCATTTGAGAACAATTTTGTTAAGGAAGTTGATTATATCTTATTAAATATCAGTGATATTTACAAGGCAATTTGTTTTAATCTTCGAGTTATCTGTTGGAGGATAGATTTAATTAGTATCAAAAAATATTCCATAAATACGTAATGTTATTTTACTGTAGTAATGAATAGATCAATTAAGAAAGAATTAGAGGAATTTATATTATAAAAATCAATCTTCGACTATTATCCTTTCAAATATTTCTTTAGGTTTTTTAGTCGTTTTTCTTGTTGTGTATTCTTTAATAATAAAGTAATATAAAAACACACCTATTGAATACATTACTGCGGTTAGAAAGAAAATCTTATAATACTGAAAATTTAATCCTCGTAAATACTGGAATATCTTTGCACTGATAAACCATGATGCACTCCAAATACTTGAATTAACCGCACTGATCAATTCTTGATTTTTTTCACCAACATATTTCATCATTAACTCACTGGTTATCGGTGAAGATATTTGCATTAATGGTTGTCGAAATATATACGCAATAATTGCGATAAATATTACCCCATTTGTTGCTGAAAATAGTTCAGTAAAGACAAGTACAACAAGCAAGACAATCGCAATCGATTGCGTTGTGATAATAGAAAAATAATATCCGTATTTTCTTTTCATTGTAGGAGCGAGTAGTAGGGCAATAAAACCCATCGTGGAAGCTAAGCTACCAAGAATTCCAAATTGAGCAGAATCCATGTTAAATACAGAATAAAAGAATAGATTAATGAATGGAATTGTTAATCCAGCCCCCACGGCTATAAGTAAAGTTGGAATTAATGCTTTGAATATTAAAAACCAATCGTAGTCTAAAAGTAATGTTGAGAAATTATTTCTAAATTCAGCTGAAGAAGAACGTGGCTTACTTTCTTTCATCCTACTGATTAGAAATATTGCCGAAAAACTAATAATTATAAATAACAATATGATGTGGTATTCATCCCAAGCAAATTTGATATTTAGAAATGAAAAATCATTAATATTTGTTAATATCCCAATACTGATACCGGTTATTATAATTGAAAGAGACCAAACTGAAAAATTAAGAGTTATGGCTTCGGAAAGTACCGATTTAGGTGTGGTTCTCATTATATAGGGTAGGGAACATACTTGCAAGAGCATCAATCCCATGCCCCAGGTAAAAAAGCTTATTTTTATTGCTAGCGGGTTTCCCAACTTTACTGATTCGATCATTAAAAATGCCGCAAATGGGATTAATAATGATGCAGTAATAAAATATGGTTTTAAAGATTTACCTTTTATAAATATTCCGAATGGAAATGCAAATATTAGGACTCCTAAAAAGCGATACGAAGTAAAACTGCCAATTTGATCATCGGCAAATCCCATTTTTCTCAAATAAATATTCAATATCAGTATAAAAGAGCCGTTAACTAAGTTTAATAGGAATATTCCACCAATAAGCCTTAGGGTTGAGATGGGAATCTCACGGTATCTGCTTAGTAATTTCTTAATTGAGTTGAACATCAAAGACAATTTTGGTATGTATTTAATATAAAAATTTACAATTATTATTATTTTAAAATGAATTTTTATACTAAATGTAAAATATAATTTATGATAAGCTTAATTGATTTAGTAGATTATTAACTTTAAGAAGTGTATTAATAATAAAAGGAACTAACGCAATGTATAAAATGATAACAATCTTAACATTAATGATAGGAGTTACAATGGCAAACGATACTGTATTGAAAATTAGCGATAAAGCACCCGATTTCACTCTTTTAGATCAAAATGGTAGTGAGCATACCTTGTCAGATTATTTTGGTCATAAAATAGTAGTATATTTTTATCCAAAAGATGATACACCCGGATGCACAAAAGAAGCGTGCTCAATTCGTGACAACATTGCATTATTTGAAGAAAATGGGATAAGGGTTTTTGGTTTAAGTTTTGATTCACCCACAAGCCATAAAAAGTTTGCCGAGAAATATAATTTACCATTTACTTTATTAAGTGATAGTGATAAGACCGTAGCAAAATTATTTAATTCAAGCGGCTTTTTAATGGCTAAACGAAATACCTTTTTAATTGATACAGATGGGAAAATATTCAAGATATACAAAAATGTTGATGTCACGACTCATACACAGAAAATATTGAATGATTTTTCAGAATCAGATAATTAAGGAATAGTTCAGTTTCAATTAGTTTTATTTTAAGACAATCATTATTTCAATCTATTATATTTTACTTGAGTATAGTTTAGTAAAATAGTAAACTATTATATTAAGTTTTTAATATTATTGTAGGAAATGTATGAATTTTACCAAAAGAACAGAATATGCCTTAAGAGCTCTTATAGAAATTGGCTCAGCGGATAAAAATGCACCAGTCAAACGCGAAACGATAGCTAAAAATCAAAAAATATCACCCCAGTTCTTAGAACAAATCTTAATTCCACTTGCTAAATCAGAAATTATAAATAGTGTGAGAGGGCCCGGTGGGGGATTTGTCTTAAATAAATCACCAAAAGAGATAAATACTTGGGATGTTTTCTCTTCAGTAGAGAAAACAACAAAATTGTATGAGAATAATACAGATTCCAATAAAAGCAAAAATATTGATGTCTTAAAGAAAATTCAATCTGTATGGAATAAAATTGATTCAAGTTTAAAAGAAACAATGGAAGAAATTTCTCTCGAAGATATTATAAAATTAGATTTGAATGGCAAAAAATTAAAAAAAGATAGTAAAAAATCACTATTTGATCTATTTGATCCAGCTGATAATAAAATATTCAATATTATGGATGACGACGGTAAGGTGATTAATTCAAAATGGTTAGGAAGCATTAATGATGAAGAAGTTGTAAAAGCTTATAAGTTTATGCAATATGTCCGTACTGCTGATGAAATGTGTATGTCGTATCAAAGACAGGGGCGATTATATACATTTCCTCCGAATTTAGGACAGGAGGCAATCTCCACTTCAACTGGATTTATAATGAATGAAGATGATTGGCTAGTTCCTTCCTATCGTGAAGTTGCTGCATGGCTATTAAAAGGCAGTTCAATTAAAGGATATTTTCCTTCTTTGGGGTGGTAGTGAGGAAGGTTATTTATTCTCTGGCGCAAAAAATATTTTACCAGTTTCGGTACCAATAGCATCTCAATTACCCCATGCCACCGGTATTGGGTTTGCACTTAATTATCAGAAAAAAGATGGAGCAGTATTCGCCTTTGTGGGCGATGGCGGTACTTCTGAAGGGGATTTCCATGAAGCATTGAATTTTGCAGGGGTGTGGAAAGTGCCAGTTATTTTCATAATTCAAAACAATCAGTATGCCATTTCAGTTCCGGTTAGTAGACAAACTGCTTCAAAAAATTTAGCTATAAAATCTGTAGCATACGGAATACCCGGGATCAGAGTTGATGGTAACGATTATTTTAGCAATGCATAGAATCCTAACCGATGCGCGTGATTTTGTTACATCAGGTAATGGACCAATTTTGATTGAAGCCGTTACATATCGAAGAGGGTGCTCATACAACATCGGACGATCCTTCATTATACAGATCTGATGAAGAGGAAACAACTTGGGCAGTTAAAGATCCAATTAAAAGATTTAAAGCATACTTGATCAAGAAAAAATTATGGAAAGCCACTGAAGATGAAAGGTTGGTTGAAGGGTATAAAAAGGAAATTGATGCACAGTTCTTGGAATATGAAAAATCACCGGATTATAAACTTGATGATGTTTTCGATCATATGTATGAAGAAATACCTGAAATCTTGAAAAATCAAAAAGTTGAGTACGAAAAATATTTAAATTGGGAGCGAGGTTAAAATGAAGGTAATGAACATAGTCCAAGCAGTGAACGATGCTCTCGATTTAAAATTAGTCAGAAGATAAAAATATAGTGATTTACGGTGAAGATGTTGGTGTAGAAGGCGGAGTGTTTCGTGTTACTTCGGGTTTACAAGAGAAACATGGCGAACATCGCGTTTTCGATTCACCTCTTGCAGAGTCGGGGATTGTTGGATCAGCTGTTGGAATGTGTGCGGCTGGTCTGAGACCAATAATCGAAATGCAGTTTTCTGGATTTGTATATCCTGCAATGAATCAAATAATAACGCATGTATCAAGAATGCGAAATCGTACGCGTGGCAAATACAAAATGCCTATGGTAATACGAATGCCGTATGGCGGCAATATTAAAGCACTGGAATTACACTCGGAAAGTATGGAAGCAATTTTTGGTCATGTTCCTGGATTAAAAGTTGTTATTCCTTCGACCCCCTATGATGCAAAAGGATTGTTAATATCAGCAATTGAAGATGATGATCCGGTGATTTATATGGAACCAAAGAAAATTTATCGTGCAATTAAGCAGGAAGTCCCGCAAGAAAAATACAAACTTAGAAATTGGAAAAGCACGAATTTTGGAAGAAGGAATAGATTTAACAATTGTAACATACGGTGCGATGGTTAGAGAAGTGCAGAGAGCCATAATGATTGCTAAAAAGGAAAATATTAGCACTCGAATTAATCGATTTACGAACTATTTTCCCGATTGATAAGGAAACGATCACAAATTCAATAAAGAAGACAGGCAAACTGTTAATTGTTAATGAAGGTCCAACGAGTTTTGGGGTAGGTGCAGAGTTAATCGCTATTGCGAATGAAGAAGCATTTTTAAATTTAGAAGCACCACCAAAAAGATTGGGCGGGTTCGATACTGTACCGCCATTACCGAAAGGGGAACATTTCTATTTTCATAATCCCAACCGAATCTTTTATGAAATCAAAAAACTTATTAAGTTTTAGGTCAATAGGAGAATTGGCATGAGACATATTTTTAAATTCCCTGATATTGGTGAAGGAATTACCGAAGGACGAATAATTAAATGGTACGTTAAAAAAGGACAAACAATAAATTCTGGTGATCCGATTGTTAACATGGAAACGGATAAGGTAGTTACTGATATTCCATCGCCCAAAAATGGTACAATTGTTATATTATTTGGTCACGAGGGCGATGTAATTAATGTGGATGATCCTTTGATGGAACTTGAGATTGAAGGTGTTGAGGGGAATCTGCACAAGAAATAGCCAAGGAAGAACCCAAAAAAGCTACTGAAGAACCAGTTGATGAAAAAGGTTTTGGTGTTGTTGGAACGATTGACGTAGCAGGAGATTCGGCTTTATTGCCTTCAACTAATGAGGGAATCATCGAAAAGGAAAAACCTGCAATTGTATCTAGTAAAAAAAGTTCTAGCAACTCCTGTTGCACGCGCTTTGGCGCGCGATTTAGGAATTGATATAAATACTGTAAAGGGAACAGGTCCTGCGGATAGAGTGATGAAAGCAGATATACATAAATATAAAACTTCAATTCATGAGCCTGAGCAGAAAGTATCGGTATCAAAAAACGATTTAATTGAGTATGAAGTTTTATCGCAGATTCGTAAGACGATCGCTCAGAATATGGTTGTTTCTAAACAAACTGCTCCACATATGACGATAATCGATGAAGTAGAAATAACCAAATTGATCGAAGTGCGAAATAAATATAAGGAACAATTTCAAGCTGATGGTACAAGTCTATCATTTCTTGCATTTTTTATGAAAGCAACAGCGCAGGCTCTTAAGAAAACACTCTGCTCTCAATTCGGAATTCGACAGTCATAATAATCGCATTGCGCATAAGAAATATTTCAATATTGGAATTGCAGTTGACACTAATGATGGTTTGGTCGTTCCAATTGTTAAAGACGTTGACAAATTATCATTTTTAGATTTATCCTTAAAAATTGATGATGTTATAAATAGAGCCCGTGAAAGGAAATTAACCCTTGATGATTTTAAAGATGGAACGTTTACAATTACTAATTATGGATCAATTGGAGGTATGTTTGGCGTACCTGTAATTAATTATCCACAAGCAGCGATCTTGGGTATTGGGAGATTGTTGAAAAAACCAATTGTTAAAGGTGAATCCATTGAAATTGGAAATGTTTTACCTTTATCCATGGCGGTGGATCACAGGATTGTTGACGGAGGTGAGGCGGTAAGATTTTTAAATCTTGTGATGTTATACTTAAATGATCCGATTTCGTTATTATTAATGTAAAATTTTGGAGTTTGCTATGAATTATGATGTAATTATAATTGGTTCAGGTCCGGCGGGGTATGTTGCAGCAATTAGGGCAGGACAAGTTGGTTTAAAAACTGCAATCGTTGAAAAGGATGATATTGGTGGTATGTGTTTAAATTGGGGTTGTATACCAACTAAATCAATCATTGAAAGTGCAAAATATTTTGATTCAGTTAAGAATTCCAAGGATTTTGGTGTAAGCGGTGTCAATCCTAAAGATGTCGGCTTTGATTGGGATGAAGGTAATAAAACGTTCTGAAAGAATTGTTTTAAGGTTAACGAAAGGAGTTGAATTTTTACTTAAAAAGAACGGTGTTGATATAATAAAAGGATTAGCATCAATTCAATCCGATAAATCAGTAATTGTTGATGATCAATTATTTGAAACTGAAAATATTATTATTGCCACTGGTAGTAAACCGATGGGAATTAGAATGCAATTTCAAATAAATATATTACATCGATACAAGGATTATTAAAGCTGGAGACAATTGCCGGATTCACCAGTTATCATTGGTTGTAATCCGCACGCGGTTGAATTGGCACAATTCTTTAATTTAGTAGGAAAAAATGTTATATTAATTGCTTCAGAAGAAGTCGCTGATTCCTGACACTGATAAATATCTATCAGCTTTTATTCTCAATAAATTTAAAAAATCGAAAATTAATGTTGTATTCGAAGCTGATTTAAAATCAGTCAAAGATGGTAAGTTAATAACAAGTAAAGGTGATTTCAATACTGACTGTATGATTAATGCTACCGATAGAAAAGCGATTATTCCCAATTCAAACGTAAAATTGGCAGTGGAAAATGAATTTGTAAAAGTGGATGAATATTTAAAATCAAATATTGAAAACATTTTTGCCGTGGGTGATGTAAATGGCACATCAAAATTTGCACATACTGCTTCCGCACAGGGTTTGCATGTTATTAACTATATTAGTGGAATAAAGGAAGCATATGATAATTCAAAATTCCCGATAAATATTTATACGTATCCTGAAATGGCACAGATTGGAATGACAGAAGAAAAAGTTGAAGCCGAAGGTATAGACTACAAGATAAGTGAATTCCCGCTTTCCGCAAATGGAAAAGCGATGATCGAAGGGCAGCGCGACGGTATGATTAGATTGATATCAGATAAAAAGTATGGCGAGGTTCTTGGAGCTCAAATAATTGCGAACAATGCTACCGATTTAATTGCTGAGGCTGGTGTTTTAATGCAACTCGAGGGCACAGTGTACGATGTTGCTAAGACGATTCACGCTCATCCTACAATATCTGAAATATATATGGAATCAGGGTTCGATGCATTTGATAAGCCTATTCATAAATAATATATGACAGCAATTAAGGTAAAAAAATATAATTTACCTGATTCCTATCTGTTTGAAAATAATGTAGATACACCATTAGTTAAAGTTTGGATCCCGGAGGAAACATGTATTGTTTTAGGCAGGAGCAATAATCAATTAGACTCATTATTTATTGAAAAAGTAATTGAAGATAATATTCCTGTTTATAAACGTCCTTCCGGTGGAGAAACCGTCTTGTTATCCAATAAAATGCTTGTACTGTCAATTTCTGTTAGGCAAACAGCTTTAAAAAGTGGTAAATCGTATTTTGAAAAATATAACACAAAAGTAATATCCGTACTAAAGAATCTTGGTATAGATGAATTAGGATTTAAAGGTATTTCAGATATCGCAATAAATAATATGAAAATATTGGGTTCAGCAGTTTATCAAAATAAAGATATAGTATTTTACCATGCAGTCATAAATGTAAGCGAATCAATTTCCCTAATTTCAAAATATCTAAAACATCCAATGCGAGAACCTGATTATCGGATTGGAAGAGATCATAAAGAATTTGTAACCTCTTTAGATCAAGAAAAATATGATGTGAATATGTTGGATTTAAAGGAAAAGTATAGAAAAAGAATTTCAGATTCACAAATAATGTTCCATCTTCATAAATTATATTACTAAGTTTATTGGCAATCAATTTTATATAAATCGTTCTTAAATATTTTAACGGAAATAAGATGAAACAATCTCTCAGCTATCAGGATATATCATTAGTCCCGCGGAATTTATCACAAGTAAAAAGCAGACAAGAAATTGATCTGTCACTAAACTTAGATTCCAAAGACGTCCACTATAATTTGCGATTACCGATTTTGCCGGCACCAATGGATACAATTTGTAGTTTGGAAATGTGTCAAATTTTATCCAATAATGGTATGCTTGGAATGATTCATCGGTTCCAACCGTTGGAAAAAAGAAAAAATGAATATAAAACTCTTAAAGACGACGGTTTAGATGCCGTAATAGCAGTGGGGTTAGATGAAAAGGAAATTATTGACGAATTTTACAGTTTGGGAGCTTGTTTATTTATTGTAGATGTAGCAAATGGTTTTAATTCTGCAGTTGAACCTATAATCAAGCAGATACGAGATTTAAAAAAAACCTACATAATTTGTGGCAACATTGATTCCGAAGAAGGTTTTAGGTATTTGTCGGACTTAGGTGTTGATGCAATTCGTGTTGGCATTGGTTCTGGTTCCATGTGTACAACGTCAATTATGACTGGTGTTGGGCAGGGTATTGTTTCTTCGATACAAGAATGTTATGAATATTAAAGAAAAAGTTGGTAGTAAATCATTGATCATCGCTGACGGTGGAATAAGGGTTGTTGGTGACATCGCTAAGGCGCTAACTGTGGGTGCAGATGCGGTTATGGTTGGTCGTATGTTAGCCGGTACTAAAGAAGCCGAAGGTAATATTCTAAAATATAATGGTAAGTTATACAAAGCCTACCGCGGTTCAGCATCTTACGCTGTTCAGCAAAAAAGGGGCAAGAATCCGTACTACGTTGAAGGTGATGAAACTATTGTGGAATATAAAGGTGGTGTGCAAAATATCCTTGATCAGATAGATGCAGGCTTACGCAGTTCTATGAGTTATATGGCTTCTAATAATTTGGATCAACTTAAGAAAAACGGATCATTCGTAATAAAACATAACAAAGATTAATATTAACACGTTTTTAAACTAGGATTGTATTTATTATCCTTAGTCGATTAGTTATTATCTTTAATTAATTGTTCTTGCAGTTTTAGAACATCTAATTCATATTGTTTTTGTTCATTGATGTCAGAATTTGTAGCAATGAATCTTAATGGTTTCTTTCCATCGTCAAATTCAACGATTTTCCCACGTGTATAAATCCAATTCCAATCTCCATAAGCCGATTTCATTCTATATTCAACTCTTACCATATTTGTTTTACCATCAATATGCTTTTCGAGCTCATATATTACATTTACACTATCAGCAGGATGGATCATCTTTTGCCAATCTTTGTAATTTGTGTGTAATTCTTTTTGTGGAAAACCGAGCATTGCTTGAACGGGAGGACTAAAATACATATCATTTGTTTGAACATTCCAATCCCATAAATTTTCTTCTTCTCCCTGAAGTGATAATTTTAAACGGTTCTCAGATAACATCAGTTCTTGCTCAAGAGTTTTACGATCAGAAATGTTTCTTACTATTCCGATAGTATTCCATTTGTCATCAATGCGTACATCAGAAATAGACAATTCAGCGGGAAATTCAGTACCATCCTTCCTGATTGCAGTGATATTTAATATATTGCCATGGATATTATCTTGCTTGACTCTATTGGGTTGGTATATTTCTGTAAATTTATTAATCTGTTCTTTGGGGATGATAACATCAATAAGATCTGACCCAATAACTTCTTCAGATAGGAATCCGAACGAGCGCTCTGCAGCTGTATTCCAAAATATTATTCTGCCAAGATTGTTAAGTATAATAATGGCATCAAAGGTATTCTCTTTAATAATCTGAAGAGCAAGTGACGTTTCTTTAAATTGATTATCTGTTTTGATAACTTGTGATTTTAGATCAATGCTCAACTCGTTTAATTCATCTCTTTCTTTGGACAGTTTTCGTTTTATGTTGTATAAATGGATTGTATATATTCCGACAATAATTAGTAATGTGAATGCAAAAATGGTCAACCCAATTGCTTCAAACCATGGCAGTTTTGTTGTGGAATATTGTGTCTGTTGACTAAATAAAAATGTTGTAATTACAAATATGTTCACAGTGAATATGATTAATTTATTTTTCATTTTCCCTAAATTATTTTAACTGCTTAATTTAGATATTAATATTCATTGTTAAAATACTTAATGGATTGCCGGGAACGAAACTTTTTATGATCATCGTGAGCAGTAGGAGACATACCATAACAGTTGTTTTACTGCCCATTCGCCGATAATGATCTAAAATGTTCCCGGCATTAAATTTTGAATAAGTAACCGTTTGTTACAAATTTGTAATTATTGAAAGTATGTCGTTAGAAAAGTTAGTTGATTGGATTAGGTTACAACAATGGGGGTAATCCCTATATTAACCTAGGGATAACCCTGTGAAACTCAGTTTATGATATTATAATTCACAGTCTCGGATAGTATTTATCAGCCAATTAATTCTTCAATCTTTTTTAGCAGTTCATAGCTATCAAAAGGTTTAGCAATAAAGTCATTAGCACCCATATTCAATGCTTGAACTTTCATTTCTACTGTCGCTACAGCAGTTATGAATATGATTGGTATTGATTTTGTAATATCTAATTGTTTTAATTCATCAAACGATTGAACACCATCTTTATAAGGCATAGAAATGTCCAATAATATTAAATCCGGTATTTCTATTTGTGCTATTTGTAAACATTCTACTCCATCGTAAGCCTTTAACACTTGGTAATCATTAGCTTCTAACCTAAGGCTTAATAGACGTACAATATGTGGCTCATCATCTACTACCAATATCTTTTTCTGCAAAACTCCCCCGCGTTATTTATGATTATTTGTTATTAAAAGTGTCTTATAAGCTGACTGCAATAGTTCGTTGGCGTCTTGAGCATCATTTGGATAGATTGAATATCCATAGGACATTTCTATGTCTAACTCTTTACTGAAATTAGATACAAAGTCCGCTAGAATTACTTCCAATTTAGACACTATGGCAGTAATATTTTTCTGTGTTATATCTGAAAATAGTATCACTTCATTCCTTCCCTTAATAAAGGAGAACTCGCCGGGAGCGATGGCCTCTTGAAACGCTTCCAATATTTTATGAGTTGTTTCTTTAGCTCTATCAAGACCGAATTTTGTTTCAATTTCTTCAAAATTATTTAACCGGATGATAAGCAAAGATAACTTAATATGTTTTTTAGTAGCCTCAGCAATGCCTCTATCTATATTCTCAAATAATATTTCATCAGCAGTGTAAATTGGAATTGTAAAGTGGAATTGGGAACCTTTATTGACTTGGCTATCAACCCATATTTGACCATTATGTAATTCTACAATTCCTTTACTAATCGATAAACCTAAACCTGTACCTTTTTCTGTTGCACTAACAATTTTACCGACTTGATGAAATCTATCAAATACGGTGGCTAAATCTTTATGGGCGATTCCCCGTCCGGTATCACTCACGGTACACTTGACTGTATTTTCAGATTTTACAATAGAGACCTCGATCTTTCCCTTATTTGTAAACTTGACGGAATTACCAATTAAATTCATAAAAACTTGTATGATTCTATCGTGGTCTATATAGACTTCAATTTCTTCAGCCGAAGTTGTGAATTCTAACTGAATATTTTTAGCTGCAGCTTTGGTGTTAAAGGATGCCAGTACATTTTTCGCCAATTTTACAACATCAATCATATCTCTATTAATTGATATTTTTTGACCTTCAATTTTAGAAATATCAAGAAGATTATTTATTATACGCGATAATCGATTGGTGTCTTCCACGCACGGAACAAGAACTTCTTTTTGGAAGTCTGTTATATCACCGTAGAGACCGTCGAGCACCTGAGCAATCGATTCCCTAATGATAGTTAACGGTGTTCTTAATTCATGTGATACCGATGAAATGAATTCAGTCTTCATAATATCAATTTGCTTTTCTTCGGTAATGTCACGACCAATGATTGTTGCTCCAATAACATTTCCATTAGATCTAATCGGACCAATATTATTTCTATACCAAGTAACCCGGTCATCATTACTTAAACCAAGGTTTTCATAACTGAAACTTTTTCCGGTTGCAAAAACTTTACTAATCGCGTCCTTTGCCTTTTTATGAAATTCTGACGGCATAAGATCATAAATTGTTTTTCCAACCAATTCATCGGGTGTATATCCCGAATAACTATAATTGATGTATGTGATATTCCCTTTTTGATCAATCCTCATGATTATATCAGGACTATTATTAACTATAGATCTATATTTTTCTTCATTCTCAATTAGTTTATTTCTTAAGCATAACTCTTTCGGTAATATCCTCAATAATACCGTCATAATGAATTATGTTACCTTTATTATCTTTGACAGCTATTGCCGTATCAGCGCAAATAATTGGTGTACCATCTTTTTTAACAAAATTCAGTTCTTCATTTTTAATGAATCCTTGTTTTAACAATATTCTACTTACTTTTTTTCTGTCTGAAGGATTTTGATAAAAAGTTGATACCTCTACATTGAATAAAGAATTTTTATCCTTAAAACCAAAGATATTTAAGAAAGCTTGATTTACTTCAATAAATTTCCCCTTATTGCCTGCAGTAACTCGGTAAATACCAACACTTAAATTTTCCGCAAGTGTACGATATTTTTCTTCGCTTAGACGTATTTCTCCTTCGGCAATTTGTCGTTCTTTTATTTCAATTGCTAATTTTTCATAAACCCGAGCATTCTTAATTGCTGTAGATGCGTATGCTGCAAAAGTGTTTACTGTGACGAGATCGTCCTTAGAAAAAGATGGGGTTCGACGATAAATGTTGAGCGTTCCAATAACTTTATTTTCGATAATAAAAGGTGATATTATTATATGTTCGTCATCAACTTCCGGTGTCCCCGGAACGTGAAAACTCCCTTTTGCTTGAGATGAATTATTAAATATCATTTCTTTCTTTGCTTTTATGACCTTTCCTGTTAGGCTGTTATTTATATTGATCTTTGTTGACATTATTAGTTTGTCATAGGGCGGATCATTGCTATATGCAGGATTTATTGTAACCCCGTCATCATCCAACATATAAATTGTTGCACCGTGGGCATTTAATAAAGCCCTAGCATGCTTACAAATTTGATCAAAAACAACTTTAAGGTCTAATGATTTTGTTAAATGGCGGGCTGTATCAAGCAATTTTTCATGTAATTCTTCGCCCTTTTTTCTACTGGTAATGTCTCTAACAGTAGCTTGTAAAAAGGTTTCATTTTTTAATTCAACACGTGTTAATAAAACTGTTGCAGGAAATGAATTACCATTGATTCGTTTGTGAGTCCACTCAAAATAATTTGAACCATCTGCCATTGCTTTTTCAATCATTTTTTTTGCTTGTGACGCAGATGATTTTCCATCTGGTTGTTTATCTGGAGAAATATCCCATGGACCATATGTTAAAAATTCTTCAACGCTTCTAACATTAAACATCTTCGCAATAGCGGAATTACCTGAAGTAAATTTCCAAGTTGGAGGGCTGAGGGTCATAATTGCATCTTTAGATGAATCAAATAATTTGTGATACCGTTCTTCACTTGCTTTTAATCCAGTCTCTATCTTGACCCGTTCACTTATGTCATCAATTATTCCATCATAATACTTAATTGTTCCCGTATTGTCTTTTACTGCCGAAGCAGATACCGCACAAGTAATGGTTGTACCGTCCTTTTTTTTCAACTGAACTACTTCGTCTTTCAGGAATCCCTGGTCTTTTATTTTATCGCTTACCTTTTTTCTTTCATTGGGATTTGTATAGAGGTCAGATACATTTAAATCTAGAATAGATGATTTATTTTTATAGCCAAAAATTGTCAGAAATGCCGGATTAACTTCAATAAACTTACCTTTTGCACCAGGAGTATTGCGGTAAACACCTACATTTATATTTTCAGTTAGTGATCGGTATTTTTTTTCACTTTCAACTAACTGATGCTCGAATTTTTTGAGATTATTTAATTCAGCTAGAATTTCATCATAAGACTGTTTTTGTTTTATGGTCATTTATATTCTATTCGGTTTCAAACGATAATGTTTTCACAGTTTGTTAAATTTTAATCTTTTGTGGCTATTGAATCTGTTTTTGTACACCGTACTAGAATTTGATAAAAGTGTAATTTACGATCCAATAGTTGATTGAATTTTGGACATTAATTCTTCACTATCAAAAGGTTTGGATATAAAACCTTCGGCACCCATTTCAAGTACTTGTTTTTTTACCTCAGAAGTTGGATATGCGGTTATAAATATTACTGGAATCTTTTCCGTAAGTTTATCTGCACGAAGATTTTCAAATGCTTTCACTCCTCCGCCCATTGGCATTTTAATATCAAGAAGTATTAAGTCTGGTTTCTCTATTCTGGCCATCTGTATGCACTGATAACCGTCATAAGCAAGTGCTACTTCGTAATTATTGGCTTGTAAGCGTAAAGAAAGCAAGCGAACTATCTGTGTTTCATCATCTACGACTAAGACTTTCTTTTTCATATATTGCTCATTATAATAAATTTAAGTTATAATTAATACTGAATAGAAAAAATATAAAAATGAAAGAAAAATGTTACAATTTGCTACCTGAAACTACCACATCCTTTAACTATAATTCCTTTTCATCTTAACCATTCTTACTTACTTTCGGCACTATTTTTAACAAAATAAATTAATAAGTGAAAAATTAATGGCTATTGGCAAGAAAATATTATGGAGTGGCTTAGGGTGGGCAATGGGTGGACCAATTGGTGCGATACTGGGTTATGCATTTGCGTCGCTGTCTGAACAAGTACGAGGTCCAAAATACAGAACTACCTATCGTAAATCAAAGATACCGGGAACTGGTACTGAAGATTTCATGGCATCACTTTTGGTACTATTGGCATCGGTCATGAAAGCTGATGACAAAGTTGTTACATTCTGAATTAGATTACGTTAAGCAATTCTTGTCTAAGCAATTTGCTGCAGTTGATGCTAATAGATATTTATTATTATATCGAGAGATCCTCAAACAAAATTATTCTTTGCGTCAAGTCTGTTTGCAAATTCAATCATCTATGGATCATTCGAGCAGATTGGAGATTATACATCTATTATTTGGTCTATCATCTGCGGATGGGAATACTCATCAGAAAGAAATAAATATTATTAGACAAATTGCAGAATATTTAAATATAAATGAAAGAGATTTCGCTTCAATCAAAGCGATATTTATCAAAAGTACGAAGTCAGCATACCAAATATTAGAAATTGAGCCAACAGTATCTGATGAAGAAGTGAAAAAAGCCTATCGGAAGATGGCAAAAAAATATCATCCTGATAAAGTTATGCATCTTGGAGAGGAATTGAGGAGATCGGCGGAAGAGAAGTTTAAAGCTGTGAACAACGCATATAAAGATATAAATCTTGAACGTGGACTAAATTAGTTTACGCCACAAAATATAATTCATTAGTTTTTAACCAAATGCGATTTAATGTATCTAATACTTATTTACAACTATTGAAAAGATTTAATACAATTTAAGGAAACAGGATTTATCGATGACAAAAAAGTATTTACTCAATTTATGGCTAATTTTATTCAGTACTATTTCAGCCCAACAATTTGATCCAAACCAACTTCCAAAAATTGGTGTCCTACAAGGAACGGTTATTGACTCCATAACTCAGTTGCCAATACAATACGCTTCAATATCATTGATTAGTCAACGCTCAAATGATATTATTACAGGAGGAGTATCAGATGAAAATGGAAAATTTGATATACTACAAATCCCACTCGGGCGATATAATGTTTCTATTGAGTATATTGGATATACAAGGTTACTAAAAGGTCCGATAGCTTTTAATCCACGAGAAAATACAACTAACATCAATTTTGGAACTGTAAATCTTGTTCGCAGCGCACTTTCTTTTCAAGACGTAGAAGTTGAAGGAAATAGACCACTTTTTGTGCAAACAATGGAAAAAAAGATTTTTAATGTTGAACAAAACAATATCTCAGCGGGTGGAAGCGCACTAGATGCTTTACGACAGGTACCTGGTGTAGATGTTGATATAGATGGAAAGATCAGTTTACGCGGTAGCGGTAATGTAAATGTTCTGATTGATGGAAAACCTTCAACATTAACCGGAGGAGACCGTCAGGCACTTTTAGAAAACATCCCATCAGATAATGTGAGAGATATAGAAGTGGTAACCAACCCGTCAGCCAAATACGATCCTGAAGGCATGGCAGGAATCATTAATATTGTATTAAAAGAAAATAAATTTGCAGGTATGAATGGTAATGTAAAAACAGGAATATCTACTCTTGGTTCATATAATGGTTCTGGTCAAATAAATTTTAGGAATGAGAAACTTAATATCTTCAGCAATTTAGGTTTAAGACACGATGTTCGTGATATTGGAGGAGAAAACTACCGTGAAACGATTTTAAGTGATTATACCTCAATTCTGGACCAAACTATAGATGGCGAAAGAGGTGGTGACAATATATTTCTAAAATCAGGATTGGAATATTTTCCTAATATTAGAAATACGATAGGTTTCAATTTTACGTATTCCGATGGGACTCGCATTAATGATCAAGTGGTGGACACTGAAGAAACTACCGATGCCAAATATCTATATGAAAGATTGTCAAGTGGTGAAAGCGACAGGAGTAGTATTGATGCCTCATTAACATATGATAGAAAATATGGTGATCCAAAGCAAAAATTGTCGGCAAATATTCTATTTTCAACCAGTGATAATAGTGATAAAGATACACAAATCACCATTCCGTATATTGGTTACGAAGATTTAATAGAGCCAGATCCAGAAAAAACATCAACAAATAATAAATATAATACAACAAATGCGCAGTTAGATTACACACACCCATTTGGTGCAAGTACAAAATTGGAAGTTGGATATAAAGGGATTATCCGTTCTATTGATAATCTGTTTGATACCTATGAATTTGATGAACCTTCAGAAAGTTATTTTATTGATAATGAACGGAGTAACCATTTTTTGTATGATGAAAGTATTCATGCCGGTTATGCTGTCTTTTCATTGCAAAAAGATATTATTGGAATACAATCCGGTATCAGAGCCGAAAATGTAAAAAATACCTCAGAATTAATCGATACGGACGAAAAGAGAGAAAATACATATACGAGTTATTTCCCAAGTTTTGCATTATCGGTTGGGCCACCACAAATATTTCAGGTTCAACTAAGTTATAGCAAACGCGTTGATCGTCCATCATATCGGAATTTGAATCCATCGATTCATCAGATGGACCAATATAATATGCGTATGGGGAATCCCTTTCTTAAACCCGAGTATATCGATGTTGCAGAACTTAATTTCTCTAAATTTACTAAGGGTTTATCTTTATCAGTTGGTACCTATTATCGTCGTGTAAATGACAAAATTAGCCAGTTATAAATATATTAGAGATGATGGTGTCTCCGTAACAACATATCAAAATTTTGATACACAGGAAACTTATGGAGTTGAGTTGATCGTTTCAGGATCGGTTGGCAAGAAATTCCGCGTAATGTTTAACGGTAATATGTTTGCGGATGAAGTCAATGCGTCAAATGTTTTTGAGGAGTATGATAGAACCTCAAACGGATATATGAGTCGCATAACAGGTACATGGAATATATCTCCGACAATGGATGTTATGATAATGGGTTTCTATCGCTCTCCGCGCGATATCCCAATTGGAAGAATTGAATCAATGTCGTTTGCAAGTATATCGGCAAAAAAGAAGCTGCTAAACGAAAGATTAGAAATTTCTTTGAATATAAATGATGTATTGAATTCAATGGGATTCAAATATAAAACGATTGGCGAGAATTATTATCAAGAAAGTACAAGAAAGTGGAATAGTCAAGCTGCGCTACTGCAAATTGAATATCGTTTTGGATCAATTGAAGATAAAAGCTCCTCTAATCGAAATCGCAATCGACAAAATGGTAGCGACGAGAGTGGTGTGAATGATTTCGAAATCGAATAATATTATTTAATTCGATATGGGAATTTTCTAGTCGATTTTCGATTTACTTCGGCTATGATCTCATTAGCTGGTTCTCTCCAGTCTGCTTCAATTTCGTAAGCAATAGACCATAATGTAGAACCGTCATTCCCGTTCACAATATCGTAATTTGTTTTTACTATTTTAGATGTTGATAAATCAAACGGTATCCATGGCCATAGAGCATTATTGGTAAAAATATTTAAGATATGCATACCAAGTTCTATCCCAAAGGATTCTAGCTCTGGAATGAGTTGATTTTTCTCTATATAACCTCGTAATACAGCATCAACTTGTAATATTTCTGCTAGTTTTTCTGTCTTTATGTTCCATGAACCATCAATACTGATATTATTTTCCTCTAATAATTGTAATGTATTTTTATAATTTTGAACTTTAACGCGAATAGGTTTCTTTCCGCTTTTCGTACTTCTTAATATCTCGTTATAATAGGAGATCATAAAGGCTTCACTTTCGGCTTCTTCAACTTTCTGCAAATCTTCCTTAGTAAGATCCTTTGGAATACGGCCAGTATAGTTCATTTCAAACGGTAAAATGGCGATTACCTTATGGTCGGCTGTCTGTATTTCGAAATCATTAGATATAAAAAATGGTGTACAGCTGAAGAGTATTATTAGCGGAAGCACGAAAATTAAAAATTTAGTCGATTTATACATAATTATACTCCATAAGAATTTGTGGTCAATTTTAATTCATTAAATGTATTTATTACAATTAATATTACAAAATATCTCTTGACATTAATATTAAGTATATACTAATATAAAGTTAACTATAGTAATAAATTGATAATAACTTGATTAAAGAGAAATAATTATGGAAAATACAGCTGACAAGAAATTTCAAAAAGAAATTAACTCAGGTACTGCTGCTTTAGTATTGTTATCCACACTAAATCATAGCTTAGAGCAAATGTATGGATATCAGATAGTTAAGCAATTAGAAGAAGGCAGGGATCAAATCCCGATGATAAAACAAGGTGCTCTATATCCTGTCTTAAGATCTTTAGAAAGTAGTGGTTTACTAACAAGTCTGGTAGAGCCATCGGTTACCGGACCACCAAGAAAATATTATGAAATTACTGAAGTATGGCAAAGATGCTCTTGTCCGGTGGACCGATATTTGGGTACAGACAAAGAATATTTGTAGATTCAATACTAGAGGGAGGCAAAAATGATAAATAGTATAGATGAGTATTTGAAATCACTGAAAAATGAATTAAAAGGATGTGATAACGCTACTGTTCAAGATGCTCTTTCTGATGCTGAAGAACATTTAAGAACCGCAATAGACAGTGGACTTGAAGAAAGTGATAAAGTTGTAGAGGCGGACATACTATCGGAAGTTATTGAAAAATACGGTGAACCCGATGAAATTGCAAACGCCTATCGCGACATTGAAGGTCGAATAAAACCAGCATTCGCGCGCAAAAAAGTATCTGTAAAAAAATCATTATTTGCAAGATTCTTTGGGATATTTGCAGATATGGGAGCTTGGAGTTCATTGATTTATATGATATTTGCACTTGTTACAGGAATTATATATTTCACATGGGCGGTTACCGGTATTTCAATTGGATTATCAATGATAATTCTAATTATAGGAATTCCGATAATTATTCTTTTTCTTTATTCTGTACGAGGTATTGCTTTTATCGAAGGACGCATTGTTGAAGCTTTACTAGGAGAGAGAATGCCCAGACGTTCTCGTTTTACCAATAAAAATGTAAAATTGTGGGATAGGATAAAAAGTCTATTTACTGACCGTAGTACCTGGACGGGAATTCTATATATGATATTGCAATTACCATTAGGGATATTATATTTTACTCTAATGGTGGTATTTATTGCTACATCAGTCGCACTGATATTTGCCCCAATTGTTTTCATAATTTGGCATATTCCAATAATAAGTCATTCAGGTGATTTTGAGTATTTTTTGCCGGATTGGCTATTACCATTGATAACTCTTGCAGGTTTCTTAATGTTGACCATTACAATGCACTTGGCGAAATTTGTTGGCAAGATACATGGTAAGTATGCAAAAGCATTATTGGTTAGTGAATAAATAAAATCAGTATTCCTATGAAAACCCCATTGAAAAATGGGGTTTTTTGTATATACTGTATATAATTAGGCGCTAATTTTTCTTTTTTATATATTTTTATTAATTTCTATATAAATATATACTAAGGAGGCGACCCATGAACATATCTAATCGTTATTATTGCATATTTATTTTTATGCTATTACTCTCATCATTTATTTATTCACAAGACAATAATACTTCGCAATTCAAAAAGCCACAAATGTCACCTTATGAAGTATACTTAGAAGTACAGAATGACGATAATCGACTTACAGAGAAAACTAACCAAAATTGGAATAACGGCACTTCAACTTGGGAAAATAGTGGTAGATCCGTTTATGACTATAGTTATTATAATACTGTTCTAGCCTATTATTCACTGCTCTATTATTATTACTATTATTATAGCTCCGGAGCGTGGAATCCTTCATATTATTATTATTACTATTATAATTCATTGGGTTACTTAAGTGGCTATGATTATTATGGTTGGTACAATAACGCATGGGTATTATATGGTACGGGAGTCTATTCAAATCATAATGCTTGGGGTGAGTGGGGAACAGAAACATACACAAATACTCATTCTATGTCAGGTCGTGAATCTTCTCGAACAGACAGGTATTATGATAATGATGGAAATGTAACCGACGAATATTATTCCTATTTAAATGGTAATAATTATGAAAATTTGTCATGGACAAATACTGCTTGGAGTAATGGTTACTACGATACAAAAACATATTATGATTGGAATAATGGCACCAATATGTGGGTTTATGCATGGATGTATTATTACGCTTACGCAAATGGATATAACCCGCAAGTTTATCAATCCTATGGGTATCTTTATGGAGGAAGTCCAACAAGTTGGACAGCATATAATTGGTATAACGGTGCGTGGAATCCATATAGATACTGCAGTTATGGTTTTCAAAATGGTTATACTTCAACGGCAACCTATTATGATACTTATAATACTGCTACTAGTTCATGGGCAAATGCATATTATCAATATTTATATTCATATTATAATTCTTCTGGAAAATTATCAGCCCCAATGGATATATCCAATTCAAGGTTAAAGTTAGTAGAGAATGCAGTCCCGGGAGCAAATGTAGGTGAATGGGATAAAACAGAAAGAACTTGGCTGTCATATGAGGATACAGATTATAAGGTTGGAATAAGGGACGAAAATTCTCTACCAACTAATTTTTATCTGGAACAAAACTATCCAAATCCATTCAATCCTAATACGGCTATTGACTTTACTTTATCAGAAGAATCTATCGTTAAACTGACGATATATGATTTATCAGGAAAACTAATTAAGGAAATTATTAATGTACCAATGAATGCTGGCAATCACAGTATTATTTGGGATGGTAAAGGTGCTGATGGAGTCAAGGTAGGAGCAGGTATGTACTTGTATAATCTACAAACTACTAACTTTAGCCAAACAAAAAAGATGATATTGTTAAGATAATCAATATTCAAATAATTTATACTAAAAACCCTCAAGATTATTAAATCTTGAGGGTTTTTAGTATTACCCAATAATTCAATATTTATATGTGCTTTAATACTTCTAATAGATATTTCCAAAATTTTTGAACCGAGCTTATCTGAACTTGTTCATCCGGAGAGTGCGGTCCGGTAATATTTGGTCCAAATGATATCATATCCATCTTAGGATAATTCTTGCCGATAATTCCACATTCCAACCCACCATGTGTCGCTGTAACATTGACCTTCTCATTAAATAATTTGAGATATATATCGCTCATTAATTTTACGATTGGGGCTTTTGGCTTTGGTATCCATCCCGGGTAAGCGCCTGATAGAGTTACATCCATCCCTGCTAATACAAAAGTGCTTTTAATTGATTGTGCAAAATCCATTTTTTCTGAATCTATTGCACTGCGTGTAAGACAATGAATTGAAAATTTTCCATTATTTACAATTACTCGTGCTAAATTGTTGGAAGTTTGAATCAATCCTTCCATATCTGGACTCATTCGATAAACTCCATTCGGACATGCATAAATCGCATTCATAAGCACATTTTGAAATTCTTTTCCAGCCATGTTTTCAGGAAGTGATATTTTCGAAAGAATTAATTTAATTTCAGGATCCGTCGATTTATATTCATTTAAAAATACTTCGGATTGTTGTTTAATGTACGATTCAAAATCTTTTGATTTGTCAACTGGTAGAACAATTTCAGCAAATGATTCTCTTGGGATTGCGTTTCTTAGACTACCTCCATTAATGGAAACTATTCTTACTTTGTATTTTTCCACTGCGTTAAATATTAGTCTATTCATCAATTTATTTGCATTAGCACGACCTAATTTGATTTGAATACCAGAATGACCACCCGAAAGTCCTTTTATACTTATCTTATAACCTTTGAATTTTTCTTTAACAGGTTTTAGTTTATAATTTCCATCAATTGATATATCCACTCCACCTGCGCAGCCAATAGTTAACTCATCATCGTCTTCAGAATCAAGATTTAGCATTACATCGCCTTTTAACAATCCACCTTTTAAAGCTTGGGCACCGGTAAGACCGGTTTCTTCATCTACGGTAAATAATGCTTCGATTGGAGGGTGGGGGATATCAGTGGATTCTAATATACTCATCGCTGCAGCGACACCAATTCCGTTATCGGCTCCGAGGGTTGTCCCTTTTGCTTTTACCCAATCTCCATCAATATACATATCAATTCCATCTTTTTCAAAGTTGTGTCCAACATCAGCATTTTTTTGCGGTACCATGTCCATGTGACCTTGCAGCACGACTTTAGTTCGCTTCTCCATTCCTTTTGAGGCAGGCTTCCGAATTATAACGTTGCCAACTTCATCGACGATCGTTTCTAGTTTGAGTCTCACACCGAATTTCTTCAAAAAATTGATTACCTTTTCTTCCTTTTTTGATGGTCTTGGTACAGCATTAAGGTTATTAAAATTATTCCATAATGATTTGGGTTGTAAGTCTGTTATATTTTTCATTTTTTATCTTTATATGTTATTTTTCAAATAATTAGAATTAAAATTATATATAGTACATTGTTATTACAATCTTTTTAAAAATTGTATTGTAAGAGTTCAATTAATTACTAGACCAGGCATCCAAACTGTACTAACCCCAACCATATATTTGCCCGTTTTATCAACAGCAGTCCATAACCCCGGTGAAAAATTTCCAATTTTGATAATCCCAGGATAAATATTTAAGACAACTTGATAGTCAATATGGTCGCTTATTTTAAGCGATGCCATGAGTGAGTTGTTTCTATCATAAAATATTCCTGTTGACCAAGCAAGTTTAACAGTTTTTATATTTTTATCTTCATCGATGTCAACAAGTTCTTGACCTATGACGCCACCTCCCACTGAAATGGTTTGCTCATCATTTATTTTATAAGATAAGCCAAATAAACCATCCATGCCAAATATTGTAAATAATTGCCAGTGGTTTGAAAAGTTAGGTTGCCATTTTAATGCAAAATATTGACCATTATTTTGCAATGTTTTATTACTAAGTCTAAAAGAAGGCTGTAGAGACCAATCAGACATATTTAGTTCTTCATGGAAGAATTTCGCAACCTTATCGGAACTGAATAATAGTACTCCTGCAATATCAAAGAAAAACAAATCAGCGATAGCATCTCCGTTATAGTTGTCGTAATAACCATTTTCTGCCACTTCGTTTAAAAAGTGGAAAGTTCCAACAGTTGCTAAGCTAAACAATTTTGGAGCAGGATAATTATGATAATCATACCAATCTATTAACATTCTGTAGGACATACCGCCGCCAATAAGATGAACAGTATAATTCGGTACCCATTGGGCACCATTCACAGACAATTCTAATGGAAAGAGTTCATTCTTAATAAACTTTTTGGTGCCGTATAGTTCAATAGTTTTTATTGGGTGTATCATTGACTTCCAAACATTTTTTGAAGCATGCTCATATGGAAAATCAAATATTGTTCGTGGTTTATTCCCAAGCTGTATTATATCATAACCATTATTCAGGATAACATTTATTGGATTGAACATTGCTTCCGAACCGTAGTTCTTACCGGTATAAAAATACTGTGCTTGGGTTAAATGATAAATTAATAAAAATGTAATAATGAAATATTTAGTAGGGAAAAATAATGAATATTTCATTGCTAATATTTATTACTTCTTATTTCTTACCTAATAAATACTTCTACAACAAAATAATAAGCCATTACAATTGCGAGGGCCAATCGGAGAAATATACTTGATAAGAAGCCTATAAATGAACCAAATGCCGGCTTTACAGAATCATTAGGAGATTTACCATCAATAATTTCTCCAATGAATGCTCCGGCCATTGGACCAAGGATAAGACCAATAGGAGGGAAAAAAGAACAATCCAATTATCAATCCGATTGCTGAACCCCAAACTCCTTTTTTTGAACCGTTGAACTTTTTAGTAGCATATATTGGTAAGACATTATCAATTACAGCAGATAATATTGCTAAGATCCCAAAAATAATTAAAAATTCAATAGTAAAAGGATGCTTAGAAGTGAAATGAACCAGTAATAATCCACTATAAGCAATCGGTGGTCCCGGGATGATTGGAACGATTGAGCCAATTATTCCTATTATAATTAGGAATGCACTGATTGTAATTAATAGAATATCCATTTACAAAAAGGAAAGGCAGAAAGTAAAATACTTTCTGCCTTATTATTTTATATAGTAAAATCGAGTTGAAATTGGAATGATGAATTATTTATTACTATGAAATCATCATCTAAAAAGGTCACAATCACATCATCGGCAAGATCTTGTATTCCATATGCCCAACGTCCTTGTACTGCTAATTTATCGTTAAACTTATATTCTCCTCCAAGTACTATACCGTAGTCGGGTAAACGAAGATTGTCGGATTTAATATCATATTCTAGATCAATACCAAATATTGCAATTGAAGGTTCAGCAACGACTGTTCCATTGAGATAGAATCCAATATAGGGACCACCCAAAAGTGCAAAGTTCTCATTAATATGATATTTGGCTAAAACAGGTATTTCTATCCAATCGGTTTTAATGTACATATCAAGTTTGATATTTGCTACTTGAAGTTGTTCAAATTGATATTTGAATTCTTCAAAATTTGAACCTTTACGAGAGTAAATAACTTCCGGCTGGATTGAAAAATTATCATTCACTTTATAATTTGCAAATACCCCTGCAGAAAATCCGGTGTACAGTCTTGGATCTAAATCTATCGGAATATCACCTAAAAAGTGATTAAAACTTATGCCACCTTTTACACCATATTGTATCGGTCTGCTAGCTTCTGATTGAGCCATGACTGTAGATGCCAAAATAATCAGCAATATTACTTAATAATCTTTTTCATTATATCTCCTTAATTATAAATAAGATATGAGAACTTATTTCAATCCTCTCTTAATTAACAATGGTTCGATTTCGGGATCTTTTCCGCGGAATTTACGATATGTCTCTGCAGCATCTTCCGTACCGCTTAATCCTAATGCGTATTTTCTATATTTCTCAGCTATTTGTTTATTGAATAAATCTCCAGAGTCTTTGAAATATTGGAAACCATCTGAATCTAAAATTGCTGACCAAATATAACTATAGTAACCTGATGAATAAGCCACAACCTAGCAAATATGTGTTTAAAGTAATAACTGTTATATCTAGGAATTATTTCCGGTATTAATCCAATTTTTGCCATAGATGTTTTCTCAAACTCTATCGGATCCCAATCATTGGTAGTTTTCAGTGTATGCCAATCCATATCTAGAAATGAAGCAGCTAAATATTCAACTGTTCCAAATCCTTGATTATGTAATGACGCATTCTGAATTTTAGTTATTAGTTCATCAGGGATTGGTTCTCCGGTTTCATAATGGAGAGCATAATGTTTTAATACTTCCGGTTCAACTGCCCAATTTTCCATAATTTGACTTGGGAATTCTACGAAATCACGCGACATCGTATAGTTAGTATATACGTGATTACTTAGCAAACTATGTAATGCATGCCCAAATTCGTGGAATAAAGTTTCAACTTCATCCAAACTTAATAGTGCAGGATTATCACCTACTGCATTTGTAAAGTTGCCAACATTAGTAACAAGCGGATAAACCCAATTCTCATTTCTATTAGACTGATCACGGAAACCGCCACACCATGCGCCAACTCCTTTTCCTTTTCGCGGATGATAGTCGGTATATAAAATACCGATATGTGTTCCGTCTGCTTCTTTAACTTCGAAAGTTTTTACTTCTTCAAAATATTTTGGAATATCGTCACGCTCTTCGAAAGGTGATGCCAAATAGCTGAGTGGCTAGCCAAAATGCACCGTTGCGGACATTATCTTCGGCAAAATATGGTCTTAGTTCGTTATCATCTAGGTCATATCTATCAATACGAACTTTTTCGGCATAGTACCACCAGTCCCAGGGCTCTAGTTTGAAATTGCCACCATTTTTATAGACCATCGATTGATAATCGTAGGCTTCAGCTTTTGAGCGATTCAAAGCTGGTTTCCAAAGTTGATCTAAAAAATCATACACATTATCAGCAGTTTTAGCCATCGAACGTTCTAACACATAATCGGCATGCGTCTCATAGCCTAATAAATTGGCTCTTTCGATCCTCAGATTGACAATTTTCGGAATTATTTCTTTATTATCATATTCATTATTGTTATTCCCACGATTGATATAGGCAGTAAAGACTTTTTCTCGTAAATCACGTCTGTCCGAGTAGGTTAAAAAAGGAATCCAACTTGGTTTATCTAAGGTGATAACCCACTTTCCATCATGTTCTCTACCTTTGGCGATATTTGCAGCGGCTGATTTAACGGATTCAGGTAATCCTGTTAGGTCTGTTTCTTCCAGTACTAATTCCCACGTATTACCATCGTCTCTGACATTTTGTCCAAAATTCAAAGTGAGCAAGGGAAAGATCTTCATTAATTTTTCGTAATTCGATCCTTTTGTTCTTTATCAAGATTGGCTCCGTTACGTAACAAAATCACCATATATTTTATCCAAGAGTGTATTTTGTTCGGTGGTAAGGGTAGTGCTGTCAGTGTTGTCAAAAACGTATTTTATTTTTTTAAATAATTTGGCGTTTAGCATAATATCATCATGATGCTTTGTTTGCATTGGAGAAAATTCTTTGGCAATGCTATCTAGGACATCTGTTGCATCTGTTCCCTGAATGCTATAAAACACACTTGCTACCTTATTAATAAATTGACCCGGTAGCCTCATAAGCTTCAATGGTATTTTTAAAGGAGGGAGTTTCTTTATTTTTGATTATTTTTTTAATCTCTCTTAGTCTCCAATTTTAATCCTTCCTTAAGAGCAGGCATATAGTCTGCTTCACTAATTAGATCAAATGGAGGAGTTTGAAATGGGGTATCCCATTCATTGAAGAACACATTATTTTTTGAACAATTGGTCATTATTAATATTCCTAAAAGGATAATTGATAATTTGATGTATTTCATTTGAAATTTCCTTTATATAAGTGATGATAGAATTGTAATTTAATAAATATATTCTATTGAATTAGAATAGAATATTAATAATTATATTTACTACTCAATACAGATAATATGTATTAGATACTTTAATAATTTGTAATTAAATTCCATTAACCATAAATGATTAATTTTATTCTAAATATTGTAAATGCTACTGTTGAATTATGGACGTCAATGGCACCATACCTTTTATTAGGGATGTTCATTGCCGGTATTCTGCATGTATTTATTGGTACGGATTTTATCACACGACATTTAGGACAAAATAATCTATGGACAATTATTAAAGCATCGCTTATTTGGAGTTCCGCTACCAATCTGCTCCTGTGGAGTAATTCCGGTTGCAGCTTCTCTACAGAAAGACGGAGCGAGTAAAAGCGCTACATTAAGTTTTTTGGTATCCACTCCAACAACTGGGGTAGACTCTATTTTAGCATCTTATTCACTGTTAGGTCCATTGTTTGCAATATTTAGACCATTGGCGGCCTTTATTTCCGGAATAACTATTGGATTGCTTAATTATATTTTCAATCGCGAACCAATAAAAAAGTACCACACAAAATCATACCCATTCAAAAAAAGAGATAAGCCTAAAAAATAAAGTAATCAAGGTATTCAATTATGGATTTATCGAATTAGCAGAAGATATTGGAAAATGGTTAGTGATCGGTGTGCTAATCGGAGGGATATTAACTGCTGCTATACCGCCGGAATTAGTGGAAAAATTCTTACCTTATCAATGGATGCACTTTATCATTATGTTAATTATTGCATTACCATTGTATGTTTGCGCAACTGGTTCAATTCCCATCGCTGCAGCGATATTACAAATGGGATTCTCTCCTGGGGCAACCTTAGTATTCCTGATCGCAGGACCTGCGACAAATACTGTAACTCTTTCGTTTGTTCGTACCAAATTGGGGAAACGAGCATTTTATCTATACTTGATCTCTATTATTTCGATATCGGTAATTTCGGGAATTGTATTTAATTATGTATTTGCAATGCTTGGGGCGGATATAAACATAATTTCACCTCACGGCGAACATGCATCGCATACACTTCGAATAATCAGTGCAATTATCTTAGCAGTAATTATTTTAATTGGGCTAATAAAATTCAAACAGGAGAAAGTTCAGATGAAAAACAATTATTTTGTAAAGGATATTGACTTGCAAACATTGCAAAATGACTATCGAAAATAAATTGACGTCATTAGATGGGGTCTCAAAGGTATCAGTGAATATTGATGAAAAAACTGTTGGTGTGGATGGAGATATCAATACAGAAATAATTGAAGCAGCAATCCGCGAAGCCGGTTATACACCCGAAAAAAAGTAAATATTTACAATGCTAATTATTCTGTTGGATGAACCATTGGTACGAATCTAACCGGGATTACTGATCTTTTTTTAATCTTTCATCGGATCTATTTTTGTAATTAATTGTAATTCCTGCCATTTGTCACCCACCGGAATTACTATATTTTACCTCCAACCTTCAATTGATCAATTAGTGTCTGATGGAACCTCTTTAGGAGCAGCAGTAACAATAATTGCATCAAAGGGCGCTGCCGAAGGCCATCCTTTATATCCATCACCATGTCTAACATTAACGTTTTTATAATTCAAATTTTGCAATCTTTGTTTAGAGTTGTTTGCCAAAGATTCAACTAGTTCAATCGTGTAAACTGTATCAACTAATTGAGCAAGGACGCCGCTTGGTAACCTGAACCTGTTCCAATCTCCAGTATTTTTTCATTACCTTTAAGATTTAATAAGTCAGTCATTAACGCAACTACATACGGCTGTGAGATTGTTTGATCTTCGCCAATCGGTAAAGGATAATCGTCATAAGCCATAGAAGCTAAAGCAGGAGGAACGAATAAATGACGTGGTGTATTGCGCATTACATTCAACACCTTTTCATTAGTGACTCCGCGCTTCTCTATTTGATACTTCACCATTGTATTCGCTTTTTCCGACCATTCCTTTGTCATAAATGAAGATTGAGATTGTGTTTCTGTGATTGTACAAAACAAATTGTACCAAGTTGGATTAACATAAAAATTATAAATGGAGATAGGAACTTTTTCATTTTCAGTACCTTAAAAGTATAAATATTAAATTTAATCAATAAATAATTATAAATTTAACAATGTTTGGACGACTTTTACTGCTTTTCATAACCGTACCTCTAATTGAAGTACTAATTCTGATCAAGTTAGGTTCCCTATTCGGTTTTTGGCCGACAATTATTTTTAGTTATTGGAACAGGGATATTAGGAGCTTATCTTGCCAAACTGTACGGATTGACAATATGGAATAAGATTCAAAAAGATTTGCAAGCAGGCAAAATGCCTGCAGATAAACTGATTGATGGATTACTGATTCTCATTGGTGGTATTGTTCTTTTAACACCCGGTTTGCTTAACCGATATCCTCGGATTTATGCTATTGATTCCATATACACGTAGTTTCTTTAAACGGTTTGCAAAATCAAAATTCAAGAATATGTCTGAAGGACAAGACAACCACTATTTATTGGAAGGGAATAGAAGTATAAGAATATTGATAATTGAGGCAGATGTGCTGAAGTTCTTTAGTTCTTCTTTTTTAAAATGACAATTTTAATGAATATCTTTATTTAAACTACTATCAATAACCTTAATTATTAATGGTTTTATCTTTCCTATAAAATCACTTTCTTGAAAAGTAGTTTTTATATCATTACTAATTGGTAGATTAATTATTCCCTTCGCTCAATTTTCCTGAGAAGTAAAAGGCTACTTTAAAATAACCTTTAAAAACGGAAAGCCAAATTATAGTCTTCTTTTTATCGACTATTTTACATAACCATGAATGACCATCGTTATAATATCTCCATTCATAAGTTAAATTATAAGGTTCATCGGTTAGTGTAGTTATTAGTTTATTGTATAATTTAAATTTATCCTTTTGAGAACTTTTCGAAGAATATCGTCATTAGGATATTCTTCTTTATTAGTTAGGACAGGTTCTTCTTTCATATTTTAATTAATTTATACATTTCAAAGTTCTGAAATATGAAGCAGTTTATTTTTTTTGATGTAATCCTTTTCAATAAACTCTAATCGATTTGAACCTCTTATTTAAAGATTTATCTTTTTCAATATCAAATTGCTTAAATATTGTTTTATTTTCTTATAGTTAACAACCTTAATTTAGATTTACAGGAATCACAGGTAATATAACCTAAATTCAATCAATTCAAATTCATTGAGGATTCCTTTTAATCAACTTTATAATGTTTCATAATTATCCAATCGAATAAACGATTTGGTAATAATCTTTTTAACATCGCGGCAAGTTTTTGGTCAAATGCGCCAACAGTATAGCGCAAGCGTGGCTTAGGTTTATTGATTATCTGATTCAGTAGTTTGCCAATTATGATTGGATTTTGACCGTTATTCTCATCATTTTCAATAACTTGCAAAGTATCTTTAAATGCTTTTGATTGATCAGAAGGTCTTGGCAGATTTCTCGTTTTTCGGTAAATCCTGTTTTAAAATCACCTGGTTCAACTAATACAACTTTTATATTTGTAGAATGTAATTCCTTGTATAATGATTCCGTTAGTCCTTCGATTGCAAATTTTGATGCGCTGTACATACTTTGATAATGGTAATCCTATTAATCCGCCAATTGAACTAATATTTATAATTAATCCGGAATCTTGTTTGCGCATTATCGGTAAAACCGATTTTATTAAGCGGACTGTGCCAAAAAAGTTTGTTTCAAATTGTTCTTTGGCTTTATCAATTGATGTATGTTCCATTGCTCCGGCGATACCGAAACCGGCATTATTGATCAAAACATCAATTCTTATTTTCCTTCTGAATAAATGAGATCAATAGCACTGATTTATTGATTCATTATCGGTAACATCCAATTGCAAGCATTGTGAAATTGGTGGTTTTTCGGATAGGAGCCAGGATAACGTGATGTACCAAATACATTGTGACCTTGTTGCGCTAAATATTCAGCAGAAGCCTTACCAATACCGGAAGATGCACCGGTAATTAAAATAACTTTAGAATTATCAGACATCTATAATAACTATTTTAAATTAACACGCGTCTTTGATGACCGATTTTGTCGAACATCTCGAGGCAGAAATCTAACTGTTCGCGAGTATGCGTTGCCATGTAGCTTGTTCGCAATAAAGATCTTCCGGGCGGAGTGGCGGGGGAGACGATTGGATTTGTGTAAACTCCAGCTGCCAACAAATCTTTCCACATGTAAAATGTTTTAATGTCTTTTCCGATAATTATTGGAATTATTGGTGTTGTACTTTCTCCAACATTGTAGCCCATTGATTTTAGATTACCGTGCATATATACGGTATTATCCATCAATCTTGTCGCGCCGTTCAGGTTCCTTTTGTACAATATCTCAAGGCAGCTAAGGACAGATGCTACATTCGAAGGTGGTAATGATGCAGTAAAAATCATTGTTCGCGTATGATGTTTGAGGTAGTCAATTATCGCCTCTTCACCGGCAATAAATCCACCAACACTACCAAGCGATTTACTAAATGTTCCCATTATCAAATCGATACCATCAGTTACTCCAAAGTGAGCAGGCTGTGCCATCGCCCTTTGGACCTAATACACCAAGCGAATGTGCATCATCTACCATTACCCGGACTTGATATTTCTTGGCTAAGGCAGTGATTTCCTTAAGATTCAGCAATATCACCTTCCATGCTGAATACTCCATCGACTACAATAAAACGAGCACGATTAGGATCAGCAGAAGCCAAATGATACGCTAAATCTTTCATATCATTATGTTTAAATTTACGTTTAATCGCACCGGAAAACCGGATTCCATCGACTATTGAGGCGTGATTAAATTCATCACTGAAATATATAATCGTTATGATCTGCGACTGCACTGATAACACCAAGATTGACTCCGAAACCGGTGGAAAACACCAATGCATTATCCATATTTACAAATTTGGCTAATTTTTCTTCCAATTTATTGTGAAGTGTAATATTACCGTTTAGAAATCTGCTTCCAGTCAAACCTGACCCAAATTTCTGCAGTGCCTCAACTCCGGCTTCAATAACTTTTGGATGGTTGGTTAGTCCTAAATAATTATTTGATCCTAACATTATCTTCTTTTTACCATCAATATATACTTCGGTAGCATCAGATTGGTCGATATTCGGAAAGTATGGATAATAACCTAGCGCTCTAGCGGTTTTAGCGCGTGTAAATTGGTACATTTTTGTAAAGACATCCGGCACACGATCAAAATACCGCTTACGAGTAGCGGTCATTTTTTGCATCGCAACGTCTTTAAATTCAATAAACATATTGTTAGTCCTCCGTTCGTAATGTATAACTATTGAACGAATTATCCAAATTCAGATTTTTAAATATTATGTTATTTCAATACAAAATGCAGCATTCGCATTACTTCGAAATAATCTTTGGTTGCATACATAATAGTCTGTGGATCAATCAATTTACATCCAGGATAAAATGATGCATCGTATGCTTGTTGATGTTTTTTAAAGCGTAATTCAATTTTATATTCATGATATGAGGGAAGGAGACATTTTGTCAAATCACCTTTTATGGCGGACTCTGTTCCTTGCCAAATCTTTTCAAGCGCTGACTTGGGATGAATGCTCATCGTTGAATCACCAATGCCCTTTTTTACAGCAACGGTCGTAATGTTGGAATTTATTGATTTAACATTGTTGCACAGGTCCTCATCACCTGAAAGAAAAGCCACAGGAACATTCATCGTCGTAGCAAACATTCCGTGCAACAAAAACTCTGAAGCATATTTATCATTAATTTTAAGGTAATCAACATAAGAACCACGCATAGTATGAGCAAGTGGATTACCACTTGACCCCGCACAAGAATGATATCCAACAAACAATAGTGCATCAAATGATTTGTCCAATTCTTGCACCATGGCATTGGGGTGTCCGCTCCAACCACGAATTAGTTTTACGCCATCAGGTAATTCCTTGGCAGTAATGTTTCTACCTGAGCCATGAGCATCTTGAACAGTAATATCTTTTACTCCTGCTGCCATTGCTCCTTTGCAGGCGGCGGCAACTTCGGCTGTCATCTGCTTTTGGAATTCAGCGTAATCAGATTTGTCATTATCTGCCTCATCCCAATGTGTAGAGCCGCAAACACCTTCGATATCGGCACTAATATAAATCTTCATAATAATTTCCTCATAATAATAATCTCAACTTTTTCTCTTTTCTCCCTATCAAACTCTTCAAATCCTTCTGACAAATATAATGAAAGTGGACCGTGATAATTTTTATCATCACCTTTAACATCTTTAACAGGATAACCTTCGGCATAGGCAAATCCTTGTTGCTTGAATCCATCACAAGCGGTATTCAATAGCATACGGGCAATTCCTTTTCGACGATAATTCTTTGCAATGATGAAACAGATCAATGAACCAATGTTCTCTGTTTTATCAACTTTATCATATGAAACTATGGAATAATTATTCCTATGATTAGCATTTAACCATCCAATTGGTTTATCATTATTGTATGCTAAATAACCTTTGATTATACCATTTTTTACTAATTCTATGACTGCAGCTCGGTTTTCTTTGGCAGTAGTTTTATCCCAATCACATTTGCTATGGTCAAAATAATAACATCTGCAATAACAAGCTGCCCAATGTTGATTATCAGCAAAGGCATCATTGTCGAAAAAGTTTAAATAATCATCCAATAAATCGTGAGAAAGCGGTTTTATTGTGATATTATCCATCATTCCTTATTACCAATTTTGTAGGCACGGCCTATTTCATCACCAACAGAATGATAATTTCGTGAACCTGTTGCATAGATAATTGGATCAATTTTCTTGATATCGGGTTTACCATTGGTAAAGGTATCTTCATCAGCATGTACTTCCATAATTTCGCCAATAAAAACTGTATGTGAGCCAACTTCAATAGTGTGAATTACCTTACACTCCAAATTCAGCGGACATTCCTCTATTAGTGGAGCGGTAACTACTTTGCCATAAAACACATTAAATAATGTGGTCTTATCGTTATCCTTGCCCGAATAAATTCCGCAGAAATCCGTCGCTTTGGCGAGATTAGAGCTGGGAACATTAATCGAAAAAGTTTGGTGCTCAATTACACCGTTGTAAGTGTATCGCTCAGGTCGGATTGCCACCGAAATAGCAGGCGGATTGGAACAGGCAATGCCCACCCAAGAAGCCGTCATAAAATTTGGTTTTCCGTTCACCATTGCTCCCACAAGCACAGTAGGATAAGGGAACATTATGGTACTGGGTCCAAGTTTAGTTTTAGTCATATTGTTTGTATATCCTTATATACTATAAATTTACTAGTGTATGCAAACAATTAGCAAACCGCTAAACGGGTTTGAATAATATTGATCATACCGATGAAGCAATCTCCTTTTGATATAAATTTAGGGAGATTGCTTCTTTCAGTAATGGTACTCTATTTTGAGAACTTAAGAGGTACTAATGCCATACCACATTCAGCACACGTACCTGGTTCATCACTCCTAACATGGCTATGTTCCGCCATCGGACAGCCGTAGAATTCATGATCTGCATCGGTTCCTTTGACCACGGGAACTAAAGCCATCCCACAATCATCGCAGGTATCCGCTTTCATGCTGTGAATGTGTTTATGAGATTCCATTGGGCATGCGTAGTAAACCACATGGCTTTCTGTCATAGCTGTTTCAGTATGTTTTGCATCAACCGTTTTTGTTTTATCGCTATTGCAGGCTACCAAGGAAAATATAGCAGCCAACGCCAATAGTCAACATCATTTTATTCATCTGTTTTCTCCTTTATTTAATTCAATTGATTTCCAAATGTAATAAATTGCCGGTATCACTAATAATGTAAGTATTGTTGATGTCACCATCCCTCCAACCATTGGAGCTGCAATTCTTTTCATAACCTCCGAGCCTGTTCCGGTTCCCCAAAGAATTGGTAGTAATCCAACAATTGTTGTAGTTACTGTCATTAGTTTTGGTCGTACACGATCAACTGCACCTTCCATAACAGCATCATACAAGTCATTTACCGAATTCAAATTTCCATCACGCATTCGATATTTATATGCCTGATCAAGATAGATTAACATCACAACTCCGGTTTCTGCCGCTACTCCCGCTAGGGCGATAAATCCGACACCAACCGCGACACTCATGTTGTAACCTAGTAAATACATGAACCATATTCCACCAACTAACGCAAATGGTAGTGAAAGCATCACAATTAAACTTTCAGTCAAATTCTTAAAATTGAAATACAATAATATGAAAATGATTAGTAAAGTAATTGGAATTACAATTTGAAGTCTTTTATTGGCTCGTTCCATGTATTCAAATTGTCCACTCCAAACAATTGAGTAGCCTGAAGGAACTCTTAGTTCCTCTACCAATGCTTGTTTGGCATTTTTAACATAAGTGCCTACATCTATATCTTTAATATCAACATAAACCCAACCTGTTCTTCGTGCATTTTCACTTTTAATAACTGGAGCTCCCTTGCGAATTATTATGTCAGCAACTTGAGTAATTGGTATCTGTGCACCACTCGGTGTTGGAACGATTATACGTTTAAGTTTCGTTATACTATCACGAAGCTCCCTGCTGTACCGTACATTAATCGGGTAACGTTCCAATCCCTCCACCGTGTATGATACATTCATCCCACCAATTGCCGATTGAATTATATCCTGAATGTCGCCAATTGTTAATCCGTATCTAGCGGCCTCATCTCGATTTATCTCGAAATCGATAAAATTTCCACCAGTAACCTTGTCCGCATAGGCACTTAACGTACCAGGTATTTTCTGAACAATAGCCTGAACATTTGCTCCTAACATATTCAGTGTATCAAGATCTGCTCCCATCAGCTTTATGCCGACTGGTGTCTTAATGCCTGTACTCAACATATCGATACGTGTTTTTATAGGCATTGTCCAGGCATTGGTGAGGCCAGGGAATTGAATTGATGCATTTAGTTCAGTTGTTAATTCATCCAATGTTACAGAACGATGTTCAGACCAAATAATGTTCAATGTTGAACGCAGCCGTTTAGGCAAGTTCATATCCGAGAACCACCTTTCCACAAACACTCTTTTTGGCCAATCATCTAGCTGTTTAAGAGTAATTGTAGTTTCTATCATACTTAGTGGTGCCGGATCAGTGGCAGTTTCGGCACGACCAACTTTACCAAATACTCTTTCTACTTCAGGGAATGATTTAATTATCTTATCCGTCTGTTGGAGCAATTCTTTAGCTTTAGTTATTGATATTCCTGGATCAGTTGTAGGCATGTACAACAAATCACCTTCATTTAGGGGTGGCATAAACTCTGAACCAATTCTATTTAATGGAAACACTGTTACTATTAATATCATCAAAGCGGTTATTAGTGTAGTTTTTTTAAATTTTAATACAAATTTAATCAGTGGTCTATAAACTCGAATTAAAAATCTGCTAATTGGATTTTTTGCTTCGGACCGGATAGTTCCTTTAATAAAATATCCCATTAATACCGGTACAATCGTTATTGCCAAGATTGCGGATGCTCCCATTGCATACGTTTTGGTAAATGCTAATGGTTTAAATAGTCTGCCTTCTTGAGCTTGCAATGTAAATACCGGTAAAAATGATACTGTTATTATTAACAATGAATAGAACAGTGCAGGACCAACCTCTTTCGAAGCATCAAGGATCAGCTTCCATCTATCTGTTTTTCCATCATCTTTTTCAATATGTTTGTGGGCATTTTCTATCATTACAATCACAGCATCAACCATAGCACCAATCGCAATTGCAATACCACTAAGTGACATTATATTGGCATTGATTCCTTGATAACGCATAACAAGAAACGCCATCAAAATCCCTAGTGGTATTGTTAGGATAGCTACAAATGAACTTCTAAAATGTAGTAGAAATATTATCAACACCAACGCTACAACAATACTTTCTACGGTTAATTTTTCTTTTAGGTTGTCAATTGCTTTTTCAATTAACTGTGATCTGTCATAAGCTGTATTGATTGTTACTCCTTCCGGCAATCCAACTTTTAATTCCTCGATTTTTTCTTTTACATTTTCTATGACTTTTAATGCATTCTCGCCATAGCGCATTACGATGATTCCACCAACCACCTCACCTATCCCATCACGCTCTACTAGTCCACGTCGTAATTCCGGTCCTAAATGAATATTTGCAACATTTCTGAGTAAAATCGGCACACCATTTTCATCTACTCCTAAAGGAACCTTTTTCAAATCATCAATTGAATTAATATAGCCCAATCCTCTGACCATGAATTCAGTCTCAGCCATTTCAATAAGTTTTCCACCAACATCATTGTTGCTACGCTTGATTGCCATTTTAACCTTATTAAGCGGGATGTTGTAGGCGAGAAGTTTATTTGGGTCAACATCTACTTGATATTGCTTCACATAACCACCAATACTTGCGACTTCTGAAACACCGGGGACACTCATTAATTCATATCTTAAATAGAAATCCTGAATGCTCCTTAATTGCTGAAGATCATGCTGATTGCTTTCCACAGTATATTCGTAAACCCAACCTACACCTGTTGCATCGGGACCAATTTTAGGTGAAACACCTTCTGGTAATCTATCAGATACAAAATTAAGATACTCAAGAACTCTGCTCCGAGCCCAATAAAGATCTGTTCCATCCTCAAAAATTATATATACAAATGATACACCAAAGAATGAGTATCCCCGTACCACTTTTGCATATGGAACCGATAACATAGCCGTTGTTAAAGGATATGTTATTTGATCTTCGATGACCTGCGGTGCCTGTCCCATGTAATTAGTCTGTATAATAACCTGAACATCACTAAGGTCCGGAATCGCATCTACTGGCGTTGTGGCTACTGCCACAATTCCACCAATCGTAATAGCTATTGTTGCTAATATAACTAGGAAGCGATTATTTACAGACCATTCAATTATTCTTTCAATCATGATATGAGTTCCTAGTGATTGTGACCTGAATGGTCTTCGAGTTCAATTTGATTAACATTAGAATTATTTTTATTGCTATCATCTTTTCGGGAGGCTAACATTTTTGCGATACTTTCTTGTAGTTTGCTTTCCGAGTCAAGTAAAAACTGAGCCGATGTTACTACATCTTCTCCGGCTTTGAGTCCCTCTTTGATCTCATAAAATCCGTCGCCACTTTCGATCCCCACGATAACATCTCGCGGTGCAAACCTACCTTCGCCTAAAGCGATAAATACTATGTTTCTTGCACCCGAATACATTACAGCCTCCGTTGGAACTGCAATTGCATTGTTTACCGGAACAGTTGAAATATAAACATTAGCGTACATCCCTGGTTTTAATACATTATCCGTATTTGGAAATGATAACCTTACTTTTAAAGTCCTTGTTTTCGAATCTAAATAAGGATAAATATATTCGACTTTTCCCGAATAATTCTTACCGGGAATATATGAAAGAGTCATTGTGGCCTTGCTACCTTCTCTCACCCACGGAATTTCATATTCATAGAGATCAGCATAGACCCAAACACTGTTAATGTTTGAGATTGAGTACAGTTTCATTCCTGGTTTTACCTCCATACCGTCTTGAACGTGTTTTTGTTCAACAATCCCGGTAAATGGTGAACTTATTGCCAATGTTTTTTGAGCAATGTTACTTTTTTCTAATTTTAAAATTTGATCGTTAGATATATCGTAATTTTCTAATCGTTTCCTAGTTGATATCAAAATGCTTTTCAGATTTTCTATGGCAGAAACTCTGTTTTCTTTTTCCGCATCTTTTAACCTACGATAAATATCTAAATATTCTTCCTGAGCAGTAACTAGTTGCGGACTATAAATTTCAAGTAAAACATCTCCTTTGTTGACTTTCTGCCCGGTTGTGTTGACATAAGTATTCTCAACCCAACCATTGAATTTTGTCTGTACTAATCCTACTTTAGTTTCATCGTAATCCACGCGACCTATAGTTCTAATATTTTGTTCAAGATCTCTTTTAACTACTTTAGCTGTGCGGACTCCAATATTTTGTACCGTTGAAGAATTTATCTTTACTGTTGCACCAAACGCTTCTTCTCCAGCATATACTGGTACCAAATCCATACCCATTGGTGATTTACCCGGTTTCGGAGATATATAAGTCGGATCCATTGGTGCTCTGTAGTATACTATATCTTTTATCTCCGTGGAATTTGATCCATCTCCTATCGTCGGACTATTAATTGGAGTAAGGTTCATCCCACAAATTGGGCAATTCCCCGGTCCTTCCTGAATAACATTTGGGTGCATACCACATGTATAAAGTTCTTTACTCATTGTTTCTTGATTAGCATTTTGGCTTGTTTCAGAGGAAAAGCATCCCACAACAAACAATCCAATTGACAAAAACACCACTAACATTATTATTTTTATTATATTTTTCATTTTAATTCTCCTGAACAGGGTTAATTATCCCTGCTGATTGATAAAGTTTTGCTACTAAAATAATTTGTTGGGCTTTTATACCTTCGAATTCCAATTTTACTTTTACGCCCATGCGCACACTATCTAGTAGATCTAAAAAACTTATTTTGCCTGTTTCATATGCATAATAGGCGGAGGATAGCATTTGCTCTGTTTCATAGATAATGCTCTCATTGTATAGTTTATAGGTATCACTTAGTTCTTTAAATTCATTTAAAATTGATAATACGTCTGACTCAATTTTATTCCATATGTCTGATAATAATTCTTCCTGTTGTTTCTGTGTAAAAGAAGTAGATTGGACTTTAGCTTTATTCTTTCTAAACCATAGTGGTATGTTAATGCCCAATTTGACACCAAATGCATCTGCCCCTGAAGATACTGCTCCTCCCAAATCGGTTGGACCAACAAATGAGTATGTCAAACCGGCGGTTAAATCGGGATAATAATTTAATCGGGCAAGTTTATATTGATCAGATGCAATTGCTACATTCGCTTGAGATATAGCAAATGAAGGATTATAATTATTTGCGAAATCAAGCCAATATTGATCCAGATTTGAAATTAACTCTAATTGAAAATCATCACTAATTAAGCTGGTTGAAAATTGTCCATTAAATAGAACATGTAATTCATTTATGGATTTTTCTAAAGCACTTTCAATTTCATTAATTTTACTATGTAACAATGAAGATTCAATTTGGAGTTTTATGATCGGATGTTGTGTTAGTCCGATGCCGTTAGCATATTGATTACGAGCAGAGTTCTGAAAAGACTCCAGTTCAACTTTATATTGTTCTAATATTACTAACGATTCGCGAAGCTTATTATAATTAGCAAATTCCTTTCGAAGTAAAAAAGACACTTTTACTTTCGTATTTTCCAAATTGAGCCTACTAACTTCTGCTCTAATTTTTTCTATATTTCGTTCGCGTTTTAATTTTCCCCAAAGTGGGAATTTCTGTCCTAACATTATTTGATTTTCAATAGGACCGTTTCTTGTCTCGATCGGATTGATACTAAATGAACCCTCTATCATCGGATCCGGCAGAACCCCCGCAACTTTTACCTTTTCTAATGCCGATTGGTAAGCTAATTCTGCTGCTTTTACCTCAGGATTTACCTTAAATACTAATTCAAAAGGGTCAATAGTTTGTGCAAAACTGACTGTTATTAATATCGTTACAGCAAATATTTGTTTAATTATAAAATTCAAATTTATACTCCATTTAATTAAAAATTATTTTTTTACCTCAATCAAAAACCAATATGTAATAAATAGACGTAATTATCCCAAGGAGGGAAATCACTTTAATAAAATGGAACTTCTAAACTAGTAGAGGGGTTTGGAAACCCGGAGGAGCAGAAGAATCTGTTTTCATATAGTATGGTTGTACAAAGTAAATATTATAATAATTAAAAGTCACACTTACCGAAGATAAATATTCTGCAGTAATATCTTTTTCTACATTGACTTTCAATATGGGGGCTGTTACAACCGGAATATAGATAACATCACTACATTCGGAGACTGTTGGACAACAGCTATCTAAAACCATATCCATTTCACAATGCGTATTAACTTGCACTTTGCAACAGTCCATATCGCATTCTGTTGCACTAAGTAGTGGTGTTATCCACATCGCTATGAAAAGCACGGCTGTAAATATCGAAGTAGTCTTATTAACTCTATTCATTATAGTTGAAGATTAGAGTATATATATGTCGAATCAAAGGTGATTGTTCCAAAGTGTAATATTGGCGACTATTATCTAAATCTTGCTAAGTATCATTCCTAATATTGCAAATACCAAAGCACAGTTCATAGAGATTATAAAAGAATAGTACCAAAAACCTGCTTTATCGGTCTCTTCAACCGTTATTTTATGATAATCGTTGATGTATTTGAAAATTAAAACATTAATAAATATAAAATTTATTTTCCTACCCTTTTTCTGTAGGAAACTGACAACAGCAATTGTGGAAATAATTCCCCAAGCAATGCTCAAAAATGCAAGTATTAGAAATGTTTCGGTCATTTTATTCGGATATCTCCTTATTATAAATCACAGGCATTTGTCCTCTCCATTTATTCCATATCTTAGAATCAGTTATAAGTTCTGCCATAAAGTGACCAACATTTATTCTGCTTGTTTTACCTGCATTGAAAATTGTATCTCTAATAGGTGATGAATAGACTTTATATTCGGTCACTTCATCTTTATCAATCAATCCATCCGGGCGGACTGCAGACCATTCAATTATATCATCATTTTGACCAAATTCTGTTCGCAAATAATCTGCAGCATTTTCATTATCAGAGTGGGGAGGAAGTAATAATCGAATAATTCCTACTACAACTTTTTGTCCAAAGGAGATTGGTTCATTTATATCACGGTTTACATTCCCTGCTGTGTTCATAAGTACATATTTAACTTTTTTCTTGTGTTTATTTGCCTTCACTGCTTCACATAATCGTATTGCTGCGTCGGTAACCAATTTACGTGGCTGACCAAACATTCCTTTAACTGTAATATTGTGCCCAAGGCAGGAAGCAATTGCATCAATACCTTCAACATATTTTTGCATCTCGTAATCACATAAATCCAACAAGCTAGCTTTAATTATTTCTAAATTATTATGATTTTTAACGGAATCAGATAAACTCTCATCCGAGCGGACAATTATTCTTACTTTTTGGTCACGGTTTAGTAACTCTTCAACTAGCAACCTCCCGGTTGCACCACTAGCACCAACAACAAGGATTTTCAACTTCTTATCTCCTTATGAATAATTTATTACTAGCGCAATAATTGCGCACAATAGCGCCAAGTTCATTGCAATTGTAAATGAGTAAAACCAATATCCCGGTTTACCGTTCTCTTCGGTCGTGATTTGGTGATAATCATGTACATATTTAAATATCATTATATTAATTAATATGAAGAGGATTTTCCGTCCTCTTTTGTGCAGGAAAGAGGTAATTGCTATCATGGAAACAATTCCCCAAACAATGCATATTAATGTGAGTATTAGAAATGTTTCGCTCATTTTATTGTCCTATTATATAAATTTATATTTTCCCCAATCCCTTCAAAACCTTCTCTGGTGTAATTGGTAGATTCCTGATCCTAATGCCTACGGCGTTAAAAACAGCATTAGCAACTGCCGGAGCAGGTCCGTTAATTGGAATCTCTGCCACGGCTTTAGCTCCGTAAGGACCGGTTGGTTCATTGCTCTCGACAAATTTAGTGATTATCTCAGGCATATCAATTGCCGTATAAATATGATAATTATTGAAATCCGTATTGATAGGCGCACCCTTATCATCAAATATCATAAATTCCGATAGCGCCATACCAAGCGATTGCGGAATAGCGCCTTCTACCTGTCCTTCACTCATCTGCGGGTTAATCACCTGCCCGGCATCCGTCACCGATACCACCTTATTCACACGCACCATTCCGGTTTCCGTATCCACACTCACATCGGCAAAAGTAGCGTTATAGGGTGAGGGGGAGTTAAAACTCATATGGCTTGCCTCCGCCATGATCTGTTGCTGTTCATCAGTGTAAAATGCTTTCGTACAGATGTCTTCATAACTAATGCTTTTTCCGCCTTCGGCGATGACTTTTCCGCCGGCGATTTTTGCACTTTTAACGTCTAATAATTTCATCCCGATGCCCAATATTTGAGCTTTTACTTTCTCCGCTGCCTTCTTTACAGCGGTACCGCTGATATATGTTGTACTACTTGCATATGCACCTGTATCAAATGGTGTAAAATCAGTATCAGATGAATATACAATTATTTTTTCAACTGCTACTTCAAGTACTTCTGCAGCAATTTGAGCTAGCATTGTGTCCGATCCAGTACCTAAATCCGTTGCTCCAACAAGCAGATTGAAACTAGCGTCCTCATTCATTTTGATAAACGCTGAACCCATATCAATTCCAGGTATTCCGGAACCTTGCCCAACTACTGCCAATCCAACTCCACGACGGATAATTCCATCCTGTTTTAAATTGCGTATTTTATCCCATTCGATTAGTTTTTTGCCTTGTTCTAAGCACTCATCAAGCTCACAGGAATAAACCTCCATCGGATGTCCTTCGCGCCCTTCACCAAGTATTTTAGCAATTGGAATATCATCACCAACTTGAACGTGATTTATTTTTCGTAATTCGATTGGATCAATATTTAATTCAGTTGCAATTTCATCCATTAAACTTTCCAATGCCCAAAATCCCTGTGGAGAACCATACCCACGGTAAGCACCTGCTATCGGTAGATTTGTATAAACTGCCGTTGCCTTCCAATTTTATATTTGGGCAACGGTATAATGATAAAGTCTTTTGCGCGGTAACGGACATCACTGTAAGAGCGTGCGCGCCATAAGCTCCGCTATTCTCTAAAATATCCATATCAATCGCTTGGATTTGATGTTTCCTATTTAATCCAATTTTTAGCTTAATCCGTTGTGGGTGGCGAGCACGTGCGGCGTAAAATTCTTCTTCACGAGTATATTCAATCCTTGCCGGACGACCTGTTTTAAGTGTAACTGCAGCACATATTTCTTCATTCAATATTTCCTGTTTTCCACCAAATCCACCACCAATCCGTGGTTTTATGACTCGTATTTTACCGATTGGAAAATCAAGTACATTAGCTACGATTCTACGAACATGGAATGGCACTTGCGTAGCTGTCCTAATGACCAATCTACCATTCTCGTCGAACCACGTTAAAGTAATGTGTGGTTCAATATGTGCCTGTTGTACAAACGGTGTGGAATATTCTCCCTCAAAAACGTATTCACAATCTTTAAATGATTTACCGACATCACCAATTTTAGCGTCGATATGAGCAGCAATATTTTTACTAATATCGTGTACTAATCCTTTAACTTCCTTAGGATCGTGGATAGGAGGGAAGTCCATTGCCTTTTCAGCATCAAAATTGGCCGATAATTCGTTGTAATCAACGTTAATGGCAGTAAGTGCCTGTTCAGCTATTTCAACCGATTCAGCCGCCACAAACGCCACTCTGTCGCCAACATAGCGTACAGTTTCGTCCAAGATACGATAATCCCATGGACCCGGCTCAGGGTAACCTTGTCCGGCTGTTGTATAATATTTCTTTTTAAAATCTTTGTGAGTATAAATTGCTACCACACCTTCAATTGCCATCGCCTTGATCTTATCTATATTTTTAATTTTAGCGTGTGCAATCGGACTGTGTAAAATCTTGATATATAAGGGATTATCTAGCTTAATATCATCTGTAAATACCGGTTTACCTTTGACTAATGATTGACCATCAACTCTAATTGTTTTTTTACCGATTGTTTTCATTTCCGCACCGCCTTGATTGGCTTAACATAGCCGGTGCACCGGCACAAATTTCCGGCTAAGGCATCTTTAATTTCATCTTCATCGGGATTAGTTTTTTTGCGAATCAACGCTTCCGCTGATAATATCATTCCGGGTGAGCAATAGCCGCATTGCACAGCACCTTCATCCAAGAATGATTTTTGTAATGGATGCAATTCTTTATGGTCCGAAAATGATTCCACGGTTTCAATCTTACAATTATTTACTGTATGCATTAGTATTAAACATGAGTTTTGAGATTTACCATTGATCAACACTGTACAAGCACCACATTCGCCATTATCACATCCGTATTTCACACTATAAATACCGTTTTTACGGAGATATTCGAATAATGTTTGACCGGGAATTACATCTGTTTCATCTTTTTTATTATTTAAAGTGAATTGTATTTTCATATCTTCTCCACTGCTCTTTGGATGCCGGTCTCGATAAGTGATTTTTTATATTCCAATGATCCATATTGGTCATTGTCAAAAAATAAAACTGATTCACTAATAATTCTCTTTAGTGCAATTTTACTGAACTCTGTTAACTTAATTGTTTGTCCGTACACTTTTTTAGATTTCCCTGAAATCACAAAATCCAATTCTAAAGCATGCCTTACAACTGCCACAATCACAAATGCCGGAGCAGAGGGTAGGGTCGCAAATCGCTCAATTCCGGATGATTCTAAATCAATTTTATTAATGATTAGTTTATTGATTAATCCTTTTCCATCCCATTCTCGTAAATGAATATTCTCTTTTGTCGGTGTTCTAATTTCAATAATAGGGTTTATTGCCACTAAGTAGGTAAATAGTTCAGATTGTATGCGCTTTTGAGCAATTTCACCGCCGATTGAACGTTGATTACGGATGTTTTTAGAAAAACAGGAGAATTTTGCTGATTCTAACAATGGTTTAAAGTCTTCCAAATCATCGACAATAGTTTGGATAGTTGAACCTGCACCAATCACAATTGAGTCATCGGTGACCTCAATTGTATTCGCAACAATACCATTAATATCAATAAGATTATGGATGTTTGTACTTTTCTCAGCTACAAGATATGTCCCGCCACCCAATAAAGTACTTTTGGATTTAAATTGATATTCAATTGCTTCATCAAATGTTTTTGGAATATTAATATTCTTAATTGATGACCACATGTCATTCTCCAATAAAATTTATACCTGAATTCTTTGTTGCTTTTTTAAGCATTTCAGTGCTGATTCGATTATGTTCTTGAACATGCTTATTCTCATCAAAATCGAGTCTACTATTGCGTACTTGAACCTTGCCATTTACAACTAGATAATTAACTGGCGAAGTTCTAGAAGTAAATACTAATGATGCTAATGGGTCAGACATTCCACCAGCGTATTCAAGGCTATCAACAGAGAACATTGCAATGTCAGCTTGCTTGCCAACAGATAACTCTCCAATGTCATTTCTATGTAATACGTTTGCACCTCCGCGTGTAGCCATCCAAAGCACTTCGCGAGCTGTTAGCCAATATTGCTCCTCGCGCAAACGCGATAATAACATTGCATTACGTATTTCACTAAGCATATTACTGGAGTCATTAGATGCACTACCATCCACCGCCAAACTAACTGAAATACCAGCCCCGATCATTTCTTTTATCTGCGCAATTCCTGAACCTAATCGCAAATTTGAGGACGGACAATGAGATACTCCGCAACCGGCTTTCCCCATCAAATTAATTTCATTATCATTCAGATGAACTGTGTGTGCAAACCACGCATTTTTAACTATCCATCCTAAAGAATCAACATAATCAACCGGTCGTTTACCATATTTATCAACGCAGAAATCTTCCTCATCCAATGTTTCTGCAAGGTGTGTATGTATAAGCAAATTATTTGCTTTGGCATATTCCGCACTTGAACGCATAAGTTCAGGTGTCACAGAAAATGGTGAGCAGGGAGCAACTGCGATTCTTAGCATTGAACCAATCGAATCATCATGATATTTTGCGACTAATCGCTCTGTATCTATTTGAATTTGTTTTTCAGATTGAACTACATCATCAGGCGGCAAACCGCCATTAGATTTACCAAGTGACATAGATCCACGCGTCGGATGAAAACGGATACCCATTTCTTTAGCAGCTTCAATTTCTATGTCAATTAATTGAGCAGAAGTTTTATGTGGAAAAAGATATAAATGGTCAGAGCTTGTCGTTGTCCCTGATTTCATTAACTCGGCAATTGCAGTTTTGGTGCTGACAGTTACACCGTCCTCAGTTAATTCTCTCCATAATTCGTAATGATCATTCAACCATCCGAATAAAGGTGCATTTTGCATACGTGGAATATTGCGCGTAAGTGTCTGATAAAAATGATGATGAGTGTTGATAAAACCAGGCAAAACAACCATATTGGTTGCGTCAATTACTTCATCCGCATCACCTTGATAATCATTTGATCCAATAGAAGTAATTTTGTCATTTTCAATTAAAATATGACCATTGGAGAATTCTTCCTGAAAATCATTCATCGTTGCTACAAAAAGTGGATTTTTAATAAGTGTCTTCATAATATCAATCAAATATTGGTTCGTCTTTTAAATTCAATAATAAATAGGCCATATGAATAGCATTCTTACTTGACCATAAATAATCATAGTCAACTTTGGAATGCAAAGTCTTGATATTTAAAGAATTCCTGTTAAAAATTACCGAGAGATAATTGTTAGAATACAATAAATGATCATTTTCAAGTTTCATTATCTCATTAAAACCATCATTTTTATAAAAGATATAATCTTGTTCAATAAAATATCCAACTAATTCCGCTCCAAAACTTTCTTCGGTTAGGAATAAATGTGGTTTTGTTTTATACGGTGCACCCGATGTTGGACAAAACGTATCGCAATTCCCGCATTCGTTACAGAAATCACCTATTGTAATAATTTGTGTTTTTTGTTCAAATGCAATGGGTGCTAAATCTGAAATAGTAATTTCACCATCCGCTTGCGCGACCTTTTGCGCGGTAGTTTTCATAGGTTCAGCTTTGTACTGATAGTTTGCTAAGTTTGGGCAAACGTAAACACAAACACTACAAACCTCGTCGCAGTAGAGACAGCGATTTGCTTCTTTCACAACCTCGTCTTTTGTCATAGTCCGGTGGATCATATCAAAATTCAAAGTGTGATTTTCGTGGAATTTTGGAACTGAAATTCCGAATTCTCGATTAATCGCCTTCTGTTGTAATTCAAAATCCGTTATTGATTTGTTTGAATCATTTGAGAATATTCTACTCAAACTGGCAGCTTTGAGTATGTTTTTTGCAGCGGTTTGTCCATCACCAACAGCTTCCACCACTGTTGCTGCTCCGCGTATGGCATCGCCGCCCGCAAATACATTTGTTATGCTAGTGGCACCTGTCTTTTTATTTATATCTAATTTTTGATCGCCAAGAAAATCCAATATAACATCCTGTCCAATAGCCGGAATGATTGAATCCAAGGTAATAGTAAATTCGGAATTAGGTATTGCTATCGGTCGTGCTCTTCCCGATGCATCAGGTTTTCCTAATTTCATCCGTTGACAAGTGATAGAATCTACTTTTCCGTTACCGTTAATTCTAAAGGGTGAAACTAATTCAATTAATTTAACTCCTTCGTCTAATGCTGCCTGAATTTCAGCATCTTCCGCGGGCATCTCTTTACGGGTACGTCGGTATAAAATTATTACTTTGCCCTTTTTACCAACTAAACGCAATCCGGTTCGTGCAGCATCCATTGCAGTATTCCCGCCACCAATAATGGCAACATTGTCGCCTAAAGTAATTTTATTATCTTGCTTTACATTGGCGAGAAGTTCAACCGGCTCGATTACGTTCAATAAATTTTCACCTTCAATATGAAGTTTTTTATTTTTCTGCGCTCCTACCGCAATATAAACATAATCAAATTGTTTATTTATTTGATTGAATTTGGATGTATCAATTTTGGATTTGTAATGGATTTGAACACCTAAATTTAGAATTCGGTCAACATCACTTTGGAATGCTTTATCGGATAATCTAAATTTTGGTATTGCCTCGGACACCATTCCACCGGAATAATCTTTTGCTTCAAATATTTCTACTTTGCATCCCGCCAATGCTAAAAAATATGCACAGGATAATCCAGCCGGTCCGCCACCTATAATTGCAATTTTAACATTATTTGAATGTGCCTTTTGTTTAGCAAAATCTTTTGATCCAAATTCAGTGGCGTAACGTTTTATATCACGTATTAATAAAGGGTTATCATAATTACTACGTGTGCATTTTAATGCGCAAAGTTGGTCGCAAACTGCTCCTGTAATTCCAGGTAGAGGGTTAGTTTCCATTATTACCTTAAACGCTTTATCGAAATCGCCTTTGGCAGAGTGATAAATATACTCAGGAATATGTTGATCGGTCGCGCAATTACCGATACATGGTGCTTTGATACAATCAAATTGCGTCAATTCGCGATTAGTTTTTATTGATTCGAATCCGGTGAACTGATTTTGATAGGTCGGAGTTTTGTGTAACCTCCTGAGAGTATTTTTGCAGGTTATGTAATCCGGACTGTTTTATATCAGTTTTACCGCCAATATTTTGGATAAATTCATCAATATTTTCAGCTTTAACTGTTTCGAATTCATTCTTTATATTATTTAAATATTGTTTTAAGCGTCCGTATCCACCTGGTTTAAGTACATCTGTACAAGTGGTTACCGGCTTAATGTTGCAAGCTAAAATATTATCGATATTGAATGCATCGGCTCCGGCAGAAAATGATATATCTAATTCCCCATTAAAATCAGTTTGCAGTTGCGCTGCAAGATTGACGCTGATTGGATGTAAAGCACGACCGCTCATATAATTTGTAGCTTCCTTTTTTGGCAGGATATGACGGCTGTTAATAACTTCCAAAGTATTTGTTAACTTTAGTCCAAATTCAACATTTTTTTTCAATGCAGATTTTTGCAGATTTTTAATTAGAGCAATTGCATCATCATATTTTAAATCATGTTCAAATGCTTCATCTGGGACGGTTATATCATTAAATTTTAAATCTTTATTTAGGATTTGGCGTAATTTGCCAGACCCGAGCAAGGTTGGATTCAATTTGACGGCAGTATGCAATTTTAGTTCTTCAATTAGATATTTACCGATCTTCTCAATTTCATCAGGTGGACAACCATGCATGGTTGAAAGCGTAATATTATCTGATAATTGTGACGGTATATTTAAATTCTTTATATTCGGATATATTGAAGATATTTCTTCTAATTTAGTATTTAAAATTGAACTGCAATCATTCATTAATTTAAAATATTCTTGAACATTAGCGTTCAAAATTCCCTTAAGATCATAGCCAACGCTCATATTAAAAATGAATCCAGGTGTTTTTGGCTCACCCCAACCAAATTTATCTTTTAAAATATGAATAATAATCCAAGCATTCAAATATTCATCAAATGATTGCTGTATTTTCAACTCTTGCGACCACTCACAATTATAACCCTCGTCGGTCATATCTATGCATGGTTTTGTGACTTCAATTTCGTCTAATGTCTGAACAGTTTTAAGTTCTAGATACCGTGCTCCAAATAACCAAGCCAAAATAATATTTTGAGCAAGTTGCGTGTGCGGACCGGCTGCTACACCAATCGGTGTTTCCAACGTTTGTCCATAGCGCTCCATTTTAAATGGATCATCTGTTGAAGGTGTGAAGATTAGCTCTCTATAATAACCAAATATTTTACCGTGTTGTTCTTCACGAAGTATCCAAGAAAGTAATTTATTTAATGACAGGGGATAGAGTTTGTCTGACATTATTTCATTATTTTAGACAGTTCAAATCTTAGCATATTTTGCAACGCCTTCCGTCGATATTGTGCCGTTGCACGAATATCATCAATTGGTGATATTACCTTATCAATTTTTTCTAATATTTGATTTATCGTTAAGTTTTCTAATTCAGTTAATTTAATAATAGTTGGTGCAACAGCACCCAATGCGATGGTTAATTTGGTTTTATTAAATACAATAGCAAAATTGATCACTGAAATTGCCATTGCTTCACGTAGTCCAAGTTTGTAGAAAATTGAATTTAATGATTTAAGCGGAATGATAACTTTCAATAATATTTCATCTTTTCCAAGATTAGTTTTACCAGGACCAAGAATGAACTCATCAATAGGAATAGTCCGTTCACTATGTTTATTACGGAGCAATAATTTTGCATCAAGTGCATAAAGTGATGGTAAGGTATCACCAGCTGGGGAGGCATTACAAATATTTCCACCGATTGTTGCTCTGTTGCGAATTTGTACACTTCCAAAGTCAATTGTTGATTGAAACAACGTATTGAAGTGATTTTTAATTATCTCATTATTTTTAATTTCTTCAATTGTTGTACCGGCGCAGATTTCAACATTTTGCTCAGCTATTATTTTTATTCCAATAAAATCAGGAAGTTTTTTTAAATCAATGATTGATTCCGAGAGTATTTTACCGCGTTCGTAGCGTGGAATTAAGTCCGTTCCACCTACAAATAACGTGGAATTCTTTCCCGAAATCGAATATAACTCATCAAATGTTTTTGGTCTATAATACTTCAATTTAGTTATTCGTAATTTTCTTTGTGACTTGGTGACTTAGAAGTCAGAGAGGAAACTGCGTCAATGATTTTTGTGTATCCAGTGCAGCGACAAATATTTCCTGAAATACCGTACTTAATTTCTTGTGGTGTTGCATGTGGATTGTCTTTTAACAACTGTTCTCCAGCCAGTATCATTCCTGGAATACAGTAACCGCATTGCACAGAATGATAATCAACAAATGCTTTTTGTAAGTCAGATAATTCTTTTTCCTTGCCAATGCCCTCAATGGTAGTGATTTCCGAACCATCCGCTTCAACGGCAAACACCAAACAAGAATTGACGATTTTTTCATCCATAATAATGGTGCAAGCACCGCATTCTCCTTCAGCGCAGACTTCCTTAGCACCTGTTAGGTTCAAATCATTCCGAATAAAATCGAGTAATCTTAAAGATGTCGAAATGGTGCGAGAGATTTTCTTATTATTTACAGTTAAATTAATCTTAAGCAAGTCAAGATGTTCTGAAACAAGCATTATTTCTTTTTACTTTTATTATAAAAAGTCAGAAAATCCTCTAATGAAACAGGTTGAGCCTTGGGAATTTCTATCTGTTTTTGTGCGGCTGGAATGTCTTTAAGCCCGGTTCCAGTAGCTAGAATGACAATTGATTCCCCTGCACGAATCTTTCCGATTTTCATTGCTTTTAAAAATCCTGCAAACGATGCTGCCGCTGCTGGTTCAACAAATATCCCTGTATTTTTTGATAGGCGGTGTTGTGCTACTAAAATCTCATCGTCTGATACGGTAATGCCAAATCCTTTCGATTTTTTTACTGCAATAATTGCCTTTTGACCGTCGCGAGGAAGGTCAACTGATATACTGTCGGCTACAGTTTTAGATTTTACAGGAACGACTGGCTTGTTGGATTCTAAGGCATTTACAATCGCAGGAGAGCCTTCCGCTTGGACTGCGATAAGTTGGGGTAATTTAGAAATCCATCCTAAACGCACTAGATCAAGAAATGCTTTGTAAACTCCGGCAAGAATGCATCCATCGCCCGTAGGGACGAAAATTTTATTGGGTACTTGCCAGTTTAGTTGCTCGGCGATTTCCAATCCTACTGTTTTTTTACCTTCCGCCAAAACAGGATTTATCCCCGTGCTTCGTGAGTACCAATTGTTGGCTTCAGCAACAAGCATAGATAAGTCAAACGCATTATCATAGGTTCCGTTAACCGGATATAAAACCGCTCCATATTGGAGGATTTGTGTGAGCTTGGCGGGTGGAGCTGAGGCAGGCGCCAATATAATTGCTTCCTTCTCGTAAAATGCCGCCAATGATGCTAATGATGCCGCCGCATTTCCGGTAGATGCGGCTACTATTACATTTTTCCCAAGTTCATCAGCATGCCGAATGCCGACTTCCGTGGCTCGATCTTTCAATGAACCGGAAGGATTACGAGTATCATCTTTTATGTAAAGGTTGACCTTTCCTATTTCAGTTAGCAGATTTGGAAAAGAAAGTAGAGGTGTTCCACCGCTCTGCAACGATAGATTCTGTGGTGGGTTCTCAACCGGCAATAGAGGGTGATAACGCCACAATGATTGATATGGAAATTGTTTTAGATCATCGACTGACCATATTTCTTTGATCAATTCATAATTATACTGAACATCAAGATTGCTTTTACATTCCGGACATTGATAGATGAATGGTTTAACAGGATATTCCTTGCTGCATCCAACACATTTATATCCTAAAATCCGATCAGTTTGTTCTTTTTTCATTTATTTTGGTATAATATTATAAATTTAGTTCATTCCTGTTTTTTTATTGAATTCTTTTATCTGATTATCCCATTCATCTACTTTGGCGTATTGTGATTGCCAATAATTATCATCATACCACTGTGCATTCAATTCTTCTACGTTTTTGCCTTGTTGCTCAACCCATGTAAAATACTTCAAATTATGCATACGTTTTCGGTCTTTATAAGATGTTTCAAGTAGATTATCTGTACCAATCTCCAGTAATCGTCCATTATAATCCACTGCAGCATTAGTTGCGGTATATGCACCGCTATTTTCACGTGCTTCAGCTAACCTTGATTGATACATTTCCATCGAGTCTGTTGCAACTGTGAATACTACATCATTGTCATTCATTTCGTAATATTTTGCCATCTTTATTGCACCGATAATATTTGCAATTGATGAAATACCAAAATTCTCCAATTTATTGATAATGTTTTTCTCAACACCATTATCAGATAGAATTTGATGTCCTTCCTTCTCATTGAAAAGTCTGAGGAAATTCATCACTTGCTCATCATCGATAGCTGCTACAACATCGGTATTCTTCATGTTGTGTATCCACGGGACATGCTTATCTCCAATCCCCTCGATACGATGTGCCCCATAGCCGTTATGAAGTAGGGTAGGGCATTGCAATGCTTCGCCAGCCCCTATTTTTACGGTCGGATACTGTGTCTTTAAATAATCTCCTGATCCGAGTGTACCGGCTGAACCTTGCGTTAAAAATAAAGCACGTAAATTATGCTTATCATCAAATTTTGATTTGAATACTTCCTGCATTGCCGGACCGGTAACGGCATAATGCCATAACGAATTGCCAATTTCTTCAAATTGATTTAAAACAACTATTTCATCACCGCGTTCGGCTTTCAACTCTTTAACTTTGTCGTAAATTTCTTTAACATTGCTTTCGCCACCGGGAGTACTGATCACCTCTGCACCAACTTTATGCAGCCATTCAAAGCGCTCTTGAGACATTTCCTCAGGTAAAACAGCAATTGATGGACATCCTAATAAATATCCATCATAAGCACCACCTCGACAATAATTACCTGTTGATGGCCACAATGCTTTTTGAGTAGTAGGGTCAAATCTGCCCGTTATGAGTTTTTCTACAAGAGGACCAAATGTGGCACCTACTTTATGAGCGCCAGTCGGAAAAAATTTTCCAATCAACGCAACGATTTTTGCATGAACACCCGTAAGTGATTTTGGTAAAATCACATGATTTACTTCACCAAATCCGCCACCTAAAGCGGTGGGTTCATTCTTCCAAGTTATCCTGAATAAATTAATTGGATTTAAATCCCATAATCCTACTGATTTCAGTTTTTGGAGAATCTTGTCAGGAATTAATTCAGGATTACGCATTTGTGCATAAGTTGGAATGATGATATTATTATCTCGGCAACGCTGAATTGTGTTCTGTAATACTTTTTCTTTATTTGTCATTTAAACTTATCCTGAATAATTCGATTTCATTGTCAATGCCATAACAGCTTTAGAAGTGTGCATACGGTTTTCTGCTTCATCGTAAATTACAGATTTTGGACCATCAATTACTGAATCTTCCACTTCATTACCACGGTCGGCAGGTAAGGCGTGCATATATATTGCAGTATCTTTAGTGAGTTTCATTCTTTCCTCTGTGCATTTCCAATGTTTATTGGCTGTAAGCAGATCATCGCCCTTGGCTTTATCCGGATTGGTAACCCAATCGCCCCAATTCTTAGGTATGACAATGTCCGCATCGCCGTAAGCTGAATCTTGGTCATTTGTAACTTTGAATGTGCCACCATTTTCTTCGGCATTCTTTTTCGCTTTAGCGATGACCCAATCGGGCAGTTCATATCCAACAGGATGTGCTAAAGTAACATCCATTCCGTAACGTGGGAAAGAGTAGTGCTTGCGAAAGCGGTACGGATATGGGTTTTTTATGACTTGTTGCATAAGCCCAAATTATTGAGATCTTCTTGCTCTTAATATCATTGAATTTTTCTTTAATTGTCATTAAATCGGCAATTGCCTGTAAAGGATGATATAGATCACACTGCATATTTATAATAGGAGCTGTTGACCATTTTGCCATTTCGTTCAAGTACTTATTGCCTATGCCCCAAAAACAGTTACGGCAGGCAATTGCATGCCCATAGCGTGATAAAATGATTGCAGTATCTTTTGCAACTTCGCCGTGTGATATTTGCATGGTGCTAGTATCAAGAAAATGGGCGTGTCCACCAAGTTGTGTTATGCCTGCTTCCATCGAGTTACGCGTCCGAGTAGATTGTTCAAAGAACATTAAAAATGCTGTTTGATTTTTTACATAGTCCGTGATCACACCTTTTTTAAATTTATTTTTTAGATCAATTGAAACTGATAAAAGTGTTTCAATCTCATCTTTTGACCAATCTTCGAGTGTGATAAAATGTTTTCCAATAAATTCTTTGTACATTGTATTCCTTAAATTAATTTCAACTGTTTGCTAATTATTTTGGCTTTGAAGGCATTTTTTCAGCATATTTTTCTATATATAAATTTGGTATTGCTGCATACATTGCAGCAGCTTTTATAAGCTCACTTTTCCATGTGCGTTCATTGGGAGCATGAGCTTGATCTTCATGACCGGGTCCAAAACCTATACACGGTATTCCGTGCATTCCCATTATTGAAACTCCATTTGTGGAAAATGTCCATTTATCCACAACCGGTTTCTCACCAAATAATTTCGGTATACGAATCCATCAAGGATTGGGTAACCGGATGTTCTTCTTCAATCAGCCAAGTAGGGAAGTGTGTATCCGCTTGGCAATGATAGTTTTTGTATGAATATTTGTCGTATTTATAAAGCTCGACGGTTGCATTAACATTTTTCACGACATTAAGCAATTTAATTTCGTTAATTGCTGATTCTACTGTTTCTCCAAAGGTAAGTCTCCTGTCAATAGATATGGAACATCCATCTGATACCGCACAACGCGAAGGCGATTCTGAGAATATCTCCGATACAGTAAGTGAGCCTTTTCCGAGAAAATCATGATCTTTCAGTCGTTTGTTGAGTTGTTCCAATTCTAAAATAATTGGTGCCATTTTATAAATTGCATTCTCACCACGTTCAGGTGCTGAGCCGTGTGCACTAACTCCGGTTGTGCTAACTTTTATCTCCATACGGCCTCTTTGTCCACGATAAATTCGACATGATGTAGGTTCTGTAATAACAACAAAATCCGGTTGTAATTTTGTATCTTTTAATATATTCGTCCAACACAAACCATCGCAATCCTCTTCCATAATCGTTGCCGTAACAACCAATGTGTAATCATCTTCTAAGCCAAGGTCTTTGATGATTTTACCTGCATAAACTGCGGATGCAATACCACCTTCTTGGTCAGATGCTCCACGCCCAAAAATTAAATCATCATCTTCATATCCAATAAGCGGGTCATGTTTCCATTGATTGAGATCGCCGAGACCAACCGTGTCAATATGTCCATCAAACGCAATGATGTGTTTGCCTTTGCCAATAAATCCTAACAGATTTCCCATCGGATCGATTTCAGTTCGGTCAAATCCAACTTTATCCATTTCTTTTTTAATCCGTTGTATTACAGCTTCTTCATCGCCACTTTCACTAGGGATTGCAATCATATCGCGCAAAAAAGCGAAGATATCCTTGCTATACAGTTCAGCTCGATTTAAAATTTGTTCATAATCAATTTTCATTCAATTCCTTTAAATGCTCTGTATTTCATTCCATAATCGGATTGATTGTTTTTGTGCATCTGTTTTGATATTCTGTTCATAAACATCGACAAATTTACGATTTATTACGCGGTATTTACCACGTGATAATACATCGGTCGGTAGACCGAACCCGAACAGGATATGTCCCACAAAATTTTCTTTTGTGATTGCTGTTCTTGGCTGATAATCATAAATCGCCAAATCTGCTTGATTGCCGGGGGATAGATGGCCAATTTTTCGTCCAAAAGCTCGTGAGGCAATCTCCGGATTATTTTTAAACAATAATTCTAAATAGTCTATTGTTGACTCGCCACCAATTAGGTGTGAACTGCGAATTAAAGTTCCTTGTTGAGCTTCTTCTAGCATATTTGCGCGCATTCCGTCAGTTCCCAAGCCGGCATTCATTGTTGAAATATGAGAATTTGGTAACATTCCAACTCTATTATTAGCATTTGATGTTGGATTATGTATCAAAGTCGCACCTGCATTTTTTAATAATTCTATATCTATTTTCGAAGAATGAATTCCGTGTATGATAAAGCTATCTTCATTTATTAATTTGAATTTGTTTAAACGGTCAATTACTGATTCGTATCCTTTAGATTTTGCATCTTTTTCATCAGCTATATCCTCAGCTACATGAATATGAATGCCCCATTTTTTAAAACCTTTTAATTCGTTATAAATTGTTTTTAATGATTCATCAGAAAGGGTAAAAGATGCATGTAATCCAATTAAGGGATGAACATTTATATTATCTTTGAGTTTTTCAAACGATTTAATATTTTCTAGTAAACCGGATTTGAAAAATTCTTTACCGTTTCTATCTGTTGTTTCAAACGCTATGGAAATATTTAGGCCGAATACTTCAGCAGTATAGGTTAATAGTTCTAAGGAACCATTCGCGTAATTTGGACTTGAATGATGATCTAAAACCGTTGTTACACCACATTTTAAACATTCCATTAATCCAGCTTCAAAAGATGCTTTCGTAGAATCTTTATCTAATGCTAAATCCAATTTCCACCAAATCTCCTGCAATTTTTCAGTAAAGTTGGTTGGAATATTCTTTGGTGGTGGCATTCCCATTGCTAATGAAGAATAGAGATGTGTGTGCGCGTTTATCATTCCCGGTAGAACGGTTTTATCCTTTAAGTCGATAGTCTCCTCAATAGAAATATTAGACGCCGAACCGGTGCCAATTTTCACTATTATTTCATCTTTGATGAGGATATAACCATTCTCAATATATTCTGTTTCACCAAAAGGGTCAATTATTCGGACGTTAGTAAGTAGTTTATTCATAATTATTTCAATAATTCTAAAATATTTTCAGGACTGATTGGTATTTCGTTGACTTGCTTACCAATTGCATTGCTTACAGCATTGGCAATCGCAGCAGCGGTGGGAATTATCGCTGGTTCACCGATACCTTTTGCACCCCAAGGTCCAAGCGGTTCGGGACTTTCAACAATAATTGTTTCAATTTCACTGATATCCAATGCCGTTGGCAATAAATATGTTGATAAATTGTCAGTTAGAACTTTACCATTGTGGATTTTGAAATTTTCTATTAATGCATAACCGATTCCCTGTGCAACACCTCCTTCAACCTGTGCCTCAATTCCGGCGGGATTTATTGCCTTTCCAACATCATGTGCTGCCCAAACTTTTTCAACTTTTACTAATCCTGTGAGCTTTTCAACGCGCACTTTTGCGATATGCGTTGCGTAGGAATAAGTAAAATATGCTTCACCCTGCCCGATTTCAGCATTAAAATCTAATTTAGGAGTATGCCACCATCCCTGTTGAGAGAGGGTTTTGCTCCCAATTGAAAGGGGTGTTTCCACTTTTAGTGTTGGGGGATATTTGTAAAGATAGTCAATCAATTCACTAAAACTAACTTTTTCATCATTTTCTAAATTGATTGCAAAGTCATTTTCAATTACAATTAAATTGTTTTGGCAATTTAGTATTTCCGCAGCAGCCGATTTCAAAACGGGCAATAATTTATCTGTCGAATCTTGTATTGCATTACCGGTCATCACAACATTTCGGCTTGCAACGGATGGGCCGCTATCAGGCACATTGCGAGTGTCAGTAGGTAGCACAAAAATTCGACTCGGATCAATTCCAAGCGCTTCAGCAGTCATTTGGGTAACGACAGTAATAGCCCCCTGACCCATATCAATCAATCCATAAGCAACACTAATCGTACCATCGCGGTTTAATTGAATATTTGAACCTGAGCCATCCATATGCCAGCCCGCGGCACCAAGGCAATTTCCATAATGGCAAGCAGCAATCCCGATGCCGTAAAGATAGCGTTCATTATTTTCTCCGCCAATCCGACGATGATTCCAACGTACGGCTTTTGCAGCTTTTTCGATTGTATCTTTAGCTCCAACGCTTGAAGTTAATTTGTGATTTGTTGAAGTACTATCTCCTTCATGCAAAACATTATTTAGACGAAATTCTATTGGATCCATTCCGATTTTCGTTGCGACAATATCCATCATTCGCTCATGACCGAATGTAGCTTGGGGTGAACCGAAGCCTCGAAAAGCTCCATTTGGTGGCAGGTTTGTATAAAAAGATGTTGATTTTACTTTAATATTTGGAATTACATATGGTCCCATGGCCTGCATCGTAGACCGATATGAAACTACTGATGATAAAGTAGCATATGCACCAGCACTTTCTTCCAAAGTTATTTTGGCTGCTAAAAGTTTGCCATCTTTAGAAACACCGACTTTGTAATGCATTTGAAATGGGTGGCGTTTGCTGGTTAACTGCATATCATCATGGCGATTGTAAATCATTTTTACTGGACGCTGCAATTTCATAGCAGCTACAGCTGCACGAGCAGCCAGTTCCGATGGGATATCCTCCTTCCCACCAAATGCACCACCTGTAGGAGATTGAATGACTACAACTTTTTCTTTCGGAATTCCAAGCACTCCAGATACTGCTTTTTGGATATAATAAGGACACTGTAGAGACCCACGGATCTCGATTCCATCTGCAATGGGAATGGCTATGATTCCCTGTGGTTCAAGATAATAATGCTCCTGAACAGGGGTTGTAAAATCAGCTTCAATAATATATTTGGCCTCGGTAAATCCTTTATTTATGTCACCTTTAATTGATTGATGTTTACACGCCATATTGTTGTCATGTATATAATTTTTAGTAGCTGATTTGCTCTCCTTTATCGAAAAATATGGATTGAGCTCTTCATATTCAATTTTGGTATTTTCTGCAATTGATTTTGCTGCCGATTCAGTTTCGGCAACAGCAATTCCAATTGAATCACCGATAAAGCGAACAGTTTTGTCAACAAATAGAGGTTGATCCTTTAAAATGACACCAACTTGATTTATACCAGGGACATCTTCGGCAAAAAATATTCCACAATACCCTTTTTCCTTTTTTGCATTGCTGACATCTATGGAATTAATTTTTCCAAAAGGAATTGAAGAATAAATGGGATGACCATAAACCATGTTTTTGACTTTAATATCAGTAATGAATTTCGTTTTTCCGGTGGTTTTGTCAGGTCCGTCTGGACGTTTATATGATTTGCCGATTACATTTAGAGATGACATAATGTATTTTACTTCTTTTTAGGAACAATTATCAATTATTGAGATAATTGTATTATCTCTTCCATTTTAGACAAAATCTATTGAATTTCAATTAATTATATGGATGTAAAAGGTAAATTAAAACTAGTTCCAACTAAGCCGGGAGTATATATATTCCGAAATGATAAAAATGAAATTATCTATATTGGTAAAGCAAAAAATCTACGGAATAGAGTAAGATCATATTTTCAGAAGAATAAATATCAAACACCCAAGAATCAGGCATTAATCGCTCGAATTACTGATTTGGAATGGATTGTGGTTGCGAACGAAGTAGAAGCATTACTTACAGAAGCGAATTTGATAAAACAGCATCGCCCTAAATATAACATTGATCTAAAAGATGATAAATCCTTCCCTTTTATAAGAATTACTAATGAGCCATATCCTCAAGTATTTTTAACGCGTGATATTGTTAAAGATGGTTCAAAATATTTTGGTCCATATACAAATGTTGCAATTTTAAAACAAAGTCTGACCGCTTTACGACGCGCTTTTCCAATTCGCACTTGCACATATTACCTTGACGAAAAAATTGTAAAGGAAAAAAAGGTTAAACTTTGCTTAGACTTCCATATCAATAAGTGCGAAGGCCCTTGCGAAGGCATTGTTAGTCAAGAAGAATATAATGGCATGATAAAGCGTGTAATTGAATTTTTACACGGGAATACAGCCGTAACAGAAGAATATATTACTAAACAGATGGATATCGCTTCTGAAGATAAGCGATATGAAGACGCAGCCCTTGCCCGCGATCAATTAACTGCAGTAAAGGATTTTAAGGCGCGGCAACGAAAGATAACTGCCGACTTTACTGACCGAGATGTTTTCGCTTTGGCGCGAGAAGAAAATTTAGGAATAATGGTCATTGTCAGAGTTCGCCAAGGTAGATTGTTTAGTCGGGAGAAGATATCATTCCAAGGATTAGATGATGATTCAAGCGTACTAAAATCCATAATAACAAGATTTTATATGGATGGAGATTCAATTCCTCCCGAAATATCATTACCTGTTGAGCCTGAAGATGAAAAAGAATTGGTTAAATGGCTAAGTGAGAAAATTAATCGAAAGATTAAATTTTTATACCCACAAAGAGGTGAGAAAGCACAAGAAAGTAGAATTGCATACCAAAATGCCAAATTGCTATTAGGCGAATGGGTAATCAATCGGAAAAAACGGAAGGAATTTTATCCTGCCTCGATAGCACAATTGCAGGAAGATCTTAATTTAAAGGCACCACCTCGCCGAATTGAGGCATTTGATATTTCGCATTTGGGTGGAACAGATACAGTTGCATCAATGGTGTGTTTTGTTGACGGTAAAGCTAAGAAAAGTGAATATCGTAAATATCAAGTGAAAACTGTAGTAGGAATTGATGATTTTGCCTCGATACACGAAATCGTTTTAAGGCGCTATAAGCGTATACTTGAAGAAAAACTCACTTTACCTGATCTAATATTGATCGATGGAGGGAAAGGTCAACTTTCAGTCGCCGTAATCGCACTAAATGAATTAAAAATTAATCATATACCAATTATAGGATTAGCTAAAAGATTAGAAGAAGTATTTTTACCGGGGAATACCGAAGCACAGACAATCTCAAAACAATCGCCGGGATTGATTTTATTACGACGAATACGCGATGAAGCACATCGCTTTGCGATTACATTTCAGCGACAAAAGCGTGACAAAAAATTACCCTCCTCGATATTTGATGATATACCAGGAATGGGAAAGAAGCGTGTAAATATTTTATTGAATGCATTTAACGATGTTGATGCAATAGCACATTCTGATGTTGAATCAATAAAACAGAGAACCGGTATTCCGGATAAAATTTGTAAGCTAATTATCAAAAAAGCAAAGGAGCATAGTTAGAGAAAAATGGAAAAATCATTTTATACAGCATTATTGAACAGCATAAAAAATCCAATATTGGTTGCAGATAAAAACCACATTGTTCGATATATGAATAAAGCAGCAATCTCTCACTATGAGGAAGGGGAGAGCCTACTGCAAAGTAATTTGTTATTATGTCATAATGAAGAATCTCAAAAGATGATGATTGATATTTTAACTGAAATGCAAAATGGATTAGAAGAAAGACTTATTACCGATAATGATAAACATCGCATTTTTATGCGGGCTGTTCGTGATGAAAATAATAAATTGATTGGTTACTTTGAACGTTATGAACCACCTAAAAATAAATGATGACTAAATTAAAAGTATGCTGCATTCAGTCCATTGCTGAAGCTCAGATCGCAATTGAGAACGGAGCATATGCAATCGGATTAGTGTCCAATATGCCAAATGGTCCGGGCGTAATTGAAGAATCCAAAATTAGAGAAATTGCGCAGTGGGCTGCAGGCAATATCAAAACAGTATTATTGACATCTTTGCGAAATCCGCAACAAATAATTGCACAGCAAAAATATTGTCAAACAAATATCCTGCAATTAGTTGACTCTCAAAAAATAAGTACTTATAAAATTCTTAGAGCTGAATTATCAAATGTACAAATTATCCAAGTAATACATGTTCTAGACGATAGTTCTATTTCAGAATCACTTGCAGTGGCAAAATTCGTTGATATGCTGTTGCTTGATTCAGGGAATCCAAAATTAGAAACAAAGGAACTCGGTGGAACAGGTCGGATCCATAATTGGCAAATCAGCAGAGAAATAGTTAACGAAATTGATATTCCAGTATTTTTAGCAGGTGGGCTTACACCCGATAATGTTACCAGAGCTATTGAAAGAGTAAAACCGTTTGGTGTGGATGTATGTACGGGTGTGAGAACAGATGATGAGTTGGATGTAGAGAAAGTAAAATTATTTATTGAAATGGTTAATGAATATGATTGAAAAACAAATTATTGAAATGGTTAACCGAGAAACAAAAGCATGGGATACTCAGAATATTGACCTACTAATGACAATATTTCATCCAGATATGGTGTGGCCTTGGCCCAAAGATTCTTATTCTCATAATCCAATTGATTGGGTAATGGAACTTGGAAGATATGATTGTGATCGCTGGAAAAAGGGATGGCAGGATTTATTTGACACTCATACACTTATTCACAATAATCGGAAAATTGAAAAAGTTGAAGTATCAAAAGAAGGTGATGGAGCATTTGCAGTAGTAGATGTTGATACTTTATGGCGCAATAAAGTATCAAAGGAAGATTTCCATTGGAAAGGAAGATCTTGCAAAGTTTATACTAAAGTTTCCAACGAATGGAAACTAATAATGCATACTGGGTTATTAGAGTATTAATTAATCCATAACCCTCATATATCTATAGTACTCCACAATACTGGAGGAGCGTTCAAATAGATATTTTATGATGCTTTGTCAACGGGAAAAAACCCTCCTTCCAACTGATACAAGTATATTTGCTATGATAAATGTCAATATTGTTAGGATAAAATATTTAAATATTGTTGGAATGTCAATTTTTACTAAAGGCAATGCAATGAGTCCTAATACGACAATATGAATTATGTAAACATAGTAAGAATTTTTATTCAATTCAGTCCAAATCCTACCGGTTTTATTAATATTAAATTTGAAAAGATCAATAAAAATATAAATGAAACTTAACATTGCAATAATTTCCGAACCGTAATAAAAAACACGATCTATGGTTGAAGATAAAAAGTAAAAGTCTCTGTCAGGTTCAATAGTATTTAAAAATAGATTGATCGCTACAATAGTAAATATTGTCAATGAAATCCATAGTGTTAAATTTGATATTATAACATACTTTTTACTTCTTAAGTTGATATCTAAAACTTTGTGTTTATTACACAAAGCACCTAAAAGAAAAACCATAAAATAAACCAATAATCTTTCATTTTGAAAGTCTATAAGTGTAGTAAGTGTCCATCCCTTAATACCTATAATTGAGATAATTGTACTATAAATTGTACCAACAATGAATGTTAATAGTATTCCTGTTTTTAACGATATGTTTATTGAAGACAATTTTGTTTTAGATAATACTAAATACAACATTTGGAATAAAAATAATACAGGTAAAAACCATAACCAATGTTGTGAAAGGTCATTGGAAAAGTATGATAAATCCGAACCGGTTCTTTTAAAAAAGTGAAAATATGAGTACCATTCTTCTTGTGGTAGACCCCTAGAGTAGAGAAAGATTACTTTATAGGTTGGGATTAATGTGAAAACAGCAATAAGCCAGGGTAGGTATATTCTTTTGAATTTTGATTTTATAAAACTCCATGTGTTAGTGCTGTTAATCGAACTTTGTATTAAAAAACCTGATATGAAAAAAAGTACAAACATAACAAAAATGTCAAGATACATTCCTACTAAACCTAATGAATCACTTTTAACAGAATCTACAACAAGCCAATTTGTTGCAAGGCTCCATTGATAAACAAATCCTGCGTGATACAAGATAACAATAAAAATCATAAAAGTTCTGAGATTGTCTAAATAGTAAAGGCGATTTTTCATTTTATATTCCCTATTATTTAAATACCCTCATAACCGGATATAATCTATAATCAGATTCAAAGTTTGGTGATCGTTTGTAAAGAAAGTAAAGCTGCCAACGAGCATTTTTTGCAAATTCTTCGTCATTAACTTTTAATTCTTCAAATTCTTTTTTCAATTCAGCATTGTTTGCTAACAATTTTTCAGCTGTTTCTTCAAATATATAAGGTGAGAAATATTCGCGTTGATCTAGTATTGAATCAAAGAAATTCCAACGGAAAAATGAATCACGTGCTTGGGGTTCCAATGTTTCAATAATATATCTATTACCAACTTGATTCATTCTTATAAGGATATCACCCTTATAAAACTTACGAGATTTTAATACAGTTTTTAACTCAATATTGGAATGAGGGAAATGTCCATTATAAGGTTCTGATGGATTAGCAACGTTTTCAATAATATACATTTCCCCGGTAATTATCGTGTCTTTACATAACCTATTAAATTCGATATTGTTGAGTTCCAATCTCTCAACTACTTCTCCCCACGCTTGTGGTAAAACGTAATAGTCAGGCTTTTTTATCTGTATTCCAGTGGCGAAATAATTGTAAACAGGAATTTGCTTGGTCCATGGTTTAACCCGATTATAATAAAGTCTATCGAATCCGGTAACTTTTGATGGTTTATATTCGGCTTCGTATCCGTTAAAATTTATCAGATCAAATTTTGTAGTGTCCTTTTCCCAAGTTAACGTAAACACTTCTTGAGATTTAATTGATTCATTAGCTTTCTCTCGCAAAGCGATGATTTTGGCAGCGTTATTATTTGTATAATCAATTACGTTATTCAAAAACGCAATTGTGGCTTCTACTCTTTTAGCATATGTTTTGAACATATGCGCTTCAGAAATAAACCCAAATGTATTAAAAACAGAAGCATAGCCGTTCGAAAAACGAGGAGTTCCAACACCACTCTCTAAACCGGATTCGGGAATTTCTTTTAAAGGCGAAACATATGGAACAGATGGAAATCCGGTATTGTTCATAGATGTATACATGCTTGGCAGTAATTCATTTTTTACAAAGTTTTGCATGACTAGAGGATATGATAATGGATGTGGACAAATTAAGGTCATTACATGCTGATAGTCTGCACCGTTAGTAGTATGTGTATCGACAAAGAAATCGGGTTTCCATTCATGAAATATTTTAGTTAAAGATTTTGCATTTTCTGAATCCAGTTTAATAAAATCCCGATTCAAATCAAGATTGCGTGCATTTCCGCGGAATCCATATTCTTCAGGTCCATTTTGATTCGCACGCGTCGTTGAATTTCTATTTAAAACTCCTCCAATATTGTATGCCGGAATTATTCCGATAATCACATTTTTAGGAATTTTATTTTCACGTAAGAGGTCGTCCGCTATCTTGATTGATGCGTCAACTCCGCAGGGTTCACCTGGATGAATTGCATTATTGATCATGACCATGCACTTCCCTTTTGCACGATAGGTTAATGGATCAAAATCTTTATCTACTGAAATAACAAATAGATGCAGTGGCTTACCGATATCGGTTTTACCGTAGGTAATTAATTTTGCAGTTTTATACTTTTTGTCGAGTTGTTTGTACCAAGCAATTGCTTCATCATAGGTTGGGGTGATATTTTCATGATATTTTAACGGAATTTGCCCAAACAAAATGGATGTTAAGAGAATAATTATTAATGAACGCATTTGTTACTCCTTAATTTTAAATATACCGTACCGGTATGATTTAACCTCAGCTCCCCTCATCTTTTAATAGATATTTTATTTTTTTGACCATTTCATTGAATTCTTCCATGTTGAATAAACGCGTAAGGTAGGCAATATTGCCTTTTTTGTCGATTATCACATTACGTGTTACACCGCTTTGTTTATCGGCAAATAAACCAAATATCTCAGCACCGGGATCTAAAGCCAAAGGATAGGTTATTTTCATATCTTCAGCAAACTTAATCACTTTTTCAGCTGGTTCATCCATATCAACGCCAATTACAGCGAGTTGTTCACAGTGCAAATCTTGCCAAATCTTCTGTTCGATATGTGGCATTTCTTGCCGACAAACTGAACACCAACTTGCAGTGAATTGGAGCATTATCACTTTACCTTTTAATTCTGCAAAGGTAGTTGTATCACCGTTAGGGAATGTTAGCGTAAAGTCTGGACTTGGATCACCAATCTTTACAAAAAATCCAACGTTGTCAGCTTGTTGTTGTGCAAATATCGACGAAAGTGTTAATAGTAGAATTAATATAATTGAGCGCATACTATTGTAAATCATTCCACCAATTTTCATTTGGAATTTCTCCGTTAATAATAAAAGTTTGTCCAATATAAGGTGTAGCAATTGTTAAATTTCTGTCTTTAGCTTCTTTTACAAACCTATCAATTGGTTCTAGCCAACTATGAGAACTTAAACTAAATTTGCCCCAATGAATGGGTAATGCAACTTTCGCCTGTGCATCTAAACTTGCTTGGACACTTTGCTCAGGGAATAGATGTATTTCTGCCCATCGTGGATTATAGGCTCCATTTTCAATAAATGCTATATCGAAAGGTCCGTATTTTTCTCCAATCTTTTTAAATTCAGAAGAATATCCTCCATCACCACTTATATATAAATTAGCATTATCGGATTTTATGATCCAACCACCCCACAATGTTGCAAAACGGTCTCTTAAAGCTCTGCCGCTGAAATGTCTTGTAGGGATGAAAATAAAATCTAATCTCGTTAAAGGAATAATTATTATACCAATCAAATTCCTCAATTTTATTATCAGGTACACCCCATTTAAGAATATGCGCTTTAACTCCTAATGGGACTAGGAATTTTTCTACGTTAGGATGAATGGTTTTAATTGTTTTGTAATCCAAATGATCATAATGGTCATGTGTTATTAAAACTACGTCAATTTTATTTGGCAGATCATCAATAGTTAAATTATTTTCATATCTGAAGGGTGCAGGGCCAATTAATGAAAATGGAGAAGCATTATTAAATACTGGATCAGTAATAATTATTTTATTTTCAATTTTAAATAAGATAGTTGAGTGCCCAAACCATGTTACTAAATTCTCTTTGCTATTTTCAAAATTTAATTTATCGAATTTGATAGTAGGTAAGGGAGAGCTTGGTTTTTTACCATAAGATTCATCAGCAATATATTTAGGATTAAAGTCTTGACCTTTGCTAAAACTAAAATTTGTAGTGACAATATTATGAAATTTGTCATCTTTGTAATTTGGCGAATTTTCAATACGTGATAATAATTGTCCACTTGGTTTACCACCAAAGACTGGAGCAAAATTCACGAATAGGACAATGATCACAGTTAATGTTATAATAGTATATAAAATCACTTTCAGGATATTCGCAATTATTTTTCTAATTTCCAATTAATAGAATTCGGTTAGTTATTTCTTTCAAGAAGGTCAATATATGCTACATCAATCAAGTCTGATTTTTGGATGTTGAATTTGTCCATTAATGCGAAAGCAATCTTTTCACCATCCTGCATAGATTGGTTATTGTCCAGTACAACTTCCAATTCAATAAATTTTCCGAGTCTCTCAACATCGTCTAAATGAATGCGAGTTTGTCCATATTTATATAAAATGCGTTCTTTCTTAACAATGCCCCGAATCCCATTCGAATTTGCTAAAACTGTTTTTAATGTATCAGGATTGTCAATAAATGATATTGTAATGTTAGAAAATGTTGGCTCTTGTGAGTCTTTGCGCTTATAATAGATGAGTGCAGAATTTGTTTCAGTTTCCCTTAATTTTAATCTTCCTGAAATACAGTTAAAAAACGTATCGATCTGTTCCGTTGTTTCAATCGGATTATTGCAAACATTTTCAATCAGTCTTTTTACCTTATCATAATCTGTGATTCGGGCTTTTATCTCTACATTATTTAAGATCATAACACACTATATTATTCAAGGAATCCTTTTTCTTTCATCCAATTATCATCAACAAATTTGCTTAGATAATTACGTATGCTATCAGGTAGAAGTACAAGGCATTTTTGACCTTTCTTCAATTTTTTAGCTGCTAATAAGGCTCCCCAAACGGCTGAACCGCTTGAGCCACCAACTAGTAAACCTTCTTCCTTAATTAATCGGCGTGCCATTAAAAATGATTCTTTATCATCAGTTTTCACCCATTCGTCAACTAATGATGGATCAAAGACGTCGGGGAAAAAGTCGTATCCGATTCCTTCAACGTAATAGTCAAATACTTCATCACCACCTGCTAAAATAGAACCGTACGGGTCAACTCCGACCACGGTTATATTCGGGATATCCTCTTTTAATCGCTTTGCGACTCCGGTGATTGTTCCACCGGTACCGGCACCGATAACTACCATGTCCAAATCTTTGCCAAAATCTTCTAATATTTCACCTGCCGTATCGTAATAATGTGCATCGGGATTAGCGGGATTAACATATTGATCCAAGATATGCGAATTCGGTATTTCTTTATGTAAACGAGCAGCAGTACCCATCATGCTGTCAGGATGATCGTGTGGTAACTCCGTCTTAGTTCTAACTATTTTTGTCCCCAACGCTTTCAGCACTAATTCCTTTTCCATACTCATTTTTTCAGGCATAGTTACAATTAAATTGTACCCTTTTACCGCACAAGCTAACGCTAAACCGATGCCTGTATTGCCCGAAGTAGCTTCAATAATTGTATCTCCGGGTTTTATACGACCTTCGGTTTCCGCTTCGGCTATCATTCTTACACCAATGCGGTCTTTGAGCGAACCACCTGCGTTTAGAAATTCGCATTTTGCGTACAGTTCACATTCCAATTCTTTTCCAACCGAATTTAATTTGACGGTCGGTGTGTTTTTAATTGTTTCTGTTATATCTTTAAAAATCATTTAAATCCTTAAATAAAGTGGGAGAGTTTACCACAAAGGTAGAAATACTAGAAAAATAAAAAAGGGCTCATTTGAGCCCTTTTTTATTTAATTCAATCGAATTTATGATACCTTGATTTCAATTTCCTTTGGTTTAACTTCCTCAGCTTTTGGAACTGATACAGTTAAAACACCGTCTTTGAATGAAGCAGTAATTTTTTCAGCGACTACTTTGTCGGTCAATTGGAAACTGCGTTTAAAAGCACCGTAACGTCTTTCCGTACGACAGTAATTTTTGCTTTCGTCTTTTATTTCACTTTTTCTTTCGCCACTGACAGTAAGCATATTTTCTTTAATATTGATACTAATATCCTTTTTCGTTAATCCGGGCAAATCAGCAGTTACTATAAAAGCATCTTTATCTTCAACGATATCAACTTCAGGTGCCCAATCGGTCAAACCAGTGTCCTCTAATTTATCGTTAAAAAAGTCACTCATTAAACGATCCCATTCGTGAACTGTTGGCATCATTCTATGTCTCATTGGATTCCATCTTACTAAAGTCATGATTATTTCTCCTTATATTTTGTTAAAAATCAAATTCACTTATACTATTACAATTGCTATGCCAAAATCAAATAATTGAAATAATTGCAGACGTGATAGCCATATTGGCACATATAGACAATTGTGAATTATATATCTGCTTATATGGCAGAGTATTGTAATATCATTATCAATATAGAAAAGAATTAAATTGAATGATTCTTTTTTATAGGAACAATTAAATAAGTAAATTTTATGCTTATTTAAGGATTAATAATGAGCAAATTAGCGATTTTCGGCGGTGAACCTGTTAGAACAAAACCATTTCCAAGTTGGCCGGCTTTTTCAAATGAATTAAAAACTCAACTTATCAACACCATGGAAAAAGATTCATGGGGTGTCGGCAGTAATATAATCAGACAGTTTGAAGAGAAATATGCAGAATTTCATGATTCAAAATATGGATTAAGTACCAGCTCTGGTACGACTGCATTGTGGGTATGCCTTAAGGCAGCTGGTGTCAAGGCCGGAGATGAAGTGATTCTCCCACCATATACATTTATAGCGACCGGTTCATCAATTTTAATGGCAAATGCCATACCTGTTTTCGTTGATGTTGATCCGGAAACGTTTAATTTGGATCCAGCCAAATTAGAAGCAGCAATCACCCAAAAGACTAAGGTGATCATGCCGGTTCATATCGCAGGAAATCCTGCTGATATGGATGCAATAATAAAAATTGCCAAGAAACATAATATCTCAATTATCGAAGATGCAGCCCAAGCACATGGCGCTGAATGGGATGGTAAAAAGGTAGGAGCTCTTGGATTAGGCGGTATATTCAGCTTTCAAACTTCCAAGAATCTATCGGCAGGAGAGGGTGGAGCAATCGTGTCTAACGATAAAGGTTTTATAGACGCTTGTTTCTCCTATGCTAACTGCGGTCGTATTAGAGGAGGCGAGTGGTATGAACATCAGCATCTTGGCGGAAATTTCCGATTGAATTCGATGGCAGCGAGCTTATTGTTGGCACAACTTGATACGATTGAAAATGACATGATGTTACGTGATAAAAATCGGAAAATGTTAGATGATGCTATATCTAAAATAGATGGATTAACGATAACAAAAATGTACCCAAAAGCGTCGCGTAGCGCTAATCATATATATTTACTGCGTTACAATAAAGATAAATTTAACGGAATTCCGCGCGAAAAATTCTTTAAGGCAATGCAAGCAGAGGGCGTATATACTTATGGTGGCTACGTTCCACTAAATCGTGAACAGTTATTTGCGGTAGATTCAAAAGAATATCCTTGGCTTGAGGGAATAAACTATAAAGATATGCATTTCCCGGTAACAGAAAAATTATGTACGGAAGAAGCAGTTTGGTTGAAACAGAATCATTTACTTGGTAATGACTCGGATACGCAAGATATAATTAACGCATTTGTAAAAGTAACAAATGCGATGCAAGTTGATCCTGAAATATTTCTTAAATAAATATAATCGATAAGATAAATAATATGACACAACACTTACAAAAATTATTAAATGCAGTTGATGTTCCTGCAGAATGGGTTGGATTGCGTGAAGTAGATGAAAGAACAACTGTTAGATTCATTCGGGATGGCAATCCACAGACAAATTCCCGGGTGAAAACCCACGGAATTATGGTAGAAGTTCTTGCTGATGGACAATTTGGATACATTGGCACGAATGATATCACTGAAAATGGTATCCAGTCGGCTGCCAAAAAAGCATATCAGCAAGCAAAATTGGCTGCAAAATATGCCATTCATGATTTTACAGATGAGGCAAGACCTAAAGCCGTTGGTGAGTATAAATCACCACATAAAAAAGCTTTTGATGAGTCATCTCCGGGTACACTAAATGATATAATGGTTAAGGCAAGCAAGGTACTTAAAGTTTCTGACAAAGTGATTAGCACAAACGCTTTTGCTCAAATTGTTGATTCAAAACATAGATTTGTTAGCTCCAACGGTAGCAATTTTTCACAAGATTTTCTTATGGTAACATTTGATTTGGTTGCCACTGCTCAAGATGGTACAAATATCAATACTCGTTCAGCAGGCGGACTACGAGGTTTGTCACGACAAATTGGAGCAGAATTATTTGATGAACAATGGATTATCGCTAAAGCGAAGGAAATCGGCGAGCAGGTGGTGGATTTAACTACTGCAGAAGAATGTCCAACAGGAACAATGGATTTGGTATTGGCTCCCGATCAGATGATGTTACAAATCCACGAAAGTGTAGGGCACGCATTAGAAATTGACCGAATTCTTGGAGATGAAAGGAATTATGCCGGTTGGAGTTTTGTAAAATTAGAAGATTTTGGAAAACTTCAGTATGGCTCAAAATTGATGAATGCTACCTATGATCCAACCTATTCCGGTCAGTTTGCCTCATTCGGCTTTGATGATGGCGGTTTAAAAGCTGAAAAGGAGTATTTGATCAAGGAAGGGCTTCTGGTTCGTGGTTTGGGTGGAAAAGAGAGCCAAATACGATCAGGAATTCCTGGTGTTGCAAATTTCCGTTCAAGTTCATGGAATAGAGCACCGATTGATCGAATGGGGAATATCAATTTGGAACCTGGTAATTCTACGTTTGACGAAATTATTTCCTCGGTCAAGAAAGGTGTTTACATGGAAAGTAACCGTTCATGGTCAATAGATGATTATCGCAATAAATTCCAATTTGGCTGCGAATATGGTAAATTAATTGAAAACGGTAAGCTAACCAAAACCGTACGGAATCCAAATTACCGAGCAATTAGCAATCCGTTTTGGAAAAGTTTAGCAATGATTGGTAATCAAGATACTTTTGAAATGTACGGAACTCCGTATTGTGGAAAGGGTGAACCAAATCAAGTTATTAGAGTTGGGCACGCTTCTCCGGTTTGTTTATTTAAAGATGTTGCCATATTTGGCGGCGCGTAATAGGAAGTTAAGTTATTATGGAACAAATATTTAATAAGATAAGCGATAAAATATATTCAGACTTAAAAACGGGTGAACATCTTACTTTGTCCTTGCGTGGTGTAAATAGTCAATTCATCCGAATTAATAATGCAAAAGTTCGTCAGACAGGGTTAGTGAACAACACTGATTTAGCATTTGACCTGATCAATAATAATCGTAATTGCCAAGGGCAAATAACACTTAGCGGTGATTACGATATTGATTACAAACGAGGTGGTTGAGGAACTTAATCGCTTACGAGCGGAAATTGTGCAATTACCGGAAGATCCATTTATTGTATTTCCGGAAAATACCGGTTCTACTCGTGAGAGCAAAAGTGCAAATGGATTGAAATTCGATCAAGCGGTCGATTCACTATTACCGATTATGACTGGAGTGGATTTGGTTGGAATATGGTCATCCGGAAAGATATTTAGTGGCAGCAGTAATTCGGCAGGACAAAATCATTGGTTTGAAACGGATACATACTCACTTGATTTCTCACTTGTTAATAAAGACCATAAAATGGTTAAAGGTACTTTTGCAGGAAGTGATTGGGATCAGTCCAAATATGAGTCATATATCAATGACGCAAAGATCAAATTAGAATTGATGAACAAAAAACCAGTAAAAATGAAGCCGGGACAAGTACCGTACATGGTTTGAATCGAAAGCGGTTTCGAATCTTCTAGCAATGTTTTCATGGCAGGGTAGTAGGAGAAGCAAATATTAGGCAAGGTCATAGCGCTTTTATCAAAATGCGAAATGAGGGTAAAAAAATGTCATCACTGTTTTCACTAAGCGAAGATTTTCGTTCAGGATTAGTACCACGTTTTAACGAACGAGGGGAAATTGCACAAGAGGTTTTATCAATTATCGAAAAAGGAAATCTTGCAAATACGATGGTTAGCTCCCGGACTGCAAAAGAGTATAAAATTCAATCCAATAATGCCAGTGGGGATGAAGCATTACGAGCTCCTAAATGGCAATCGGCTCACTTTCCGATAGAAAATGTATTGCAAAAATTAGGCACAGGATTATTCCTTTCTAATTTGCACTATTTGAATTGGAGCGACAATATTGGTGGAAGAATTACCGGATTAACTCGCTATGCCTGTTTTTGGGTAGAGAAGGGTGAGATTGTAGGACCAATCGAGACAATGCGTTTTGATGATACAATTTACAATTTATTTGGTGATAAACTTGAAGCAGTTGGCGACAATGTAAAAATAATTCCGGAAGTTGAAACTTATGGAGGTCGCCAATATGGAAATATTACTTGCCCGGGAATGTTAGTTAAAGAATTTGAGTTGACACTTTATGTAATACTCCAGTTGCTTTGCTTCGCTCGTATTGAGAGATTTTATGGATAGTATGAAAAAACTCACGCTAATTCGTCATGGTAAATCCTCTTGGGATGATACATCATTATCTGATTGGGAAAGGCCTCTAAATGAACGTGGCAAAAAAGACGCATTATTAATAGGATATAAATTAGCAGAAGAAGAAATAATACCGGATAAAATTATTTCAAGCTCTGCAAAGCGAGCTTATGACACTGCAAAACGAATAGCTGAATGTATTAATTATGCCGAGAGTGAAATTGCAATTACTGATGATATTTATTTAGCAGCAATCAACCAATTAGTTCAAATAATTCAAAATTTGAATGATGATTGGAGCCATGTTTTCCTATTTGGACATAATCCATATTTCACGGAATTTGCCAATATATTCGGTAAAAAAAATATCTATAATTTGCCTACGACAGGAATATATCAAATCACTTTTAATTGTAAGAAATGGGAGGATATTTCCAAAGACAATGGAAAAAATACCTATTTTTTAAGTCCAAAGGAGTTGAATGAATAGAGTAGCTATTTCCTTTTCCACAAAGCAGCATCTAAAATAGACCACAAGTGGATTGCCCATCCAAGCAAGATTATCCACAGAACTATGGCAAATATAAAATGAACTATTGCCATAAATAATCTTCCTTGTAGAAGCGGACCAAGTCCTGGAATAAAGAAACTAGCTAATGCAGCAATTACATTTCCTGTTGACCCTTGCCCGCTATAAATCAATTTTTCCTTCCATATATTTTACAGCTTTACCACTTATTAAAACTCGATCTTTATACAATTCACAAATTAATTCCCCACCTCTTGCCGATAATTGTTTCACACTAAACACGCTTTTACCTAGTTTTATAGCCCAATATGGAGCAAGTTGTGTGTAGGCAGAACCAGTTACAGGATCTTCTTGAATTCCTAATCCTGGGAAAAAACATCTTGCCACAAAATCATGTGTTTTTGACTGTGCCGTAATAATTATACCTCTCAATCCAAGTTTTTTCAATTCTTCGAAATCAGGTTCGACACTTTGAACGTCACTTTCATCGTTGAGAACGGCAATAAAATCTTCAGATTTCAGACATTCAATTGGAGTGATATTAAGTGCATTAATAATTTCCTGTGGAGTATCACACGCAGTGGGAGGTTGAGCAGGGAAATCTAAAATTAAGATTATCATCATCTTTGATAACTTTCAGTAATCCGGATTTAGAATCAAATTCTATTATATTTTCTTCATAGCTAAGTATATTGAATATCACAAAAGCAGTGGCTAAGGTTGCATGTCCGCATAGATCAACTTCATTAGCAGGGGAGAACCATCTGATATGAAATCCATTGTTCTTTGGAACAAAAAATGCGGTTTCAGATAAATTATTCTCGAATGCAATATTTTGCATTATGTCGTCTGATAACCACTTATCCAATGGGCAAACCGCAGCTGGATTACCTTTAAATAATTCAGATGTAAATGCATCTATATAGTATAGTAATAGTTCCATTTATTTTCCCTAAAAAATATTCATTTTTTTTATACATACTCCACAAAAATTACTTTTACAGATTCTGATAATGCGTTCCCTTTATGTTTATGCTTTTCTCCGGAAGGAATAAAAACTCCATCCCCTGATTTGTATATTTGTCTTTCATTCTGGAATTCAATTTCAAATTCACCATCAAGGATCAGTCCATAATGACCTTTTTCACACCAATGTGGAGGCATCTCTTTAGTATAGACCACAAGACGTAACTGCTTATTGCCATATTTATAAATCTTACTTTTAACACCCTTAATTGGTTCTTCCCAGTTTAATTCTTTAAAATTTATATTATATTGCAACATGAATGAACCTCTGATAATTATAATATTAATATATTAGACTGACATACTCCCCGATTTAAGTAGGTTTTCTTCCATAAGCTTAATTTTTATTTTGCTCGACAAATATCAAATTATCTGCATTGAATCCAAGTTCCCCAGCCTTTTTAATGAATCTATCCATCAGTTCATCACTAACCGTTGGTGTTCTTGACAGGAACCACAGATATGATGTGTTATCTCCTGCTATAAAAGCATATTGATAGTTTTCTTTATCCAATTCAAAAATAATGTATGATCCGTAAAATGGTCCGAAGAATGAAACTTTTAAAAAACCTGTGTTACTATCTTTTGCAAATTTTGCTTTTCCAGTTGCATTTTTCCATTTATTCTTCTTTGTAGAAAATCCGCTATTAACAACTTTTACATTGCCATCATCTTTCAACGAGTAGTCAGCAGTCACTTTCTGCAATCCTCGTTCAAAACGATGATCAAGTCGCGCAATTTCGTACCATTTTCCGAGATATTTATCCAATTCAAAATCTGTAATAGGTTCAAAAACTTTAGGTTTATCCATACAACCAATAATTAAAAATGGGATTATCAATAATGTTATGATTTTCATTTATTTTCCTTTAATTAGATTTTACCCCGGCATATTACCCGGTTTAAGCAGATTTTCTTCCATCATCCGTATTTCATCAATTCCCGAAATGACAATTTTAGGATCGGGGATCAATTCTTTATTAGCAATTTTTCCTTTATACTCTAAATTTTGAAGAATATATCTTATACAGGCGATTCGTGCTGATTTTTTATGGTCAGAACGGATAATTGTCCAAGGAGCAATAGTACTGTTTGTTTCGGTCAGCATTTGGAATTTTCGTATAGTGTATTGATCCCAAAGTTCTTGAGCAGATTCATCCACAGGAGATAATTTAAATTGTTTAAGTGGGTCATCATCGCGGTCATCAAAGCGCTGTTTCTGAATGTCCTTAGAAACCGAAAAATAAAATTTAAATAGTATTATTCCTTCCTTGATCATCATCCTTTCAAAGAGTGGGGCATATTTTAAAAAACGTTTATTCTGTTCATCGGTACAGAAACCCATTACCGGTTCAACCATTGCACGGTTGTACCAACTGCGGTCGAAAAATACGATTTCACCTTCTGCAGGAAGATGTTGAGCATATCTTTGGAAGTACCATTGCGTAGTTTCGCGGTCACTTGGTTTTTCAAGTGCCACAACACGAGCACCACGTGGATTCATATGTTCAGTGATTCGCTTAATCGTACCGCCTTTCCCGGCAGCATCACGTCCTTCAAAAAGCATTACGATTCGTAAACTTTTATCTTTTACATGGTTCTGTAGTTTTAAAAGCTCAATTTGCAGTTTCTTAAGTTCAAGTTCATATTCAATCGTAGTTTTCTTAATATAAACTGCAATGCGATCTTTACTAGGTTTTTTGCCAAGATTTTTTCCACCTGTGCTCTCGGATAAATTCTTTGGACTTATTTTTTGATTTTCTTTACCCATAAAAATTTTCTTCCTTTTACCTTATGAATTTTCCATGATTTTTGCGATCATTCTTCATTATCTTAATTTCTCTATTGGCGGTAATTACTGTTTTTGGATCTAATTTGAAATTTAATTTTTTATTGCGGTTTCGGTAACGAACCGAGTTTAAAATTAACTTTAATGTCTGTCGTCTTGCTTGATGTTTGTCATCGGAGCGAATAATGTACCATGGTGCAAATTCTGTGCTAGTTTTAACTAGCATTTGATATTTTTTCTCAGTGAACTCGTCCCATAATTCTTGCGCTTGCAAATCTATTTCACTCAATTTCCAATTACGTAAAGGATCGTTCTTGCGTCTTTCAAAACGAAGAGCTTGTTCTTCTTTTGAAACCGAAAAATATAATTTTAGCAAGATTGTTTTTTCATCTTCGATGAACGTTTTTTCATAGGAATTAACGTGCTTTAAAAATTTATGATATTGAGATTGCGAACAAAATCCAAAAATTGGCTCAACCATTGCGCGGTTGTACCAACTACGATCAAATAGCACAATTTCACCGGCGTGCGGAAAATGCTCTATGTATCTCTTAATGTGTAATTCTGTTTTTTGACTGCTAGATGGTTTACCTAACGCAACAACACGATAATGTTTTTCATTCATGTATCTTGAAATACGCCTAATTGTACCGCCTTTACCCGATGCATCGCGCCCGTCAAAAAGAATGATCATCTTTTTTTTATATTTTTCTATATGTTCCTGTAATTTTATCAATTCTGCTTGATAGGGCATCAGCTCTACTTTCTCGATGTATCTTAATAAGCTAGTCTCAAGGACTTTGTCACGGAAATCTTTATTTGTTTTATAATCTTTAGGGAGTTTTTTGAGATTTATATAAAAGTCTTTCATATATCAATTGTGTAATTATTTATTTAATAAGCTAATTAAAGTTATTTATAAATGGCTAAAGATTGAAACAGATAAGTTATTTGATATAAACGGTCTTAATATTTACAAACTCACGTATTCCAAAATCCGATAATTCTCTGCCGTATCCGCTTTGTTTAATTCCACCAAATGGTAAGCGCGGGTCTGATTTTACAAAGTCATTCACAAAACAACTAGCCCGCTTCAAGTTTTTCGGCAGCAATTTTCTCGCCTCGGGTTATGTCTTTGGTAAATATTGCTGCGCCTAATCCAAAAACCGAATTATTCGCTAAAACGATTGCTTCATCTTCGTCCTTGGCACTAACGATAGCAGCAACTGGACCAAATAATTCTTCATCAAAAGCCGGCATTCCAGGTTTTACATCCGTTAAAATTGTAGGAGGATAGAAAGCTCCTTTACCCGTTGGGATTTGTCCGCCTAATAATAATTGCGCTCCCGATTCCACACTATTTACTACTTGTTGATGCAACTCATCGCGTAAATCGATACGTGCCATTGGTCCCATATTTGTATTTTCGTCAAATGGATCACCCATTTTCACATTCTTCATATTTTGAATTAATAGTGATTTAAATTCTTCGAAAACCGATTCAACTACGATAAAACGCTTAGCAGCGATGCAGCTTTGACCGGCGTTTAGCAATCGGCTAAAACTGCAGGAAATAACTGCTTTTACTAAATCGGCATCTTCTAAAATAATATATGGATCGCTTCCACCTAGTTCTAATACTGATTTTTTAAGCATTTCACCCGCTTTAGATGCTACGGCTTTTCCGGCAGGAGTACTCCCCGTTAAAGTAACTGCTTTACAATGCAGGATTCTCAATAATTGAAGCTACTTTTTTGCTATTGATCAATAGAGTGCGGAATACATTTTTTGTGAAAATCCGGCATCGTGGAAAATCTGCTCGATTGCCAACGCACAACCTGATACATTTGATGCGTGTTTTAGGATGCATACATTCCCTGCCATCAAAGTAGGAGCTGCAAATCTAAATACTTGCCAAAATGGAAAATTCCATGGCATCACCGCAAGTATTACTCCTAACGGTTGAAAAGTGACATAGCTTTTTGAATGCATCAGTTTTGACTTCCTGTGACGAAAGGAATTTTTCACCATTTTCAGCGTAAGTACTCGCAAACCCATGCACATTTCTCAATTTCTGCTCGACTTTCACGAATTGGTTTACCCATTTCTATTGTGATAATATTTGAATATTTTTCAATATTCTTTTTCAGGATCGATGCAGTATTACGAAGTAATTCAGCACGTTCAATCAAAATTGGTTTGTCGCCATTCTTTGAAAGCGGTATCAGCTTCAAGAATAATATTTTCTATATCATTTTGTGAGTGTTCTGCATAATTGATTGATGATTTCTTGATTGAATGGATTTATAGATTGCAGCATAATACTGAGTCTCAATAATTATTAGATTAGAATCAAATTCCCGTAGATTCATCTTCATCCATTATTTCTTTCGAAAATTTTGCTATAATACCTTCACCGGTATTTCCGTTTATATTGATTACTAGTGGTTTCTTTAACCTTGATCCATGTAGTGTATTCCATTTTTTCACGGATAGGTAAACTTGTAATATTCTTGTGACTAATACAATCCTGTTTACCTTTATGATTAATTGTAAAATAACCAATTCTCATGCCGGCAATATTTTGAAAAAAGTGTGTACCAAATGATGGATCAATCGGTAGTTTTTCCAATCCGACCTCTACGATAGCTGCTGTATTTGAGATTTGATTCCAATCTACAGGAATTCCAAGCCATTCATCAGCAGTACCCCAACGACCAGGACCGATTAATAAATAAGGATTATTCTTCCCTAGTTTTTTGTTGAATATTTCTATTTCTTCTGAAATATCCCTCGTTTTTGCAATATTAAATTTTTTAATGTCGACATAAATTATGTCATAAATGTCATGGATAGATCCATTGCCGAGTGATACTGAACTTTTACATAAGAGATCATCTTTATGATAATTTATTTGCTCATATAATCGGTGGTTTCCATCATTAACATTGGTCTGATTTGCAACAAACAGAATTCTGCTTTATTATTTTTACGATTCAAGTTTACGGAAAATTCAATTTCAACAGGATTGCCTAATGCATTTCTTACCGATTTCCAGCAATTCAATTAATATTTTTGCAAGTGGAAATTGATTCCACTTTAATATCTGCGCAAAAGTTATAACGCGCGTCCCGCTATATTGTAATGAATCACGTACAATATTATCATCTACAGAAACGACACTTCCTGCCCAAAATAATTGATCGTCCTTTTCTGCTGTAGATAAATCACATTTTATTAGATTATCATTTTCACCATTTTTGAGTAAATCCGAGATTGTGATTTAAGTCCAATGCATAAAATTTATTTTGTGAAGATTTTATAGTTTCATTAACTGAAAAATGTTGAGGTAGGATGTTTGGAAATTTAGGACTAAACCGTAATGATTTTTCTCCTTCCATTACACCTTTTCCTAACCCGAGCGTAATAGAGGCCACACCTTCTTCACGTTCCATATAAGAAACCGGATAGAAATTGATATTCCGAGCAACACCACTCAAAGTCGGATAGTATCGATTAGCCAAAATTTTGACCAATCATTTCCATTATTATGATGCCCATTTTCTCTTCTTCTGTGCGGTAGGATGAATTCTCCAGAAGCGCTTTTGGATCAGTAAAATAGGTTGAAGCATATATTCTAATAATAGCTTCACATAATTGATCTAATCTCTTTTTCCTGTTCTTTGATGAGTTGGGAAGCATAAAAGTAGAATATAATCCTGCCAATGGTTGATATTGTGAATCCTCTAATAAACTAGAAGATCTAATGGCTAATGGAAATTTTATGTGTTTTAGAAAATTATCGAGTATTCTTACTAATCCAGAAGATAATGATTTGGTTAAAAATAGATTTGTTATTTCTGAATTTGAGTTTAGCGAAAGAGCTTTATCTAATAAATCATTGTTAATGATAAAATTATCAAATTCCTTAGTGCCGATTACCACTGCTTTTGGAATTCTAATATCAACATTCGGAAATTTATTATGAATCTTAGAATCTGCAATTATGCGATTCATAAACAAAAGACCACGTGCTTTGCCACCTAATGAACCTTTTCCAATTCGTAAAAAAGGAATATTATGTTTTAATTTATCTATTGAAAAATCAATTATATCTTTATCATGTTGGACATTCAAAACAGTTGCTAACGATTTAATGAGATAGCTTCTCAGCTCTTCAGTATCTTTGAAATCTTTAACCGAGACAGGTCGTATTATCGTGGCTAAATTGAATTCACCGCGATTTGCTAACCAATTTGAGAAGTGATTAAATCGGGAGTGAAATAATAGTGATTCTTGTGGAAGGGTATGCAAAATATCGTATAGTTCTTGAATGTCACTTGCTCTCGCTATTTCTTTGTCATTTACATCTCGGAATATAAAATCACCAAAACCAAAATTGCCTAACATAAACTTTCGCAAATCTTTTAATAATGATTGCGAGTGTTTGTGAAGGAAATCCGCATTTATTGCTTTAGCTTTAAGCGCACTTTTCAAATTGGAAGATTGTATAACGACAGGTATATAGGGTTCATTTTGTCGAACATAATTTGTAAACTGAATACCGGCAGTTTTATCAATTTTGCCATTTTTAGGAAAATCGGACATCTGATATAATTCCGAGTGTATTATCTCTATACAGATTAAAATAATTCTCAGCTTCTTCGAACGTGCTTGCCAACAATACTTTTGTACGTCCGCGTAAATGAATAAGTCTATTGGTAGCGTCTAAGCTCTTATCAACAAGGTTTTGAGTATGGAACATTATTTCTTTATATAAAAGTGGCAAGATAGTGGAATAATAACGGGGATTATCTTCAATAAAGATTATTGTCCGAACACCGCCAAGTACAATATCGCGGTTAGCGTTTTTATCATCTTCTATATATTTCATCATTGCCGGAAATACATTAGGATTACCCGTCCATATAAACACTTTGTCAATATTCTCATGGAGCGTATCAGTCGGTATATCATCAATTTCAGATTCATCGAATATTAATAATATGATTGGTTTATCAGGATATAACTTTTTTACCTTTGAGCATAATTGTATCGAATCTATATCTGATAATCGCAACATGACAATAACTACATCGAAATCACGCTTTTTCATCAATTCTAAAGCTGATTTACCCGTTTCAACCCGCCACAGAGCGAGGTGATTGATAAAAGTTCATTGCTAAATACTCATTGAGAATTTGTTCGGTAAGCCTTCCGTCTTCCTCCAAGATAAAAGCATCATAAGGACTTGCTACAAGAAGTATCTCATGTATGCGATATAACATCAAGTCTTGCAGTTCAAGTTGTGCTGAATTATTGTTTAAGCTTTTTATCATAGTAAGAAAATTATAATAATTCTATCAATTTAACTCACAAATATTACTAATAATAAAGTTGTAAGAATTATTCTTATCTTTTAACTTTAATGTTAATTGAAATGGACATTTTATAAATATGGCATATTTGTTTCAATCAGTTTTTAATGGAATTAAGGATATTGTATATCCGAATAATTGTGTTATTTGCAATAAATATGTGAAGATAGTAAGAATTGCATTTGTAAAATTTGTTTTTCACGATTTGAACCAACTTGGTTAGAAGATTGGATTGATAAATTAAGATTTTCAGAAGGAATTGATGAGGTTTATTCATCATGGTATGCAATCGATGCCATAAATGATATAATTCATAATGTTAAATATCATAATCAACCAAGACTGGGAGAAGAATTAGGTCGCAGGATGGCGATTGAAACTCCAATCGATGAAATGGATAAAATAGATGTCATTACCGCTGTACCGCTTAATTCAGTAAAAAATCGAGAGCGAGGTTATAATCAAGCTGAGATGATGTTATTACTACCGGTGCAACATTATCGGCATGTGCAATAGCTTAAAAAATAGTGGTGCATGCGAAAAGTAATTGGTGTTTCGTGTTGTACTCCGCAATTTGGATATTAAATAGGAGAATTATAGGTTGCTTAAAACTATTAATAATTTTGACTTAAAGAATAAGCGAGTCCTTATTCGCGTTGATTTTAATGTGCCTTTAGTAGATGGTGTGGTTACTGACGACTTTAGAATTCGTATGGCACTTCCAACAATCAACCATTGTTTAGAATCAGGAGCATCAGTGGTATTGATGTCACATTTAGGGAGGCCAAAAGGACAAATTGTACCGGAACTTAGCTTAATCTCTGTAGGGGAGAAGTTAGCAGAATTAATAGAATTACCAATAAAATTTTCCGATGATTGTGTTTCAGAAGATGCAAGGGATGTATCTCTAGGATTACGACCCGGGGAGATCCATTTGTTGGAAAATCTTCGTTATTATAAAGAAGAAACAGATAACGATCCAAAATTCAGTGAATTATTATCTAAACATGGTGAAGTATTTATTAATGATGCTTTTGGAACTGCGCATCGTCCACACGCCTCAAATGTTGGAGTTACACGATATTTCTTACATAAAGGAATTGGATTTCTATTTGAAAAAGAACTTCAATACTTAAGTGCTGTAATCAAAAAACCCCAAAGACCCATGACATTAGTTTTGGGTGGCGCAAAAATTGATTCTAAATTAAATCTAATCAATAAATTTATTGATGAGGCAGACAATATAATTATTGGTGGTGGAATGGCATTTACATTTTTAAAAGCTAAAGGAATTGATGTAGGTGGATCATTAGTTGATGATTCAATGCTCAAAACAGCATCTGAAATAATTGCAAAAAGTCGAAATGTTAATAAGAGGTTGCAATTTCCTGTTGATGTGATTGCTGCAAAAAGTTTAGATGATGTAAAATCTATTAGTGAGTTAAAAATTGATAAAATTCCTGTAACTATGTCAGGTTTTGATATTGGTTCTGCAACAATCGAAAAATTTTCTAAGTTATTAATGTCATCTAAAACCATTGTATGGAACGGTCCAATGGGAGTGTTCGAAACTCCTGAGTTTAATAATGGGACATTAAAAATTGCTGTAATCATGACCAAAGCAAAAGAAGAAGGTAGCATTGTAATAGTTGGTGGTGGTGATACGGCAGCTGCAGTAAAATCATATAATTTAATTGATCAAATGTCGCATGTTTCCACTGGTGGTGGTGCATCATTAGAGTTGCTCTCAGGTAATAGATTGCCGTCCGTTGTGGCATTAGGAGGATAGATGAAAAAAATAGGTATTGTTGCGGGTAATTGGAAAATGTATAAAACGCCAATTGACGGACGCGATTTTACAAAAGATTTTGTTAATTTGATGTTGAATATAGAAGATGTAGAAGTTATATTTTGCCCGCCTTTTCCGGCGTTATTTAACATTGATGGTGTGCTCAAAGAGACTCCTTACAAATTAGGTGCCCAAAATTGTCATTGGGAAAAAGAAGGTGCCTTTACGGGAGAAGTTTCAGTAAGTATGTTAGAAAGTTGTGGTGTTGACTATGTAATATTGGGTCATTCTGAGCGTAGACACATATTTAAGGAAAGCGATGATTGGATCAATAAAAAGGTAAAATCAGTCTTAGATGGCGGTTTAAAGCCGATTTTATGTATTGGTGAAACTTTAGATCAGCGTAAGAGTAATGAAACCGAAGACGTTCTTTTTCATCAATTAAAAGAAGGTCTCCGAGAAGTAGAAAAGCTTGAAAACGTTATCATAGCATACGAACCGGTGTGGGCGATAGGAACTGGAGAAACAGCATCTATTGAGCAGGTGGGAGAAGCGCATAAATGGGTACGAAATATTTTAGCAAAATTTTATTCGCAAGATATTGCAAATAAAACACCAATTTTATATGGTGGTTCTGTAAAACCGGAAAATGCCGGAGAGTTATTTGAGATAAAAGATGTGAATGGATTTTTAATTGGCGGTGCCAGTTTAAAAAAAGATCCATTTAAAGAGATAATTTTAACAGTTAATGAAAAACTAAAAGGTTAGATGTGCAAGCATTCTTAATAATAATACATACGATAATTAGCGTATTGCTAGTAGTCGTAATTTTAATGCAGGCCAGTCAAGGTGGCGGTTTGTCGGGAACTTTTGGAAGCACTGCGACTAGTGCCCTATTAGGTGGTCGAGGAGCAGGTACATTTTTAAGCAAACTTACTACCTATTTAGCAGTCATATTTTTGGGACTGGCAGTGGTAATTAGCTTGATAAGTGCACCATCTGCATTAGAACCTGAATCAATTTTGAAACAAGAAGCTGAAAATCAAAGTATAACCCCTGGAGCAGATCTATCATTGCCAACTACGGTACCGATAGATGACGGTGGTCTTTAATATTATTGCCGAAGTGGTGGAACTGGTAGACACGCTATCTTGAGGGGGTAGTCTCCTATGGAGGTGCGGGTTCGAGTCCCGCCTTCGGTACAAATTTTGAACAAATAAGAGGTTGATGAATGAAAATAACTAAATTGTTAATTATGTTAGTTTTACTTATAGGATTTTCCTTTGCCCAAAATGGTGAAGTTGACGAGATATACTCCAAGGGACTCCAAGCAATAAAAGTAAATGATTGGGACTCAGCAGAGAGCATTTTCTTATCAATATTAAATATTAATTCTGTTCATGCTCCAACAATGATTCAACTTGCTAAGGTCAATGTTAGAAATGGAGATATGGACCAAACCAAAGATTTTTTACGTCGTGCGATTGACATTGATCCAGAAAATCAAGATTATCGCAGTCAGTACGATGAATTAAACGAAGTAAATAAATTTATGTCACAAGGTGCTCGTGAATTAGATGCCGGAGAGTATAAAAATTCTTTTTCCTCGTATTCAAAAGTTTATGAAAAATATCCTTATATGACAGAAGCAATTTATAGTTTAGGTGTTGTTAAAATGCGTGAAGGTGATTATGACAAAGCCGTCGAGTATTTTAATAAAGCAATAACAGTCAATAATAATCATGAAAATACTCAAAAAGCACTTAGAAGTACGGCCGGAACAATGTTCAATGAAGGAAATAATTATTATCGCCGCCGTGATTTTAATACCGCATTAGATTATTATAAAAAGGTTGTCAAGATCGATGATTCATTTTATCAAGCACATTATCAAATTGGGGTAGTCGAAACACGTTTAAAAAATAATCGCGGTGCAGTGAGTGCCTACACTAAGACTGTAGAAATTAAACCTGATTTTTATCAAGGTTGGTATGCATTAGGATTAGCAGAAAGATCAGATGGTGATGATAATGGAGCTCTAGTTGCTTTCCAAAAAGCTATTGATAATAATCCCGGTTATGCAAAAGCATATTGTGCAATGGGAGATATTTATTATGCAAAAGGTAATTTAAGCAAAGCCCAAGCTTCTTGTCAGCAAGCTATCCAAGCTGACGGCTCCTATGCAACACCATATATAACACTTGCCACTATCGATATTGATAATAAGGATTATGAAAGAGCTTTAGCTAATTTAGACATGGCTACTTCACTTGATAGAAAGGATTCAAAAGCATGGAATAAAATTGCGCAAGTACAAAATATATTAGGCAATTGTATTGAAGCAAAAAGTGCTGCTAGAAAATCGCTAGATTTAGATGATAAATTTGGCGGAGCTTGGTTGGAATTAGGAATCGCCGAGTACTGCGGCGGAACAGGAAATAAAACCGCTGCATTGAATGCTTTAGAAAAAGCTCGCGGTGATCGTACTTGGAAAACTTATGCTGAGTATGAAATGGATAAGATCAGAAATCCGCATAGGTATCAAAACTAATTATTGAATAAAACTATATGATCAAGGCTGTAATATTTGACCTTGATAACACGCTCCTTGATTTCAAAAAAATGAAGGAGCATGGTGTAAAAGCTGCAATCAGTGCTATGATCGAAGCTGGCCTTGACTGCAATGAGGAAGAAGCATATAAAATCATTTTTGATATTTATCATCAGAAAGGATGGGAATATCAATTAATATTTGATGATTTTTTAAAGCTTAAGACCGGTAAAACCAGTAATAAATTCCTCGCAGCTGCGATTGTAGCTTACCGAAGAGCAAAAGATTCATCATTATTGGTTTATCCCAATGTACGTCGTACTCTAATTCATTTACTTAAACATGGAATCAAAATTGCCGTTGTTTCAGATGCTCCTAGTAGAGAAGCATGGATGCGGATATATTATCTAAATCTTCATCATGTATTTGATGTTGTACTAACATTTGATGATACAAAAATCCACAAACCATCTCCAATACCATTTAGGATGGCATTAAAACAACTTGATATTAATCCTGATCAAGCTTTAATGGTTGGGGATTGGCCGGAACGCGATGTTGTGGGTGCAAGTCAAGTTGGCATAAAGACAATATTTGCCCGCTACGGCGATACGGCTGATATTAAAAATTCAGGTGCAGACTGGGAAGTTGATGATGTTTATGAAGTTGTGCATATCGTCGATGAGCTAAATAGTGTCTAATATTTATATTGGAACGGATATTGTATCTATTCCAAGATTAAAAAAGTCAATTACATCTTCGGTGGGCGATAAATTTATAAATCGCATATTCACAGAAAACGAGATCAATTATTGTAATAATAAAGTAGATTCGTTTATCCATTTTGCAGGACGATTTGCTGCTAAAGAAGCAATAACAAAAGCATTATTATCTTCGGAAAAAATTGATTCTATAAATATGAAATCAATCGAAATAATCTCAGGTAAAAATCGGAAACCGGAAGTAAATTTAATAATTAGCAGCGAATTGAAATTTCAATGTAAAGTTTCAATTTCGCATACTGATGAATATGCAATCGCATTTGCGATATTAGAATTGTAAAAAAAATGAATTTACTTACAAAAGAACAGGCGCAGAAACTGGATAGAATTGCCATTAGCTTTAAACAAATGGCAATTCCTGGTGTTGAGTTAATGGGTAAAGCCGGCTCTGAAGTCGCTGAATATGTGCAAAATATGATTGCAGGGATTGCAAATCCCAAAATCGCAATAATATGTGGAAAAGGGAATAATGCCGGTGATGGATACAAAGCGGCTATTGATTTATACAAAAATGGATTACATCCATATTTGATAATTGCATCTGATAAGAAAGAGATTGAGGGGGATTCACTATTTTATTATAAACAATGTGTTAAGAATAATATTTCTATAACACATTCCTCTAAACCACCTACCGAAAAATATGATTTAATTGTTGATGCTTTGCTTGGGACTGGTTTTACCGGTGAGCTCCGTACCCCAATTTTGGAATATACAAAATGGATAAATAAACAAAAATCATTAGTTTTATCGGTTGATATTCCAACTGGAGTAAATGCAAATAATGGCAACGTTGCTAAGCACACTGTAAATGCTGATGTCACTATTACAATGGGAATGGCAAAAGTTGGTATGGCAATAGAACCCGGTAAATCCTTATGCGGTGATATTATTCCGGTTGATATCGGATTCCCGGATATATACAATGAATTGCCTGGTTCGAAATATAGAATGGCAGATGAGGATTTGGCTTATAAATATTTAAGAGCTCCTGATATCAATACATATAAGCATCGTCAAGGTAAAGTATTAATTATCGCAGGTTCCTGTGGAATGACCGGAGCTGCAATTTTGGCATCGAATGGAGCGATGCGTAGTGGAGTAGGCTTGGTTAAAGTATTTGCGCCAAAATCTCTCAATAATATCTATGAAGCAAATATTATCGAAGGTCTTACAATTTGTTGTGAAGATGATGGTAAAGGAATTTTCACTTTGCAAAATTATTCTGAAATCGAGAAATATTTTGATTGGTCGGATACTATATTGATAGGGCCGGGATTAGGACTGAACAAATCAACTAAAGAACTAGTAAAAAAAGTCGTAACAAATTATACTAAACCACTGATTATAGATGCTGATGGGTTGAGTATATTTAATGACAATGTAAAATTATTTAGAGATATTAAGGGTGAATTTATTATTACACCACATTATGGAGAATTTGCAAGCTTATTAAATACGACTACCAAAGAAATTATTGGTAATATAACAGATTATTTAGAAAAGTTTATGAATGGATTTAAGGGAACGCTTGTTGCAAAAAATGCCCCAACGTTTATTTCATATGGAAAAAATATTGTAATTAATTCAACAGGGAATCAGGGTTTGGCAACCGGAGGTGCTGGTGATGTATTGTCAGGTGTGATTGCAAGTTTTGTAGCACAAGGGATTCCATCTAATATAGCTGCTGAATTAGGTGTGTTTATTCATGGCAAGGCGGCAGATTTGGTTGCGGAACAAAAAGGATACCGAGGGATGATTGCCTCGGATCTATTAGATATGTTACCAAAGGCGATTATGACTTATGAGTAAAAATATTTTTCAAAAATTATTGATATTTTATATCATTGCAATATTAGCCGTTTCTACTATACCAGGCGGAGCAATTCCAAAATTCAATATTTTTTCTTTTGATAAAATTTTGCACATTATTGAATATTTCATTTTATCCTTTTTAGCAATTAATGCACTAAAAATGGTTTCAATGAAAGCGATTCTTGTTTATAGTAATTATCGGGATCGCTTACGGAGGATTTAATGAAATTTGGCAAGGAGCCGTGGCAGGAAGGTACGCAAGTATTTATGATGCGATTGCAAACGGAATAGGAATGATTCTTGGAAGTGTGGTAACATTAAAATACTTAATGTTATCACATGATTGAAAAATTATTCATCAATAATTTTGCAATATTAGATGAAATTGAAATTTCATTTAATAAAGGTTTGACTGTAATTACAGGAGAGACCGGTTCGGGAAAATCAATTTTGTTGCAAGCTTTAAATGTCTCTTTAGGTGGTAGTACATCCAAAACAATGGTCCGAAGTGATGCCGAAAGAGCCGTGGTTGAAGCAACACTTAATTCAAAAACATATCGACGTATATTAAACAAAAGTGGTAGAACAAAGTCATATTTAAATGATGAACCACTTTTGGAGAATGATTTTCGTGATGCATGTTCCTCTTTAGTAGATTTTCATGGGCAGCATGAACAACAATATATTATGTCTGAATCTTCCCATATTGACTATCTTGATGCATTCTGTGGAGTAAAAGAAGCTGTTGAAAATTGTACTATACTATTTGAATCGATTAAGAAAAATACAAAAATACTTGCAGATTTATTTGAGAAAAAACAAAGTTCAGAGCAACATCAGGAGCTTTTATCATTTCAGTTAAATGAAATAACAGCTATAAATCCTTTACTGAATGAAGACAAGGAGCTGGAAGAAGAATTACAAACTTTAAAGCATCTTGATGAAATTGTTAAAACAGCCAATCGGTTGTCGTTAGAACTAACTGATGATGATGAATCTATTTATAACAGAATTGCTTCATCTTTATTTGCTATTGAAAAACTATCTAGAATTGATCAAAAACTTGCAGAATATTCTGATATGATTCGTTCTGCATCGCTAAGCGTTCAAGATGCTTCAATCGGTCTAAGTAACTATGTCAATTCTCTTGATCATGATAAAAATAGATTGACTGAAATTCAAGATCGCTTAGGTGCGATTGATAGCTTAAAACGTAAATATGGTGGTTCTATTGAGGCTATCTTAACAACAAAAAGACAAATTACAGATGATTTAGATAGCATTACTTTTTTGGGTGATGATATTAAAAAAGTTCAAAAATTGATTTCTGAAGATAAAACGAATTATCAAAAATTAGCCGAAGAAATCCATAACGAAAGAGAACGTGGATCAAAATTACTATCAAAAGCAATTGAAGCTGAGATGGCTAAACTAAATATGCCCGAAGCAAAATTTGAGATTAATATATCACAAAAAATTGCAGAAGATTCATTTGTATTTTTTAAAGATAATCATGTAATAGCCAATGAAAAAGGTTTTGATAATATTCAATTTTTGCTAAGCGCCAATCCTGGTGAAAGATTAAAACCTCTTGTAGAAATCGCCTCGGGTGGTGAAATTTCTAGGATTATGTTAGCAATAAAAACTGTATTTCAAAATAATGATCCTGTTGATTCAATGGTATTTGATGAAATTGATAGTGGTATATCCGGTGTGGCAGCTGAGAAAGTGGCAAATAGCTTAGCCAATCTAGCCAAAAATAAACAAGTTATTTGCATTACTCATTTACCACAAATCGCACAAAGTGCGATGAACCATTTACATATTTCAAAGTCGATTAATGGTGGGAAAACTGTTGTCACAGCAAAATATCTTAATGCTGAAGAGCGAAAACAAGCAATATATCAACTGTCAGCTGGAGAGAAAGTATTTAATTAATAAAATTATGGAAAAATTAGTAATAGAAGGGAATCATCAACTAAAGGGAGAAGTTCACATAAGTGGCTCTAAAAATGCGGTTTTACCGGTTATGGCCGCAGCTTTATTAGTAGCGGGTGAAACAACAATATTAGAGTTCCAGATTTGCGAGATACTCGTACGATGGCAAAACTTTTAGAAATAATTGGTGTGCAAATACAATTTGTCTGAAAATAAAATGACTATAGATGCCACCACGATAAATAAACCAATTGCTCCGTATGATTTAGTAAACAAAATGCGTGCATCATTTTATGTTTTAGGACCACTTAGTGGCGCGATTCGGAAAGGCAATCGTCTCGTTACCAGGTGGCTGTGCTTGGGGACCAAGACCGGTAGATTTCCATCTTAAGGGGTTAGAAAAATTGGGCGCAAAAATCGAATTAGAAGGCGGTGATATCATTGCTAAATCAAAGAAATTAATTGGCAATAAAATCAGATTTGATTTTCCTTCGGTTGGTGCAACCGGAAATATTATAATGGCAGCCACTCTTGCCAAAGGTGAAACAAAGATCGAAAATGCTGCTAAAGAACCTGAGATTGTTCAATTATGTGACTTTTTAGTATCAATGGGTGCAAAAATTGATGGGATTGGTACCACCGATATAATTATGGAAGGTGTAGATACTCTACGTTCCACAAGAAGTTTCCATTATTCCTGATAGAATAGAAGCAGGTACATTTTTAATTGCGGGAGCTGCACTTGGTAAGATTACTCTTAAAAATACCATTCCTGAACATCTTTCCGTAGTAATTGAAAAATTAATTGAAGTTGGTGCAGAAATTGAAATTAATAATAATGATGTAACAGTAAAACGTACAAAAAAATTAAACGCAGTAGATGTAACTACTGCTGTATTTCCTGGTTTTGCAACTGATTTGCAGGCTCAGTGGATTGCATTAATGAGTATCGCAACAGGATCATCAATTGTCAGTGACACGATTTATCACGATCGGTTTAGCCATGTACCCGAGTTAAATCGCTTAGGAGCAAATATAACGGTTGAGGGAAATTCTGCAATCGTGCGAGGTGTGAAAGAATTAGTAGGTGCCAAAGTACGATCGACCGATATTCGTGCAAGTGCATCTCTGATATTAGCAGGTTTGATGGCAAAAGGAGTTACAGAAGTAAATCATATACATCATATTGATCGTGGATACGAAAAAATTGAAAATAAATTTGCTCAATTGGGTGCAAAAATACAGCGCATTCCAGCTGATGATGAGTTGTAGTTTTGTGATTTAATAAAATTTGAATTTTAATTTTTAGAGGATATAATGAGAATTGTAATAATTGGTGTGGGCGAAGTCGGTTTCCACGTTGCAAAAGCCCTAAGCCAAGAAGATTTTGATATAACAGTCATTGATAATGATCCTTTTAAGTGCCGAAGGGCAGCCGAAAATTTGGATGTAATTGTTGTACAGGGCAATGGTGCAAGCCCAAAAAATTTAGTCGAGGCACATGTTGATAAAGCAGATTATGTATTTGCATTAACACGAATCGATGAAGTGAACCTAATTGCTTCGCAACAGGCAAGACAATTAGGGGCAAATAAAGTAATTGCGAGACTTCGTAATCAGCAGTATAGTGATGTCAATTCAATAATTAAGCCTGAAAAATTTGGAATAGATTTAGTAATTCATCCGGAAAAGGAAGCATGTTCGGAGATTGTTAGATTAGTTGATCACCCTTATGCAACAAGAGTGATGGAGTTTGAGGGTGGACGACTTAAAATGATTGGGATTAGAATTTCCCATTCATAGCAAGATAGTAGGACGTTCCGTAAAAGAATTATGTGATGAAGGTCATGTTATTAAATTTGGTATAGTTTCGGTAATACGAGGAAATGAAACGATCATACCATGGGGAGATTTTGTTTTTGAGCCAAATGATCGAGCTTATTTTATTATTAAAACTGAAAATCTTGAAGAATTATTAAAAATAATTGATATTAGCAACCAAAGATCAGATCGGGTAATGATTTTTGGTGGTGAGAAAATTGGTTCTTCGGTTGCTGAGATTCTACAGGACAAAAAATCTGTCAGATTAATTGACAATCGAAGAGATAAAACCGAGGAAATCGCAGCCAATTTAGCTAATACAATGGTAATAAACGCTGATGGTACAGATCTTGAGTTCCTCAAGTCTGAAAATATTCAGGAAGTCAGTAGTTTTATAGCAGTTACGAGGGATGAAAAAGTTAATATTTTAAGTGGAATTCTTGGCACATCAATTGGGTGCAAAACAGACAATTATCCATGTTAATACAACTGAATATTTGCCTTTATTACAAGAATTAGGTATTGGATCTGTTGTCAGCAAAAATATTGCTACAGTAAATAAAATTATACGAAAAATATACAGTGATAAGACTGAAACTGATCTAATTGCTTTTGATGAAATGGACGTTGATGTAATTGAATTGCAGCCAAAGGCTGGAAGTAAAGTTACTCAAAAACCTCTCTCAGAAATTGATTTCCCTAAAGAGTGTATTGTTGGTGTAATTAATCATCATGGGAATTTAGGTATTGCACGTGGTAGTTCGTTAATTACTGATGAAGATACTGTACTGGTTTTTACAAAACCTAAAGTAATACCAAAAATTCGCAAGCTTTTTGGACTTAAATGAATAAAAGGACAATATTAAATATTCTTGGTGCTCAAATTACGATTTTGAGTGTCGCCATGCTGATACCTGCTCTCATTTCGTTAGCATATCAAGAGAATGACTTTGGAGGGTTTATATTATCATTTGTATTAACCATTTTGATTGGTGTTCCTTTGTGGTTTTTTACAAGAAAAAGCAAAGCATTATCCAACAAAGATGGATTCCTAATTGTTACAGCGGCATGGATAATTACCGCTATTATTGGAGCTTTACCGTTTTTCTTTAGCGGAGCAATTCCAAATATTACCGATGCATTTTTTGAGTCAATGTCGGGGGTTACGACAACTGGTGCGACAATTATTGGAAATCCGATGACACTTCCCAATCTTCCAAATGGTATTGAAAGCTTACCGCATGGAATTTTATTTTGGCGCTCGTTCATTCAATGGATTGGTGGTATGGGTATCATCGTATTTACGATAGCAATTTTACCACTATTAGGAATTGGTGGTGTGCAAATGTTTAAAGCTGAGGTGCCGGGTCCTGTATCGGACAAATTACGTCCTCGAGTTAAAGAAACCGCTAAAATATTATGGTTAGTATATGTTGGATTTACCGCAGTAGAAATGCTTCTACTCGGTAATTAGTGGTATGACCGGATTCGAAGCAGTTTGTCATGCCTTTACCACGATGCCTACAGGTGGATTTTCTACAATGAATGCAAGCATCGCTGCCTGGTCAAGTTCCGCAATACATTATATAATTATTTTTTTTATGCTAATGGCAGGAGTGAATTTTACGCTTCATTTTAGAGCAATGTCAGGAGATGTAAAAAGTTATTTCCGCGATTATGAATTCAAAATATATATTGGGATTATCCTTATAGTTACTTTTGTGATATTTGTTATCATCAGTTTGAGCGATGGTGGATTCACACATATAAAATTTAGAGATGCTCTATTCCAAACAGTTTCAATTATAACCACTACAGGATATGGAACTTATGACTATGAATTGTGGAGTTATTTTATACAATTCATACTAGTCGGGCTAATGTTCTTGGGCGCCATGGGTGGTTCAACAGGTGGCGGAATGAAACTTATCCGTGTATTTTTGATAATAAAACATAGTCTCATGGAAACGCGCAGATTATTACACGCTAGGGCCATTATTCCAATTCGAATTGGAGGTCGGTATATTGATGAAAGTATTATCAGAAACACTTTAGGTTTTTTCCTTTTCTATGTTGCCATATTCGCACTTACAGCAGCATCCTTGACAGCCATGGGAATTGATATAACTTCAGCAATTGGAGCTTCTGCTTCCGCGGTTGGGAATATTGGACCTGCATTAGGTGCTTTTGGGCCAACTGATAATTATGCACTTTTGCCGGATATTGGCAAGTGGATATTATCATTTGCCATGTTATTGGGACGTTTAGAGATATTTACTGTATTAATTTTATTTAGTCGAACTTATTGGAGATAATTATATGAAATTTATTAACATTGATGTAAAAGATTATATTGGTACTATTACTATCAATCGACCTGAGGCGCTAAACGCGATGAATAAAGAACTGGTTGCTGAACTTAAACAAGCAGTAGAAGATTGCATCGAGAATAAAGAAGTTGGAGTAATTGTTATTACTGGAAATGAAGAAAAAGCTTTTATCGCCGGAGCCGATATAAAATCGATGCAAAAAATGTCAGGTCGTCAAGCATTAGAATTTAGTAGAGAAGGTCAGGAAATGACAATGGTGATAGAAAATTCACCAAAACCTGTAATTGCAGCAATAAATGGATTCGCCTTAGGTGGCGGATGTGAGATCGCTTTGGCGTGTGATATGCGAATTGCCTCAGATAATGCAAAATTCTCACAACCGGAAGTAGCTCTCGGAATAATTCCTGGATGGGGCGGAACACAACGCTTACCGCGCTTAATTGGTAAAGGACGTGCAATAGAAATGATTGCCGGCGGTGCGATGATAGATGCTAAAGAGGCTTTACGAATAGGATTAGTTAATCATGTGGTACCACCATCCGAATTAATGGAAAAAGTGCAATATTTAGCTAAATCAATATTGAAAAATGGTCCTGCAGCAGTTGGTGCTGCATTAAAATGCATCCATCAAGGATATGATCAACATTTAGAGAATGGTTTAGATCTCGAGTTGAATGCATTTGCTGAATTATTTGAAACTGATGAACAACGCGAAGGAACAACAGCATTTGTTGAAAAAAGAAAACCTAATTTTCGAAGTTAAAATATGATTATATCATTCCTCTAATTAATAATATTAATGAGGTTAAGTTATACAACTTATCGTTTGAATTGTAAACATCCCTTTGGAATTTCCCGCAGTACCTATAATTATTATGATAGAGTTTTTATATATTTAGAACAGGATGGCTTGATTGGCAGGGGTGAAGCTGCGCCATCAGAAAGATATAAAGAATCTATACCTCAAATATTAGACAGATTAAAAAATAAAATTATTCTGCCTGATAATGTGAATAATATTGATGAAGTAATATAAAATAATTGATCAATATACTATAAATATTAAATCACTTCGTTCAGCATGTATTAATGCTTTATATGATTGGTTGACCAAAAATAATAATGTTCCACTCTATGAATATTTAAATTATAGCAGAGAAATTCAATGCCCAACTTCATACACAATTGCGATTGGTGACTTAAATGATATAGCTCAGAAAATTGAAGAAACTGAAGAATTTAAAATATTAAAAGTCAAGTTGGGGACATCTCAAGATAAAAAAATCATATCAACAATTAGACAATATACGGATAAACCTATTCGCGTTGATGCGAATGAGGGGTGGGATTCAGAAACAGCCATCGCGATGATAGACTGGCTATCGGATCAAAATGTGGAATTAATTGAACAACCATTACCTGCTGATGATATTGAAAAAATGTCCGACTTGAAAAAACATTCTTTTTTGCCTATAATTGCTGATGAAAATTGCCATACATCAGCCGATATAGACAGAATTGCTAATGGATTTGATGGTATAAATATTAAGTTAGCAAAATGTGGCGGGATCGACGAAGCAATAAAAATGATTGAAGTAGCAAAAAAACATAACTTAAAAATCATGTTGGGTTGTATGGTAGAATCATCTATTGGTATAACAGCTTTAGGTCAGTTAGCTTCTCAAGCAGATTACCTTGATTTAGATGGTAATTTATTAATTGATAATGATCCTTATCATGGTTTACATATTGAAAATGGTATCCCAGTACTTCCAACTGGTATAGGGATTGATCTTAATTTGAATCAAGAATACAAAAATAATTTTCCGGATTTAAAATGAAAATATTAGGAATTGAACATATTGGTATAGCAATTGACAATTTGGAGCAAGATGCTCCATTCTGGAGATTGCTACTTAAAAATTATGAGAATATTTCAGAGGAAGTAATGGATCAAAAAGTCAAAACTGAAATATTTGATACAGGACATGGTAAAATAGAACTATTAGAAGCCACATCTTCCGAATCCCCAATTGCAAAATTTATTGAAAAAAGAGGTAAAGGAATTCATCATATTTGTCTTCATGTTGAAGATATCAAACATACAATTGAGGAATTAATCGAAGCAGGAATTGAGTTAATTGATAAAACTACCAAGAATCGGTGCGGAAGGATATTTGATAGCATTTATTCATCCTAAAAGTACAGGGGGAGTGTTGATTGAGATAGCTGAGAAACCGATTTAATAAAAGCTAATAGGTTATTACTTTGGTCTTAGAAATCTATTTATTGGGAAACATGAAGAGAATATTTTACATCATACTGCTTTTTAATATATTAATCTCTCAACCCGATTCTCGTTTTGATACATTCGATTGGGTTGCATATCGACAAATCGGTACCATTAATTCAATCACAGAAGGATATAATTTTACTTACTTCGCAACGAGCAATGCCGGGATTCTACGTTTACAATTGTATCAGAATAGGTTTGCTGATCCGATAACTATGGCTCAGGGGTTGACGGATAATCAAATTCTTGCAATCCATTTCGATAAAAGTACTGGGATATTATGGGCAGCCTCAAAGGAATTTCTCGAGTACTCTTATAATGCTGAAGGAAATTGGTTTCATATTAACTTAGTTGATGCAGGATTACATCGCAATGCGCTTGTTCAACAAATTGGATCGTCTCAAAATTATTTATGGATAAATGCCGAAAGTACATTTTTAAAATTGGATAAGGTATCAGGTATTGTGATGGGTATATTACCACTACCTGATGAAGATGACATAAATTGGAGTAGTAAACACGAATATAATCTTGATTTGCCGGAAAAGTTACAAAATTATACAATTATGGACGGATGGATGATGAATTATAATCAATTTATAGATCCAGTACGGGAAAAGTATAATACCAACCACTTATCATATTTGAATAATAATAAAGTATATATTGGATTGGAAGATGGTACAATTTTTAGTGGTGATGTTCAAATGGAAACATTTTATCCACTTGAGTTTTGGATTGAATAATGATGATATTACTGCATTTACCGCTAAAGATGATTTATGGATTGTAGGGCGTAATAATTTTGAGTCAATGGGAATTACCAGATTACAATATTCGCAACAATGATTTTAAACATATTGATTTTGAAAATTCAATAAATTTTAAATCACAGCCATTTTACTCAATTTTAGAAACAGATAAAGAAATATGGATTGGTGGAAACTCTACAATATCAATATACAATAAAAAGAAGGACTTATTGGAGAGAGATAACGGAAGGGAATGGTGTGCCCGGTGGTCAAGTTACAGCTATGGTAGAAGATGAATCTTCGATTTGGGTTGGCTCAACAAGAGGCTTGGTGAAAATATCCAAAATCAATAAGCACACTGAACAATTAGATTTTGGGAATCAATTGCTTTTGAGACGAATAAATGATCTTGAGATTAGTTAATGGCAATTTATGGATTGCGACAGATAATTATTTATTAATATATGATTCTATTAATATATCAGTTAATTGAATATAAAAAATTTGGGAATACAGATTCGTTAAATAATAGAAAAGATATCTTTATCGGTTTTACCGATATATTTAGAGATGCAAATAACCTTTATATTGCAACTCAAGGTTGGAATATTAAATTATAATATTGAAACTGAACAGCTGGAAAGTGATAGTGGAACCATCGGCTTTTTCAGGTAGTAAGGTAAATAAATTAGTTGCTGCAGAAGGATATTGTTTTCTTGGTACTGATAACGGTATCTGGCAAATTAACTTAGACAGTGGGTATTCTCAAATATATGATTTTCCATTTATAGGTTCAGTGCAAGATATGTATATTCGGGACGATGCTTTATTTATAGGAAGTGATAAAGGGTTAATCAAATACTTATGGAAGAAAAACTTATGAGATATATAAAGAAAAACTTACTATTCGGTTTATTGTTAATATTTATTGTTAAAATGACTTTTGCGCAACAACAAATCCAAAAGAAGAATATTGAAAGATTTTCAGTCTCCACTTTTACTAAAACAACTGTTGTCGGTGATTCTTTAGATATATTTATTTTTATGCAAGTTCCATATTTCACATTACAATATGTAAAAGTCGATACAACTTTTACCGCTCGTTTTGAAGCAGTGATTGCTCTGCAAACAAAAAAAGGAAGTCAAATAAGTAGGAAAGTTTGGCAGGATTCGATCATAGTTCAAGATTATAATGCTACAAACTCAATAACAAAAAGTGAAATATTAATGATGTCTTCCCGTATTAAATCCGGGAAATATAAAATAGTAGCAAGATTATTGGATCTTGGATACCAAAAAAAGTGGTGAAAGTATAATAAAATTAGATTTTTCTGATTATGATCAACACGATATATTTAAATGAACCGGTGTTGTTAGAAAAGATGGATGGCAACTGGGGGTTTGGAGAAGGACGAATCCCTGCTCTAAGCAAAGGTACTTTTAATATTGATGATGGATTGAATTTTTATCTATCGGGGAAAGTAAAACTTGGTGAATATAGCTTAAAAACTCAATTTTTGGATAAGGACGAGGCTGTATTATTTGAAAACACAATTATTGATACATCTCAAACCGGAATATTTAATCAAATTGTTAAACTCCCAAGTGAAGATATCAAAAAAATAGGAATCAAAGTACAATCCGAATTAGTGCAAGGAAAATATTCTACAGAAAAGATTAAAAATATTGTAATACATAAAGCAGGAATATCACATTTAGTTTCAAATTTAGATGATGCACTACAGCAGATGCGATATTTACTTAATAGCAAGGAGAGGGCAGAAGCAAAAAAGGTATCGCCCAAAAAACGATGAAGAATTATATAAAAAATTATGGAAGCAAGCGTGACCCAACTCCGGATACAGTAGAAAACGAGTTAATGAACGAATATTATCGTCGTGTTGCATATGCAAATGCTCATTTCGATAGTTTTATTGATGGTTGGGAAACAGATATGGGAATGATATACATAATTTTTGGTCCTCCTGATGACATAAACAGATTTATGATGCCACAAAGATCAGAACCATATGAAACCTGGAACTATTATAGGATTCAGGAATCCTTTACTTTTGCCGGTGATAATTTTGGTCATTATCGCTTAACGACACCATTCCTCGGTTACCAAAGAAAGTAATATTTTAACCAAATGGAGAGATTTTCGCATAGTAGTTTAGAAACATATAAGAAATGTCCTGCCCAATTTAAAATAAGGTATATTGATAATATTCGGAAACCCGATGAAAGTATCGAAGCATACATGGGTAAAAGAATACATGAGGCGCTGGAATATTTATATAATGAAGTTTTAGAAGAACGTATTCCTTTATTTGATCATGTCATAGAAAAGTATAATTCTGTATGGGAACAAAACTGGCATAGTCGAATAGGCATAGTCAGGGATAGAAAATACTTCTGAACATTATAAATATTTAGGCGAGGATTGTATCGCTCGCTATTATCGAAAATATCGCTCCTTTTGATGAACCAATTGTTGGTAATGAAATTGAACTAAATTTTACTCTTAGACGAAAATGGTGAATATCAAATTAAGGGGATAGTTGATAGGATTAGATCATGATGGAGAGGGTAATTGGGAAATTCATGATTATAAATCAGGTAAGCGTCTACTTACTCAAGTGCAAGCAGATAAGGATAATCAGTTGGCACTTTATCAAATTGGATTATTAGCAAAAGACAAAGAAATCAAATCTGTCAAATTAGTATGGCATTTTTTACAACATGGAATTGAAGTAGAATCAGATCGGACTGACGAAACAATTAATTGATTTATCTACAAATATTAAAGGTGAAATAGATGAAATCCGTTCGAAAATAAACAATGGTGGAGAGTTTCCTGCAAAGAAATCTATTTTATGCAATTGGTGTTATTATTGGGAAGAGTGTCCAATTCAAAATGGTACAAATCCATTTATTAAATAGTGACTAAATAACAAAATTTCTAATAATTATTGGTTTGTAATTTCATCTAATTTATAATGCGTTTAAATTCAACCCTGTGATTTTAAAACTAACGAAAGCTGAACTCATCGAATTAAAAAAAGTGCTTCAAGACTCAAAAGTACTAAATGGAATTAAAAATGTTGATATCGATGTGCTTAATAACATCAAAAAACCGTTTGGAATTTAGTGAATCTGTAAAATTATTTGTTGATGGTGCAGCAGATTTACATACTCAAACAGCCGGAATTGGTGGTGTGTTTTATCGCAATGATGAGGAATTATTCAGTTTTTCGGAATTTATTGGTAGTGCAACCAATAATGAATCAGAGTATAAAGCCCTTAATCAAAGGTATTGAGGAATCACATAATCTAAATATAGTAAATATCGATATATTTGCAGATAGTGAGTTGATAGTGAAGCAAATTAATGGTGAATATAAAGTTAGAAATGAACGAATGCAAGTATTGCATAGTCAAGCTATTAATCTGTTGGATAAACTTAAATTCTTGGTCATTAACACATATCCCTCGAGAAAAAAACTCAGTGGCTGATAAATTATCAAAAGACGCAATGAGGAGAAAAAAATGAAGGCGCTTATTACAGCCGGTGGTCATGGTACAAGACTACGTCCTATTACGCATACTCAAAATAAACATTTGATACCAATTGCTAATAAGTTGATGTTGGATTATGCTTTAGATTATGTTCGAGAAGCAAATATTATGGATGTGGGTATAGTAATAAATGCAGATGATACTTCAATAAAGTCTGAATTCGGCGATGGAAGCAGTCGAAACATTAAAATTACTTACATTCCTCAAGATGCTCCATTAGGTTTAGCGCATGTTGTAAAAATATCTGAGAAATTCATCGGAAACGATCCATTTATCTTTTATTTAGGAGATAATATTTTAGTCGGTGGCATCAAGAAATTTGTTTCAGAATTTAAAAACGCTAAGTCTAATTGTCATCTTGCTTTAAGTAAAGTGCCGGATCCAAATCGATTTGGTGTTGCTGAGATAAAAGATAATAAAATTATTGGAATTGAAGAAAAACCTGCGAAACCAAAAAGTAATTTTGCCGTAACTGGTATTTACCTTTACGATAGCACTATTTTCGAAGCTGTTAATAATATTGAACCATCGGCTCGAGGTGAATTGGAAATTTCTGATGCACATCAATATTTATTGAACAAGGGATATCATATTAGCTATTCAGAGATTACCGGTTGGTGGAAAGATACAGGAAAGCCTTCTGACTTATTAGAAGCTAATCGTTTAGTGCTTGATAATATTGTAGATAGTAGGAATGGTGATATTACTAATACTGAAATTACCGGTAATATTTACTTAGGCAAAAATGTAAAAATATCTAACTCGAAGATTGACGGACCTGTAATAATCAATGATAATTCTAGTTATAGAGAATGCCTATATTGCACCTCATACAGCTATTGGAAAACGCTGTACAATTATTAATAGTAAAGTTGGTTATTCAATTATTATGAGCGACAGTAAAATTAGTAATGTTGAAGATAAAATAACTAATTCCCTAATTGGTGTTGATGTTCAAATCATTGGCAATCATCGAGAACATTCAGCGCATAGATTTATACTTGGCGACCAAAGTAGAGTAGAAATTGATTAAATTTAACTTCGATTTCAATTTTATTGACTGTATAAATCAATATTATTTTCTTTAAATTACTATTCTATTTTTTATAGCTAAATTAAAAAGTTGATCATTCTACATGAATATATTTAACAAAATATTTGGTACATTTAATTGGATTTCCGGTGATCTAGCAATAGACCTTGGAACTGCTAACACGTTAATTTATCTTAGCGGAAAAGGTATTGTAATTAATGAACCTTCAATCGTAGCTCGTTCAGTTCATGACGGCAAAGTAATTGCTGTTGGCAACGAAGCAAAAGAAATGATGGGAAAAACTCACCGAGGATTGGAAACTATACGTCCTTTGCAAGATGGTGTAATTGCTAATTTCAATATGACTGATGAAATGCTGCAAGGATTTATCAAAAAAATAAATCTCAATAGATTGGCAAGACCCAAAATGGTTATATGTGTACCATCCGGTGTGACAGAAGTTGAAAGACGAGCTGTCAAAGATTCCGGTGAAAGGGCTAATGCAAAAGAAGTATATTTAATCGAAGAACCTATGGCAGCAGCTATTGGAATTGGATTAGAAATCAGTAAGCCCATTGGAAATATCATTGTTGATATTGGCGGTGGCACAACGGAAGTTGCGGTAATTGCATTAAACGGAGTTGTATCCAAAGAAACAATACGAATTGCTGGAGATGAAATGGATGACTCTATTGTTCAATGGTTTAGAAATGAACATAAACTTGATATCGGTGTACCTACTGCAGAAGCGATTAAAAAAACAGTCGGATCAGCAATGAGAATGAAAGCTGAAACGATTTCTGTTAAGGGAAGAGACCTTGTATCAGGTATTCCTAGAATTGTCGATGTCTCTTCGGATGAAATTCGTCAAGCTTTAAAAGATACTGTCAATAGCATTGTTGAAGCTGTGCGAAGAGCTTTAGAGCAAACTCCACCTGAATTATCTTCGGATATTATTGATCGCGGAATTATTTTAACTGGAGGTGGGTCACTTTTAAGAGGATTAGATCAAATTATACGAGAGAGAACAAATGTTCCTGTAAATGTTGCTGAAAACGCCTTATTAGCCGTTGTACAGGGAACGGGTATCGTTCTTGAAAATTTAGATAAATACGAGGCCGTATTAATGTAAATGGTTACTATACTCTTAGTAATAGTTCAAAAAAATAAGCATCATCTAGTATTTATCTTATCAGTATTTCTATCGTTAATTATCATATATAATAGCGATTCTACTTCAATAAAACCATTTCAGCAGACTATTAATAATTTATCAACAATTATTAATTCACCCTTTACGAGATTGAATTTGCTTCGATTAAAACTGCACAGGAAAATGAACGACTTCAAGAAAGATTAATAATTTTAGCTCTTGAGAAAGAAACATTACTTGAATACGAAATGGAAAATACGAGATTAAAGGAGATGTTGGACTTTAAGAGGGAGTCAAAGGTTGAAATGGTTTCTGCTAAAGTTATCAATATGGGTTTAAATCCAAATTTGTTATCAATGACCGTGGACGTTGGATCTGAAGCAGGCGTTGAAAAAAATGATCCTGTGATAACTCCATTGGGTATTATTGGTAAAGTTGCTAAAGTCAATAATCAATCCTCAGTGGTTCAGTTAATAAGTGATCCAAGTTTCCGTATCGGTGTCCGATTTTTACCTAGTGGAGCTAACAGGAATATTAAGATGGCGAATAAACAATGTTTGTGATGTACGGGAAGTATACAAAAATGCGATTATAAATGTTGGTGATCAAGTCGTAACATCAGGATTGAGTGATATATTTCCTGAAGGTTTACATGTCGGTACTGTATCAAGTGTGGCAAATGCCCGAAGTGAATTTCAAAAAGTAGTGTCGGTTCATATTGAAGAAAATCTTAGTTCGGTAATATATGTATTTATTATAGTTAATGAGGAACTATATCAATGAAAAATTTTGGTATAATATTAGCTATTACATTCGTAATACAGATATTATTTATTAATCTGTTTTCAATTAATGGTGTACGTCCCGATTTTCTGATCATATTTATCCTCTATTTTGCAGTTAACTTTGGAAGTTTTAGAGGAACCATTGCAGGGTTCACTATTGGAATATTGGCAGGATTATTTAACAATGGATTGTCAACTGGAGTTCTACCATTGATTTATTCAATTGTTGGCTATACAAGTGGTTTTTTAAAATCATCAACATTATAAAATGATACCATTTTATTTTAACTTCTTATGTTTTTTAATAATTATCGGTAGTTTCTTTCTTTATTCTTACTTTTTCTTTGATTACTTATTTTATAATGATTTTAAAATATTTCTTGTTACTTGGTTAAAGACTACATTATATACAGTTTTTATTTTAGCTGTGTTCCAATTCATTATTCCTTTGCGTAAGTCCTAAAATGTTAAAAACTCAGAACGATGTATCGGTAAGACGTTATTTAACGTTTAATATTCTGTTGTTCTCTGTATTTAGCGTATTGATAATAAAATTCTTTCAAATACAAATCGTTCAACATAACCAATATAAAGAGAAAGCAAATATTAATAGTATCAGAGTTGAAAGTCTACATGCTCCAAGAGGATCAATTCTTGATAGAAATGGAGAAATAATTGTAGATAACTCACCTACATATTCCTTATTTGCTCTACCGAATGTTATCTCCAATATCGATAGTACAATATCCATTATAAGCAAATTAACCAATTTAGATTCAATATCACTTTCCGATAATTATAAAAAATATTACGTTGGAAAATTCACACCGGTGCGAATAATCAAGGATATCACATTTGAGCAGGTTTCTCGTTTAGAAGAATACATGCTTGATTTACCGGGTATCGATTATAAACAAACTCAAGAAAGACATTATGCTTCTGCATACGATATGAATGGATCGCACTTTCTGGGCTACGTAGTTGATGTTGATAATACCAATATCAAAGACATTCCTAGTGCAGCCGAATATAGTTATGGAGATTTGGTTGGTTGGAGCGGTCTTGAAAAATCTTATGAGGAACATCTTAGAGGTATTAATGGAGCAGAATATAAAGCAATTGATACATATGGCAGGATTATTGGAGAAATGCCCGGTCGGGAAAAGATATTACCTGAACCAGGTAAGGATTTAATAACAACGATAGATAGTAAACTCCAGAAAGTTATTGAAGATTTAATGAAAAGACGACGTGGATGTGCAGTTATTAGTGATCCAGAAACTGGGGAAATTTATAGTTTTGTAAATTCGCCCAATTATCCTCCTGATTTATTTACCGGTGCCACACTTCCAGAGGACTGGACTATAATATTAAATGATCCTGATAAGCCATTATTGAATAGAATAACTCGAGGATTATATCCTCCCGGTTCGACGATGAAAATGGTTTCATTAACCTATATTTTAGAACACGGTACGATTAGTCCACAAAAACAATTTTATTGTTCAGGGAAATATCAATTTGGGAATCGTTCATTTAGGTGTTGGAAGGAAGATGGCCATGGTTATGTTGATTTGGATAAAGCATTAATACAATCTTGTAATGTTTATTTTTATAATGTTATTCAGAGTATTCCTTTAAATGGTTGGGCTGATATGGCTAGACAGTTTGGATTCGGGGAAATAACCGGAATTGATTTACCGGTAGAAAGTGCCGGAAATATCCCAGACGAATACTATTTTGATAGGAGATATGGTAAAAGAGGGTGGACATCAGGATTAAAATTAAATCTCGCAATTGGTCAAGGTGAAACTTTAGTAACGCCAATTCAACTGTTAACATTATATTAATTTACTTTACACAAGAGGTCATATCCAAACAGCCACATTTTGCAAAAAATTATTCAGCACAGGATATTAAAATCGAAAGTATATCCGACAACACTTGGAATAAATTAAATGATTTATTGCATCGAGTAGTAAGTGATAATAAGGGAACAGGTAGATTAGCTGATCCACGCATAGATGGTCTGGAGGTGGCAGGTAAAACAGGTACATCAGAAAATCCGCGATGGTAAGCCGCATGCATGGTTTATCGGATATGCCGTTAAAGATGATGTAAAGCGATCGTTCGTTGTGTTATTAGAAAATGCCGGCCATGGTGGTGACGAAGCAGCTCCAATTGTACGTCAAATATTATCATATATTTATAAAGAAAATCCAAAATAGAGAATGTGGAAACAAATGTTGTCAGTTAGAAATGATGATATAAAAGTTTTTATTATACTGATTCCAATTGTGTTGTTGATAATAATTAGTATGGCTACTCTTTATAGCGTATCACAGCATCAAGATGTACAATTTTACTTCATCATCATTTTTTAGGCAACTAATATTTATGATATTTGGTATTTTAGCGTTGATTGTCACATTTAGGTTCCTGTAAAATATTACCATAAATATAGTATAATCATGTATATACTTGCTATAATCGCCATTATTATACCGTCATTTCTGAACACATCAATTTCCGCAAACCGATGGATATTTGTCGGTTCCATTGGTATTCAACCTTCGGAATATGCAAAATGGATTTCTATTACTTCTTGTTGCAAGATATTTGTCGGATAGATATCGGAAAATGGAAAATATTATTTCATTCATAATACCTATCTTAATAATTCTATTTCCGGCGTTGATTGTCTTTAGTCAGCCTGATCTTAGGTACTGCAATTATCATGATTGCTCCAATATTACCGATATTATTTTGGGTTAAGGCTAAATCATTTCATTTGTTCTTATTAATCACACCAATTATAAGTGTTTTAACAGCGTTTCATAATGTATCATTTACTGTTGGGGATTCTTATTATTACTTATTATATTGCTATCTAAACCAAAAATATGGGAAGGAGTAACTATATTTTTTGGGAATATCTTCTTAGGACTATTAGCACCGATATTTTGGAATATTCTTACATCCTTACCAGCAAAAACGCATTCTAACTCTATTCAATCCGGCACTTGATCCGCTAGGTGCAGCATACCAAGTGATACAGAGTAAAACTGCAATAGGGTCAGGTGGATTATTTGGGAAAGGGTGGATGCAAGGTACGCAAACTCAATTAAAATTTTTACCGGTTCAGGATTCAGATTTTATTTTATCAGTAATTGGTGAGGAATTTGGGTTTGCAGCAATATTGACAATATTTTTCTTATTTGCATTTATCATATACAAATTACTTCAATTTGCATTTATTGTCAGGGATCGGTTCTCCAGTATCGTATTAATAGGTATTGCATCTATTTTACTAGCCCAAGTATTTGTCAATTCCGCCATGACAGTTGGATTAATTCCGGTAAAAGGATTGCCGTTACCGTTTATTTCCTATGGGGGATCATTTTTAGTATCCTCCTTTATGATGTTAGGAATAGTTTTAAATTTTGCTTACCATTGGTCTGATTAATGTAATATATTGTAGATGTACGGATAAAACAGTAAATTTAGCCCTCTCAAATGAAGTATTGATTTCCGTTTTGTATAATAAATCATAAATCAATAATTTTAAAAATTCATATTGAGAAAGTTATTTTCAATAATTTAATGTAGGGTATATGTCAAAAAAAATATTTTATGTAACAACTGAAATGACACCTTTCGCAAGTGTATCGCCTTTAGGCGATTTTTCAGTTGATATTCCATTGAAACTGCAAGAATTGCAACATGACCTCAGAACAATTGCTCCTAAGTATGGCTTTATCAGTGAAAGGAAATATATTCTTCGCGAAGTAATTAGATTACGTGATATTCCTCTGGAATTCGATGGTGAGAAAATCAGCACCTCAGCAAAAAGTGCATTTATTCCCAAAACCCGGGTGCAGGTCTATTTTCTTGAACACGATGAGTGGTTTAAGCCACTTTCTAATTTGCTTTATAAATCAAAGAATGGTCGTGTGTTAAATGATAACGATGTACGCTCAGCATTCTTTAGTAACTCTGTTTTAGCAACATTGCCACACTTGTTTTGGAGTCCCGATGTGATTTTATGTAATGGATGGCAATCAGCCCTAATTCCTCCTTTGTACAAACAAAAATATGAGGGTGGTGAATTTTATAAAGACATTAAGACTGTTCAGCTTATTCATTGGTTGGATGAATATCCAAAATTTAGTAAGGAAGCATATCAGAAAGTAGGAATTGAAATTCCAAAATCTTTGGATAAAAAAGTAATTAATGCCTATAGTGTCTCTGCGGAATACGCTGATGCGATAATTTTGCTAAATCAACCTGGCCGAGATATGAATAAAGAATTACTTAAAATCGATGGAATAAAGAATCACAAGTCTAAGATACATTCTATTGATATTGATTATTCAGAATCTCCTGATTACTCAGATGTGGTTAAAAAGATTAATGAAGTTCTTGAGAAACTTTCCAGTTAATTATACGTAGTAACTTCAAATAATCTTATGAAAAAATACCGTTTTAATTTATCAGCAGCTATAATAACGTCTATCGCTTTATTGATTAGCTGTACCGAGAACACAATCCCATATGATCTTTCCGATTCGGACTTAAATATCGATACGCTGACAGTAAGATTGATTGATGGTGGAACATATTTAGCACCACCATTAATGGGAAGCACCAATGGACTATATTTTGGTGAATCAGATGGATTTAAGAATTTATTTTCACTGATTCAATTATCATCTCTATCATTAAGTGGAGCAGTCTGGACCACCAACTTGCTTGACTCTACGGTTACTGTTGACAGTTTAGTGTTTACTTTTACAGCCACAGATAGGCATCAGTCCGACAGCGAGTCAATTTGAATTGTATTATTTCCCGGAGGGTGGAGATTCAGTTTTCAGCGAGACGGAAAGTAATTATTTAAATTTTAACGAAGCTAATGTAACGAGCGCAGTTAAGATTGGGCCGATAAGTACTTTTTCGCAGGGAATACCTGATTCAATTAATCCAAAACTATCATTCAAATTTACTGACACAGAAAATATACTAAATTTTATCGCTGATACATCTGGAACAGAAAATAGAACATTTATGCTAAGAAATGTTGATCCGATTGATAATATTATATCTATTAATAGTCGCGAATCAATAGATTATCCGACATTGAAAGTGTACTATAGAGTTGGTGTGGATACATTGCAAAGTGTTTATTTCCCGTTGAAAGATATGACGATTGTAGAGCCACGACCTATAACTTATATTGATAAAGAAAATATATCAGTTGGAAGAGCAGCAGGTCTTAAATCTATCATTAAGTTTGATTTTAATGATTTTCCAATAGACTCAACTGTTATGGTAATTAAATCTGCAGAATTGATTTTTAACTCGGTACCGGTATATCTTTAGATTATTTCGAAATCAAAGCTGCTATTCTTGAAGATTCAATTAGGTATATCTAAGTACTGGGAAATTACTGAAGACCTATACACTATTGAACCAGATATTCTATTGACAGGTACTTTTGATGGTAATCAAATGAAAATGGAAATCAGATCATTTCTACAAGGTGTGAACACCGGTAGTTATAATAATTTTGGATTAAAGTTGTATGGAAGTTCCACAAGCGATCCATTTAAATCGGCAAATCTAATTCTTGATCAGAATAATTCTGCTAATAATCCATATTTAAGGATTATATATGTCAAACTTTAATAAAATCATTATAATAACTGTCGCCCTTAGTTCGATAATATTTGGGCAAAGCTTATTAAATGGTTATGGTTTTGGTGAAAAAATTTCGGTAAACGATGCATCCTCAATGGGAATTTCATCTAATGGTCTATTACCTTCTTTCAGTAAAGATGTTTCATTGCAAAATCCATCTACTTGGAAAAATTTAAATTTCACATATTTCACGGGTGCGTATCTCGTAGAGCAAAAAACAGTTCTAAATGATGTCATAAATAGCAATTCAAACCTCAGCTATGCTCAATTTATTGTTCCCGTCAAAAATAAATATGCCTTTGGATTGGGCATTCATCCCTATCGTGATCAATATTTACAGTTAGATGGTGATATGGAAAGTGAATTCATTGCTTACGGTGATACACTAGCAACCCATCATTCGTATAGCAGTTTTGGTGGAATGACAGCTTTTAATATTTCATTTGGTGGAAAAATATATTGAAAAATTGAATGTTGGTATTACCTTCGATTTTATTTATGGTTCAGCTCGTCAACAGACGATATTTTCTTTAGATGATTTAGATTATTATTCTCAGGAAAGACATTTATACTCAGGTAGTTTAGCTAAACTTTATCTAAATAGTCAAATTCTTATCAAACTTGAATATTCCCGCAAATTTATATTTTGGCTTGGGAGTGCCAATTAAATCTATGTCTGTTAAAACATACAATTATAAACCGTTTGAAGATTCCAACGGCTCAGGTGCACAGGATAATTCAGATTTTCCAAAATTATCGGACACAACAGAACCGACACTTGTTAATACCAGTAGGGTTTCTACACCTTATGAATATCAATTTGGAATCGATTATAAACTCAGTAAAGAATTTAGCGTATTAGGTGAATTTTCAAGGTGGGAAGATAAGGAAAATGCAGGTGCAGATTTTTCTGCACTGAATGATCAAATTAGTTCAATAGACCACTATAGCATCGGTATTATCAGATATGCACCAAGAGTCGTAAAAAATCCTTTTGATGGTTTAAATATTAAAATCGGCGCATATTCTAATAATATAAAGCTATTAAACTCGGTTAATGATATAAAAGAGTATGGTGTTTCAACAGGTCTTAGTTTTAATTTTGGCATTACAAATAATCAGATTGATTTTGCTTATTTAATTGGGAAGAGACAGGGATTGGCTGAAATTGATAATGAAAATATTCAAAAATTTAGTATTGGAATCACTGTTGGAGATATTTGGTTCGTAAAAAGGAGAGCTCAGTAATGAATAGAAAGGGAGTTTCATTCAAGTTATTTTTGGTAGGATTATCAGCATTAATTGTTAGCATGTGTGTACCTCCGGGACCATCGGCTGCAGATATAGCTGAAAAAGCACGTGTAGACTCGTTAAAAAATGTTCGCTGTCCGCGACTTATGAGTAGTGCCGCAGAATATTATCATGTTAGAGATTGGGAAGCTACTGTAAGAGCTTATAGTGAAGTTGTAGAATTGGGCTGTGATGATTGGGATACAACATATGCACCACCGGAAGAAATTTATCAATACTATGGAATTGCCTATGAACAAATGGGGAAATTTGATAGTTCGGAATATGTCTTACTTAAAGGTGTGCAAAAAATTCCCAATAACATAGATTTAAGAACGCGCTTAGCATATGCCTACAAACGTCAAGGAAAGACAGATAAAGAGATAGTTGAATATGAGAGAATCCTTGATGAACTAGATCCCAATAATGTTAGAGTTATGACGGAATTGGCTTCTTTATACCGCAAAGAGGGGCGCTTTGAACATCAAATTCGTGTATTGCAAAAATTAGTTGAACTTGAGCCAACTAACGAGGCGGCAATAGCCGATTTAGCAGCAGCATTTGAGAGAACAGGAAAAGATCCACTTGAATTATATTTGGAAAAATATAATAATAATCCAACAGGAACAAATGGTATCCAATTAGCAGATGCTTTGATGCGGAATAAGCGCGTAAATGAAGCAATTGATATTTTAAGGACCGTAAGTAGGAAAGAACCAAGTAATAAAATGATTTTTATTAAATTGGGTGATGCATACACTATTAACGAAGATTATTCAAATGCCTCATCCAGCCTTGGAGCAGGCCTATAAAATCGATTCTCGTGATCACCAAACAGCAATAAGAATTTGTGAAGTAAATTCAGAGCTGGAAAACTTTAGCAAAGCAATATACTGGGCTGACACTGCAATTAAAGATTCAAGATCATCCGGTGAAGCACTTGGTGCAAAAGGTAATGTTTATTATAAAGCTTTCCATACATGTCGTACTCCTGAAATTTCACGAGACGACCGAATAATTGCAAGCTTAGCATATAAATATTATGTACAAGCTGAAAATAAAGGATATCGCAATGGGACCGGTTCTAAAAACTGGTTAAGAGATAATGAAGTACTATTCACAAAAAGTGATTGGTTTATGTTAGATGCCAGTCTAAAATCTGCCGGTTACGCTACTGTACAAACATCTTGTTATAGTTGGGTTTCAGAAAGACTTTATAAAGATTCTAGTTGGTAGTAGGAGGCGGTTTGTTACACTTAAAACAAACGGATCCTGAACTATATGCAATATTAGGACGGGAAGAAAACAGAGAGCATAATACTTTAGAATTAATCGCTTCAGAAAATTTTGTTAGCTACTCGGTTCTTGAAACAGCCGGTGGAGTAATGACCAACAAATATGCTGAAGGCTACCCTGGGAAAAGGTATTACGGTGGATGTGAACATGTAGATGAGGCTGAAGATTTAGCCCGTAATCGAGCAAAACAGCTATTTAATGCTGAATATGCGAATGTACAGCCCCATTCCGGTTCACAAGCCAATATGGCAGCTTTAATGACTTTTGTGAATGTTGGCGATACAATAATGGGTTTAGATCTTGCTCATGGCGGACATTTAACACATGGTTCTCCAGTCAATTTTTCAGGTAATCTATATAATGTTATTTCCTACCAAGTCGATAAGGAAACAGGGCGGGTAGATTTTGATAATTTGATGAAATTAGCGAAAGAACATCGTCCAAAATTAATTATATGTGGTGGTAGTGCCTATCCAAGATTTATTGAATTTGAACAATTCCGTAAAGTCGCTGATGAAGTTGGTTCATTCTTAATGGCAGATATAGCTCATCCTTCGGGATTAGTTGCAACCGGTATTCATCCTTCTCCGATGCCATATTGTGATGTTGTAACAACCACAACTCATAAAACTTTAAGAGGTCCGCGCGGCGGAATGATAATGATGGGCAAAGACCCTGAAAATCCATGGGGAAAAATTGCCCCAAAATCCGGAAGAGTGAAAAATATTTCTGAGTTAATTGATTCCATGGTAATGCCCGGAATTCAAGGTGGACCACTAATGCATATCATCGCTGCAAAAGCGGTGGCATTTGGCGAAGCGCTAAAACCGGAATTTAAGGAATACATTAAATCAGTTGTTAAAAATGCTAAAATAATGGCAGAAGAGTTTATCTCACTTGACTATCATGTAATCTCCGGTGGAACCGATACCCACGTGATGTTAATTGATTTGACAAACAAAAATATAACCGGCAAGGCTGCAGAAAATGCACTTGAAAAAGCTGGTATAACTGTTAATAAGAATATGGTTCCTTTCGATCAGCGCAGTCCGTTTATTACAAGTGGAATTAGAATAGGTACTCCTGCAATTACAACAAGAGGAATGGGGATTGCTGAGATGCAAAAGATTGTGAAATTGATTGATAGTGTAATTAATGACAGTGAAAATGAAACATTGATTAAAAATGTAAAAAAATCAGTTCAAGAATTATGTAGCTATCTTTCCACTTTATGATGAATTGAGAGATTGATTGCTATAAAAATGTATTATTTTAAAAGATTATTAAAAATGACCACCTTAATCGGAATGGTCTTTTTTATTATTGGTTGCTCTCCTAAAAAAATGTATATTGAATCAGTTTGATGGTGTATTTGATTCAATTGAATATGTCTATTTAACAGATGACGATCCACAATTAGTTAAAGATGCATTTCCTTTTAATTTAAAGATAATCGAAATATTACTCGATCAAAATCCTGATGACCGCGAAATGCTTCTGACAGCACTATCAAGTTTTACGATGTATTCATTTGGATTTGTTATGGAAGAAGCTGAGAAACGCAGTATCGAAGATTACACAGCCGGAAATGAAATCTATAACCGAGCAAATAAACTTCTTACTCGAGCACAGCGATATGGAATGCATGGTATGGCACTAAAATATCCTGAATTCAATAATTGGTTGGCAAAGCGTGATATTGAAAATAATCCTTTTGAAAAAGAGGACATTTCATATTTATACTGGCTTTCAGCTGCGATTGGTGGTTCAATATCATCTAGTCAGGGTAATCCTATCTTTGTAGTGGATCTGCCAAAAATTGGTTGGCTTTTGGAAAAAAGTATGGAGTTGGATGCATCTTGGAATAATGGCGCACTGTATAGTGCTATGATATCATTTACAATGAGCCGACCTGATGTAGTAAAGGATAGAGAACAAATTGCTCGTGAATATTTTAACAAAGCAGTGCAGGCATCTTCAGGAAAAGATTGTAGTATGTTTGTGAGGTTTGCAGAATCTGTATCTATTAATAATCAAAACAAAGTTGAATTTCTTGAGAATCTTAATTATGTTTTAAACTTTGACCTCGAAACCGCCAAAGAATTTAAATTGACCAATGCAATGGCCAAAGCACGTGCAAAATGGTTAATTGAAAGAATAGATGATTTATTTTACTAATTGGAGATGATGGATGTATAAAACCACATTAAAATTTATATTAATATTTTTGTTTGCTACTCAGTTAATGGGTAAAAAGACAGTTATTAAAATGGCTACATTGGCGCCGGAAGGAACAAAGTGGCATGGAATGCTTTTAGAAATGGGGCAAAAGTGGAAAGAAGTAACTGATGGGAATGTTGAATTAAGAATTTACCCGGGTGGCGTTGTTGGTGATGAACGCGATATGATTCGGAAAATCAGGATTGGTCAAATTCATGCGGCAGCAGTTACTACAGAGGGATTATCTGAACTTAACCCAGACATATATTCCTTAATTATCCCCTTACTATTCGATGATTGGGATGATGTAGATTGGATTCGAGAAAGGTTGGAAGCTGATTTAATTTCTGGTATAGAAAAAAGTGGGTTCAAGTTGTTAGCATGGACAGACGTTGGTTGGGTGAATTGGTTCACAAAAGATCCACTTAGACTTCCTGAAGATTTAAAAGGTATGAAAATATTTAATTGGGCAGGTGAATACCGTACTTTTCAATTATGGAAGAAAGGTGGATTCAATGCTGTTCAGTTGGCATCTATAGATATTTTGTCTGGACTCCAAACAGGCATGATTAATGCAATGGGAACTAATCCAATGGTTGCCTTGGCAGGGCAATGGTTTGGTCTAGCTAATCATATGTTGGATATGAGATGGGGATTATTAACTGGAGGAATTGTTATTGACAATAGAATATGGAGTAAAATAGCACCTGAATATCGCGAGAAGATGTTAGAAGTCGTTGCAGAGATTGATAAAGAACAAAGGAAATCCGGAAGGTACAAAGACGGAGAATCAATAGAAGTAATGAAGAAATACGGATTGACAGTACATAAATTAAGTGACAAAGATTTACAATATTGGAAAAAATACGTAGAAGCATGGTATCCTGATATCCGAGGTTCATATGTACCTGCCGATATTTTTGATAAAGTCGTTGCATTAAAAAAAGAGAAAGATTTGTTAGATTCAAAAACAAAAAATGGCAAAAACTAAAGACAAAAAATTATTAATAAGATGGTTAGAACAGGGCGAGTCAATTATCGCCCTGTTTATTTTTGCTGGAATTGTATTGATTCCTGCTACTGAAGCTCTGACACGGATTTTTAATATATCAATAATACCCAGTGCACCAATTTGGACACAGCATTTAACTCTGTGGATTGCATTTACTGGTGCTATGATCGCATCGCAAAATAACAAACTTTTGTCGCTAACTAGTAAACCACTATTTTCTCGTGATCGTTCATATAATGTTGGAAAGTTTATTGCACGAACCCTCTCTATAATTGTAGTCCTTTCACTAATGATCGCCAGTATTGATTTAATCAAATGGGAGTATTTATATCCTGTCGATGTTGTACCGGGAGTGCCTCGGTGGTTATCACAAATTATTATGCCAATTGGTTTTGCGGTCATCGCATTTCAACTGTTATATCTAAGTAGTAATTCAAAATTTTATCGAGTTGTTGTATTCATAGTAGCACTTTTTTGGTTTGCAATTAGCTATGCTGGTTTTCTGCAAGAATTAGGATGGGTAGTTTGGGTCTTAGGTACTTTAATTCTTATCTCATTAACATATGGTATGCCAATATTTATTGGATTAGGGGGAGTTGCGGTTTTATTATTCTGGCAGAGTTTTACTCCGATTACTGCTATCCCTGCTGAGACGTATCGAATAGTTGTATCTCCTTCATTGCCAACCATTCCATTATTTACCCTTGCGGGATTTTTGCTCGCGGAGAGTAAATCTTCTCGTAGGATGATGACTCTTTTTCAAGCTGCATTTTCCTGGATTCCCGGCGGTACACCGATTGTAGTTGTGATTTTAAGTGGATTTTTTACGGCAATGACTGGTGGCTCGGGAGTAACGATTTTAGCTCTTGGTGGACTTCTTTATCCAATGTTGAGGAAAGAAGGATATTCAGAGATGTTTTCATTGGGCTTAATAACTGTAGGGGGTTCCTTAGGATTATTATTCCCACCAAGTTTACCGTTAATTATTTATAGTGTTTCTGCCGGTGTTTCGGTAAAGGATGCTTTTTTAGCGGGAATATTGCCGGGTTCATTACTAATTATTTTGATTGGTATTTGGGCAGTTTATCAAGGGAAAGTGCAAAAAATAGAACGCATGCCTTTCAATTTGAAAAAAGTTATCTCTTCAACCAAAGAAACAATATGGGAGATATTAATTCCAGTATTTATCCTGTTTGGCATATTTGCAGGATTTATGACTTTAGTTGAAACAGCAGCAGTGTTGGTAGTCTACGTGCTAATAATTGAGATATATGTTTATAAAGATTTAACATGGAAAAAAATACCAAAGATTGTAATTGATTGTACTGCTTTGATAGGTGGTGTATTGATTATTCTTGGCGTTGCAATGGGATTAACAAGCTTCTTGGTTGATGCACAAATACCACTTAAACTGCTAGCATGGGTCAAAACAGCAATCTCATCCAAATATGTATTTTTGTTAATGTTGAATATCCTTTTGCTTTTAGTTGGAAGTCTAATGGATATATTTTCTGCAATTATTGTATTCGTACCATTATTAGCTCCTCTTGGTGATTATTTTGGCATACATCCTGTTCATATGGCAATTATTTTTATTGCCAATTTGGAGCTTGGTTTTATAACACCGCCGGTTGGTATGAATCTGTTTTTATCGGCTTATCGGTTTGAAAAACCGATGCTACTGGTTTATCGTTCAACCTTACCATTTTTTATTGTCAGATTATTAGCTGTCTTAGCAATTACATATTTACCAATAATTTCAATTGGATTTCTTGACTGATTATTTTCGGTATGCTACATAAATATCGGCTTCAATCATTGCCCCATTCTTGTAGAAATGATGTACAAAGTATAGGTTACCGTCTGCGTCGAGAGTTGGTTCACCAGCAAATTGTGATACTATTAACTCAGGTACCTGCCATTCATTAGCTATCTTTTTGGATAGAAAAATTGCAGGTGTTCCAAAATATTCTCTAGTAAACCATAATTCGTTACCATCTTGGCTAATATAGGGAAAACCATCCATTTTATCTGTGTTAACAATTTCAATATTTACAGGTTGATCCCACGCTCCATTAACCAATGTACTTACCCAGATATCATAGTTGCCCTTCCCTCCACTACGATCAGAGTGGAAGAATAATTCCTGTTCGTGAATATGTAATTCTCCAACTTTATATTCAGGCTTAAAATCAGCCAATTCCCAATTTGTCCATTTACCATTAATAAATTCTGCTGTGAACCAATGCAGTTCAGTATAACCTTCGCGAGCTGAGCAAAACCACATAGTATCTCCTGCAACGAAAGTACATCCATCTAAAGCGAGTTTATCTTGATCCTGCAACAACACTCGTTTTATTTCATTCCTAATGCCATTATCGGATTGAGTCATAAATATACCTGTCACGCCATCCAACAATTGCTTTTCGACGGGAACGCTTACATCTGGTGTGAAGAAAAAATATAATTCATCCCTACCTATTGGAATAAATGGCGAATCTTCCGCCCCTGCAGTATTGACCCCCCCTTGGACAGGAACTGGCCTTGCCCAATTATTCGAATGAAGTATTGGAGGATGATCATCAGTTTCGGGAGTCATTTTAATTGCGTTTGGGGGAATGGCTTCTTCACGCGTTATAACTGGTATTTCATCAGTAGGAAGTGAATCGCAATTATAAAATAACAATAAAATACTAAAAATTATTAATGATTTTGTTTTCATATATTTACCTAATAACTTTTAAAAGTATTAATCTATTTTAACTTTAAACTCAACACTATAACATTAAATTTATTATGAAACATTTCTTGCTCGTATTGTTATAACTGCATATATTTGTTTAATTAAAAAGGACAAATCTATACCTAAAACGCTAGTATTTTTTAATAAGAAGTTTAATAGAAATTAATATCATTTATTTAGGAGTGCAATATGAAGCGTTTTATTGTCGTTAGTTTAATATCATTTTTTTCAATTACCTCGTTTAGTTTCTCTCAAAGTGAAGCAGGTTCAATATTCTTATTGATTGCACCAAGCGCACGCGCCGGTGGTATGGGTGAAGCTCATGTCGGTTTAGCCGATGATGCCTACGCAAGCTATTGGAATCCGGCCGGATTAGGATTTTTAGAAGGAACTGAATTAGCGTTAATGCATGTTAATTGGCTACCCAATTTAGCTGATGATATGGCTTACGATTTTTTTGCAATGCGCAAGTCTATCCCGAATCTAGGAACAGTTGGTGGACACCTCATATATTTAAATCTTGGTGAGCAAACTCGAACCGATGAAGTCGGTTCTGAACTGGGAAAATTCTCAAGTTATATGATGGCTTTTAATCTATCATATAGTACAAAAATCAATGAGAAATCTGCATTTGGTCTAAATGCAAAAGTATCTTATCAGCACTTAACAGATCAGGGAGCTGGTGCCGAGAAAGGAGAAGGAAGTTCAACTGATTTTGGATTTGACGTAGGATATATGAAAAAAGAATTTCTGCTATCTAATCTTACATTAGGAACTACGATAACCAATATTGGTCCAAAAGTTTCGTTTATTGATCCGGCTCAAGCCGATCCGCAACCAACTAATTTTACGTTAGGATTCAATTATAAGGTGCTCGATTCCGAACATAATAGATTGTCCGTAGTGTGGGATATTAATAAACTGCTAGTTGCATCGTATCCTGATATGGACTGGGATAGTGATGGAATTATCGGAGGTTACGATGAGGATGGTAATGAATCCACTAAAAACTCTTTTTATAATAGTGATGGGAAACAAGAAACTGCACATACTGATCCTCTGTGGAAAGCACTATTCACATCTTGGTTTGATGATTGGTTCATTGGTGGTGATATTGATATGGCAACTGCCGGAAGTCTGTCTGATGGTATAATAGGTGGATGGGAATGGGATGATAAGAACGGGAATGGTAAAATTGAGCCAGACGAAGGTGAAATGGTAGAATCAGCAGATGGTAAATATAATGAATTTGGACAGAAGGAAGTTGGAAGTGGAGATGCTCGCTCAATTAAAAATGAACTGAGACAAGTTGTGCATAATGTTGGTCTTGAATATTGGTATTCAAATGTCTTTGCAATTCGGTTAGGATATATCTACGATTATAATGGAAAATTATTCAATCCTACAATGGGTGTTGGACTTCGCTATGGCGGTTACGGCTTTGATTTTGGATATACCTTTGGTAAAGTTGGTCATCCACTTGAGAATACAATGAGATTTTCACTAAATTGGGCCTTTTAGCATAAATACATTTTAAAAAGAATAATAATTAATAATGTACGGTCGTTTTAGCAAGATAGTCATAATAGTCTTGCTCAGCACCGTATCTATTTTGTGGGGGGCATTCGACAACGATTTAAAGATTTTAGCGTTACGAGTGGACTTTGTTGCCGATAATCATGTAGGTACCACAGGGGACGGTAAATTTTTATTATATAATCAAGTAAGTGATTGTGGAAATTATACTGTAGATCCTGCTCCGCATGATAAATCGTATTTTGAATCACAGTTAATAGCTCTCAACAATTACTTCCGCTCAGTCTCAAAAGGACAATTCGGAATAGATTTAGTAAACTCTGATATCTTTCCATTAGGCTCTGAATTGGCCTACACTTTGCCGCATGCTATGTCATATTACCATCCTTTTGTTAGTGGTCACAGTCAAGAAGAAAGCGATGCTTTACATGAAGAACGAATTGTTGAATTATTCTCAGATGCTATCTTAAGTGGGTATCAATCAGGTGAGATAATTTTTGATAAATATGATATTGTTGTAGTTATTCATGCAGGTGTAAGTCAAGATTTTAATTTTGGAATTGATACTACTCCTGAAGATATTACCATCAACATATATTGATTATTCTATGATAAGTGAACATATTGGTAATGAAGGAATATCTGTTGGTGATTCATATATTAAAAGTGGTATTATACTTCCTGAAACACAAAATCACCTACTCTATCCTGAAATGGTAGAATATTTTAAAAATAACATTTCTAGTAATTTTTGTAATTATCAATATGGCTTAACAGGAACATTTGCAATGCTAGTTGGTCAAGCTATCGGCTTGCCACCATTGTGGAATACTGATACCGGCGAAAGCGGAGTAGGTGTGTTTGGATTGATGGATCAAGGCTCAAATAATGGACATGGATTAATTCCAGTACCTCCAATTGCTTGGAACAGAATCTTAATGGGATGGGATGTTGCAGAAACAATACCTCCAGATGTAATTGCAGAAATAGAAGCTATACCAATAGGAAAAACTCTAAAAATTGATATAGACGATGATGAATACTTTTTAATTGAAAATAGGACTAATTGGTTTAGAAATAATGTTGACATTGATTCTATGAGACGATCGATATTTGATAAAACAGGTACGATTCCGAATATCATCGAAATAATATTTGATTCGGTTGGAGTGGTACGAGATGGAAATGGTGTTGTAATTTCAGTTCCCGATTACGATATCGGCTTGCCAGGTTCCGGATTATTGATTTGGCATATTGACAAGTCAATAATTGAAAATAACATTCATTCCAATTCAATAAATAACACCACAAAATTTAAAGGTATTGATTTGGAGGAAGCTGGCGGTCCACAAGATATCGGTTATTTAAGTACTGCTCTTTTTCGAAATCCATCAATTGGTGAGCCTTTTGACATGTGGTATCAAGGCAATCCGGAATATGATGAAGTAAATTCGCAGGTTAAAGGTAGTCCACTCGAATTTAATTCGATGACCTATCCCAATACCAATTCCAATAATGGAGCAAAATCACATATAAAAATTGGGAATATCGGCAAATCGTCTGATATTATGTCCATTACCATTTCAAACGATTTAGTATTGTCTGGATTCCCTGATACTTCGTTGCACATTCTTTATCATACTGATTTTAATGGAGATGGAAAGAATGAAATAATTGGTGGAGTGAATGAATTATTCTGGTCAAAAACTAATATTATTGACAAAAAGGTATTTTATCAACTTCCTTCAAATAAAAATTATTTTACATTAACAAATACCAATAACAGAAAGAATTTAGGTGTGTTGTCTGATTTGGGAGATTCCCTCAAAATTGTTTGGTTTGAATTCAATGAAGGTTTTCATATCAAACATACTGAAATACGAAGAAATGATCACAATGTTATACTACATACCGCAAGTTATGAAGATAATGATGTTGTTGATATACACGAAATATTTGATAACCTCAATCTAATCAATAAGAAGAGCGGTGAAAATATTTCCGTTTCCTTTTCATTGGGTGGAGGTATTACAATTGGAAATCAATCTTCCGATTATAATGAATTGATGTTCCAATATATCTCTGCAATTGATTTAAATAATGATGGAAATATAGAAGTATTGGCATTAGATATTGACGGTAAAATTTATGGACTAAATAAAAATTATACATTTGCAACAGGGTTTCCTGTCATTTACAATGCAGTCCCACCGATTTTAGCTAAAAATATTGTTGGTGATGAATATCCTGAGATCATTTTTAAAAATGATGCAGGTGAGGTATTTGTGCTTAATAATATCGGTGAATTACAATACAGACTAAGTGATAATAAAAATAGTAAACTAATTATGTTAGGGGAAAATGATAATAGAAATACAATCGTTGCAGAGTCAAATATATGGGTGTTTGATGAATTAAGTCAAAATAGAGGAAACGAGTGGACTACTTGGTATGGTGATGAAAATAATTCAAAATCGATTAAAATTGATTATATAAAGGAAACAACACAGAGTAATAATATTATTGATAAAAAACGTACTTATGTTTATCCCAATCCGGTGAGAGATGGGAAAGCCACAATTAGAGTATTTAATTATTCAGCTGAGAAAATTAAATTAAAAATATATGATGCAGCAGGATATTTTATTGAAGAAATTCAAAGTAATATTGATGTAAAAAATGGTATTTGGGAAGCAGAATGGGATGTTGGCAGTATTGAATCCGGTGTTTATCTAGTTAACCTAACTGCGAGAAATCAAGATAGCGAAGAATCAACTATATTAAAAGTAGGCGTTATTCATTGAAGTATTACTTTATATATATAATTGTATTAATATTTAGCTTTAATGGATATGCACAAAGTGTTTATAATCATCCGGAAATCGAATGGCAAACAATCGAAACCGATCATTTTAAAATACATTTTTATTCGGACACAGAAATGTTGGCTCGTGAAGCTGCCGGAATACTTGAATATGTATATCCCTATATAACCGACCTATATCAATATGAACCTAAGAAAAAAACTGATCTAATATTTACTGATACAGAAGATGTTGCGAATGGCGTAGCATATTATTATGACAATAAGATGATTATTTGGGCATCACCTTTAGACATCGCTTTGCGGGGTAGTCATAAGTGGTTGGAAAACGTTCTAACGCATGAGTTTACTCATATAATATCAATTCAAAAAGCTATGAAAGCCGGTACGAAAGTTCCCGGAGCATTTTTGCAATGGATCGACTATGAAAATGAAACTCATCAAAATGTATTATACGGATATCCTAATGCAGTAGTTAGTTACTCAATTCCTGCGGCTGTGGTCCCTCCATGGCTTGCAGAAGGTACAGCACAACATATGTACAACAATGCTGATTGGGATTGTTGGGATTCGCATCGTGATATGATTTTACGAGACCAAGCATTGAATGATAATTTGCTTTCATTTGAAGCTATGAATACATTTGGTAAATGTGGGGTTGGAAACGAATCGGTATATAATTCGGGCTATGCCTTTGTTAATTATATTATTGAAATATTCGGAGATGAAACTCTCCGATCACTAATGGAGGAATTATCAAATCCATTTCAATATTCAATTGATAAAGTAATAGAAAATGCTACAGGAATTTGTGGGAAAGAGTTATATCAAAAATATATTGAAGAGTTAAAAGATAAATATACAAAGGCAACTGAAACTATCACCGAAGATAGCAAGTATGTAAATATTATACAGAATAAGGGTACAAATTTATATCCAAAATGGTCAAATAGTGGCAATCAGTATGCCTATATTTCAAATAAGAATAATGATTATTTTGGTCAAACCGATCTTTTTATTTATAATTTTATATCCCAAGAGGATAAGAAGGTTAGTTCTGGAGTACAGTCGGCACCAACTTGGGGAGTTGGAGATAGTATTTTGTATTATAGCAAGAAGCCGCAGATGACTAATATGAAAGGTTATCGCTATTTTGATCTGTATGCTTATGATATTAAAGAAGATAAGGAAAAAAGGCTGACAAAATTAGCACGACCTGTATCCCCAGTATTTATCGAATATTTAAATTCGATTGCTTATATCGCGATGGAAAGCGGGAAACAGAGCATATTTTTATTTTCATTGAATACGGAAGCAATTATAAAAATTAAAGATTTTGATGATGCCAGGATACTACATAATCTATTTTTTGATGAAAACGAGAGGCGTATATTATTTGACTATACAACTAAACATTATAGAAATATAGCATCCTTAGAATTAAGCGATTATAGCATAGTTGATGTTCTTTTCAGTAATATTGATGAAAGAGACATGTGCCTATCAAATGATGGGAAATTGCTATTTTCTTCAGATGCGAGTGGAATTTACAATCTTGTTCAGCAAGATACATCAGATTATGAATATATTACGAATGTAAAGGGTGGGGCATTTATGCCCAATATAAATAAAGATGGCAAATTATTATTCTCCGTATATCAAAATGGTGGATATAAAATTGCACTGATTGATAATCCAAAAGTTGTTGAGAAAGTATATAGTTTAGCTGACTCTGAAACCAAATATCAGGCACCAATTAATAATCGTAACAAAAGTGTTTCTGAAAAGTATTCCGACAGTTTTGCCGATATGTTTATCATGCCAAGAATAATGGTTGACTATGGCACAATCAAGCCGGGATTTTACTTTTATTCGAGCGAAGTATTAGAAAAATTAACGTTGAACGGTGGTTTGGCTATAAACTTTGATAAAGATTTAGATTTTTCTTTTAATTTAGCATTTCGAAAATTGTATCCCACTATTTATACTGATTTTATGTATTCAACAAGAAATACTATAGAAAAATCAAAATATTCAGTTTATGATATAGATGATAAATTAAGATTCCGATTTATTTTAATGAAAGCTGGACTTCAAGTACCATTATTGGGAAACGAGGTGATTGATATTTATACTCAATGGCAAAGGTATCGTGCTTTCATTAAAGAGAGAATTGCTAATTCAAGTAACGAAGTCGGATATGCCTATGATTATTATCGTGGATTATCAACCGGAATTAATTTAGGTTGGGATAATATTAAATTAACAGTTGATAGAGATATAATCCCTTCAAAAGGTCATAGTTTTAAAATTAACATGGCTTACGAATTGAATGACTTTATTGATGGACTAAATTTATCAGATTCTGGTACTCTAATTGAAAAATTTGCACCAAATAATTATATCAAAATTGATGCAGTTGGTTCATATCATACTACTATTTTGACATCAAAAAGATGGACATTAAGTATTGCTGCAAAAGGTGGTTGGTTATCCAATTCTGAAGTTGAATCTTTTTTTAATTATTTTGGTGGTGGCATGGATGGTATTCAAGGTTATTCGTACTACAGTTTTGAAGGAACCAATTCTATTTTCTCGGAAGTTACTTTGCGTATTCCAATGTTTAGACAGGAACATATTCCATTTGGGTGGTTGATTTGGCAAAATTCCACAATTGGTGTTGAGTATCAGTTTGGTGATACCTGGACTACGAATGAAGATTTTAATTTGAAACAATCAGTTGGACTGCAATTTCGCATCAATGGATTCTCTTTCTATAATTATCCGACTGCATTAGGATTAGAAGTCCACCGTGGTTTAACAAATTTCACAAAATCATTCGATGGTAAAAAAGTAAACCACGGCAATGAAAATCGATTTTATCTTACTTTACTATTTGGATTCTAGCTTGAAAAAAATAATTCTAATAATAATCATATCTTTGAATATTATATTTAGTGAAGATTTAATTAATAATCTCGATAATCGTTTTGCAGTCAAAATAAATTCAGAAAACCTTTTAAACAATCCTTTGTTAACTGATTCAATAGATTTTCAAAGAGAAAATAATCTAAAATTACCATTAAAGCCGATGATAGCTTCATTGGTCATGCCCGGATTCGGCCAATATATAAATCGTTCATCATCGTGGAAAACAGCTTTGTTTGCAGGGATTGAAGTCGCAATTATTGTTGGATATATATCTTGGACAAATAAAGCAGATAATATTACCAAAGAATATGAAAACTGGGCTGATGATCATTGGGAAATGGACAGTTGGGTAAATGGTAGTGCATTCTTGTTAAGTGATATACAATCAAGAGGTTATCCGCAAGTTAATGATGTTAAAATTGATGGAAGTCATCATATCACAATAATAGTGAATGGCAAATACGAATCATCAGAAATCTTAATGGAAAACCCCAATATTGATTATACAGAATTAAGAGATTGGGATTTTTATGAAGGAATCGGAAAATATGATCAATTTGTAGCTGGTTGGGATGACGCAAAATCAAATTGGAAAATCGTACATAAAAATATTAAGGATGGTGAAGATGAATTAATAGTGATGACTCCCAATAAGCAACATTACCTTGAATTACGTAATGATAGTAATATTCTTTATAAAAATGCTAAATTTGCGGCAAGTGCATTACTATTTAATCATATTTTTAGCGCTTTAGATGCATTATGGAATGCTAATAAAAACAAAGAACTATCTTACATGTTAGACGTATCAATAGGATTAAAATCTAATTATGTAATCAAAGGAATATCCGTTCAATGGAATTTGTAAAAAAAATGAATAAAAACAGAATAATCTACTCAATATTTATCCTATTTGGTTTGGGATTAATCATTAGCTGTGCCGGTAAAAAACCGACTGAACAATTAGCACTTGAAGAGCGATATAAGCGAGGGCAAGAATTTCTTGAAAATAAAAAGTATTATAATGCTCAACAGGAATTTCAAATTATTGTGCTGAGTGGCTCTCATACTGAATTGGGTGATGACGCTCAATTCTATTTGGCAGAATCGTATTATTTGAATAAAGAATATATTTTAGCAATCTCCGAGTATGAAAGATTAACTCGTAAAATGAAATACAGTCCGTTTGTTGAAAAGGCAAGATGGAGAATTTGTGAAGCTTACGTGGCTGAATCACCTAAATATTATCATGACCAAACTAATACAGAAAAAGCCTTGCAAAAGTTACAAGAATTTATAGAAGAATATCCTGATTCAGAATATCGCATTAAAGCGAATAAAACTGTTAGTAAACTCCGTTATAAATTAGCCGAAAAAGTATATGAGTCAGCTTTATTATACATAAAATTGCATGCTTATGATTCTGCAATAGTCGCATTCGAAGATTTATTAAGACAATTTTATGATACAGCTCTTGCGCCTGATGCCCATGTGGGCATTATTCATTCATATTCGCTAATGAATAAAATTGAAGAAGCAAAAAATTATTATCAATCTAACGAAGATAAAATTTTATCAGCTGATTTGAAAGCGAAATCTCTAGAATACATTAGAATAGCCGAATCGGATAAAAAGAATAAATGAAAAAATGTATTTTCGGTGGAACATTTGATCCACCGCATATTGGGCATTTATTAATTGCACAAACAATTTGTGAAGCCGAAAATTTTGATAAAATTATATTCGTACCTGCTTTAAAAAATCCACACAAATCGACCGGAATTACTTCTCCTATTGATAAAAGATTGAAAATGTTAGAAAGTGCTATCGCAGGAAATCCAAATTTTGAGATCTCTGATATAGAAATTAAAAGAGGTGGAATTTCTTACTCACTCGACACAATTAGACATATTAAAAAGGCAGATAACCTTAAAAGAGATGAATTATATTTTTTAATTGGTAGTGACATACTTAAAAATTTTCATAAATGGCATGAACCAAAAAATATATTAGAGGAAAACCAAGTAATTGTTGCACTACGCCCAGGATTCCAACCGAGCACAGTTCCTAATTGGATTTTAAGTAAAATTCAATTTGCCAATATCCCACAGTTTGAATTATCTGCTACTCAAATTAGGAAAAGATGGAAAGAAAATAAAACTATACGTTATATGGTTACGCAACCTGTTTGGGAATTTATCAATAAAAATTCACTCTATCAATAATGGTCATTAGTATTACATACCTCATTATAGGCGCTGTATTATTATTTTTTGGAGCTGATTGGCTTGTAAAAAGTGCGGTATATTTTGCAAATCGATTTAAAATTCCACCATTAGTTATTGGTTTGACTGTGGTTGCATTTGGGACATCATTACCAGAATTAGTAGTAAGTTTGAACGCAGTGCTTACTAATGCAGATACAATTGCAATTGGAAATGTAGTTGGTTCAAATATCGCAAATGTTGGATTAGTTTTGGGAATCAGCTCATTTATTTTTCCAATGGCAATTTATTACCATGAAATAAAAAGAGATTTGTACATTTATCTATTTGTGTGTATAGTTTTTATAATATTCTTGTCAGACGGGGTTATTACTCGTCTTGAAGGATTGGCATTATTCGCAGGATTGCTAATTTATACTTGGTCATGTATTAAATATAAACGTGATCAGAATATTGAATCTGTATCTTCAGTTGGAGGAATGTCCAAATCGTTGCGATTATTTATATTGGGAATAGTAGGATTGTACTTTGGAGCTGAGTTATTTATTACTGGGGCAATTGAACTTGCAAAGATTTTAGGTGTCAGCGAAGCTGTTATTGGAATGTCTGCTGTTGCCCTCGGAACTTCATTGCCAGAGTTATCCACTTGTATTGTTGCATCGTTTCGAAAAGAACATGCTATTTCTGTAGGTAACATCATTGGCTCTAATTTATTTAATATACTATCAGTTATTGGTATTATCGGAATTATTAAACCGTTGATAATTAACGATAATATAATGGCTTTTGAAATTCCAATAATGGTTGCATTCGGATTAGTACTTATACCTTTAGGATTTGTTAAACAACCAATATCAAGATTATATTCGTTTCTATTAGTAGCTGTATATTTGATATTTATTATTTGTCTATTCGTTAGATAATGTATAATAACAAGAATATTGATGATTGGTTTTAATAATGTAACCTATATATATCCGAGCGGATCGGGTATCTTTAACATTCACTTAAGGATATTGCCCGGGGAGTTTACGTTTTTAATCGGTCCTTCAGGAGCGGGTAAAACCACGATTATTAAATTAGTTTATATGGACATATTTCCCGATAAAGGTGAGGTCAATGTAAATCGATATTCATCAGACACAATTCGAAAAAGAAAAATTCCACATTTGAGAAGAGATATTGGAATGATTTCGCAGAATTTTAATTTGTTGAATGATAGAAATTTGTATGAAAATGTGGCTTTACCGTTACATGTAATTGGTAGTGATAGGAAAGAAATCCGCGATAGAGTAATGGCACTGTTAATTGAAGTTGGTTTAGAAGATAAAGCACATGAATATCCATGGGAACTTTCAGGTGGAGAACAGCAAAGGGCATGTATTGCACGCGGGCTTATTAAAGATCCCGATATACTTTTAGCAGATGAACCAACCGGAAATTTAGATCCATCAACTGCAATGCAAATAATGATGTTATTAGAACGAATTAATAGAAAGGGCACAGCAATTTTAATGACTTCGCATAATTACAGATTAATTAAAGAATTAGGTCACCGTTTTATAGAAATTAAAAATGGAATTATTCAAACCGGATGAGTAAAATACTTTACCTATTCCATGAAGGTGCAAGAAGCATCTGGAGACATAAACTAACTGCCTTTACGGCAATTGCTTCAGTCTTTTTTTCATTTTTGATAATAGGAATATTTATTATAGCGCAACAGAATTCACATCAATTAATTGATTATGTTAGATCGGAATATAGAATTGAATTGTTTTTTGAAGAACATGTTACCAACGAAGATGCACAAATGATAGCTGACCAAATTAAAGAATTTGAAGGTGTACAATCTATTATCTTTAGTTTCAAAAGAAGAAGCATTGAGGATTTATCAAGACCAATTTGATGAAAATTTAATTGATATATTAGGGTACAATCCGCTTCCTAGCAGTGCCATAATTAATATAGATAAAAGTGGAAATATTGAAGTTGATGTAACTCCGCTAATAACTAAATTTAGAAAATATTCCGAATGTGGATGAGGTTGTATATGAAGGGACGTTGATCAGAAGAGTAGAATACTTTTATAAAACTACTATAAAAATTATATCATATATCGGTATTGGATTATTAATAGTAACAATGATAGTAATCTCAAATACTGTAAAATTATCGGTTTATGCCAAGCAAGATCTAATTCAGAATCTTAAATCTATTGGAGCAACCAAACTATTTATCAAAACACCATTTATAATCGAAGGTATTTTAGAAGGATTAATCGGAGCAATTTTGGCAATCATTGTATTGTTGATTGCAACTAAAAGTGGAAATATGTATTTAGCGGATTTGTTCTCATTCAAATTAGTATTTAATATAGTTGGTATAATGTGGTTACTGCTAATTGCTATTTTAATTGGTTTTATTGGCAGTTATAGAGGAATAAGAGTACTATTAAAATGATCTTGAAGTTGAAACTAAATCCATAAAAGTTATAAATTTAAAGTTATGGAAAAAGTTAAATACCAAGATTTGAATGATCGCGAAAGTGAAATACTGCGCATTGTAATCGAAGATTTTATCGCGGAAAACCGTCCGGTAGCCTCAAATAATCTTAAATATAAATATAACATTCCTCTAAGCTCGGCCACTATTCGGAACATCTTTGCGAGATTAGAATATCTTGGATTTTTAAGTCATTCATATACCTCGTCTGGGCGAATTCCTACTGACTTAGGATATCGTTTTTACGTAGACCAAGTTGTCAACCATAATGAAATGGAACCAAGTAATTTTGGGAATGTCCATGAGCAGTTATTAAATGTATCTGCAAATGTCGATGAATTAATGCATGGCACGGCCATAATGCTTGCCAAAATTAGCGGTCTATTCGGAGTTGTTGTCATTTCAGAAGTTAGAAAAAGCATACTAACAGAAATTGAGTTAGTTTCCCTTTCATCTGATCGTTTACTGATGGTTATAGCCTTGAAATCAGGGTTGTTGAAATCACTTGTATTAAACTTAGATATCACAGTTAGTCCAAATGATATTATTGTGGTTAACGGTATTTTAAGAGAGAGACTAATCGGGTTAAGTATTGATGAGATTCAATCGTCTATGTCCGAATTATTGAAAAATAATACTATACCAAAACATGAAATCATACAAATTATTTTTCAACACCCACAGCTACCATTTCAGTTAAATAGAAATAATCAAGTCTATATGTCATCATACCAAGGGTTGTTGAGTTATCCTGAATTTCAAGAATCTGCGATATTTCAGAAAACAATCTCAGGTCTCAATGAGCAAAATATAAAACAAGTTTTATCCAACAAAGTATTAGATAGAAATATGATAACGATTATCGGGAATGAAAGTGAAAATAATTTGCTAAATCATTGCTCGATAATAGCATCCCGATTTGAGAGCGATACTATTTCTGGGAAACTTGGAATATTTGGACCAACGCGTATACCATATAAAAATATAATCAGAATATTAAAAGAATTTGTGGAGATAATGCCTAATGTCTGTTGATAAGAAGAGCACACCCCAAAATGGTTCTCCAGTTGTAGGAGAATCACCAAAAAAGAAAGACACATCGCCTAAATTATTGGGTGATAAGAAGAAAATTCAAGATTTAAAGAATCAACTATCAGAACTCGAAGATAGAAGACTGCGATTAAAAGCCGAATTTGATAATTTCAGAAAACGGCGAGACAAAGAAATGTTACGAATGTTGGAATACGAAGGCGATGAAATTTTTAAAGAACTATTACCAATAGTAGATGATTTAGAGAGAGTAGTTGGCGCGGTCAACAGTAAATCGAAAGATGACGACATTATTATTAATGATGGCATTAAACTAATCATAAAAAATATTGAAAAGTTTTTCACAAAGTGGAAGATACAACCAATTGGAACAGTTGGTAATATACTTGATACAGATTTACACGATGCAATGATGATTAAGACTGTAAAAGGGAAAAAAGATAATGAAATATTGGAAGTTTTTGAAAAAGGTTATAAATATAAAGATCATGTTTTGCGACATGCCAAGGTAATTGTGAATAAAAAATGAGAGATTTGTATGAAGTACTAGGAGTTGATAAAAATGTATCCAAGGATGAATTAAAACGTGCTTATCGCAAAATTGCGATGAAATACCATCCTGATCGCAATCCGGACAATAAAGATGCTGAGAAAAATTTTAAAGAAGCTGCTGAAGCCTATGCAATACTAAATGACGAAAACAACCGCGCGAAATATGACCAATTTGGTCATGCCGGTGTTGGTTTGGGTGACACAGGTGGGCAAGGATTTGGCGGTGGTGGTGTTCACTTCTCTATGGAAGATATTTTCAGTCAATTCGGGAATATATTCGGTGGGCGTCATCCATTTGAAGATATTTTCGGAATGGGGGGTAATCAGTCGTCGCGTGGCGGTTATCGTAAGGCGAGAGATTTGCGGGTATCGTTAAAATTAGATTTTATTGATATCTTAAACGGTGCTGAAAAAACCATAAAAATCAAACGAAATGAAATTTGTAAAACCTGCGATGGAACAGGAGCAAAGACCGGCACAAAACCGACTCAATGTAAACAATGTCATGGTAGCGGTCAAGTTAGGCAAGCTAAACAATCATTTTTTGGACAATCTGTTGTAGTTACCGAATGTCCTATTTGCCGTGGATCGGGAGAATTTATTGAGAATCCATGTTCTTCATGTGGAGGAAGTAGTATAATCAGAGAATCTGTCTCAATTAAAGTTAGAGTGCCTAAAGGTGTAGAAAACGGTAATTATATGACACTTGATGGACAGGGCAACAAAGGAGGTAAAGGCATACAGGCTGGTGATTTGCTTGTATTTTTCGAAGAAAAGACCCACGAATATTTTATCAGAAATGGTACAGATATAGTTTTAGAGGCACATATAGGTATTGCTCAGGCAGTATTAGGTGATTCTGTTACAGTACCAACAATTGAGGGTAAAGCAAGTTTAAAAATTCCAAAAGGAATTCAATCAGGTCAAGTTTTGCGCATGCGAGGCAAAGGATTGCCACGACTTAGGAGTAGTTATCGTGGTGACCAATTGATTCGAATTATTGTTGATATTCCAACTTCATTATCAAAACAAGAAAAAAATATATATAATGAATTGGAAAATATCTCTGTAAAAAAAGAACTAATTTTTAAAAAAGTTGAATTATAATGCCGTTGCTGACGTCTCAAGAAAAAAACATAACAATATTTTTATTGAGCACAGCAATAATTGGATCGGTAATAGGGATCTTTAGACATAACTTGTTACAGTTCCCTAATATATTATTATCAACTAAGAACCTACCATCATATATTAAAGAAAATAAAGAAAGAGAAATGATTGAAACGCATAATTCAATTATCGGCAATCAGTTGATCAAGTCTGAAATAATAGAGAATAATATTGGTAGTACAGACAATGATCATGAAAATATTCTTGTTCAAAATTCGTACGTTGAAAGTGCAATTAATAAAATTGAACCAAATAAAAAAAAGATTACACAAAATACATCTGGAATAATTAATATTAACAGTGGCAGTAAAGAGGATTTTATGACGCTGCCATACATTGGAGAAGTGAAAGCGGAGAGAATTATTCAGGCTAGAAATGAAAGTGGTAGATTCGTTTCAATAAAAGATTTAGAAAAAGTTAATGGGATTGGACCAAAAACGTTAGCTAAAATAGAGCCATTTATAACAATTTAATAGGAATTTGACAACATGGATAATAAAGTTCAACGTAAAACTGACTGGATAGAATTACTTATCGTATTAGCAATTGTGTTTTTAATAATTGCAATTTATGTACCTGTTGCAATATGGGCAGATGAGGATCATTATAAAGAATTAAGTCATTCACGTATGGAAAATGTTAATGATATCCAAAGATTCTATGCGCAGTTGCGGAATGAATTCAACCAAAATGGATATGAAGCTATGCATATTATTAACGCCGTAGCCGATTCTGTTACCGCCGATTCAAATTATGTAGGTGAACAAAAACTAAATTTATTGGGCAAGATAATTGATGTTAACGTTCCTAAAGGTTTCGCAATAGAATTCGACACAACTTTTGGTTTCCATAAATTTAAACGTGATACTACTTTGGATACAACATCGACGGTTATAATGTATTCAGAAGAATTATCAAGAAATGACACAATTTTTGTACGTAAGAGAGAAGTAACTGGATTAAAAGAAGATCCTGCATTTAGAGCTGTTATTAGTGAAGAACCACTACAGATTGTTGCAGTTGAATCTTATTACGATAAATACTATCCTGATTCAACACAATTTTTTTGCCCTGTTACAAATGTTCCATATAAAATGGCTTTTAAAGAAGATGGTTTCCGAATTGAAAGTCCTATTGAAAAAACGTATAAAAAACGCAAATATTTAGTATTTGCCTTCAAGGCCGATAATCATGGTTACATTGAAGATGGTTCTCCAAGTTGGGATAAATAGGTACTTTAAATTGTGATAATATGATTGGTCTAATAATTACAGATACTCACTTGCTAATTGGAGCATGGACATCAACAAAGGATAAGCACGTCCTTCAAGATTTAAAATATATTGTATTTTCAAAACCAATCAAGGAAGTACTTAAATCTCAAAATGCTATTCGTACCGTATTAAAAGAAGCAATTGATAAATATAATATACAGGGCAGTCAAATCATTATTGCAATTGATGACGATTTGCTCTATCATGATAAATTTAATAGTGAAGAATCTTTAACAAAACGCGAGATTTGGGATTATATTCAGTGGGAAACAAAGCAAAAATGGGGTGAACTTGGTAATTTCTATACTACTTTTTCCGAAGTTGATTCACCAAATCCCAATACTCTTCATTGTATAACCTGTCCAACTTTTTTAATTACCGAGTTAAAAGCTATTGTCACAAATCAAGGTAGTAAACCACTATGGGCTGGTCCAGTAAGCACGGTATATTTAGAAAATAGCCAATATCGTAATGCTGTATATATGGCAGACGATGATGCATTCATAAAATTCTTTTATCGTGGCCGCGATGGATATAGTGAAGGGAAATTACGATTTGTTGCAGGGCAACCTAGTGTTACTGTTGGAATTGGTGATAAAGAAGAACAATCTAACCTATTTAGTGCTCCTAGCGACGCACGAGAATTTGTTACTATTGACCTTATTTCGGATACGAAAAATACTCATTTACGTCAATTTAGGCATAAGCGAATTATTCCATTTGAGGGAATTGAAGTTAAAAATGATGATATTTCGGAAGATATATCATTTAGATCTTTAAATGCACTTTCAATTATAATTCGAGACTTCTCATTTGAAAGTATAGTAGATTTTTTCAATCCTGAAAAAATTCAAAACAAAAAATATACCGGAGTAGGTAAACTTTCTATTAATACCGATGATATACCAAAAGAATCTGGTGCAAAATCTGCCGAGCCAATTACGACAGTGAATAAAAAGGATCGCAAAAAGAAAATCAAAAAAGTGAGAGATAGAAATAAATCGAGATTAGCATTACCATTTTTACTTGTCATTCTAATTGGACTATTAGGGTATTATTTATTTTATACTAAACCTGGAAAAAGTTTATTATCTAATTTGAAATATAAAATTAATTCTGTTAAATCTGATGATATTTCTACTGGTGTTTCATTATTTGATCAGCAATTCAATCAATCCGCTGCACTTATAAATACATATTCATCAATTATTTCTACAATCTCACCGGACAGTTTAATCTCGCTTAATCTTACAGATGCTTTTGGTCTTGTAGATTTCATTGGAAAAGATTCTATAGACATTGCAAATATTTATCTGACAAATTATTCAATTGATCCAATTGAATGCTGTGGAGGAATAAAACAGCGTTTAGATTTTAATATCGAACAATTCCCTGAAATTAGATCTAACATTTGGCTGAATATTTCAGACGTTTTAGATCAACTGAAATCCTCGATAGGAGTAAATAAGATAAGACAGTTAGATATGGTTAGTGAAAGTAATATTAGGTATACTCCAATTATATTTGAAGCTGAATCATTTTCGCAGATTGAAATTGTAATGGAATATTTAAAACATATTGGTGATAATGTGATTGTCAGAAAAATTGAAATATCAAACACACCTCCCGCAATAAATCATATTCGGCAAATTTTATATAGCAGTATTTGAGCCATTATAAAAAATAATTCATGCAAATCTTAGCCGGAAGATATAAGGGTGTTAGCATCCAAACATCGGCTAAACAGAAATATCGTCCAACTCAATCTAAGGTACGTAAAAGTCTTTTTGATATTCTTGGTGATTTAAGCAATAAAACGGTAATTGATTTATTTGCAGGATCAGGAATATTAGGGTTTGAAGCACTTAGCAGAATGGCTGATAGTGTTATTTTTGTTGAGACAAACAAAAACTTAGTAGAATTGTTATATAAAAATTGTAAAAAAGTTGATCATAATAAATGCACTATCAAAAAAGTGGATGTATATAAATTTCTTAAGGAAAATCATTCTGCTGATTTGATTTTGGTTGACCCTCCATATGGTCAAAAAGATTTAAATTTGTTGATTGAATTATGTATAAATATGCTCAATTTAGATGGAACATTAGTGTTAGAAACATCTACAAAGGACAAGCATATTAAAGCAGAAGACGAAAGAATTTATGGAAGCACAAAACTTTCTTTTTGGAGAAAAAAATGAAAACAATAATTTATCCAGGAACCTTTGATCCAATTCATAACGGACACATAAATATTGCTGAACGTGCTGCAGTATTGTTTGATAAATTGATATTTGTTGTAGCAGACAATGAACAAAAATCTCCAATGTTTACGGTTAAAGAGAGAATGAAAATGATCGAAAGAGCTACAATACATATCAGATAATGTAATCGTTTCGTCCACTTCAGACTTTGATTGTTAACTTCGCAAAACGGAGAAAGCAGTTGCTTTAATTCGTGGTTTAAGGCATGTTAGCGATTTTGAATTTGAGTTTCAGATGGCAATGATGAACTTTCACTTGGATCTGAAACTTAGCCACACTATTTATGATGCCGGATGAGACAATTTATTCATATTAATTCAACAGTAATAAAAAATGTATCAAGACTTCACGGAGAATATTTCTACCTATGTTCCGAAGAGTGTGGAAGAATGTTTAAATAAGAAAAGAAAATAGAGTATTATGCCAACGTACGATTATATTTGTGCATGATTGTAATATCGAATTTGAACATTTCCATTCAATGTCAGATGAACCAATTCGGATTTGTCCACATTGTGGTGGGGTAGTACACCGATTAATTGGAAGTGGTGGTACGGTTTAATTTTTAATGGCAGTGGATATTATATAACCGATTATAAGCATAAACCAAAACCTGTAGCAAGATATCAAAAAACCAATAAAATCAGAAGAAACTAAGATTACTAAAGGGAAAAATGACACAGTATAAATTTGCTAAAAGTACCAAAGAAGGGTGAAATAATTAAATACATTAATGGACAAATAAATGTACCTAAAAATCCAATAATTCCCTTTATTGCGGGAGATGGAATTGGACAGGATATTTGGGATGCGTCTGTTCGAGTATTTGATGCTAGTGTTAAAAAAGCTTACAATAACGACAAAGTGATTCATTGGATGGAAATATTTGCGGGAGAAAAAGCTCATGAGAATAACCGGTGAATGGTTACCTAGAAGAAACACCCCAAATAATAAAAGATTTCGCAGTTGCGATTAAAGGACCACTAACAACACCGGTTGGTGGCGGGATTAGAAGTTTAAATGTATCATTACGTCAAATATTGGATTTATATGCCTGTGTTAGACCAGTTAGATATTTTGATGGAGTACCAAGTCCGGTAAAAGAACCGGATAAGTTAAATGTTGTAATATATCGTGAAAATACAGAAGATGTATATGCCGGTATTGAGTGGAAAAGTGATTCTAAAGAAGCAAAACAATTAATTGAATATATCAGAGATAATTTTGGGAAAAATATTAGAGAATCGTCTGGGGTTGGTATTAAACCAGTAAGTCCTTTTGGTAGTAAGCGATTAGTAAAAAAAGCTATTCAATATGCTGTTGATAAAAATAGTTCATCGGTAACTCTTGTGCACAAAGGGAATATTCAAAAATTTACAGAAGGCGCATTCCGCGATTGGGGTTATGAAGTAGCGCAAAATGATTTTTCATCGCATATTGTAACGGAACAGATCTTTGGGATAAGTACAATGGCGAGGCAAACGGTAAAATTATAATTAAAGATAGAATCGCCGATTCAATGTTTCAACAATTATTACTTCGTCCAGCCGAATATGATGTAATAGCTACAACTAATTTAAATGGTGACTATCTGTCCGATGCTTGCGCTGCACAGGTTGGTGGCTTAGGCTTAGCACCTGGTGCAAATATGTCTGATGAAATTGCACTATTTGAAGCAACACATGGGACTGCTCCTAAATATGCAGGTCAAAACAAAGTTAATCCGGGTTCTGTAATATTATCAGGTGTTATGATGTTTGAGCACTTGGGATGGCAAGAAGGCAGCGGATATGATAGTTAATGCGATGCAACGTACAATTACTGATAAAACAGTAACATATGATCTAGAACGGCAAATGGAAGGTGCCACAAAGTTATCAACTTCCGGGTTTGCTGATGCAATCATAGCAAATTTATAATATAATACGAAGGTATTTGTACTTACCTTTTAATATACATGTTTATTGACTATACTAAAGTTACTTGTCACGCAGGCAATGGTGGTGCAGGAAGAATATCGTTTAGGCGAGAAAAATTTGTACCAAAAGGCGGTCCTGATGGAGGAAATGGAGGGCGTGGAGGTAATATTGTTTTTATAGTTGATGCTAATCTATATACTTTACAAGATGTGCGATATAACCGTATTTATAAAGCGCAACATGGTGAACCTGGTGGGAAAAGCGAAAGTACGGGAAAGGATGGTGCTGATTTATTAATTCGAGTACCACCCGGAACAATCATAAAAGATTCTGATAATAATAATGTTTTAGCCGATTTAGTTAGCGGCGGGGATAAATATATAGCATGTAAGGGCGGAATAGGTGGACGGGGTAATGCTAAATTTAAAACATCTACAAATCAAGCTCCAAGAATTGCCCAACCCGGAAAACCGGGCGAAAATGGAAGTTTTAATCTGGAGTTAAAAGTTTTAGCAGACGTTGGTTTAGTCGGTTTACCGAATGCAGGGAAATCAACTTTACTATCAAGAATAACAGCGGCAACACCCAAAATAGCAGATTACCCATTCACTACGCTGCAACCATATTTAGGAATAGTTAAAGTTGGCGATTTTAAATCATTTGTGATGGCAGACATACCGGGCATTATTGAGGGCGCAAGTGAAGGGAAAGGGCTTAGGACATCAATTTTTAAAACATATTGAAAGAAATAGACTTTTATTATTTTTGATTGATTCCCAAAACGAAAATCCACTCAATACTTTAAATTTGTTGAAAGCTGAGCTATTTTCTTATAATTCCTCCCTAAGAGAGAAGAAGTATATTGTCGTACGTTCTAAATTTGATCTAATTGGAAATCTTGATATAATAACGAAGTGGCCTGTTGAAATGGGTGATGTTATTGATATATCAGCAGTTACAGGTTATGGTTTGGACAATCTAATTAAGATGATTGATACTAAATTGAATGAAAATTGATCAAATTGTACAGATAGTTAATTTATTAAATATTCCAAAAATTGGACCTCAAAAAGTACGAAATCTTGTTTCAAAATTTATTGAATCATAAAATATTAATATATTATCAGAGCAAGAACTTTGCAGCGTAGAAGGGATTGATCAAAAATCTGCCAAGGCGATACGTTCTTTCAAAGATTTTGAAATAGGAGAAAAGTTAGTTAAGAAAATCATTTCACAAGGAATTAGTATAATTACTTTGTGGGATAAAGCGTATCCCCAATTACTAAAGAAAATATATGATCCACCTATCGTATTATACACAATTGGCAAACCGTTAGAAACAAAAGAAGAAGCAGTAGCAATAGTTGGAACAAGGTCTGCTACTCAATATGGAAAAAAATTAACAAAAAAAATAGCATCTGAACTCTCAAGCCAAAACATTGTCATAGTTAGTGGGTTAGCGCGAGGAATAGATACTATAGCACATTATGCGACTGTTGAGAATCAGCAGCGAACTATAGCTGTATTAGGAAGCGGATTAGATATAATTTATCCTTCCGAAAATCGAAAATTTGCAGAAAATATATTGGAATATGGTCCAATTGTAAGTGAGTTTCCAATTGGCGCACAATCAGAAGCCAGTAATTTCCAAAGGCGAAATCGCATAATTAGCGGGTTGTGTCATGCTACTGTAGTAGTGGAAGCTGGAAATAAAAGCGGAGCAATTCTTACTGCATTAAATGCAGTTGATCAAAATAGAGAAATATTTGCTGTTCCTGGCCGAATTAACGATAAAGAGAGTCTTAGGTGCATTAGGTTAATCCGCAATGGAGCCATACTTTTACAAAATAGTCGACAGATTATTGATAATATAAAAATCGACTGTATAACCCAATTTCACCTATGCAACAGTCGATTAAACTAGATTTAACTAACGACGAACAGGATGTTGTAAAATGTATATCAAATGATCCGATTCATATTGATTTGCTAAGTGAAAAATCCGAGATTGGAGTAACATCTTTATTAGGGATTCTATTATCATTTGAATTAAAAGGTGCAATTCAGCAAATAAGTGGTAAGCAATTTGTCTTATCATAAAATTATCTTTAATCAACTTGGACTTAGTAACACTGATAGTTAATTTCGCCGGTTAGTTTTTTAAAAAATAATATTAGGAGAGGTGGCCGAGCTGGCTGAAGGCGCTCGCCTGCTAAGTGAGTGTTCCGCTTAAAACGGGACCGAGGGTTCGAATCCCTCCCTCTCCGCAAATTTTTATTATTTTTGTAAATTACAATAAATTTGGGGTGCTGTTTGGGATTAGTTAGAACGGCTGAGAAAATACCCTTAGAACCTGATATGGATAATACCAGCGAAGGGAGGTAATAATGAAAAATCATATCACCATAATTCTGACCATTTTAGGTCTATCTTCATTATTGTTTTGTGAACCAAAGCTAGTTAGAGGGCATATATACGATAGTGTCACATTAAAACCGGTAGTAGGTGCAAATATTATAATAATGAATAATGGAACGACTACCGACGAATTTGGCAGTTTTAGCATTAATACAGCTAACCAATCTCAAATTTTAATCGAGAGAATTGGATATGAATCAATAACTATTGATTTTACAACAGAAATAATAACAATATTTTTAACACCATTAGTTCTCGATGGTATTCCTGTTGAAGTATCGGCTTCCAGAGTTGTACCTGGCATTACACCGGTAGCGTATTCAATTTTAACTTCTAGGGATATTGAATCGCACTATTCGGTAGAGGATGTCCCAATGGTATTGAGTACCGAACCTGGAATTCATGCTTATAGTGAATCAGGCAACGGAACCGGATATTCTTATATTTCCATTCGAGGTTTTGACCAAAGTCGTATAGCCGTGATGTTAGACAATGTACCATTAAATGATAATGAAAGCCACCAAGTGTATTGGGTAGATCACGGAGATATTTTGAGCGATGCGTCTGATGTTGAAATTCAGAGAGGAATAGGAAATAGCTTGTACGGTGCATCTGCTTTTGGAGGTTCAATTAATATACAAACCAAAATCAAAAGTTCGCGTGAAAAACTAAATGTGGGAGGACTGATTGGATCATTCGGAACCTATAAAGGACGAATTCAATATTCATCAGGAGACAGATTTGGTGAGCAATGGAGCCTTACATCACGAATATCTTCGATAAAATCAAATGGTTATAGAGAATACTCAAATTCTAATCAAACCGCATTCAGTTTAGGCGTCGAACATCGTTCAGAAAATATTACAAATCAATTCAGAGCCATGCTGGGTAAAGAAATAAGCCAATTACAATGGGATGGCGTTAGCGGAGATATGTTATCTAATCGTGAACTAAGAAAGGGGAAGATGGATTGGACAATGCCTTTCATTGATAACTTTTTTCAGGAAGTATATTCGTTAAATACTCATTATAAATACAGTAATAACATTATATTACATAATGTTGTATATGTTGTATTAGGATCAGGCTTCTATGAAGTTGAACGAAAAAATCAAGATTACTATTCATATAATTTAGATGTAAGGAATGAGTTAACAGACGAGCAAGAATTAGAAATAAAAACTGATTTTTTACGAAGAAAATGGATTCAGAATAAATATTTCGGAATAGTACCTACAATAACATTTAATTATGACAATTTCAGAACCGATATCGGAATAGAGTCGCGAATTTATTCCGGTAAACATTTTGGTGAGGTTTCAGATGTTTATGATCCTATTCTTCGCTTAAAATTATCTAATGAATTCAGATATTATGAGTATAGCGGTAAGAAAAATTTATTAACAGCATTTGGGCACGCTGTATATACATTCCCTTTTGGATTGCATATTATTGGAGATATACAATTACAAAAGTATGAATGGTCATTAGACCAAAATCCGATTGGTCACTTTGAAGGATATAATTTAGATGCAATTTTTAAATTTATAAATCCACGTTTTGGAATTAGTTATGATATATATGATAATATTTCGATTTTTGGAAATTACGGTACAGCTGAAAAAGAACCATCGACTGACCAAATTATAGAGGCTGATGATGTGTGGGCCGAACCGAAAGAAGCAGCAACAGAAAAGATCATTGATAAAGAAGGAGGATTAAATTTTCAATTTGGGAATAAATATGTAAAATTAAACATATATCGAATTGATTACTTTAATGAAGTATTATCAGATATATACGATTTTGATGAAGGTGGATTTGACGTAAAAATTGCTGATAAAACTAGGCACGAAGGAATAGAAATTGAAGGCGGTTGGGAAATTAGTCAATCCTTAATTTTGAGGTTTAATGGATCATGGAGTAAAAATCGCTTTAAGGGTGGGGAGTATATTGGGAAGGCTTTACCTACTGTTCCCAATAAATTGGCAAATGTAACAATTGATTATTCACCAGGCAAATTATATGGCATTATGCTATATGGGAAATATGTTGGGAATCAATATATCGATGAAGCAAATACTCCGGATTTAGCTATTGATCCATATTTAATTTTTAACTTAAGTGGTTGGCTTCAATATGATAAAATTCGTGTAACTGCAAGAATTAACAATTTATTTGATACCCTCTATGCAACCTATGGTTATGAATATTATGGCGGTTATTATTGGCCTGGAGCTACAAGGAACATCAGTTTATCTGTTCAAGTGCAGATTTAGATTAATTAACCAATACAACATGACAGGAGAGTGCTCATAATTATGAATGAAAATATTAAAGAAATTGTTAAAGAAAAATACGGGACCATAGCACGTGAGGTTAAAGAAAAAAAGGGCTGTTGCTGTGGCTCAAAAAAGATTGTTGATTACACAATATTCTCAGATGATTACAGCAAATTACATGGATACTCAAAAGAGGCTGATCTTGGATTGGGATGCGGCTTACCAACTGAATATGCCAATTTAAAAATGGGTGATATTGTAGTCGATTTGGGCGCAGGCGCAGGTAATGATGTATTTGTTGCAAGATCTATTGTCGGCGATTCCGGCAAAATAATTGGAATTGATATGACAGATGAAATGATTGATCTTGCTAATCAAAATAAAGATAAGCTTGGATTTACAAATGTTGATTTCCGATTAGGGGAGATAGAAAATTTACCAGTAGATAAAGATTCAATAGATGTTGTTATAAGTAACTGTGTCTTAAATCTTGTTCCTGATAAAATTAAAGCATTTTCTGAAATTCATCGAATTTTGAAAAATGGTGGACATTTCTGTGTCTCCGATATTGTTTTAGTAGGGAATCTGCCGGTAGGATTAAAGAAATCCGCAGAAATGTATTCCGGTTGCGTAGCAGGAGCTTTGCAACAAGATGATTACATTGGAATTATTAAAAAGACCGGTTTCAAGAAAGTTAAAATTAAACAGACGAAAACTGTTTCAATACCAAATGATATTTTAATTAACTATTTATCCAAAGAACAGTTATCGGATTATAATAATAGTGGAATTGGTATATTTAGTACAACGGTGGTTGGGGAAAAGTAACCATTTAATCATTTCGCACTATCATGAAAATTGTTATTGCAGTTGATAGCTTTAAAGATTCAATGAGTGCCATTGCGGCTACTCATAGCCATCGCGCAAGGTATTTCAAGAATTAGCCCAAATGTCGGAAATTGTATCTTGTCCGATTGCTGATGGTGGGGAAGGAACTGTTGATGCATTCTTAGCTGCAATTGATGGACTAAGACAGCATAATTATGTAACAGGTCCTTTGGGAGAGTCGCGAAAAGCAAGTTGGGCTTTATTCCCTGATAAAAAATTAGCGGTAATTGAACTTGCTCAAGCGGCCGGTTTACAATTAGTTCCTGAAATTAAAAGGAATCCACTTAACACTACAACTTTCGGAGTAGGAGAATTGATACGATTTGCACTTGATGCTGATGTAAGTCGAATAGTTATTGGAATTGGTGGCAGTGCTACAAATGATGGGGGAGCAGGATTGGCACAAGCCCTTGGTGTCCAATTTGATGGCATCGATTCTCCTATCACAGGAGGATCCCTTTGCAATATTAAATCAATCGATATGTCATCTATTGACACAAGGATCAACACTGTCCAAATTGATGTAGCTTGTGATGTAAAAAATGTATTAACAGGGCCTGAAGGTGCTGCACATGTGTATGCTACTCAAAAAGGAGCAACATCCAAGCAAATTGAAATCCTTGATGAAGGATTAAAGCATCTTGCAAGTTTGATGCCTAAAGTAAATTCAAATTTCCCGGTGCGGGAGCTGCCGGTGGTGTTGGTTGGGGATTAATGGCGTTTTGCAACGCCAAACTTCAAAAAGGAATAAATTTAATTTTAGATGCATTGAACTTTAAGGAAGTAATACATGATGCTGATTTAATAATTACCGGTGAAGGGAAAATGGATAATCAATCTTTACAATGGAAAGCGCCTTTTGGCGTGGCTGAATATGCAGCAAATAAAGGAATTCCTGTTGTTGCTTTGTGTGGTGATCACAATATTGATCAATTGATTATAAGAAAACATGGAATACAAGCTTGTTATTCTATTTGTAAAGATCTCAATATTCCTGTAAAACAAGCAATGCAAAATGGTGAAAAATTACTTGAAGAATTGACGGTAAAAGTACTGCCGGAATTCATCTCACGAAATTGCTCCTAATGTACTAGTAAAAAATAGTACTCTGATAATAATCCTTCGATTATAGTTACATTTCATTGTAAACTATAAGTAATTAAAAAGTGTCAACGCTATGAAAGTATCATCTGAGAAACGTACGGCAATTAACCAATATAAAGATTTTGTATCTAGCGGTAAAGTTAGGTTTTTCAAAAATACGGTATGGATTTTGTCATGGGTAAGCGCAAAGGTGCATATATCAATGACTTAGACTCTAAAAAAGAACTAATCAACCTGCACTGCAACGGTGGTGTATTCAATCTTGGACACAGAAATACTGAGATAACCGATGTCCTTAAAGAATCCCTAGATGACCTGGATATTGGGAATCATCATTTAATGAGTCGTGAGCGAGCTGAACTTGCTGCAATGTTATCAGAACTAATGCCCGGAGACCTAAATTATACCGTATTTGGTGTAAGTGGAGGAGAGGCAATTGATCTGGCGCTTAAAGTCGCCCGCGGTTTCACAAATAGAACTGATATTATTTCGGCAATGGGTGGTTATCATGGACATACCGGTTTAGCTTTAGCCGCAGGCGATGCAAAATATCGTGAACCGTTTAAATCATCAATACCCGGTTTTAAACAAATCCCGTTTAATGATTTAGAAGCTCTTAAAGACGCAGCAGACAATAATACTGCAGCGATTATATTAGAAACAATCCCGGCAACACTTGGAATTAAAATACCTGACAAGGAATACATACAGGGAGTAAGAAAACTTTGTGATGAATACGAAATATTGTTAATTATGGATGAAGTTCAGACCGGACTTGGTAGAACAGGAAAATTATGGGCTTTTGAACATTTTGATATTATTCCCGATATCGTTGTTTTAGGGAAGGGGTTATCCGGTGGTATTTATCCGATATCTGCTACTGTTATCCGTAGAACCTTTAGAATCAGTGTTTCACAAAGATCCATTTATACACATTTCTACTTTCGGAGGATCAGAGTTAGGATGCCGAGTTGCAAAACGTGTTTTGGAAATATCATCATCATCAAACTTCTTGAACAATGTAAATATATTAGCGGAGCAATTTAATCAAGGTTTTGAGAAATTAATGGATAATCATAAAGGTTTTTTAATCGGATTGACGGCAAATGGGACTAATGATGGGAATTGAAATGAAAGATGAATTATGTGGACCGGTACTGACAAAAACAGCTTATGACCATGGATTATTAATGGTTTATGCTAATAATGACCAATCCATATGTCAGTGCTTGCCACCCCTCACTATGACTATTGAAGAAGTTGACATCGTATTAGAAAAATTGGATAAGGCATTAAAATCAGCACGTAAATTGAGAAAATTATACGGAATAAAACAGAAAATGGATAAATTCAAAAAGTATACTAATGAGCAAGGATTAATTGTGATTTTATCGAAAGCTGAATTGGAAGAATTTGAATCAGGATTACAGCCAACTGCTTTAGCACAATCAAAGATTCCAGCAGAAGTAATTGGCTATGGTGAAATCTCAACTGTTTTTGAGATTCAAGGAGATAATCAGAATGCCTATAAGCGATTGCCGCTTTTTGACAACCGTAAAGCTGCCGAAGATTATGCTCAGATTTACAATTCATATTGTAATTATTTAAAACAAATTGGATTAAATTTACCGGAAGACAAAACAGTAATAATTACACATGATCAAAGACCGGTAGTTTTATACATCGTTCAGAGGAAACATACACCAAAAAGATTTGCCCATAAACTGATTAAAACATATGATGAGCAACAATTTCTGATTTATTAGACAAATTTGTATAGAAATTGAGAAAATTTGGAATTTTAACTTAGAAATATATTCCAGAAATAGAAGTAGCTTTAGATGGTCAACTTTCAAATTGGATATTAACAGAAAATAATGAAGTACTTTATATTGATACTAGTACACCATTATTCAAAATAAATAATGTTGAGCAATTAAATCCTGAATTGATTTTAAAAACTGCTCCATCTTTTTTAAGGTGGATACTCCGATTATTCTTTTTAAAGGATGTGATGGGTCGTTATTATGATCGTCGACTGGTTTACTTGGATCTAATTGCTAATCTATACAAAGAACAACGTCCGGATCTAATCCCAATTGCTATCAAATAATTAATAATTATTTAAACGTCAATGATAAAGCAATTGAATATTGAAGAAATTGAAAAATATTATAAAGAGGATAAGCTAATTTGGACTTTGTTTCTCGCTTTCCGAAGATTCGATAGGTGGCTTACGACAAAGATATTACGTCGCCGATATGAATTTATTTTACCAGGTAAAATTAAGAGATAAAATATGTGTGATACTTTTGTAGCAATGCCAAGTATGACTCATGATGGGTCAGTAATATTTGGCAAGAATAGTGATCGGGAACCAAACGAAGCCCAAGTGTTGGAATATCATCCAACAGCTGAATTTACCAAAGGTGAATCCTTAAAATGTACATATTTGGAAATCCCTCAGGTTGTGGAAACAAACGCAGTTCTGATTAGCAGACCATTTTGGATGTGGGGTGCCGAGATTGGAGCAAATGACAAGGGTGTTGTTATGGGGAATGAGGCGGTGTTCACTAAAATGGCTACTGAAAAAGAAGGTCGACTTACTGGGATGGATTTTCTGAGATTAGCATTGGAACGAGCTAATACTTCTCAAAGAGCATTAGAGATCATAATCGAATTACTTAGCTGAATTTGGGCAGGGTGGACCTTGTGGTTTTGAAGATAAGAAACTCACTTATCACAATAGCTTTATCATTGCAGATTCATCGGAAGCGTGGGTATTGGAAACGTCTTCGCATTTATGGGTGGCAAAAAAAGTGCAAGATTATTATGCAATAAGTAATGGGTTAACGATTGGCGAAGAATTTGATTTAAGCCATCCAGACCTAATTAATTACGCGAAAAAGAATGGTTGGTTGAAAAAGGGGCAAACATTTAATTTTGCAGATTGTTATTCCGATTGGTTTTATACCACTTTTTCGCGATGTAATATGCGTAGGAATAGTTCACTAGATCAGCTTAGTAAAAATAGTAGAATGGATGTTTTAGATGCCTTTTCTATTCTTAGAAACCATGGTTCTTCTGATTATACTCCCGATAATCATTTTTTAATGAATCATGTCTGTGCACATTCTGCCAATAAAATAGCACGTAACGCATCACAATCGACAGCATCTATGGTAGCAATACTTAAAAAAAATGAGTCAACTTATTGGGCTACTGGAACTTCTGCACCATGCACATCTGTATTTAAGCCGATCCGACTAGGTGAAAATGTTTTGCCCGATTTAGGGCCCAAACCTACAGGAATCTATTCTCATAATTCTCTGTGGTGGGAGCATGAAAAACTACATCGGACTATTCTAATGGATTTTAAAAAACGCTATCAATTATTTAATGAAAGACGAAATATTTTTGAAAAAGAATTTTCTAAGGAGATGTGTAAATACCGATTCAGATAAATTTTATGAACTTACAAAATCCGCTTTTAATAAATCCAAACAGCTTGAAGAGGATATGTTGATTGAATTTGGCAACTTACCAATAGAAAAGAACGCTAAGAGTTATTATAGAAAATATTGGAAAAATCAGAATGAGAAAGCGGAATTATTAATTAATTAAATCCAAAGTTAATTGAGTGGCTTTAAATACGAAATTGTCACATAATTTGTAAACTTCGTTGATATTGTATTTCGCTTGACCTTCTTCAGTTCCAATATCACAACCGGTTAATTTATAGCAATGAGTTGATCCGAAATTGTTATTAAAAGTTACAATTAATTCCTGAACTTTAGATTCAACCTTCTCACGAGGATCTGACGGATTACTCCTGCCGTGAATCATGTTTATTGCAAGTATGCCTCCCAATATTACACCACAAATTCCATCAGTATGAGATACGCCACCGCAAAAACCGGTTGCAATTTTCGGGATTAGTTCAGATGTTATTCCTTTACTTTCAGCCACGGAAAGCAGAACACTTTCAGCTCAACAATAACCTGAGTTAAACAACTTAACACTTTTTTCTGATACTTTATCTTTCATAATATATTAAAAAAAAATGCCTCCTTCATTAAAAGAGGCATTTTTCTGTAAAGCGAATGAATTACTTCTTCAAATGGAAATTTACAAATGCTTGGATCATACTGGGTTTAATATCAGATTCTTCATATTCGCCATCATAGGCTACATCCCAATCATCTGGTTCTTTATCAAAACTGTTTAGACCCTGAGAATATCTTAATTCAATATCAATATTATTGGTCACACCAATAGCAGCACCGACTATAACTCCATAATTCAATGTTTTAATATCTTCTCTTTCAATATCTTCTTCTTCATCAAAGGTTTCTCCACCATAAGTCACTTCAAATTTTGCTTTCCGCTTAAGAAGAAATCAAAATATGGACCAGCAAAAATTCCAACTGGTCCCATGTTGAATACTGCAAGAATGGGAACATTTAACCAATTCATATGCATGGACATTATTGCTTCATAACCTTCTGTCTGAACCTTCAAATTTCGCACCATTTTGTGAAAAAAGAAATTCAGGTCTTATTGTAATGGTATTTCCTAAGGGTAACGTTACAAATCCACCTGCTGCAAATCCCATAAGATATTTTTGATCTAATCCTCCATCAGTCATTTCTTTAACATCATCACCGGTCCATTTTGCCATATTCAATCCACCTTTAACACCAAATCCCATTCCTTGTGCAGATACTGAACCAATTAACACAAAGGAAAGGATCATCATTAAAACTACTGTCTTTTTCATTGTTTCTCCTTTAAGATTGTTTAGTTTAAAATCTTGCTAACAAAATTAAATACGATATTGATGAGTAGCATAGAAATATTATTTTAATTCGTTTTGTAAGTTTGTCTACTTTTAAGAAAATAACTGTATTAAGATGATATGTTGAATGGAAATAAATTCAGTTACCGTCATGGAAAAATGTTAGTTAATCTAATAATGAAAAAAGCCCCTTTTGTTAAAAGGGGCTTTTTATGTAAAACTAAACAAATTATTTTTTTAGATAATAATTGGCAAGAACTTGAATACCAAAATTTTTAATTGTGAAATCTTCATCCATAGAAGTTAGTCCAAGAGCGACTCTTGCTTCAACATCTATGCTCTCAGTAACACCATATGCTCCACCAAACATTAAACCCATGCCAAGACTATTAACGTCTTCACCTTCAATTTTTTCATCGAAATTACCAAAATCACTTTCAACAACTTATTCACCACCTATATACAAATCAAAATACGGCCCGACGAAAGCTTTAATTCCTTCTGCGACTTCATATACAGCCAAAATAGGAATATCCAACCAATTCATTTTTGCTTTACCCTTATACTCGTAACCTTCTTCTGATTCTTTTATTCTGTACCCTTTTTGTGTAAATAGGATTTCAGGTCTAACTGATAGTTTATCACCTAGCGGTATGGTGGCAAATCCACCTATTGTCATACCGGGTTTTATTTTTGCTTCTTCTACTTCATCACCGGTAATATTTGCAAGATTCAAACCTGCTTTAGCTCCGTAACCAATTCCCTCGGCTGAAAGTGTACCCATAAATACAACAGAAAGTACCACCATAAATATCATTATATTTTTCATTTATTACTCCTGGTTTATTATTAAATAAAGTGTTAAATCTTTATAAATTAGTCAGAATATCTCTAATTATCAATTTTAAATTATTTGTTACATTATTCATATTTATCTTCATTTTAAACTGAATGGTGGATATTCATCCGTAGTAAGTAATAAGGCATAAGCTTCAACTCGTACAGTCCAGCGCATAACACCTACTATGAAATCATGTATTCCTTTTGGATGGGTTCCGGTAAAAAGTATGGCAAACCATGCGATAATAACTCCAATAATTGCGCCAATCCATAAGAAGCATAGAATAATTATGTGCGGAATTGCCAAAAACCATTTTACAAGGGGCATCCAATTGACTAAATCCTTTTCCACATTAGGGTAGGGGATATTAATGTGCACAGCTTGTTCTTCATCGGTTGATGGATATTCATCTCTAAGTAAGAAAAAGTATGCTCCAACTCGCGTGGCAAATTTGGTTAATTCTAAATTAAAATTGTACCACCATTTGGGATATTTTTGACGGAACAATATCATCAACAAAACTGGTATAACCAATATTCCGCCACCTGCAATAGACCACCTTGCTGATTCATTAATTTCTTCATCCCATGAATTACCACCCGTAACAAGCATTAAAATGATAAATATTGGAATGATAAGAATTATTCTAAATGCTGCAGTCAATCGATCTGATTTATCTGAATAATCGATATCTAAGGTCACTGGGTATTTTTTTTCTTGAGTCATTATTTCTCCTTGTTATTTTTCAATATAATTGAAGCTTATTTTGATCATTTTAGCAGTAAAACGATTAATCTTTTCATCTATATTTTCGGGATTTAAATTATATTGTTTTTCAATCTTGGTGTCAAATATAGAGAACTTTTTAAATATTTTATTTTGCGTATCTTCTTTCTTAGCAATAATGCTTGGCATTATTGTATAATAATTATTATCAATAGATTCTGCATAGTTTACGTAATTCCAAAATATATGAGAATTAGTTTGAAGTTTTATGTCATCATATTTATTAAAATGGTTTTCCGATGCAGAATTATAGTCCCCAACTGTAAATTTCGATGGAATTTTACTAATCCCCAAATACCAAGGTATAAACACATGTGAACAAGGTCTGTGTGGAGCTAACCACATTACTGCACCAATTTCGATGGGAAGCCAACTTCGTAATTGTGTAATCATTCCGTATTGAGTATCTTTTCTGCATATCGGTAAAATATCATAATCATGGGGGGAAGCAATATTTTTATCTTCAAGAGAAGTTCCTTCATAATGATTTTTTAAAACAACCATTAGATCTCGAACACTAACTTTATTCTTAGGTATAAAGGAAAATGGAAATTCATCTGATAGTTCGTAATTTACTACTGAAAGTAAATTTACTGCACCCCACTCTCGAGCTATATTCCGTACATTATTAATTGAACTTGGTTTACCATACGCTAATCTAAAGTTAAATTCTTTATCAGATTCGGGATCATACCAACCTCTATCAATTGCGTAATCAATAATATCCGGTGAACCCAAAAAGTTCAGTGTATCAGTTAAATCAATATTATTAATAGTGTAATAATTTGGAATTATGGCAACATGATTATCAGGTATTCTTTGAGCTACCCAATGTTTGCCATTTACTACACTCATCATCCAAGCTTCGTTTGGATCAGCTATACAATAAGTTCTACCGGAACTTGCATAACCAATATTTTCAACTATTTCTCCAGCAATTTTAACTGCTTCTTTGGCAGATTTTGCTCTCTCAGCCATTATTCTACGAAGATAATATCCAATTCCACCATTTTCCAATTCAGGATTATCCTCCTTTGATTGACACGCATCTGACGCAATTGTTACTCCATATTCGTTCATAAATGAATCAGCAAAAGGCTGTCCAGGCATCTCTAGCCAAAGGAAACTATAAGTCTCATTAACTTGTGGTAATTGTCCTCCATTAATTAAGGAAATATTTTCTCCTATTTGATGAGATAAACGAGGTACTTTATACCAATTTACAAGATTGACGCCACTGTCGTCTTCATTATGTGCGAAAAAGTACGGAGCCGTCATTGTTGCATCTTTTCCGACCAATATTGAGAAGCAATTATGCTGAGAGCCATTATCTTGGGAATAGAGGAGTTGATAAATATATAATAGATATTAAAGATATAATCTGAATCGCTTACAATCATAATTTGGTGATTATTTTTTAACTATAGTTGATAACTTTCATTACTTCATTGCACTAAAATACGGCATTTTTATTTATTTCATCAATTTCAGTCAAGAATTTAATGAAGTAGACGCCGGTATATTTTGTACTGCTTGATGCTGTTTGCAGGTCAGGATTTACGACAGTTTTGAAAATTCCTGATCTTGACGATTTAGTTTCAAAGGGTACATTTCTTTCAGGACGAAAACTATGTTCATCAAAATGTCTTTCTTCACTGATAATTGTAAAATATTCATAGCCCATTTCTTGTGTTAGTTCAGCACAACGATACATCAAGTAGTTTTGAATTATTTCCGGTTTAGAATGCTGATTTCCTTCAAACTTAACTTTGTACATATTTGTAAGGATCTTTTCTTCAGAATGTCCGCCTAATGCGCCTTTTGGTTGATAGGGTGTAGAGCAATTCGCAAGGAAAATGAAAAATAAAAACAGAGTAAATAATTTCAAGTACTTCATTTAATACTCCTAATAAATTATAGTTATTATTTTAGTTCTGAACCTGATCCCAACAATATAGCAACACCTTTGGTGCTATCATTGCTTTCCAGAATAATCTTTATTATCATCGTCAGTGGCACAGAAAGCAGCATACCTATTGGTCCTAATACCCAGCCCCAAAAGATTAATGATACAAACACAACTAAGCTAGATAATCCTAGTCCTTTTCCAAAGATCTTTACTTCAAGAATTGAGCCATAAATAGTATTTGCTACTAAAAATCCAATTGCAGTTAAAATTGCTTTCCCGGTGCCAAATTGTATTAAAGCTAAAATTATCGGTGGAACCGATGCTAATAGGGAACCGATATTTGGTACAAAATTTAATAAAAAGGCCAATAATCCCCACAATATGGGAAAATCAATTCCAAGAATCCAAAGCCATAGAAAAATTGTGAATCCAGTTCCTAAACTGATTAAAGTTTTAATACCTAAGTATTTATTTACATTTTTGATTACATCGGTATATTGGGAAAGGGGTGAATCGGGTTTTCCAATCGCATTGCGGATTTTGCCGGGTAGGGAGGATGCTTCCAATAAAATAAATATTACCATCAAAATAATCAGAAATGAATTTGTTAATATATTTCCAATACTTGCGATCATATTCGAGACTACCTTCATCGCAATTGCGGGATCAAGATATTGCCCGATTACTTCATCTGGCGTCTCTATTGGCAATGTTTTAATCCATACTTCAGCTTCTCTGGAAAGAATTGTGAGCCTTTCCTGATAAAATGGGAGTTTGTTGGAAAAATCGCTTAATGCGCCAGTAATTAATGCTGCTAATATCCATCCTAAAATGATAATTGCAAAAACAACTATAATTACTGAAAGGAATTGAGGGACTTTTTTACTTTGTAACCACAAAAGAGGAGGTATGCAGATTATTGCAATAAAAGCCGCAAGAAGAAATGGAACTACTAATGGCGCGGCAGCACGCATGCCTGCTACAATTATAACAAAACTTGCCAAACCGATTAAAGCTTTTAGTGCAACAGATGTTTTTTGGGGCGACTTCATCTTACAATTTTAGTAGAAGAAAGATGAATATTTCAAGAATATTAGTTCTATAGATTTTTCGTCTTCTTTTTTTTTGGTTTTGGTTCAGGAAGTTCGGCCACTGTTAATCTAATCAAATTACTAAGCCATTCTCTATCATCAATTTTATCTTCAATTAAAAAGCTTGGTTTTGCTCCAGGATAGGGAGGAGCCTCAACTACATCTTGTATAAAAATTCTACCGGCTTCTGTAGGTTTGATGAATAGTTTATTATCACATATCAATGCAAAGATTTTACCGTCTGACCATACTCCATATTCTCCAAACATCCTTTTTGCAGTGATCTCGCCTGTATTTTCTATTTGATCAAGTACAAAGTCTACAAATTCTTGGTCGGATGCCATTTATGCTCCCAATTAATTTAACATTTCAAATAGATCAGTTGGTTCTACGCTAAATGTATCATTAAATAGCATCACAATTAAAACGATGTAAACAATAAAGAAGAGAACAATTAACAACTGCACTTTTGATGTTTTTTGAATATCTTGTTTGTCCTTTAATTCGCACACTTCACCTGGACAGTATTGAGCTTTCTCCTTGTATATCCAACGATAGAATATGCAACCTATACAAATACCAAATGCTGATTCAAAAAATAAGAATATTAAACAAATGAAACATATTATACCTGTAATGGGGCTAAAGGAATTGACAATGTTAATTAGGATAAACATTGTTGTTGCTAAAAATATTCCTATAATCCAAGCAAACTTCTTTTGTTTTGCTCCAACGTATTCAGGTACTTGATTTCTAACTATTAATCGACCAATAATCAAAGTAGGAGAGTATGTGGGACTAATAAATACACGTATAATCATATCGGTAAGAAATATTACAATAGCATATTTAAGGAGTAAAAAGTTACCGGTAGCTGCCATTTGTATTGCTATAAACATTAATAGAAATAGCAATCCCGCTGCTGCTCTAACTTCCCGTTCGTTTAATACTGGTATATCATAGCCTTTTACATATTCGCCAAATTTTATTATTTTTTTCATATTATTATTGTTTAAATTGGTTAATTGTTATATCTATATACATCTTGGATAAAAATACTAGTGGTCACAGCGATGTTCTTCATTGACTTTAATACCATTTGGATGATAATGTATTTTATTCCGCTGAGATAAAAATTCTAAAATTTCCTCAAAGGTGTAAACTTGATTTGTACAATTTGTAAATCTTACGTCTCCAAACTGTTTCTCAAATTCAGCTTTTAATTCAGAAATTGTAGATATATTTGGATTAGTTTGCATAAAATCCATAAGAGTGTGAGCATGAATTACTTTATTCATTTTCTATATTATCCCATCCAAATTGTTTAAGATTAATTCTTTTTTTATCATCAAATATAATTCCTTCATTTTGTAATAGTGAGTATTGAATTTTAAAACCATCACTTTGTTCCGGGAAACTTATTTTTCCTTTACTATTTATTACACGGAACCAAGGTATATCAGTATCTTCTTTCAGCGTTGCTAATGCAAAACCTACTAGTCGTGGATTTTGCGTTCCCGCAATAAATGCGATTTGTCCATAAGTAGCAACCTTACCAATGGGAATATCTTGAATGATGCTTAGTATGGTTTGGAAAAGGTTACTTTTACGTGATTCCACTATTTCACAAAATTATATATTGTTTCTATAGTAGCTTTTAAAATTATGACCGGTTCTTTTGGAGTATGAAATGCGATATTTTTCTCTTCACCAACAAATTGTTCTACAATTTCAATATTACCAATTTCCTCTAACACTTCGTATCCTTCCATAAGCTGGCCAAAAACGGTGTATTTACCATCGAGATGTGGTCTTGGTATTAAACAGATATAAAATTCGGTAGAACCGCTATTTGGATCCGTACTTCGTGCTAAGCCAACAGTACCAACAACATGCGGATATTCATTGAATTCAGCAACAACAGTTGGAATATCATTTTCACCACCATCACCTGCTTGAATTACATGATCTTTTACAACACGGTAAAAAGTGAGACTATCATAAAACCCGTTGTTTACAAGATTCTTGAATTTACCTACAGTCAAGGGTGCTGCATCTTCAAAGAACATAAATTGCATATCACCATAATTGGTTTTAATAACACATACTTCCAAAGATGCAATTGAATCGGGTTCGCATTGCGCAGATAATGGTAAAATCGATACTAATACTAGTAAAATAAATAGTTTCGTTAATTTCATATTAATTCTCCAATAAACTAGCGGAATACTAAGCATGATAATGGCGACAATTCAATAAAAACCATCTTGAGATAAGCCATAACTTCTCGTAACTTAATCGCTATGACAAAAGAAAATACCAAAAGAAAAAGTTTATATCTCATCGACGGATATGCGTTGCTATACAGAGCCCATTTCGCGTTTATCAACAATCCACTAATTACTAGTTATGGTTTACCGACTAGCGCTTTATTTGGATTTAGTAATCAAATTCTAAATTTAATTAAAAAAGAAAACCCAGATTACATTGCCGCTGTTTTCGACACCGATAAAAAAACTTTTCGTCATGAAAAATTTCCTGAGTATAAAGCCACTAGAGAAAAAATGCCGGATGAATTGAAAGAGCAATTACCACATTTGTGGAATTTGCTAAATGCATTTCAAATTACAACTCTATCCAAAGTTGGCTTTGAGGCCGATGATATAATTGGTACCTTGGCTAAATGGGGAGCCGACCATGGTTTAGATGTTTATATTGTAAGCGGTGATAAGGACTTTATGCAATTGATTAACAACCATGTTTTCATGTATTCTTCAGCCGGACGCACAATGGAAACTCAAATTATTGATAGCAAAGCAGTAATTGAAAAATGGGGGGTCCCACCAGGTAAAATAATTGATTTATTTGGGCTGATGGGCGATTCATCAGATAATATTCCTGGTGTTGCCGGAGTTGGTAAGGTTTCTGCAAAAAAATTAATATTAGAATATGGGTCACTCGAAAAGTCATTGGATAATGCTGAAAAAATAGGGAATAAACGAGTTAGAGAAGGATTACAAAATTTCCGTGATAATGCGTTACTCAGCAAAGAACTGGTTACTATTGATACAAATGTCGAAATAGACAGTAATATCGAGGAATTAAAACGTAATGATTTTGATTTAGAAGCCCTATCCGATATTTTTCGACAATTTGAGTTCTCTGGTTTACTAAAACAATTACCAGATTTTCATATAGATACAATTCAACCATTGTCAGAACCGACAAAAGACTATATAACAATATTAAATAAGGGTGACTTAAAGTCATTTATTAACAGTATAGATCCCTTAAAACCAATTTCATTAGATTTAGAAACGACATCTATAGATCCGATGTTGGCTGAAGTCGTTGGTCTTAGCTTTTCAGCGGAAAAGGACAAAGGTTTTTACATCCCGATTCGATATAAAGAAAAAGTAAATAATAATTTTGGAGATAATGATCTAAAAACTGTTTTATCATTATTACAAGCGATCTTGGAAAATGAAAGCATTAAAAAGATCGGGCAAAACATTAAATATGATGCATTAATACTGAAAAGATTTGGAATTGATGTAAAAGGCATTTGTTTTGACACAATGTTGGCGGCACATATTGTTAGTCCGGAAACAAGGTCTAATAAGATTGATAATTTATCATTGGAATTTTTGAATTACCGCATGGTACCGATTGAAGATTTAATTGGCAGTGGAACAAATCAAATTACTATGGATGAAGTTGAATTAGAAAAAACCGCCTTCTATGCCATTGAAGATGCCGATGTCGCATTGCAATTATACAGTTTATTAAATGCTAAACTTGATGAAAATGATCTATTGGATTATTATCATGCTATAGAATTACCGCTAGTAAACGTTCTTAGAGATATGGAAATGGAAGGTGCATTTATAGATGAAATATTACTGAATTCCATGTCCCTGGAACTCGGAAAAAAACTCGATACTTTAATTCAAGAGATATACCAAGAGGCGGGAACAGAATTCAATATTAACTCAACGCAACAGTTAGCAAATATATTATTTGACATTAAAGGGTTAAGAAAAATTCGAAAACGTTCCACTGCTGAAGATGTACTTAGACAATTAGTAAAGGAAGATAAATTACCCGCTTTGATGTTAGAATATCGAAAATATAACAAGTTAAAAAATACTTACTTAGATCCATTTCCTGAATTAATTAATCCATCAACTAAAAGAATCCATTCCAGCTTTAATCAAACCATTGCGGCAACCGGTAGGCTATCGAGTCAGAATCCTAATTTTCAAAACATTCCTATACGGACTGAAATTGGTCGTGAAATGCGTAAAGCATTTCGACCACAAGAGAGAGGTTGGAAAATACTTTCAGCTGATTATTCACAGATTGAACTAAGAATAATGGCACATCTAAGTAAAGATCCTGAATTAATTAAAGCATTCGAAAATAATGAAGATATTCATACCCGAACAGCATCATCGGTTTTCGGTGTACAGATAGAAGATGTGCTGCCTGAAATGCGTCGCACTGCGAAAATTGTAAATTTTGGAATAATGTATGGAGCCGGGCCGTTCAGAATGAGTCAAGAGTTAGGTATTCCGCGCGGTGAAGCCCAGGCGATTATCGATGTATATTTTAATAGATATTCAGGAATACAAAATTATATTGACGCAACGCTTGAGCAAGCGCGCAATCAAAAATATGTCCAGACAATATTAGGTAGGAAGCGTCCTGTTTGGGATATTGATAGTGATAATCATATTAAGAGGGAAGCTGCCAAAAGGATGGCGATAAACATGCCAATACAAGGTGCCGCTGCTGAAATGATTAAAAAGGCTATGATCGCAATACATAGGAATATTTATTTAAAGAAAGATAATTCCATTTATAATAAAGCGAAGATGATTCTGCAAGTGCATGACGAACTACTTTTTGAGGTTCCTGAAAATCAAGTAGAAGCATTAACAAAAATGGTTGTTTATGAAATGGAAAATGCGCTCACGCTTTCAGTTCCGATTGTTGTAGATTACGGGGTTGGTGATTCTTGGTTTGATGCACATTAGGATAATATTTTAAATATAACTTATATGAGAGGTATATTATGAAGAAAATATTCATGTTACTGACTCTCACGCTCATAATTGGTTGTTCCTTAGATACATTTAAATCTGAAAATATAGCTTCTTGGTCAATTAATTTAGATGTTCCACTGTACAAATCTGAGTATACAGTAAGGGAAATGCTAAAGAAATATGATGAATTAGGTGTTGAACCTTATGGATATGATGGCGATTCAATATTTGTATTTAATGCAACTATACCACATGAAATCAATGTTCCTGATTATATTATTACCAAAGTTGGAAATGATATTCAACCTGAAATTGTGATCATCGATCAATATGTGATAGAAATTCCGACATTGCCAGATGAACTAGCTGGTGTTAATTTTGTTGATATTGATCTTACACTGGAAGTTGGACTGTCGCAATTCAATATTGTATTAGCCGATTCGGTAATTGTGGACCAAATTTTAATTGTTGGTTCTAATGATGATGGTGATGAAGAAAGAGCAACAATATCCAATCAAGATGTCCTAATAAATGGTACATTGGTAATTGAAAACCCTGAAGATTTGATAAATATTCGTCCCACAACAGTAACTATTAGTGGACAAATAACTATCTACCCATCCGATCAACCAGGTACGGAAGTGTCAAATCAGGCGATAGTATTAACCTCTGTACTGCATGCCCCATTGGAATTGGAGATTGTTGAAGCATCCGCGTTTGAAGGTGATCCTCAAAAGGTTGCTGGTAAAGTGGATGATCAGATTTTCAAGTCCTTCACTCTCTTTGCTGAGATTGAAAATCAAATGGAAATTGGTGGTAAAGTGCAAATTCTAGTGTCTCCTGACACAATGAATTTTAAAGAAAATTCTATGACAATTCCGGATACGTTGTTATCATTTCAACTGAACCCAAATCAATTTCAGTTGGAGACCGTGGAGTTAGGTCCAGATAAGTTTAATCTATTAGCAGATTCAACCTATACAAAGGTACTATTAAATCTTGTTGGTGTGACGGATGAACTTGGAAATACTCGATCTACTCGGTTCATGACCGATCATTCAATCAAAGTACTGCTGTATGGCAGTGCAGAAGTATTGATTGAAGCTCAAGATAGAGCTGATGAGGATTAGGTGTAGTTATGAAGAAATTATTAATATTTATGGTGTTAAGTAGTTTTATTTTGGCTCAAAACATAATGACCCCTTATACAATGGGTACTGCCGGCACGATTGCCACCCAAGCACGGGGCGATGATGTAATCGGATGGAATCCGGCAAACTTAGGATTTGAGGATAATCCGGAATTTTCGATGAGTTTTGGATTAATTCCGATTATTCCGATTCCTGCTTTTAGATTTGTAAATAGTGCAGTATCAATTAATTGGTTTGCCGATTATCTATTTAGCGGAACCTATCTTGATAATGATGCTAAAATTGAAATGTTAGAAGTCTTTGGTGACGAGGGATGGGATATTAATCCCTTATTATTTGCTAAGATTTTAGGAATATCGTCCGGTAATTTTGCCTTCTCAATTGGAGCTGAATTCAATTCAAGCATTACAATGCCTCCTGCTGTTATAAATTTTTTAATGTTTGGTAATAAATTTGATGAAGAGGTCTCCTTAAATGAAATTGATGGTAGCGCACAGGCAGTTGTTCCGTTTTCACTTTCGTATGGATTCCCCTTAAAAATTCCTATCCTTGATTTGGATTTAGATAATAATTATCTAGGATTTGGTGTAAAATTATTATGGGGAATTGGATATGGAGAAATTGAACATTTTGAAGGAGGATTGACTACTTATCATGACCGAATTATAGGTATAGGATCGGGCATAGCAAAGTATTCTTATGATGGTATTGGTTTGGCATTTGATCTTGGTTGGGCTTTAAAAATTGGAGATAACATTACAACAAATATAGCTATTCAAAATTTATTTGGATTTATTAGTTGGAAAGATAAAAATTCAGAAATGGCGGAATTAATATTAGATGCGAATATTGAACCAACCGATGATTTTGAAGAATTAACTGATCAGCTTGAAGAAATAGTACAGAGTGACACAACCTATTCTATAAAAGGTGTTAAATCTGATTACCCCACTTATTTAGTGGCTGGTTTTGAATACGACGTATCACCAAGTGTTGAATTATATCTTAATTATCGTCAGTATTTTAGTGAGGAATTCCAATTTTCAAAAACTCCTCGTTTATCATTTGCTACAAAATTAGCTCCTGCTAAATGGATTCCAATTCGACTTGGAGTGGCAGTTGGAGGATTTGAGAAGTTCCAAGTCGGAATAGGTTTTGGTTTACACGCTAAGCATTATCATTTTGACATTGGTATGACTCAAACCGGCGGTTTATTCAATTCAGCAAGAGGATTAGGAATTTCGCTAGGACAAAAAATCATTTTTTAGTAACTGGGTAAAATTTAAATACATATTTTAGATTTTATCTTACAATTAATTAGGCAATTCTTGGTAATTTTCTGCCAATAACTAAAATAAAAATTATATATCAAGCATTATGGAAGCTAGTATTACATTTAAAAAAGTAAGCCAATTGGTTGATGGTGAAGCTGTCTTGGCAGGATTATCATTTGGGATTGAAAATAATTCCACTGTCGCAATAGTTGGCGAGAACGATGACTCTGGTCTGAAAGAGTTTATAAAGTTGACTGCCGGACTTAGCAATCCAGATTATGGTGCTCTCTATATTCATGGTCTCGATAGCATTAAAAGGCGAAAAGAAATCCGCAGTTTTATTGGTTATGTACCGTTAGAAAACGATATGGACCCTTGGTTAACCGCTAGGCAAAATATCAGTTTTATTAACAGTTTTTATAATATTGATAATAAAAATTTATCCGAAAGATATAGATTTTATATTGATGCACTGGAATTAAATGATATCATAGATATTCAAGTAAACCGTTTGTCACCGGGATCATTGAAGAAATTGACATTGATGAGAGAACTTGCTCGAGATCCTAAGGTTCTTTTATTGGATAATCCAACTGGTTTTATGAATGCAAAAGATAGTTCTCTCACTTGGGATTTATTACAAACTTTGCATAAAAAAATTACGATTATTTATAGTAGCACTGATTTGAACAAGATTGAAAAATTTCATGATAGAATATTGGTATTCCATAATGGAAAAATTGATTTAAATGATAATTTAGAAAATATGTTGAAAAATTGGCAGGGACAGTATCAATTTACCATACAATTTGAAAAATTACTTACTCCGCTATTTAATAAAATTGAAAAGGTTAAAGATATTATTTCCCCAATTAATGACAATAATTCATTGATTTTCAATGCAAATCACCGCTCAGTTTTATTAGGAGTAATGACATTATTAGGAGGTGTCACAATAAACGATATAAATATTAAGAAATTTCATCTACGAGATTTATTGGTTGCAAGGTATGAGCGGGATGGGATTTTATGATTAAAGCATTATTTATACGTCGTTTATGGATAATTAAAAATCGGTTACTCACAACTATCGGCTTATTATTAATTTTACCAATATTCATCAATGTTTTAATTAATTTACCTTTTAAACGATTGGTAGTCAGTCCATTATGGGACATTCCTCATGAACAGTGGATATACCCTGGCCTTACAATTATAGTTATTGTGATGATGATGATACCTTCAGTTTCAAGAGATTTATTTGATCTACGAATTCTAAATAAATTACTTCCTAGTTTAGCTTTAACTCCTATATCAAGATCTCAATATTTATATAATTTATTAGTAGTAATTCTCATAGAAACAGTAGTTTATACAGTTATCATTATATCGGTGTATTCAATCTTGATAGCACCTGGTTTTGTATTTTTTGATTATTTAGTTATGTTTCCGTTCTTTTTACTATTTATGGCTCTATCCGCAAATATTTTGACGACACTGGCACTTCTAGTAGATAAAACAACTTTGCACATTTTACTGGTATTGTCGTTCTTCTTGTTTATTGTGTTTGCATCGGGAACTGTGATTGAGTTTGAATATTTCCCTGAAATATTAGGTACAATATTTAGTTACCTACCGACTGGGCAAATAATGCTATCGTTGCGAATGGCGCTTTTCAGCGATGTGATAAATTGGTGGGTAATTTTTAGTGCAATAATAACCATTTTGATATGGGCATTTTTAAATGGACTGTTATTTACAAGGAGATTAACCAAATGATCGCTTATTTATCAGGAGCAATGGAAAACGCCCAAGGCGAAGGTGCCGATTGGCGTAACGAATTAACAATTTGGTTAAAGGATAATTTAAGTCACTCGGTAATTGATCCTGTAATTGAAACAGCTAAATTAGTTAAAAAACATGAATCATATAGATTATCGAAGTTGGAAAACTTGCGAATCCCAATAAATTTCGAGAATTTGTTCGTTTAGCAGTAGACAATGATTTAAACGCAGTTGTTAATAAATCTGATTATCTGATATGTCTTTGGAATAATGACGTGATATCCGGTGGAGGAACGCACGGGGAAGTAACTATTGCATACTATTATAATAAACCGATTTATTTAATAAATCAATTGAAAGATATGGAATTAAGTGGTTGGATAATGGCTTGTGCTACAGAAATATTTACAGATTTTTATTCAATGCAAAAAAGATTGCTAGATATTTATGGTAAAAAAGTATGATTGGACCAAAGGCAATAATTCATCTTGATAGGCTTATTCATAATTATCGTGAAGTTAAGAAACATGTTGGTGATGTACCGTTAATGACAGTAGTTAAAGCCAATGGTTACGGACATGGCGCAGTTCCTATCGCTCAAACGTTACAAAAAGAAGGAGTTACTTTCTTCGCTGTTTTTACAATTGAAGAAGCAAAGGAATTGCGTGAAAATGGAATTATCGGTGACATATTAATATTCAGTAGGATGAATCAGGAATTTGTAGAGGCTGCTGCTGATTTGAAATTAACTCTAATCCTTTCCCAAAAAGAAGATATTAGCATTTTACAGGATTTATTCCAAAGAACCCATAAGCGACCAAAAGTGCATCTCAAAATTGATACTGGTATGACAAGGTTAGGAATTCCTTACGAAGATGCTCAGAATATTTTACTTGATCTAATGTATTCTCCCGAAATTGACTGTGAGGGAATCTATTCGCATTTTGCAACGGCAGACGAAGGAGATCCATCTTACGCAAAATGGCAATTTGACCAATTTAATAATATATTAAAAATTATGCAAAAAATGGAATTTCCAGTAAAATATCGTCATTTTTCTAATAGCGGCGCAATTCTAAATCTACCAGAATCAAAATTGGATATTATGCGCGTAGGAATGTTATTATATGGGGCCTATCCCTCAGATGAAGTTCCCCACTCATTAGATTTAAAACCAGTTATGGAGTTTGTAGCACCTATCGTAACTATTCGTAAAGTTCCAAAAGGAACTTTTATTAGTTATGGTGGAAAATATAAAACTGATAAAGAGACAAATATTGGTGTTATTCAATGCGGCTTTGCCGATGGGTTCCCGCGTGCATGGTATGTAGATGGATATGTGCTGTACGAAGGAGATAAATTTAAAATAGCAGGTAGAGTGTGCATGGATCAGCTTATAGTTGATTTTGGCAATGTTAACTCCCCAAATTAACGAAACTGTCTTGCTAATTGGAGAGGGAGAACATGGCTCATTGCAAGCTGAAGAAATAGGGCAAAAAATAGACTCTACACCATATGTTCTTTTTACTGCAATAGGGGGTAGGACCGAACGAATATTTGTGGATAAGTAATTAATCAATAAATACAAAAATTAATTTTTATATAGGGTAGATTGAATGAATAATTTGTTAAAAGATAAAGTAGCGATAATCACCGGCGGTGCAAATGGTCTTGGCAAGGCAACTGCATTATTATTCAGTGAACATGGTGCAAAAGTTGTGATTGTTGATGTCAATCACGAAGCTGGGGGAAAAGTAGTAACAGAAATAATTAAAAATGGTGGAATTGCTAGTTTTGAAAAAACTGATATTAGCAAATCGACTGAAGTAAATGAAATGTTGGAGAGAGTTGTCGCCAAATATGACGGAATTGATATTTTAATCAATAATGCCGGTATTCTAGCTGACGCACGCTTAGTTAAAATGACAGAAGAACAATGGGATAGAGTGATAAATATTAACCTTAAAGGAGTATTCTTATGTGGGCAAGCAGCCGCCAAAGCAATGATCGAAAAAGAAAATGGTGGCGTTATAATTAATACATCGTCCGTTGTGGGGATTTACGGAAATTTCGGACAATCAAATTATGTGGCAACCAAAGCCGGAGTAATTGGAATGACAAAAACTTGGGCGCGTGAATTAGGGAAATATAAAATTCGTGTTAATGCTGTAGCACCGGGTTTTATGAAAACAGAAATTATTAAAGATATGCCCGAAAAAGTTATCGAAATGATGAAAGAAAAAGTGTATCTCAAAAGAATGGGGGAACCGGAAGATATTGCCAATGCGTTTTTATATTTGGCTTCTGATATGGGCAAATATGTAAATGGAACGGTTTTATCTGTAGATGGAGGAGTGGTCGTATAACGACTGTACTCACTAGCCAGGAGGTGTTTTTTCAAGGCTAGAAGAGCATCTTATTATAACTGAGGTGTAATTAATGTAGCAGGTAGTTATTTGACAATAGGATTGTCTAAAATAAAAAATTTCCTTTTTCCATTTTCGCTTTTATATATTGCCTCAGCAAAAACTAACCAATAACAGCCAATTTTTGCCCTTATTGACAACTAAAGTGCGTTTCTTGTTCTGTTATTTTTGTATTTAGCCACCCATTAATAAAATCACTGTAATCTGTAGGGTTTTAAAATAATTTTACCCTTTTTAACAATTAGATCCTACTGTGTTGACCGGTCAGCTAAAAACAACCCCAAGGGGTTGTTTTTTATGTATTACTTGTTTAACGCTTCAAGTATTTTTTTGATGATCTTGATGATCTCGTCTAGCATTAGTGTTTCACCTCCTTTTGAGTGTCTTTTTCAAGTTCATTGAGCACTTCATGATAACAATCTCCATCCTCTTGATTGTTAAAGTCCCAGGCATAGGTAATAGTTGGATTGGCCTGTAGCAGGGAACTGTGGATAATGCGAACCACTTTGCATGTATCTCTTTTAGCTCGGTAATTAGTTCACTGAGCGTTACTTTTCTTCTAATAGTGAAATAGCCTTTATCTTCTTCGATTGAATCATAGTCTATTCCTACCACAAAGTCTCTTACCTTAGTATGGAAGTTCATCGTCTTTGGTCCCATCCAGGATATCAAGTAACTTATCCATCCTGATCTTGATCTCAGTTAGGTCGTCGGCGGTCCAGGGTTTGGTGCTCTGACCGATACTGATGGTGGCGATCTTAAGTGCTACTTGGCGGTGAATGTCTTTTGTACGGTCATCTAGAACAGTTGGTCGCTTACCATTAGCCGGGGTTACCTGCCATTCTAACTCGCCCTTTTCATCCTGATTCCTGCGGATGACAAGTCGTGTGCCTTTTCCATACTTCCTTAGTTTCAGATGCAGGGAATCTTCAGCAAATATTCCGCGCTCAACACCTTCATACTCGATCCCATACAGATTCCATGCTCCGTATTGGCTCTCACCTGATTTACATTGATCATAGGTCAACATTACCGGGTAATCATGATTCAACTTCTTCAGTATTAGAGGTAGTGTTTTCTCGTTCATAGGTACTCCTTATTATACAAAACCCCCAACAATGTGTTGGGGGTCTTCATAATACATATACCCGAAAATCAAGCAGAATTGTAATAAATTTGCTGGCTAGTTTATTTTAGAAAAGTATATCCAAATCTTTTTACCAATATTCCATTTTGAGTATAAACAAAGGTAGGAAAATTGTATTATTTTAGTTTAAGCGAATTTTTAATTTCTGAATAACAAACTGTTCTTCTTGAGGTATTAATTAGTACTTACTATTTGGATCTAGATTAATATTATAATAAAGAATTAAGAAAAAACATTCTTTCGATTTATTGCTTTCAACGCTTCACGCTTACTCAAACCAGAAAAACTATCTTCATGTATTTTAACAAATTGCATGACCCATACTGGATTGGTATAACTATACTGCCTTAAAGCCCAACCAATTGCTTTTCTTAAAAAGAATTCCTTTTCGTGTGCAAGCTTTAAAATAGTTTGCGATAGCAAATCAATATTGGTTTTTTCTTTATGTTTTAAGTGGACTAGGAGGGAGGCGCGTCTCACCCAAAAATTCTCATCATCAGACCATTCCACTAGTTGTATTTCAAAATGTCGATATTTTAATACTAATTGTCCAATCAAATTTGATGAAAGCCAATCCACAGTATCCCAATTAGTTGCGGATCGTAATAATGTTTCAAATAGAGTCCAGGCAGATTCATTGCGATATATTTTATATCGTTCAGCAATCTCCAAAGCTTGGTACATTTCTTCCCGATGTGTTCCATTCCATAATTCTAAAATTACGTTTTTCCATTCTTCTTTTGATGTAATTGGGTATTTCTTAATAGCGTCTCGAAATATTTGTTTTCTTAATTTAGATTGAACGCCATAAAAAGGTTGATCAGTTTTCATGTAGGCTTGCATCTGCGGAGCTTTTTTGGCATCACCTTTGTGGCTCAATTCTGTTTTTATGTATTTTGTAATTGGTTGCATTACTGATCTAATGGTTCATATTTGAATATATCAGTGCTAATTTTAATAATATTACTATATAGTTCAATCAATTTGTTTAACATAATATAGTTGTTACCAATTTGTATTGATATAATAATAACCGTATTTTTCAGATTAATTTTATATGAATTAATTTTACATAATGGATAAAAATATATTAAACGGCATTCGTAATAACGATCATCGTGCATTGTCACGTATTATTACTCAAATTATTGATAACAAAGATATTGACAGTCGATTCTATCAAGATATATATCCATATACGCAAAAAGCAATACGCATCGGTATTACAGGTCCTCCAGGAGCCGGTAAAAGCACATTAATCGACCAATTGATACAAGCCATAATTGATGATAAAAAATCAGTAGGAGTTATTGCCATCGATCCGACAAGTCCCTACACTGGAGGTGCACTTTTGGGAGACAGAGTGCGTATGAATAAATTTACTTGGAATGACAATGTATTTATAAGAAGTATGGGTTCACGTGGTGATTTGGGTGGTTTAGCAAAAAGAGTGCAGGATGTAGGTGACATTCTAGCTGCAAGTGGAAAGGATATTATCATATATGAGACTGTCGGTGTTGGGCAAGGCGAATACGATGTTATTAAAGCTGTTGATATTGCAATAGTTGTATTAGTTCCCGAATCCGGTGACGAGGTACAATTGATGAAAGCCGGATTAATTGAAATTGCCGACTTTTTTGTGATCAACAAATCCGACCGACCTGGCGCTAATAGACTAGGAACAACATTAAAGTCTCTATTACATAATAGTTTTGGGAAATTCAGATTAGAACCACCGGTTTTAAATACTACAGCCAATAAGGGTGAAGGAATTGCTGAATTATATGATGCAATATTTAATCATCTAAAATTAATGGATGAAAAGGGTATTATAACTAAAAAACAAGTTAATCGCCATCGTAATAGAGTATTTTCACTTATACAAAATAAATTATTAAAAGAATTTTGGACATCAAAAAGATTGGTTGAACTTGAGCAACATACAAATAACGTTGAATCAATAAAATCATCTGCTTATGAAATCGCTAATCAAATAATGGATGCTACTAAAAATGACTAAAGGCATTGTCGACATGGGGTTCTTGGATCACCTCGAAGAATTTCGTTGGCGGATTATAAAATCGCTTGCAGCGATACTAGTTGGATCAATCATCTCATTTGTATTTATTGACACAATTATGGATATCTTAGTAGCCCCTACACAAAAAATTGGGGACCAGTTTACATTGCAAGTATTGAAAGTACAGGGAATGTTCATGGTTAAGTGGGGGTTAGCATTCGTTGGTGGATTTGTTTTGGGATTGCCTGTACTCACTTATCAATTATGGAAATTTGCTGCTCCAGGTTTATACAGAACCGAGATCAGATTCGTTTTACCAATAATAATCTTTACTTATGTTGCATTTTTGTGTGGTATCCTTTTTGCATATTATGTTCTAATACCATTTTCACTGAACTTTTTTACATCAATGGGATATGGCGATGTTCAAAATAATATTTCGATTAACTATTATTTCAGTTTTATTACCTGGCTGATGATGGGTGCCGGCATTATTTTTGAGATGCCGATCGTATCATTCATTTTATCTGCAGTTGGGATATTAACACCAAAATTCCTTAGAACTTACCGTAGGCATGCGATTGTTGGTATAATGATATTATCAGCATTTATAACGCCACCCGATCCGATAAGCATGCTGATTATGACATTCCCATTAATAATATTATATGAAATTAGTATATTAGTTTCTGCTGCAGTAAATCGCACTAAACGGAAAAAAGAAGCTGAAACTGCTTAATGGCAAATTCCATTCTTAAAATTATTACTGAACCAATCAAGCTTGATTTGGAAAAATTCCAAGTTGAATTTGATTCTGCACTGAAGTCTGATGTCAAATTGATCGATACTGTCAGTAAATATATTATTCAAAGACGAGGTAAGCGGTTTCGTCCAATTTTGACGATTTTAGCTGCTCATGTTTGCGGTAAACCGACCGAAAATACTTATCGCGCTGCGGCAGTAATGGAATTATTGCACATCGCTACTCTAATTCATGATGACATTGTTGATGATGCGGAATATCGTCGTGGGTGGCCATCATTAAACAGAGTTTGGAAAAATAAAATATCCTTATTGATGGGTGATTATGTTCTAAGCAAGTCATTGATTTATATGGTCAAGATGAAGAATTTTAAAGTATTAGATAGTATCGGCAGAACTGCAGAGGATCTTAAGTTCAGGTGAATTGTTGCAAATCGAGAAGTCAATCAATAAACGCATGGATGAAAAGGTTTATTATAAAATGATCGAAAAAAAGACTGCTTCATTAATAGCAACTGCATGTGAATTAGGAGCTATAACTTCATCCGAAATTGCCGAAGACCACGAGTCACTGAAGAACTTTGGTATAAATTTAGGGATAGCCTTTCAAATAAAGGATGATCTATTTGACTTACTTGGAAATGAATCGGATACCGGGAAAGATTTAGCAAAAGATGTGATAAGCAATATGATTACCCTACCAATTGTATTCAGCATGAATACTGCAGATAAGACAAACTGTTAGACAAATTAGCAGATTGTTACGAAAAGCAAAAAAGAACAAACAAGTAACCAACGAATTGAAAGAAATTGTTGAAACAACCGGTGGTTTTCAATATGCAAATAAAAAGATCGCAGAATTCTCAGATAAAGCTCTTTTAGCAATAAATGACTTTCCTGATACGATATATAAGCAAAAATTAATTGAATTGGTAAATTATAATGGCAACCGCATCAAATAAGGTTGCTAATCCTCAACGAATACTAGTAATAAAATTTAGCTCGATTGGAGATATTGTTTTAACAATGTCCCCAATTATATCTTTAAAGACAATTTTCCCAACCGTTAAAATTGATATTCTAACACTAGATGACCTATGCTCCAATTTTAGAAGGTAATAAATATATTAATCGAATTATTCCTTTTAATCAAGATGCTGGTTTTAGACAATTGGTTAAAACAGGACGATGGATTAATAATTCTGATTATGATCTTATAATTGATTTTCATAACTCATTAAGATCAAAATTTGTTAGAATTTTTATCCGAAAAATTCAAAAATATTATTTGAGGAAACCAAGATGGAAGAGACTTCTGTTATTTAGATTTCGTAAAAATTATTTTGAAAAAGATTTCTCTCAATTGCAATTGTTGCATCAACCGATTGCTCATTTGTTAAAAAATATTGAGTATCCTTTACCTTTTTTATTTGTATCAGAAGTTGAAAAAAAGCACGCAAAAGTATTAATTGATGAAAACAGCATAAAGAATCCATATATTGCAATCGTTCCTGGAGCTGCTTGGCCGCAAAAAAGTTGGCTGGCAAATAATTATTGTCAATTACTCGCAGAATTAAAAAGAAAGTATAATGTTGATTTTGTAATTTTAGGAGGTAAAAATGATGCTATTTGCACTGAAATTGCAAAATGTGATTCTGCCTTACTAAATTTACAGGGCAAAACAAATTTGCGTGAAGCAATGGCGATTTTATCGAATTCAAAATACATAATCGGAGCAGATACCGGCTTAACACATATTGCTGAAGCGCTAGGGAAACAGGTTGTTGTAATCTTGGGACCAACTTCTCGTGAAACAGGTGCGGGAGCTAACCGCAACGATCTCTATTATGATTGAAAATAACGATATTTGGTGCAGACCATGCTCTCAAAATGGAAAACGAAAATGCTATCGTGATGAACAGTATTGTATGACTTACATAACTCCTGAACTTGTGTTTGATCAAATTATTAAAAATGAAATTTCATGAAATATTTTTGGTTTATAATTTATAATTTAATAGCATACCCGCTAATTTTCATATTAGCAGGCATTGGTGCTATATTTAATAAAAAAATGAGACAAGGATTAGCCGGAAGATTTCAAACAATTAAAATTTTAAAAGATGCATCGCAACGTTGGGACAGAAAGTCTGTATATTGGTTTCATGCTGCCTCACATGGTGAATTTGAACAGGTACGTCCTATATTAAGGGGATTAAAAGAGATAGAAAAAGATAGTTTTATTATAGCAAGTTTTTTCTCTCCTTCTGGTTATAATAATGTTAACGATGTAAACATCGATTGCAAGATTTACTTGCCATACGATTTTATTTGGTCCATTCGAAGAGCATTAAAGATTGTCCGACCTAAAAAACTAATTTTTGCATCTTATGATATTTGGCCAAACATCGTTTGGCTATCTGATAGACGAAAAATTCATACTGCTGTTTTTGCTGCAAGGTTTAAACAAGATACTTCCAAAGTTCTTCCATTAATTAAAAATTTCTATCGGTCAGTTTATCAATCATTTTCAACAATCTATACAGTTACTGATGAGGATAATCGGCAATTGAATAAGATATTAAAACAGAAAAACAAACCTATTGTGCGCGTAATGGGAAACCCTAGGTATGACCAAGTAAAAGAAAAAGCAGATAAAATTACTAAGGATCGAACAATTACTGTATTAATGCGAGAAAAAAGATTAATCCTTGGAAGCATATGGCCGGGTGATGAAAGAAAAATAATTAATCCGCTCATACAACTAATGGAAGAAGATGATGAATTAAATATTTTATGGGTACCACATGAACCCTCTGAAAAATATATACAATCATCCTTGAAAAAATTTGAATCAAGTGGGTTTACACCATCAATTATACGCTCAAAAAAAACAACAGATATTCATAACCATAGAGTTGCTATTCTAGGCGTTGTAGGTGTACTTTCAAAATTCTACTGGCAGGGACAGATTGCCTACATCGGTGGTGGATTTACTAGTGGAATACACAATGTAATGGAACCTGCCATTGCACGTCTTCCTGTTATTTTTGGCCCAAAATATCAAAAATCACATGAGGCGATGGAATTATTGATAGCCGGAGGTGGATTTTCTATAAATAATGGGATGGAATTTTATGATATAATGAAAGTTTTATTGAACGATAAAAATAGATTTTTAGAAGCAAGTTTTGCTGCAACTCGAGTCATTCACGAAAATATTGGCTCAGCTACGAGGGTTGTCAGGGGTATAATTCGTGACTAGCGCGGTTTCTTTTACCTTACACTCAAAGAAAGAACATAAACCCCAATCTCAAGATTATTACTTTTTACCAGGACTGCATGTTATATATGGAGAAAGTGGAGCAGGTAAAACAGATCTGATTAAAACAATAATAGGCAATGATGAAAATAATTCTAATCAGTATATTGTTTCTAAAAATATTAATAACATCGATGTAAAAGTAATTTTTCAAAATCCTGATTTACAAATAATAAGTAATACAATAGATAATGAATTAGCATTCAGCCTTGAGTGTAGATCTAATGATTCAAATTATATTGAAAAGAAGTTGGAAATAGTTAAAAATGAACTATTATTTTCTGTGGATACTAATAGACATCCGGTAACATTAAGTGGTGGAGAAAAGGAATTGCTAAACATTTCCACTACTTTTTTATTACCTTCTAGATTGATTTTGATTGACAATGCTTTATCATTTTTAAGCGACCAATTAAAGGGTAATGTTGCACAGCAATATTTTACAAAAAAATATAGTGAATCTGTAATAATATGGTTTACTTCGGACGAAAGTGATCTAACATATGGTGAAACAAATTGGAAATTAACATCACAAGGTTTACAAAAAATAGATACAAAACCTCTAAATGAGATACCTAAGCAAAATATCCTAGAAGGTGATTTTGCATTAAATATAAAAAATCTTCATTTTTATTATGATAAAAAAAATCAAATATTTAGTGATTTTACAATAAACATAAATAAATTTAGGTGTTTAGGAATAATTGGTAACAATGGAAGTGGAAAATCTACACTTGCATCATTATTATTAGAATTAGAAAAACCGATTTCTGGTTCAATAAAGGTAAATCATTACAATAAACAGATTGATATTGGATATCTTGATCAATTTCCTGAGAAATTATTAGGAATCATGACCTTACAAGAATTTGTCAATCTATTAATCAAACACGGTAAATTGGAGAATACTCAAGTAGTCAATATTACTACAATACTTAACAAGAGCAATCTCTACTGGAATGATATTAAAAATATTTTACCATGGGACTTACCGTGGTCTACGCTTAGAATTGCACTAATCATTATTTTGTTGAATTGTAATTATGATTTACTAATTCTAGATGAGCCAACTTTTGGAATGGGAAGTCAGCAAAAACATAACATTCAATCATATTTTCATAAATATTTAGAAGAAAAACATTTAATTTTAATTTCACATGACCATAAGTTTATTGGTAGTATTTGCGATTCAATTATAGAATTATAATAAAAATGGAAAATAATAGATCAAAGATAACCGACCCCGAACGTATATTGACATTAGCCAATTTTATTAGCATAGTTAGAGTATTTTTGGTATTTCCGATCATATATTTTTTACTAAAGCCTGATTCCTCATTAATCCTTTTTGTGCTTATTGCCATAGCAATTGCATCTGATGCTTTAGATGGATACATCGCACGCAGAGCGCATGAAGTTACTCATATTGGAATGTGGTTGGATCCTCTTGCCGATTCCATTTTGATTGTATCAGTAACCTTTTATTTGGTTTTGTCGGGCATTTTTCCAATGTGGTTCTTTGTACTATTTATAATTAGATATGCATCAATTGCTTTGCCGGGATTATATCTGATAAATCACACAAGTTTCGTTAATAGTGCCAACAAACCCGGTAAATGGGCAACTGCAACTGTTGCACTAATGTTGGTATTTCATATATTCCAATTCCCATCAGTAGAATATTTTCGGAGTGTTTCATTATGGGTAGCATTTATATTGCTCATGATAAGTTGGATAATGTACATAAAACGATTTATCATCGAATTTAAAAAAATATAAGCATTATGCTATTTGGAGCTAAGATATTTAAAGCTTTGAGTAAAACCCGAAGCTCAATAAGTGAATCGCTTAAAGCGCTAAAACAAACCAAAATTGATGAGGAAATATTACTTAATTTAGAATATAGTTTAATTGCATCCGATGTTGGTGTAAATACTACTGAATTAATAATTGATAAATTAAGAAACAACAAAACTGATGACCCTATTGGACTTATTAGAAAAATATTAATAAATCACCTCCCAAACAGCACTGAAATACCAGTTATTCCTCCTAAATCAGTTGTATTTGTTGTTGGTGTCAATGGCACAGGAAAAACTACCTCAATAGCCAAATTTGCCAATCTACTAAACAACCAAAATAAAAAAGTATTTCTAATCGGTGCCGATACATATCGTGCAGCCGCTTCTGAGCAATTGGAAGTATGGGCGCGAAGATTAGATTTGGACATTGTTACCAATGCTCAGTCAAGTGATCCAAGCTCAGTTTTGTTTGATGGGTTAAAATCATCGCAAAAGAAAAATTCCGATATTGTTATAGTTGATACAGCGGGAAGATTGCATACATATAAAAATTTGATGGCAGAACTTGAAAAAATGATTCGACTTGTAAATAGACATTTCCCTGAATTAAAAATAATGACTCTTTTAACTATTGATGCAAGCCTTGGTCAAAATTCATTAATTCAAGCTCGTGAATTCACGCGTTTATTTAAAATCGATGGTGTAATTCTTACCAAGATGGATGGAACTGCAAGAGGTGGAATTGCATTTCCTTTATATGAAGAATTAAAAATTCCGGTAATGTATATTGGCGTCGGTGAAAAATTAGATGACTTAATTCCATTTAATGCTGCTGAATACATCGAATCTATAATCGGCACTTATGATTCAAATGATTAAAAAGATTTACTTACTAAGTCTTGGTTGTGCGAAAAATTTGGTCGATTCCGAAATATTAATTGGGGGTCTTAAAAAATCTAATTTATTACTCACAAACATACCTGAGGAAGCAGATACAATTATCATCAATACTTGCGGTTTTTTAGACCAAGCTCGTGAGGAATCAATTGATTCAATAATAGAAGCAGCGGAGTTGAAGAAGAACGGAAAACTACAACAATTAATCGTAATGGGCTGTTTATCTGAACGATATCCCGGACAATTGAAGAAAGAATTGCCGGAAGTTGATCATTTTTTTGGTGTTAATGATCATAGACAAATCGTTTCATATTTAACCGGAAAACCATTTTATAAGGATGATCCACTTTATTTTAGATCATTGCTAACACCAAGCCATTATGCATACCTAAAAATAGCCGAAGGTTGTGATAATGGTTGTTCATTTTGTAGCATTCCACTAATGCGTGGTAAGCAAATATCCCGCCCCATAAATAGTCTTATTGAAGAGGCGGAACGACTTGTTAATAATGGTGTTAAGGAATTGTTGGTAATTGCTCAAGATACAACTTCCTACGGTTGGGATTTGCCTGAGAAAACGCATCTAGGTAAATTATTGCATGAATTAGATAAAATCGGTGATCCTTTAAAATGGATACGACTGCACTATGCACATCCTGCTCATCTCTCCAAAAATATTATCGATTCACTTGCTGAAATGAATAAATTATGCAAATACCTTGATATGCCAATTCAACATGCCTCTGACAAAATCTTATCATCAATGCGGCGGGGATTAGGGCAAGTTGGAATCCGCAACAAAATTGCAAGACTGCGAGACGCGATACCTGATATCAGATTACGTACAACGGTCATAGTTGGTTATCCTGGTGAAACTGAAAACGAATATAACCAATTGTGTGATTTCATCGAGGAAATCAGATTTGACCGTCTTGGAATATTTACTTATTCTGAGGAAGATGGAACGATTGCAATAAAATTAAAAGATAACGTACCGCGTAAAGTAAAGAATGATCGAAAACTATATTTGCAAGAGCTACAAAATTCCATAACGCTTGAAAATAATGAAACATTGATCAATTCAACTATTAGAGTACTTAATTGATGAATTAAAGGATGGATATGCAATCGGACGAACTGAATTTGATTCACCTGATGTTGATAATACTGTTAAAGTATTCGGCTCTACACAAACTGGTAATTTTGAAAATATTAAAATAACAGATGCTTCACTTTATGAATTGTCTGGGACTATTGTTAGACCATAACCCTCTAATAATTTATCATCTCAATAAATTTCATTTGTTTATACATATAGCTGATATGTAACATTGTTTCTGTTAAATTAGTCTTTAATTCAACTCAACACATTTCTTTTAATAGGAACAAAAATGAATTCAAATAAATATGGTATATGGATAATTGCATCTGTTTTGGCTCTACTGACATTTTCATGCTCGAATGATGGTACAATTACACAAAGCTCCGACAAAAGTCTTGGAAAAGCTAACGATGCATTAGATATAAATAGTTATGGAAAACCTACTGGTGCATCAACCAGAAGTGGTGCTGGTGAAAACTGTGAGATGGAAGCCCTACCCCAGTACGGCGGTTATGGTGATGATAGCCATATAGATAAGTCGTATGATTTCAGAGATAATTATTTAGCAAAATCAGATAAAGGAAAAATTTATACTAATTACTATTATGAAATTAGTAAATACGGTATTCAAAATAATTTGATTGGTAAACATCTAAAAGAACATCGGGAATTAATTTTTAAAAGTGTTGAAATTGCATACAATTTGCAACACGGGAATCAAAGTAATCAGATCTTGATAGATAGGGAAACCTATGATGATTTGAAAGAAATGTTAGCTTTATACAGAAATCAACCTAATCATTCTGAAATTGATCCAATCTTGAATTATCTGGAAGCAGATTTGGAGAAATTACTTTAATAAACAAAAATCAGTGATAGCAAGAGATTTCCAATTAGATTTTTAATAAATTTTATTGATAAGTTGTTAATTTTGGTAAACCAAATTAGAGGAAGCTAAAATGATAAAAATCAACAATACACATTCTTTAATACTTGTTAATTTCATTTTTCCTTAATCTCCACTTGTACGAATGATAATTCCATTACAAACAGTTTGATAAATCCTTAGATAAACCAACAGATATACAGAAATATATACTACAACAACTGATGATTTTAGAGAGTGGTTCAACGCTTTAAGTTATCATTTTCATATGCCTCCGGGTATGTTTGCTTATATACTAAGTAATTCAGGTATAACTGAAAATATGTGTTTTTTTGCATATTTAATTGGTATAACACCAGAAAATATTGACACATTAATTCCGCAAATACAAACTCTATCAATATGCAGATGAAGAATCGAAGCTTTATGCTTTTCGAGACAAATTTTTAACTAAATCATCCAAGGGTAAGGCGTATATTGCATGTTTTTATATTTTAAGCGAATATGGAATTAAAAATAATCTTATAAATCAATATTATAGAGAACATTATGATTTATTAAAAAATAGTGTTGGGATAGCTCATGACTTACAACACAGAAATAATAATGATCAAATTTTAATTAAGGATGAATTATCCAATAATTTAAAAGAACATTTTAAAAATTTATACGGAACACCCAAATCATAGGGATATTGAACCTGTTTTGGATTATCTTGAAGCAGATTTATTTAAATATCACAATAAACCAAAATTCGAAATTTTAGAAGATTTTCAAGAAAACTAGAGTAATTACTAAAATAAAATCAATAAAAAGGATACAATAATGAAGAAAATACTGATAGTGATGCTTAAGCATCGTACTATTAAGCACGATGTGCTTTTGGACAAACAAATATGTTCCACATAAAAAAGGTGATGGCGCCATGTTGTTCGAATTTAGTGGTCTAGGTTTTTTATGGGCTGATAATTATCGAGGCGGATTTGGATATAAAAAATTCTTAAATGATAAAACTGCTGTTCGAGGAGCATTTTCACTTAGTCAAACTCAAAGAGACATTTGTGGGAACCGGAATTCATACCCAACGGATAGGTTGGAGAAGATGGCTATGATAAAGAATTTAGTATTGGGTTAGAAGTTGCAGGTGAAATACACAAGCAATAAAGGCAAAGTTGATCCATATTATGGCGCAGGATTAGGTTTCTTTATAGTTAGAACAAAATACTTAGAACCGGTGATGCTGCTCCGCAGGGAACTGCCCTCACTCAAACAGAAATTAAAAATAATTTAGATGGCAATGCTGCTACTACCTTTTCTGTTTTTGGTCTTTTAGGTGTTGAATATGCTATAAATGCTGTAGTGAGTTTAGCAGCTGAATACCATTTAGGATTTACTAGTTTGGTTCTGAACCAGATATGACGGTTAAACCACCATCAGGTACAGAAACATCTTATAGTGGAGGTAAATATACTTATTTTGGTATAAACTCGGTAGGTGTATTAACGTTAGCAATTTATTTAGATAAGTAATATAATTTAGATTATAACCATAAGCCCTGTGATGAAATTATTGCGGGGCTTATTTTTGTAAATAAATTTCCAAAGTTGTGTAACAATGTATTAATATCATAAATTTATCTATGTTAACCGTACCTGTTGAGCAAAAGAAGTACTTCATAGAAGATTTTAAACAATTCTTAGATCATCCTATTCGAGTTCGTCTAACTCCCCAAGTTAAAAAAGCTATTCAAGATTCACATCGTATTTTCACTGAATTACAGAAGAAAAATGTAAAGATCTATGGTGTGAATACTGGTTTTGGTAAATTAAGTCAGGTTTCAATTGAGACAAAAGATCAAATGCAGTTGCAATTGAATTTGATAAGAAGTCATGCCGCTGGAGTTGGAAAGCCAATAGATTTTGGATTAGTTCGGATTATAATGTTCTTAAAATTATTGACTTATGCAAAAGGTGTTAGCGGAATTAGACAAGCCGTAGCCGATCAAATCATCCAATTTCTAAATCATGATATCTTGCCTGTAATTCCTCGGAAAGGATCAGTTGGGGCAAGTGGCGATCTTGCTCCAATGGCACATATGGCACTGGCATTCATCGGTGAGGGGGAAGTACATTTTCAAGATCGAGTTATTCCAAGTTTGTTGGCATTGAAGGAAGTTGGATTAGAACCAATTAAATTGCATCCTAAAGAAGGGTTAAGTTTGATCAATGGAACTCAAGTCTCAACAGCCTTCGCAGTAAAAGCACTTAGCGAAGCTGAAACATTATTACGTACAGCAGATATTATTGGAGCTTTATCTGTTGAAGCAAGTTTATCCTCTAAAAAAGTATTTAATGCAGATATTCATCAATTAAAAGATCATAAAGGTCAACAATTAGTTGCAAATAATATTTGGAATTTGCTGAAATATAGTGAAATAGTTGCATCGCATAACAGTTGTGAAAAAATCCAAGATCCATATAGCATGCGTTGTATTCCTCATATCCACGGAGCTTGTCGAGAATCATTTCAAAATAGCAAACAATTTGTAGAGCAGGAAATTAATAGTGTGAGTGACAATCCATTGATATTGCCTGATGGTACTGTGCATAGTTCAGGTCATTTTCATGCAGAATATGTCGCTCAAGCGATGGATAATCTTGCTATTGCAATGAGCGAGATCGGTGCAATCTCAGAAAGACGTATTAATTATTTTATGAAAGGTATTGAACCGGCAATTCCTCCTTTTGTTGTAAGTAATCCCGGTATCGAATCAGGTTGTATGATCGTTCACGTTACGGCTGCTGCTTTAGCATCTGAAAATAAAACATTAGCTCATCCGGCGAGCGTTGATTCAATATCAACTTCCGCCGGACAAGAAGATATAGTTAGCATGGCCCCATGGGCAGGTCGAAAAGCATTGAGAATTATTGAGAACGTAACTTATATCTTGGCTGCCGAATTACTAGTTGCTGCTCGCGCGACAATATTATTTCATAAGAAACTTAAACAGGGTTTAGGTACTAAACCGGTTTTAGATTTAATTAATAAAAATATTAAGATTCAAAATGGCGATCATTCGTATAGTAAAGATTTAGAAGTAATCGCTGAATTAATTCGTTCAGGTAAAATCGTAAAAGCAGTATTAAAAAAAGTTAAAATCAGCTAATTCATAATGACAAATCGTCCTCCATTTGTATATGCCCTAACTTTTGATGACGTGTTACTCGTTCCTCAGAAATCATCTGTCCTGCCACGAGATGTTGATTTATCAACTAGATTAACTAAGTCGATTAAGTTAAATATTCCAATTTTAAGTGCAGCAATGGATACGGTTACTGAGTCCGCAATGGCAATCGCATTAGCGCGGGCCGGAGGGATTGGCGTTATACACAAAAATTTAAGTATTATTAAACAAGTTGAAATGGTTGATATTGTTAAGCGATCGGAAAGCGGAATGATTATAAATCCGATAACACTAGATTTATCTCAGTCTATTGGCGATGCAAAAATATTAATGACAAAATATAATATTAGCGGACTTCCCGTGATTCAGGGGAAAAAGCTGAAAGGTATCCTCACTAATAGAGATATAAGATTTGAAAAGGATCTCTCATTATCTGTTACAAAAAGAATGACATCTAAAAATTTAATTACAGTTCCAATTGGTACCACTTTGGAGACTGCAAAGGAAATTTTGCAGAAACATCGAATAGAAAAATTATTAGTTGTCGATAAAAATGGTGCATTAGTTGGTTTGATTACTGTAAAAGATATTCAAAAAAATGAAGAATTCCCTAATTCCTGCAAAGATGATAGAGGAAGATTGCGTGTTGCAGCGGCTGTTGGTGTTGGTAATGATGCTATTGAAAGAGCGATTGCTTTGAACGAAGCTGGTGTAGATGCAGTGGTAATCGATACAGCTCATGGCCACTCCAAGGGAGTTTTAAAAACTATTGAAAAAATTAAATCTAAAATTGGCAATACTGCTCTGATTGCAGGCAATGTTGCTACGAGAAATGGAACTAAGGCATTAATCGAAAGCGGAGTGGATTCTGTGAAAATTGGAATCGGTGGCGGTGCTAGTTGCACTACAAGAATTATTGCCGGAGTAGGAATTCCGCAGCTTTCGGCTATAATGGATGGAGTTGATGAAGCTAGAAAACATGATGTTCCTGTAATCGCTGACGGAGGTATTCGGTATAGCGGAGATATCGCTAAAGCAATTGCGGCTGGTGCTGATGCTGTAATGTTAGGCAGTCTATTAGCCGGTATGGAAGAAAGTCCCGGGGAAACAATATTATACGAAGGCAGGCAATACAAAGCATATCGCGGAATGGGATCTTTAGGTGCAATGAGTCATGGTAGTGGTGATAGGTATTTTCAAGAAGGGACTGAGGCAACCAAATTAGTACCTGAGGGCATAGAGGGTATGGTTCCATTCAGAGGTGCTGCAAGTAATGCAATTCATCAATTATTAGGTGGTGTTAGGTCTGCAATGGGGTATTGTGGAGTTAAAACCATTAAAGAATTCGGGGAAAATTCAAAATTTATACAAATTTCTGCGGCAGGAGCCAAAGAAAGCCATCCTCATGAAGTAAAAATAGTTAAAGAGTCACCTAATTATCAAGTATCTGATAATTAGTAAGTTAACTATTTCATCCAAAAATCAATGAAAATAACTGATTATTTAAATAAACATATTATTTTAGATCGTCAAATTGACAGATTAGCTTACTCTCGAGATGCAAGTATTTATCGAATGTTGCCCGAATTTGTTGTTCGTCCCCAGAATGACTCTGATATACAACAATTGTTTAAATATGTTCATGATAATAATAAATCAGTTACGTTCAGAGCAAGTGGCACGTCACTTTCCGGACAAGCAGTAACCAATGGAATAATTGTAGAAATTGCATATAATTGGCAAAAGATTGAAGTTAGAGATAACGGCAAATCTATACTATTAGAACCAGGTGTAATTGGTGAACATGCAAATCAAAAATTAAGAAAATTTCAACGAAGATTGGGTCCTGACCCAGCTTCCATGAAAGCTGCTAGAATAGGTGGAATTATTGCCAACAATGCATCCGGTATGACTACAGGGAGACCTTGTAACTCATACAATACATTAAAAAATATCAGGTTTATCCTGCCTAATGGGAATATTTATATTACAGCAAATAAACAAGACTATGATCAGTTTATTGAAAAAGAAAAAGAGCTTTCCGATGGACTAGTTGCAATTAGAAAAAGAATTTTTGAAAAAGAATTATTAAGAAATAAGATTACAGATAAATATCGTATTAAAAATACAATTGGTTACTCGTTGAACTCTTTTTTGGACTATGAACATCCTTTGGATATTTTTGCGCATTTGCTAGTTGGCTCCGAAGGTACTTTGGCATTCATCTCAAATATTGAATTAGAAACTGTACCTGATCCTCCTTATAAGTCAACTGGATTAATTCTATTTCCATCAATAAAAACTGTTTGTAACGCAATAAATGATATCAAAAGTACAGGTATTAAAGCTCTTGAGTTATTGGATTATGCATGCTTAAAAACTGCACAATATTTAGATGATGTTCCGTATGATATAAAGGCACTATCAAAAGGTTCTTCTGCACTGCTTTGTGAATTTCAGGAAGATTCAGAAAATGGATTAATCGATTTAGAGGAGAATCTAAATTCTATAATTAAAAAATTTAGGGGTTCATTGGTTGGGATTTTTGAAAGAAAAGAAGATAAACGTCAGAAACTTTGGAAAATTCGTAAAAATTTATTCACTACAATTGGTTCATTTAGGAAATCCGGAACGAGTGTAATAACTGAGGATATTTGTTTCGATATTGAAAACTTAGGTGATGCTATAACGGATTTACATCGCATTTTTGCGAAATGGAAATTTGACGATGCAGTGGTATTCGGGCATGCCAAAGACGGAAATATACATTTTAATCTGTCAATTGATTTGGATTCTCAAGAAGGATTGAGCAATTACAAAAGTTTGATTGATGAAGTTGCAGAAATAACGATAAATAAATACAACGGTTCGCTAAAAGCAGAACATGGTACAGGCAGAAATATGGCTCCTTTTGTGGAGCTCGAATGGGGGAGAGAACTGTACCAAATTTTGTGGAAAATTAAAAAATTAGCCGACCCTGACAATATTTTGAATCCAGGAGTTATTTTAAATAATAATAACAAAATCCACATTGAAAATCTCAAATCGATGCCAAATGTGAATGAAAAAATAGATCTTTGTGTGGAGTGCGGGTTTTGTGAACCAGTTTGCCCATCAAGAGGATTTACTTTTACTCCGCGACAAAGAATTGGTGTAAGTAGAGAATTAGAGATGCAATTCTTGGGAAAAACTACAGTATCCAAGAAGCTGAAAAGTGAATATAATTTTTATACAGAAATGACATGTGCTATCGATGGAATGTGTGAGACAGTCTGCCCTGTAAATATTAATACTGGAGAATTTGTCCAAGATTTACGTAGAAAAAATAATGGCAGATTTGGGATATTTGTTGCAGCTTGGATATCAAATCATTTTGCATTTACTACAAAGTCTATCAAAATATTAGCAAAAATAATACATCTCAAAGCAAAAATGTTTAGTTCAAAAGCAATAGGTAATACTTTTAATTGGGCTAACAAGATTTCAAAGCATAGAATTCCTGCTTGGAATACCATGATTACTGATAATAGAAATAATTCAAAGAAAAAAGAATATGGTATTGGGAATTCGTTCATATACTATCCGTCATGCATTAGTCGTGCATTTAGTGCAGACTCAGAAAATCAATCGTTAATTGATGTTATGGGTCAAATCGCAAAATTAACTGAAATCAAATTAATAATACCCGATAAAATCGATGACACTTGTTGCAGCACACCCTTTAGTTCAAAAGGTTTTTATTCTTCAGAAATCGATATGTTTGAAAAAACAATAAGTTTGTTGTACGAAGCATCCGATCATGGTAGGATTTCAATAGTGGTTGATACATCACCTTGCACATATAAGTTTTTACATCCAAGTGAAAATATATCATTGAAAACAAAGAGAAAATGGAAGAAACTTAAATTTATTGATATGATTCCATTTTTAGAAAGCATTACCAAAGATAAGGATATTGAACCACTCGATAAAGAAATTGTTCTACATCCAACTTGCTCAACACAAAAAATGGATCATATGTTATTAATGGAGATAATTACAAAAAGGTGTGCAAAGACAGTCGCATTACCAGAAAATAACAATTGCTGCGGTTTTGCAGGTGATCGAGGTCTTATCATTCCACAATTAACTGAAAATGCGGTACGATATAATAAAGACCAATTAACATGGAAAGAACGCAGATTAGTTGGATATTCATCAAGTAGAATGTGTGAAATAGGAATGTCCGACAAGGATCAATCCTATGTGTCAGTCGCACTTTTAGTGCGTGATTTTTTACTTTCAAAATAATACTTGCATACAATTGGTATAAGTATTTAAGATTAACTGCTTTATGGTGAGGAAGTATAGGAGCATAGGTGAGACTATCGATTGAATACTGCAACGCATGAAACTATCTACCTAGAGCTGCCAGGATGGCCAGCGATTTGTTGGAAAGGTATGGAAATGCTATTTCAGAGTTAAAACTTGTCCCGTCAGGGGGCGGAGTTTTCGAGTTTCAGAAAAATGATAAATTAGTATTTTCAAAAAAGCAGTTAGGAAGGTTTCCTGAATTAGAGGAAATCATAAAATTGATAGATTAATTTTTAAACGGGGAAATAATCCCTTTTGTTAGTAGGGGGAAAAGTGAGAACACATAACAAAAGTGATAGTCAAATCGGGGTTTTAGATCCCGAAAAAATCTACTTTGTAGAGAAATTTGGTTATCTTATCAAAAAAATAAATGGCGGATATGGTGGTCCGGTCCAAGAAGCCTTATTTGCAAGAATCAATAAAGCCGTACAGAATTTCAAAACTGATTTACCAAATATTGTTCATGATCTTGAAGTCAGTCGTTTGAAATCTATCTCAATTCAAAATAAAGCTAAAATTGAATTAAGAGATATCAAATCTGATATTATGCCTAAAATATATAGCAAATCTGAAGAAATAACAAAAAGAATCAGCGAAAAAATAACCAATATTCAAAAATCTGTTTCTGAAAAAGAGATTACAGATGCTAAAATTAAGTCAGAAAGATTGCATAAAATACAAACTCAAGCTTCAGAATTAAAAAAACAATTTCCTAAAGAATCTACAATAACAGAAGAAATAGAAATTGATATAGATATACCTAATAAAAAATCATTATCAAGAGAATCAGGTCAAAGTGAACCGGTTTCGTCTTCAATTTTACGTCCCTCAATTGCTATAATAAGGGAAGAGCAGAGATTAGAGCAATTAAAGGCAATCCAAGGTAAAAGGGAATCATCTGTTATAGAACCTGCAAGAAACAAGCCTGCCGATAAACCTAGCCGGATGTCAGTTCCGCCGGAATTGACCGAATGGGAAAGGAAGTGGCACAAATACGATAGCGATATTATTGGAGAGGAGTTTAACGGATATTCCTAACTAATAACTATGTTAGATTGATGTAGAATCATATATTAGATATAAGTTATAAAATTAAATGCCAATTGGATTATTGTAATTAGATCAATTGGCATTTTTATATAGATTTACCTTCATTGAATTGTAATATATAATTATTAATCCGTAATTTTGGATATTGGGGCCGTAGCTCAGTTGGGAGAGCGCAGCGTTCGCAATGCTGAGGTCGTGGGTTCGATCCCCGTCGGCTCCACAATAAAAAATACAATTGGTCGTGCTAGATGGGGAGTTAGCGGTGCCCTGTAACCTGCAATCCGCTATAGCAGGATTGAAAATCAGTGAGCGGCATTATCGAGATTTATTTGAAATAAAAAGTGGCGTTGAAACTTCAATCTATCGCAATGATTCGTCTTTGAAATCCGTCAGGTCTGGAAGGAAGCAGCGGTAAAAGATTTGAGCCATGTGCCGGTGGACTGCTGAAGCGGAGCTAACTATTGTTTTACTATAGATTAACCGATTTGTCAATCATTGATGCACGACCTAATTATTCCATTATATAGTCAGTAATTATTAATAAATTACCTACCTTGATTTTGCATTTAAAAAAGTAAAATATTAATTATGTCATATTTAGTATTATCATTAAAATATCGTCCGCAAACCTTCGATGAGGTAGTAGGGCAGGAGCATGTCACTCAAACACTCACCAATGCCTTAAAAAAAGACAAAGTTTCGCAAGCCTATTTGTTTACCGGTCCACGCGGTGTAGGTAAAACAACTACGGCAAGATTAGTTGCAAAAGCATTGAATTGTATGGAGAATCCCGGTAATCCCTGCAATAAGTGTTCAAATTGCATAGAAATTACTGATGGCAGAAATATGGATGTTCTCGAGATTGATGGTGCCTCTAATCGCGGAATCGAAGAAATTCGCGGATTGCGCGAGGCGATTCAATATGCGCCCATTAATTCAAAGTTCAAGGTTTTTATAATTGACGAAGTGCATATGCTCACCACGCCGGCATTTAATGCATTGTTGCGTACCTTGGAAGAACCACCTGATCATGGAAAATTCATTTTAGCAACTACTGATATTTATAAAGTACCAGCAACTATCATTTCACGGTGTCAACGTTTTGATTTTAATAGTATTACCGTGCATATAATCAGCGAGCAAATTAAATATATATTAGAAAAAGAAAAAATTAATATCGATATCGATTCATTAAGGATTATCGCGGAAAAGGCCGATGGCAGTATGCGTGATGCTTTAAGTATATTAGATCAAGTAATTGCTTATTCGGGCGATAATATTTCAATCGAAAGCGTAAATAAGGTTCTTGGACTCATACCTACCGACATCTATTTTAAAATTATTGAAGCATTACAAATGAAAAATGGTAAGGTACTTATCGATATTCTAGCTGATATAAAATCCAAAGGAATGCCATTGCAGGAATTTGTGACAGGTTTAAATAGGCATATTCGAAATATGATGATTGCCACAATTGATAGCGGCTTAGATTCAGTTGAACTGAACAATGATCTTAAAAATAAATATATTGAAACCGCTAAAACTTGTAATATTAGAGATATGCTAAGAATATCTAAAGTTATTACTGAAATAGAGCCACAAATAAAACGAGCTATTCAGCCGCACATATTAGTCGAGTTATCCATGCTCAAATTGCTAGAAATGGATTCGACTGTAACTATTGAATCACTAATTGGAAAATTTCAAAATCCAACAAATAGACCAATATTAAAACAAAAACAACCATCGATTGTTTTACCTAAATTATCATTGGAAAAACCTAATCCCTAAAGAAGTAGTTAAAGAGGAAAGCATAATTAGTGAAGAAAAAGAAAAAATTAATACAATTTCTGAATCAAAAATTGAACCAATTGTTAATAAAAACATTAGTTTAGATGGAATTAATAATAAATGGCAAGAATTTATTGATGATATAAATTCTGAAAGACCGTCGGTTGGAAACGTATTATCTCATTGCAAAATTGTACAGATTACAGGAAATCGGCTTGAAATCAAATTAGTGAATGGCAATGAATTCAACTATCGAACGTTGGAAAATAATAAAGCTGTAATAGAAAAATATTTGGAGAAAATTTACAGTCTATCATTAAAAATTGTAATTTTAAAGAGTAAATTAAAAGCATCAAATAATGAAGACGATGTAAAAAAAATAGACGATCAAAAGATTTATAAAACAACAGCCAAATTAATCGAATTATTCGATGGTGAAATAATAAATTAGGAGAATAAATGTTTAACAAAGGAAATATGGCCCAACTGCTAAAACAAGCTCGTGATGTTCAAAAAAAAATTGAAGAAGTGCAAAACGATTTAGATGAGCTTACAATTACAGGAGATTCCGGTGGTGGGATGGTTAAAGTTGTTGTGAATGGAAAACAGCAACTATTAGAACTAACTATTGATCCAGATGCAATTAAAGAAGATAAGGAACTATTGGAAGATCTTATTATTTCGGCAGTTAACAATGCCTTAACTAAATCATTAGATGAATCGCAAAGTAGAATGAATGCTGTTACAGGTAACATGCTAGGTGGAATGAATATTCCGGGACTAAATTGATTAATGAGTTCTTACCCGCAGAGCGTACAGCAATTAATTGACAGATTTTCAAGATTTCCGGGAATCGGAAAAAAAACTGCGCAACGAATGGCTTTTTATGTCATGAAATATGATCGACCTGAAGCTGCAGAACTTGCGGAAGCAATTATTAAAGTCAAGACAAAGATTAGATTTTGCACGATTTGTGGTGGAATAACTGAAAATGATCCATGCAACATCTGCACTGATCCTAAAAGAAATCAAGATATGATTTGCGTCGTTGAAGATTCGCAAGATATCTTTGTCTTTGAAAGATCGAGCTCGTATAGAGGCGTCTATCATGTACTTGGAGGGATTCTCTCACCTTTAGATGGAATTGGACCTGATGATATAAATCTTAATAAATTAATCGACAGAGTTAAAGAAAATACAGAGGTTATCCTTGCTACCAATCCAAGTATAGAGGGAGATACAACAGCTTTATATATCAATAAACTTTTTAGTGGAAAAAATATTAAAATAACTCGATTAGCACGGGGAATTTCAGTAGGAAGTGCAATCGAATACACTGATGAAGCAACCCTAACTCGAGCTTTAGAAGGAAGGACAAGTTTATGAAGATAAACATTCCTAATGTGTTAACAATATTTAGAATATTATTAACACCATTATTTATAATCTGTTTATTTTATGAAAATAAGTATGCCAGGATATGGGCCTTATTCATATTTATCGTTGCTAGCATTACTGATGCTATAGATGGATATTATGCAAGAAAATACAACCAAGTTACACGTCATGGCAAATTTCTTGATCCCTTAGCTGACAAAATATTAGTTAGTTCGGCATTCATTTCATTTGCAATTATGAAACTTGTACCATTTTGGATGGTTGTACTAATTATATTTCGTGATTTGTTCGTAACAGGCTTGCGCATGGCAATGGAGTCAAAGGGCTTAACAATGATTACTAGCAAGATTGCCAAGGCGAAAACTACGACACAGATATCAGTCATTATATTTATTCTACTATTTTTAAGCATACAAATCTTCAGTTATAGTTGGCTAAGAGAAGTAATTGATTTTATATTAGTTAATAGAATCATTTATTATATCGCTTTACTAGCTACCGGTTTTACCATATGGACAGGTATATCATATTTATATAAGAATCGTTTGATTATTAAAAACTTTCTAACTTAGACTAAATCTCTTTGCACGGATGTATTATTCATCAATTTATGAAAATTAAACTAGCAAATTGGTTATCAACTGTATTTAAAATTGGATATCTTCCCATTGCACCAGGAACATGGGGTAGTTTTGCTGCTTTAGCAACATGGTATTTGATCGTAGGTTTAACTTCAACCTTTACATTTATTGTGTTAATTGTAATAATATTTGCACTTGGCGTTTATATCTCAAGCATTACTGAAAGCTATTTATCGACAAAAGATCCATCGATTATAGTAATAGATGAATGGGTTGGACAGTGGATAGCATTATTATTTCTTCCAAAAACAGTGTTGTGGGGATTAGTTGCATTTTTACTTTTTAGGGTATTTGATATTTGGAAACCATATCCAATAAGTGCATTAGATAGAATTAAAGGTGGGTTTGGAATAATGGCGGATGACGTGTTGGCAGGTATTTATGCATTAGCAATCATCAGTGTATTACGTGCATTGATTGTATGAAACTAGCTGTTTTAACAATCGGTGATGAAATTCTAACCGGATTTACTTTAAATACGAATGCAGCATGGATTGGTCAGCAATTACTTAGTGTTGGAGTAGAAGTTGATACCAGCATAACAATTGGTGACAATAGAGAAGAAATTGTTAAATATTTGCAACCTATCTTACTCAAGAGAAGTTTACTCATATAATTGTTACAGGTGGATTAGGGTCCTACACACGATGATGTTACGCCATCTGCGTTTTATAAATATTTTAATTCAAAACCAATTTTTGATGAAGATATATTGGAATTGGTTAGTAAAGAGATTCGCCAAAAGAAATATCCAGATACCTGAAAAGAATAGAAATCAAGCTACAAAACCAAGTAATGGTGATGTGATTACTAATCCTGTAGGTTCTGCCCGAGGACTGTATTATAAAAAAGATAGTGCTAAATATTTCGCACTACCTGGAGTCCCAACAGAAATGAAGGCAATGATGCAATCAGCTATAATTCCAATTATTAAAACTGATTCTGGAAATGATATACATACTAAAACGATGCGTACAATTGGAATAGGTGAATCAGCAATTGCCGAAAAGCTAGAACACCTAATAGAAAAATATAATAAAAAAGTAAAAATTGCATTTCTACCTAAACTGTATAGAGTAGATATACGATTATTTTCGAGAGATAGGAAGTTATTAGATCAATTTGTAAATGAGATTAGAGAAATATTAGCTGAGAAAATATATGGCTGCAATGATGAAATACTTGAGGGTGTTGTGGCTAAATTGCTTATTGGTAGAAACTTAACAATATCTACTGCAGAATCTTGTTCAGGTGGACTTTTGGCACATCGGTTGACAAATGTTTCGGGAAGTTCACAATATATGCTTGGCGGAGTTATTAGTTACAGTAATGATGTAAAGGTATCAAAAGTTGGGGTGAAACAAGATACATTAATCGAGTATGGTGCTGTTAGTGAAGAAACAGCAGGGGAAATGGCTCAGGGGAATTAAGGAAAAGTTTCAAACAGATATCGGTATTGGAATAACCGGCATAGCCGGACCCACTGGAGGAACTGATGAGAAACCGGTCGGTTTGGTTTATATTGGGTTAGCGATAAAGGATAAACTAATTGTTAAACGATTTCAATTTCTAAAAGATAGAAAAGCTAATAAATTATTAAGCACTCAGACTGCTTTGAATATGTTAAGATTACAATTATTAAAATGAGCGAACGTCTACTAAGAACTTTTATATCGGTTACTTTACCAAAGGGTATTGTTAGTTTAAGTAATATGCTAAAAACTACGATAAAAACCACTAAGGACAATGTAAATTGGGTAAATCCGGGCAATATACACTTAACTTTAAAATTTTTAGGCCAGACACCTTATGAAGCAACGGATGAAATAAATAAAGTACTGAAAGAAGCAGTTGTTAGTCATTCTGTTATGGAGCTTGAGATAAAAGGGACTGGATGTTTTCCAAAAATTGAAAGTCCAAGATTACTTTGGTTAGGTGTAGAAAGGAATATCGGGCAATTACAAAATTTTGTCGCCGATTTAAATATAAAATTAGAAAAATTGGGACTCCCGATTGACGAAAAAGAGTACACTCCTCACATCACTTTAGCTCGTATTAAATATCCACCAAAAGATACACCTGATATAACAAATTTTATGAATACAAGTTATGAACCAATAAAATTTAATATTAATCGAATTAGATTTATGAGTAGTGAATTGTTTTCAAATGGACCAATTTATAGTATTTTAGGAACACATTATTTAGGTGAAAATTCCAAATAGGAGAGTTATGATGGCAGATGTTAAAGAAAAAAAATCGCAAGCTATTGACCTAGCAATTTCACAAGTTGATAGACAATTTGGAAAGGGCTCATTAATGCGCTTGGGGGATAATAAACCGATATATGGTGGAAATGTAATATCAACAGGTTGTTTTTCGTTAGATATAGCTTTGGGTGTAGGTGGTGTTCCAAAAGGACGTATAATTGAAATATTTGGACCCGAATCGGGTGGCAAAACTACATTGGCCTTGCATATTATAGCTGAGGCGCAAAAGGCTGGAGGATTTGCTGCATTTATAGACGCTGAACATGCTTTAGATCCGCAATATGCCAAGAAATTAGGTGTAGATATTGATGAATTACTAATCTCGCAACCCGATATGGGTGAGCAAGCCCTTGAAATTACCGAAACGCTGGTTCGCAGCGGAGCCATTGATCTTATTGTCGTCGATTCAGTAGCAGCTCTAGTACCGCGTGCGGAATTGGAAGGAGACATGGGTGATTCACATATGGGTTTGCAGGCACGCTTAATGTCACAAGCCTTGCGTAAATTAACGGGCACAGTAAGTAGATCTAATACATGTGTAATTTTTATTAATCAAATCCGGGAAAAAATTGGGGTAATGTTTGGAAATCCCGAGACAACTCCGGGCGGAAGAGCATTGAAATTTTATACATCAATTCGGATGGACATTCGTAGAGTTACTTCAATCAAGGAAGGTACTGATGTAATCGGAAATCGTACTCGTGTAAAAGTTGTTAAGAATAAAGTAGCGGCTCCGTTCAAAATGACAGAATTTGATATAATGTACGGAAAGGGTATTTCTTATATTGGCGATATTTTAGATTTAGCAGTAAAAGGAGATATAATTCAAAAAACTGGTTCATGGTTTTCATACGGAGATATTCGCATAGGACAAGGGCGTGAAAATTCCAAAAGCTATTTGGAAGAAAATCCAAAAGAATTAGAAAAAGTATTAAATGAAGTAAAAGCATTTGTAGGTGTGGAAGAGACGGAGGATGTCAAAGCGTAAAATCATTGAAATAAAACCGCAGGTTCGTGATCCGCAGCGAAAAACCTTAATATTTGATGATGGAAGCGTCTTCGGGATTTCCGAAGACGTTTTTATATCACATAATTTTACTATCGGCGTGGAACTTACTGATGATTCATTTAAAAAGTTATTTAACGATGAATTAAAAGTTAGGGTGTATAATTCGGCTCTTCGTTTATTAGGTTATCGAATGCGTAGTATTAATGAAATGCGAGATAGGTTGATCGAGAAAAAATATCCCAATGATATCATCGACGAAACAATTAATAAATTACTCAAAATAGGATATTTAAACGATGTTGAATTTGCAAATGCCTTCGCTCGAGATAAAGTAAAGGGCAAGAAAATTGGACCATTAGCTTTGAGGATTGAGTTTATTCCACATAAAATTGATGAGGAAACTTTAGAAAAGATTATTGCTAATGTTTATGAAAAATATCCAATTAGCGATTTAATTAAACTTCTGCTTGATAAAAAAAAGATACTACCTGGAACAAAATTAGATCAAAAAACAAAAAAACGAATATATGATTTATTAATTCGAAAGGGATTCAATTGGAATGATATATCAAATGTATTTACTGAATTAGAGATCACCTAATGGAATTTTATGAAAAATAATGACCGATACCTATCTGAACTTGATATAAAATATATAACATCCAAATTGGGTCGTATACCCACCGAAATTGAAGTTAGTTTTATAGAATTAATTTTAACCAATGAATTAGAGAGTAGAGAATACCGCCAAATATTAAGCCGACTAAATGATGGAGCAAGAAGAAATGTAAATAATAAAATTGCTCTAAATGATATGACTAATATCGTTGTTAATAATGGTTATAAAATTATTAATAAAAATAATTCAAGATTGATTGATAGAGACGAAACGCCTTATTTCAATAATATCAATATAATAAAACCATTAGTAGATAGTATTATTATTAACAGTACATCATATCAAAATGCTGAGCAATCTTTAAAAAAAGAACTAACAATTAGGAAAAATATTAAAGCATTTGGTAGTAGATATATTCACAATGAAAAAGATCAAATCATTTTTTCTACATCACTTGGATTAGAGGATCATGATAAGAACAATATAATTACAAAAAATGATAATTCTTTAATTTATAGAATTAATTTTGGAAAAAGGATCAGTCAAAAAGAATATCCTACAACTATCAAAATTTATCGATGAAATAAAAAATGAAGCATGGTTCATTTTGTGCTAAATCTGTTAATTGGAATGGATTAGGCGTTGCACTCGTTAATTTAATAAGAGATCATAATTTTGGAATTAATATCACCAAAGATATTCCACCTGACTTCATTAAAATTGGATTTCTCAGATGATAATACATTATCAGTTCTAATTATTGTTCAGCACGAAGGTATTGCACAGTTTAATTCATTTTGTAAAAAATATGATGCAATTAATGAAGAAGTTGGCAGAATAACACAAGAACCTACTTTATCAATAGCCTCACCAAGGCGATAGCTATATTAATCTTCCAATTGCAGCATTGGATTTACAATATAATGTAAACACAAAACATTTTGAAAAATCTAATCCTGATATAATATCTATCAAAAACAATCAAAAAAGTTAGAATTAATTGTTCGTCTACAGACCAATTATTAACGCTTATAACTGCCATTGACAAAGATGACTGTTTAATGAATACTAATAAAATAAACTGCTAGTAATTCAAGTTATGGGTTATACTACTGTTGATTCAATGATGAGTTGCAAATAGTATTTACTCATGCTGAAAAGAACAATCTTAATTGATATATCACCACGTTTAAGTGGATGTATATCTGTTGCCAATGCAGTAAGAAGAATAACTTGTACTGGAGCAAAACCGAAAGCTGTTATAATTCAAAATTTACTTCCGGAGATCAATAATTCAACTTTATGGCAAGCATCAGAATTATTTCAAGGTCAGGAAGAAGCAGTACGTGAACTTGAGGTGGAGATTGGTAATCGATCAATAGAATGTATTTAAGGACTTATTGGTATCAAAATATTTCCGCAATTGGTATTCATAAACAAAATTCCGTAAAAATGGATATCGGTTCAAAAACTGATGGTGATTTTATCTCATTATTGGGAAGTCATCGTGGAGAGTTGGGCGGCAGTGCTTATGAACAATTTATTGCGTCAGAAAAATCAGAAGTTCTGCCAACCGTAGATTTGCAAATGGAAAAACGTCTTGCAAGATGTTCTTTCTCAAGGCATTAACACGAAGCTTATAAAATCTGCAGTTAATGTAAGTGCAGGTGGTATATCAATCGCAGTTGCGAAGAGTTTATAGCTAGCGAGCATGGATTAGGTGCAAGGATACATTTATCGCGAAAATTGAATGATGATGAATTATTATTCGGGGAAACTCAGGGATTGATAATTGTGACACTTGATCGAAGAAGACATTATGGAATTTGAGAGAATTTGTATGACCATTGGAGTCCCCTCCACAACAATTGGAAGAGTAACTGACACTGATAGTTTTACTTTTAACGATGCAATAAATGTAAAAGTAGATATACTAAGAAACATTGACAATCAATAAATTTTACTGAAAATCTATAATTTTACATCGTTTTTTACTAATTCTTCGATTGCAGGTTCTGTGATTTTCAGCATTTCACTATGAATCTTACCGTTTGTTGCTAAGTATCTGAGGTCGATTAATAGAATACTCGGTTCCATCCATTTTTGTAACATTTCCGCCGGCTTCTTGAACAATTAACACTCCGGCTGCTGTATCCCATGGTTGAATATCAAATTCCCAAAATCCATCGGATTTGCCTGATGCAACATGGCATAGATCAATCGCGGCAGCTCCCAATCTTCGGATTCCTTGTGTAATGTCTTTAAACTGTTTAAATAATTCTAAATTTGCTAACCATTTTTCACCATGTTCATAACCAAATCCGGTTACTAAAAGTGATTGTTCAAGAGATTTGACATGCGAAACATAAATTTGCTTTCCGTCGCAAAAAGCTCCTTTTCCTTTAATTGCAGAATAAGTGTGGTTAGAAGGTAGCTCCTTTACGATTCCGCAAATACTTTTGCCCTGAAATGTGACACCAATTGAGATTCCAAATGATGGATATCCGTGTACAAAATTAGTTGTTCCATCAAGCGGGTCTATGATCCATTGATAGTCGGAATTAGCATTTGTTAGAACCTGACTCCTCTGCAATTATTCCATGGTTTGGAAATGTATTAAGTATTTCTTTAATAATAATATCTTCTGATTGTCGGTCGGTTTTAGTAACTAAATCAGTTCGACCTTTAAATTCTGTAATTTTAGGAAGTTTAGTGCGCCTCCACAATTACATGCGTGGCTTTATCGATTGCACTATTGGCAGTTTGAAATATTGTATTTATCATAAATATAAATTAGTCATCTATTAGCTTCAATAATATTAAATTTTAACCAATAAATTTAGTGAACGGAATTAAAATGAATAAAAATATCGCAATTTTACTTATCTTGGGAATTATAATTATTACTTCAGGTTGTGCACCAATTGAAAATTGGGTCGAAACAATCATGAGTGATACTACCAATGTCAAGACTAATGAAGAAGAACAGGTAAAGACAAACTCTGAAGAAGAATCCGGTAAATGCACGACCAAAGTACCAAAAAGCAGAGGATTGGGAATTGGGAGGTGATGCAAGATTTGATCGTTCGAATTCATTCGATAATGAACCGGGCTCAATAAGATTAGCCAAAACAGCGGATTCTTGGCAAGGTGTCGATAAGGCGACATTAAAACATAAGATAGCTGTTAAACCAGGTGGTTATTATGAATTTACTTTTAATATTAAATCAGAGACTTGGCCTCCACCGTCAATCACTGTATTTGGAGAATATTATAGTAACAAAAAAAGATTATTTAACGAAGAGGGAAGTTATTATTCAAATTCCAAGGTTGGAACTTGGGAGAATAATAAGTTATATATCCAAATTCCAAATGATGCTGATATTCAGTATTTTGTTCCAAAATTTTATATGTTACCTAAACACGGTATAGATTCTGAAATTTGGATTGATAACATTGAATTTAGAGAAATTAATATATCGGAAATTAAGAATTTTAATAATATTAAAAATTTCAATGGATCGTTAACACGAGTAGATAAATACGGAAATATTGAAATATATCGAGATAATACATGGCAACCATTTTTCATGTTTGGAATATATACGGACAATCACCGCTCCGATTGGAAAACGTACTCTAAACAAGGATTTAATACAAATATGTGGGCATCAGCAGCAGATAACATAAAAAAAGGAAAAGAAGCTGGATTATACTCAAATTTGCAGATTGGTTCTTACATAAGTGAATCAGATTGGCTTCCAAAAGAGGATGCTGATAAAATTAAACATCTTGATCATACTATTAATAAGATAAAGAATGACGGTTTGATGGATGAAGTTATGTTTTACTATATCGATAATGAATTTTACAAAATTACTGATCATTTACTTGATGTAACCAATACTGTTAAATCTTTAGATATAGATAAGAATGGACAGAGGATGCACCCAATTTATATGCTTAATGGTGCATATGGTATGGCAAGGAAATATAATGATATCAGCGATATTACCGGTACTTATGTGGCATTTGATAGAACTAACAGACAAATCGTTGAAAATTTTACCGGATTACAAATTAATGAGAATCAGCAACAGCCGGCCGTTATAGCCCAAATCAACAGAGGCGTTGGCTTAAATTTCCGGCCGATATTATTTGGTGCAATCGCCAAAGGGGCGAAGGGAATGGGTTTTTGGCGAGATGGCGGTAGCGGAATCGATATTGAAAAAGCGCTTTGGTGGAATGATTTTCCTGATATAGTCAAAGAAATTGAACAAATGATGCCATTGATTCGAGAATCCCATTTTACCGACTGGACTGTCTTATGCGATAATTCTAATCTACTTTATGGCAGTAGAATGTATGATAATAAAGGGCATTTAATAATTTCTAATCCAACTGCTTCACGGATTCAAGCGAATTTCACGATTACGGGATTGCCATACCAAATAGGTTTGGTAAGGGATTACTTTAAAAATGGCATTGCCGGCGATGTAAATGGCAATACAATTGCAGTAACGCTAAATCCGTATGTTACTAAGGTAGTAAGATTGGACTAATCAGCTATTAAATAAATCTGCTCCGCAAAATTTACAATGTTTAGCATCGCTGTCATGCCCCTCAGCTGAGCATTGCATACAAACTTGAGTTGTGATTTTATCAGCACTTTTGCGCGCTATCTCCACGGAAACAATTCCAGTTGGTACTGCGATTATACCATAACCAAATATCATTATTATTGAAGCAAGAATTTGTCCGAGTATTGTCTGCGGAGAAATATCGCCATAACCTACGGTTGTGAGCGTAACAATTGCCCAGTAAATGCTACGCGGAATACTAGTAAATCCGTTTTCTTCGCCCTCGATAACATACATGAACGAACCCATAATTATCACAATCAACAGCACGATTAAAAGAAAAACCATTATCTTCCTGCGACTTGCTGATAATGCTTTCATCAATAATTGGGCTTCAATTAAGTAAGGTAGGAGCTTGAGTACACGGAAAATTCTGATAACTCTCAGTACGCGAACAACTAAAAATAATTCACTTCCAGGAATAAATGCGCTTAAATATGTGGGGAGGAATGCGACCAAGTCTATTACACCAAAGAAACTCTTAGCATACTTCATCGGCTGACCTGTTGATACTAAACGCAATATATATTCAATTGTAAATAAAATTGTAAAAATCCACTCAATTGTGTATAGCATTTTACCATATTTAGCATTAATTGGAATTACACTGTTGAGCATAACGGCGCCCACGCTTAGAAGAATGGCAATCAGCAGAGCTATATCAAAAAGTTTGCCGAAAGGAGTATCAGCTTCAAATATAACTGTGTGGAGCTTGTTTTTGATATATTTCCAACTGTTCTTTTGATATGTCATATATTCTAAAATTAATAATTAATTAAAATATTTAGCAGGTCATTCTTCACCAGCCCTGCATTTTGCAAGGCAGGTGAAAAATCAATTTTAATAAATTAAACAGAACTTGATTCTTCTTTTCTACTTTAATCAGAAAGATAAAACCAAAATTCTACTTATTATTTTTCAATTTTTTATATGGAATATGCTCTTGACTAAAATACTTTTTAGTTGTGCGTTTTAATGCACCGGAAAGTAAAATTATGGAAAGCAGATTTGGTATTGTCATAAAACCGAGGGCAGCATCACCAAATGCCCAAATGGCTTCTAATTCGGCAATTCCACCAATAAATACAAAAGCAACAAAAACCCACTTATATGGTAAAATTGATTTTTCACCAAATAGATATTCAATGGATCGGTCACCGTAAAAAGACCAGCTTATTGCAGTAGATATTGCGAATAAAATTACGGCGAGTGTAATTATTTTATCACCATATGCAAACAGCCAATTCAAGCCCTCTTTAAATGCAAACGATGTAAGTAGGCTGCTGTTGAGCATATCGCCAGTAAACAATGGATTGACTCGAGTGACATAAAACTCAGTATGGTGCCAGGCTCCGGTAGAAAGAATTACTAAACCGGTTAATGTGCAAATTAAAATTGTGTCGATAAATGGTCCGAGCATGGCAACTGCGCCTTCTCGCACCGGGTATTTCGTTTTAGCGGTGGAGTGGGCAATTGCTGCCGAGCCCTGACCGGCTTCGTTCGAGTACAAACCCCGTTTCACACCCCACAACATTGTGTTCATGATAATCAAAAATGTTCCTCCGCCAACTCCCGCAACCTGAGCTGGTGGATTAAACGCCATTTGGAAAATTAAGTCAAAGCTTGTTCCAACTGCTCCCGAATTAGAGATTAAAACAAGTCCGGCGGCCGATACATAAATTATAGCCATAAATGGTGCTAAAAAACCGGTAACGTTACCTATGCGTTTTATACCGCCAATTATTACCATACCAACGATAGCTGCCATAACAAGTCCGTTTATTATCTGTTGCCACGATAATTCAAATCCTTGCCATATTGCAAATTTTAACGTTAGCCAATGAGATGTTCCAACAACCTGTGCTACTTCCGAGTATATTTGATCTGATACCGTAAAAGATTGAATGGCGTTACCAGTAGCAAATGAGCAGATAACTGCAAATACCGCAAAGGAAACCGCAAGCCATCGGTATCTTACACCTAATCCGTGTTCGATAGTGTACATTGGACCACCGGCGGTAAAACCTTTATCGTCAATTTCACGATAACGCAGGGCAAGCGTACTTTCCGCATACTTTAAAGTTGTGCCAAAGAATGCTGTTATCCACATCCAAAATAATGCACCTGGGCCACCATAGTATATCGCGGTTGCGACACCGGCAATATTACCTATCCCAACCGTTGCTGATAGGGCAGTGGTAAGTGCTTTAAAATGATTTAAGTCACCTTCGTCTTCCGGATTATCATAGATGCCCCGCGTTACTTTAATTCCATGCCAAAAGTATCGTAATTGTGGAAAACCGAGTTTGATAGTTATAAATACACCTGTTCCAACAAGGATTATCACCATCAACGGAACAGCACGTTGCGAGGGGAAAGACCAAACCGCATCAAAGAATTCACCTCCGTAAGCGTATAAAAGCAATGCGATAATACTGAAAACAATAATTCCGGCGGTCGATCTTTTCATGCTGTATCCTTGATTTTTATGAAAAAATGAAGTGAAAGTTTACAATAGAATATTGCAATTCTAAAATATGAAATATTAAAGGTAATTATCCAATCAATAAATTTGAAAAGAGCCTAATTCAAATATAATAATTAAATTCAATAGTAGAATTTTAGACAATTAAGATGAAGGAAACATGCAATTTGTACTGATATTATTTGGTTGGTTAACGGTAGTTGGTATTTATCAAAGTAACAAACCACTACCTCAAGGGATTAATTACCGCAGCGAAACACATTATATTGAAGAAGGAAATATCGAATTCCTTGCTGATATTACCTATGAGGATTCAACCGGAAATATAATTCATGACCATGAGATTTATGATACTATCGATTCTCTTATCAGCAACGCAAATAAATATATTTTTATTGATATGTTCCTTTTTAACTCGTTCAAAGGTCCTGCAAATTATGCCTATCGTGAACTTTCTCAAGAATTGACTGAATCTCTGATATCAAGAAAAAGTTTCAATCCTGAGCTAAAAATAGACTTTATGACTGATCCCTTAAATACCCTGTATGGAGGATATAAAGCACCGGAAATAAACCTATTAAAAGAATCAGATATAAATGTAATAATCACAGATTTACGGAAAACGAGGGACAATACATATTTATATTCTCCGGTTTGGAGAACATTTATTCAATGGTTTGGCAATAAAGACGAAGGGGGAAGATTTAAAAATCCGTTGCTTGAAGATGGTGATAAAGTAACATTAAGAAGCTATCTTGCATTTGGAAATTTGAAAGCTAATCACCGCAAAACAGTTGTTGTTGATAATGGTGATGATATGGTTTCATTGATTACATCACATAATTCTCATAGTGCTAGTTCTGATTTTTCCAATGTAGGGTTAATGGTTAAAGGAGATATTTGGAAAGATATTATTTACTCGGAAAATACTATTGCAAATTTTTCCGGAGGAAAATTGCAAATTGACTCATTTTTGGTTAAATCTCCTAATTCCAACAATAATAACGCACCATATCAAAGTCACTTATTTAACTGAAAAGGAAATCAATAAAGAATTATTAAACTCATTCAAAAATTTAACTACAGGTGATTCATTGATGATTGCAGCGTTTTATCTATCTAAACGAGATATAATTAAATCTATTATAAATGCTTCAAAAAGTGGTGTGGATGTTCGTATAATTCTTGACCCAAACAAACATGGTTTTGGATATGAAAAGTACGGTACACCAAACCAACCGGTAGCGCATGAATTATTAAAAAAATCTGACAATAGTATAAAATTTAAATGGTACAAAACACATGGAGAGCAATTCCACACTAAGTTTAATTATATCAAATATAGAGACGGTATATCTAAAGTGATACTTGGTAATTCAAACTTAACTAAAAAGAATTTAGGCGGATTCAATTTAGAGGCAGAGATGATGGTAGAAGGCGAATCAGGTACTCCGATTATGAAAGAAATTGATAACTATTTTACTAGGATTTGGAACAATGCA
>CAVQSL010000011.1:0-32486 GCA_963715945.1 uncultured bacterium
TATTCCAATTCGTCTATATCATTGAATATTTGCATTTGAACCGGAATTGATGCACTAAAATTGATACCATAGCGTTTAGTCACTATCCTATCATCCAATACAATAAATATTCCTTCATCGGTCATTGTACGAATCAGACGTCCAAATCCTTGCCGAAACCTAATCACCGATTCCGGCACTGCAAAATTGATGAATGAATTATCGCCCGTCATTTCAAGCATGTCAGAATATGCTTTTATTGTTGGTTCTGTTGGCACATCAAACGGAAGTTTTGTTATAATTAGAATTTGCAAAAGATCACCCGGCAGATCAACTCCTTCCCAAAATGCTGATGTTCCTAATAATACGCCATTTGGAGTTCTTTTCATGCCATCAATTAATGATTGTCTTGATGTATTAAATATCTGTGCAAAGATAGGAATATCTCTTCCTATCGGCCGGTTTTTCAATTCATTATAAACATTGGTAAGTGTATTCCGAGCAGTAAAAAGTACCATTATGCGTTGGTTATACTTTTGACTTACCAATTCAATAATTCTAGCGATCGCAACTGGATCAGATGTGATACTTGTACGATTGCCATATTGCAAATAAGTAACTTGATCTTCGTAGTAAAAAGGACTCGGGAAAAAATCTGTTTTTACCACTTTTTCAATGATTCTGTCAAGTCCTGTTCGGCGGAAAAAATAATCGAATCCGCTATTAACTCTAAGTGTTGCAGATGTTAAAACGCAATGTTGAATGTTTTTAAAAAATAACGAACTTAGTTTATCAGATACATCAATAGGTGATGCATGTAATGATAACATCAATTCAGACTTTCCGTTCCTTTCTTTAAAATCTCCTTCTTTCCAATAAATATTTTCAGGACTCTGCTCTATTGTCAATGAGACTACATTCTTTATCAAACCACCCAAAATTTCTTTATGTTGAGCTAATATTTGATGTAATTCATCAAAATCTTTGCGTTCAGGATCTTTTCCCAACAATGTTTTAGAAGTTTTTTCAATAGTGATATGCAATTTTTTTAATGCATCAATCAGCTGTTCAAGTTCGTCTTGGGCCGATATATACTCTTCTTCCAATTTGTTAATTATCATTTTTTGAATATATACAGAATTTCTATTGAATTCTGAATCAACATTTTTGCTATATTTTTCAAAAAATGCTATTAAGAATTCTATTGCACAGACTACTTCCTCGCTCATCGCTTTTTGTAAAGCGATAAACTCTGGATGTATACCTCCAATGGCGCTTAAAATATTATTCCAACGCGTATTTCCTCGATATTTTGGATCTATACTCTGGAGGTACGATACATAACCAATTTGATCCATTTCGTGGCTTAACTGGCTATATGCGACCGGGACTAAATTATGAGCTTCATCTATGATGACCGTATTAAACATCGGCAGAAATCCCGGCATCATAATTTCTGACAATAATAGAGCATGATTGACGATTATTATCGAAGCCTCTATTAAATCGCGTCTAATCCTTCCAAAATAGCATCCATTGTGGCGAGCACATAATTTTGTTGTACAAAAACCAGGTTCACTCTGCACTAAAAAAGCAATTTTACCAGGTCGCGAATTCCAAAAACCATTACATTCGGATAGATCACCGGTATTTGTCCACTCCAACCAAACCAACAATGGCAATATCTTTTCAATTTCTCTTTCCGAAAGTGTTTTTGCTGCATCAGCAATAAGCCAATTTAATCGCGTTAAGCAGATGTAGTTATTTCTACCTTTTAATTTTACTGCCTTAACCGGAATGCCCAATGACTCAGCAACAATTGGCAAATCTTTATAAAATAACTGATCTTGTAAATTTTTTGTATGGCAAGATATTACTACAGGACCATTTTCAATAAATTGTTCGGTTCGCTTTAAAGCAGGGAATAAATACGCAAAAGATTTTCCTAATCCGGTCCCTGCTTCTACAACGCCTATTTTTTCTTCACCGCTAATAATTTCATCAACAAAATTTGAATACTCAATTTGCTGAGAGCGTTTTTCATATCCATCTAATACTTTATTTAGAATTCCGCCTTCGCCAAACATTTCTTCGGCACGAACATTGCCAATCGCGTTTTCTCCGTTATGCAAATATATATTATCGTAGATAGCATGTGTCTCTATAGATTTTGTCAATCCTTTCTTTAATTCACCCACCTTAGTCAATTCGTTCGCAATATTGACAAACAGCATTTTATTCGGCAATTCAGTACTTTTTAAAAGTGCCAATATTTTCGAAATAATGTGCAAAGGATAACTTGCCGCCTCTTCCACGAGATTTAGAAATACAATTCCACAGTTTTCGGTATCTTTTTCCGCACGATGCGATCCTTCAGCTGATAATCCATAATATTCAGACACTACGCCCAAATTAAATGCCGACAAATGATATAAAAATGTTCTTGCTAGTGGCAATGAGTCATATAAATTCGGTTCAATAAAATTTACATTATGTCTTTTAGCTAATTCTTTGAGAAAGGCAATATCAAATGGAGTGTTGTGGGCAATAATTGGTGATGCATCAATAAATTTGAATAAATCCTTGACAATATCTTCTTCAGGCGGTGCGTTATTGACCATTTCATTTGAGATATTAGTAATATTGGTAATAAAATCAGGGATTTCTCGACCAGGATTAACTAAACTGACAAATTTATCGGACGCAATACCATCGGTAAATCGAATTGCGGCAACTTCTATGATTCTATCGTTTATAGGATCAATACCCGTGGTTTCAAAATCTAAGGCTACAAAATCTGATAGATCTATTGTTTTTAATAGGTTATTTAGATTCACTAATAACCCATAAAAACTTTAGCAACATCAATTAATAGAGAAGGTTTTTGTGGAATACATGCTCTAAATATTCTTGCGATACTCTGTTTTTCAACTGGCAGTTTATTTACTTTTTCAATGATCTTATTCAGATCGTTATCTGTCAATTTATCAATTGCTTTTTTTATTCTATATATCCTGTTGATTTGTTTACCCTCATTTTCCATCCATTTATTATGATATTCCATTAGATTTTCTTTCGAAGGCTCAAGCTCATTTTTTATTACTTTAATTGCCACATTCGCTGCTTGAACCGCACTCTTCATCCCTAAAATTATTCCTCCGCCTGATAAAGGATTCACAGTTCTTGCGGCATCGCCAACTAACATAACACTGTCAGAAAACATTTTATTAATTGGTTTTGAAAGCGGAATACCACCAACGGCAATTGATTCTACTTTATGGTTAGTATATTTGGAATTGATAAACTTATCCAATCGGTATTTTGAAGATCCTCCATTTATAGAAGCTTTCCCCGAAATTCCTATTCCAATATTAGCTGAATATTTACTTTTGGGGAAAATCCATATATATCCTCCTGGTGCCAATTCATTGGAAACATAAAAAGTACAGGTATTCTCATCTACTTCAATACCCGAAATTGTTTTCTGATACGCAGAATCGATACTATTAATGTTTAATTTAGTGTCTATTCCTGCAAATCCTCCAATGCGACTCTCAACGCCGTCCGCGCCTACGACAATTTTTGATCTTATTTCGAATGACTCACCATCACAGACACATTTGATACCAACGGCTCTATCTCCTTTGAACAATAGACCATTCACATAAGCATTTGTAATAATCGTTGCACCTTCTTCTTTGGCATATTTTACTAAATCATTGTCAAACACTTTACGATCTAAAATAAGACCCTTTTCTTTGAATTTGACATTGATACTCTTGCCATTCGGCGCAACAAAACAAAATTTATCAATTGTTGTTACTATCCATTCAGAACGTGGTTCATGAAATAGTCGTAATTCAGACTCAATTACACCTTCACCGCATCTTACCGGAATACCAATTTCCTTCTTTTTTTCTAACAGCAAAACGGAAAGACCACCAGTTGCTGCGACTCGCGCGAATGTTGAGCCGGAGGGACCTGCACCGACTACTATTATATCATACTGATTCGTATGCCACATAACTCAATGCTTCCACGGGACAAACATAGATACACAATTTGCATTCTGTACACTTAATGGAGTCAATGTCGATATCTTTTTCGAATAATTCAATGCAATCAACTGGACAGACAGCTACACAAGCACCACAAAAGTCACAGACATCTTTTTCAACTTCGATCATCTGATACGCCAAAAGTAGGATAGGCTTTTTGATATCGTAAATAGTTATAACTACGTAAAATAAAAAATAATAATATCAATGGAATTAAAAACCACGCTTCACGTGAAGCAACAAACATCGCAAAAATAAATATTGGATAAAACTTTGCACGTTCCAAATGACGAAAATGTTTACCAAATAATAGAACAATCATAAAAGGTAACGCTACGACTGAACCTGTGCTAATAACCGGATCATTTAATACATAGCCTATAATTGCTATGACAAATAATAAGATAATCGCTATTCCGGTTTTTGTATTTTTATCATTCTGCGAAATAATTATTCCTTCCGTTTTTTCACATTTAATGGCATGTACTAAATAAATTGCTAAATATGCCATAATATATAAAATAGCATTAACTGTATAAATTGTATTATATGATATACTACCTATATTAAAAAGTATAAATGATAATATCAGATGAAATGCTATTGATTTAGAAGAAGCTGATATATCAGTCATCTGTATACGTTTTTGTTTCAATCCTAAAATTCCTACCAATAGAATAATTGCAGTAATGCCAATTAAACCAATCCACCAATCACTCCAGTCCCAAAAATAGTATCTATCTACAGTAGTTTTCCCCGCTGATATTCCTGTTACAAATACTGTCCAAATACCAAACAGTTGTGCTGGAAACCATTTCATAATTGTATCAAACGTTTTTACCGATTGCGCTAATTTTTTATATCGTAAGGAACCAACGGGAGCATATCTTGCTAATAACATTATTTTCTCTTCCTGTTTCTTGAAATCATTATTGTAAGTATTACGATACCCAAGATTATAATGATCCAATAATTTTTTAATTGTTCAATGGCACTCTCTAATAGGCCAACTGAATGTAAAAAGACAATAAAAATCATTACAGGTGCAATATATTTCAAGAATATTTTAAAAGTAGTTACCAACCACTTACGATCCTCAAAAATATTTTCCGCACCACGTTTTAATTCTATCAGCGCTTTATCAAATCCCCAAATCCATGCAACAAATATTGCAATGAAAAATCCACCAACAGGTAGTAATATGTTCGATGCAATAAAATCAACTATATCAAAAAAAGTTTTCCCGTGGTAGGTAAAATCAGCTAATAAATTAAAAGATAGAGCACTTGGGATTCCAAACAAGAATACGAGGAAGCCAAAGAGCAATACAGCTTGATGTCTGCTCCAATCTCTTTCATCCACAAAATATGCAACAACTACTTCTAATAATGAAATTGATGACGTTAAAGCTGCAACAGTCAAAAGGACAAAGAACAATAAACCAAAATAATATCCACCAGTCATTCCTCCAAAAACAACAGTCAGCGTATTAAATATTAAGCCGGGTCCTCCGGCTGGATCTTGCCCCGTAGCAAAAACTGCTGTAAATATTGCCACACCCGCCATTAAGGCGATTAGTGTGTCTAAAAACACGATTTGAACGGCAGCGTTTGGTATATTAGTCTTTTTATTTAAATAGCTACCGTAGGTCATTAAAGCACCCATTCCGAGACTTAACGTGAAAAATGCATGTCCCAGTGCAATTAATACAGATTGACCAGTAATTTTACTCCAATCAGGTTTCAGTAAAAATGTTAAACCTGCCCCAGATCCTTTTAATGAAATACCTTTAATCATTAAAATAATTAAAATGATAAATAAAATTGGCATCAATATTTTACTGCCCTTTTCGATACCATCTTTAACACCTAAAAAGACAACCGCCATTGTAAATACAAAAAAGATTGAATAAAACCCAATCATCCAAGTCGGATCACCTACTAAGGAATTGAAATGTGTATTTGCCTGTGCAGCAGTCGTAAGCTGATTAAAATTACCCTGCAATGCCTCAATCATATATCCCATTGACCAACCCGCAATAACTGTGTAAAACGATAAGATTATAAAACCTGCTACAACACCTAATCCTCCTATTGTTGTCCAGAATTTACTACCACTTAATTTTCTGAATGCGCCAACCGGATTTCGTTGTGTGGTTCTACCCATCAGTATTTCAGCGATAACAACAGGTAAACCAACAATTGCAATACATATCAAATATACAAATATGAATGCGGCACCGCCGTTTTCACCTGCTATGTAAGGAAATTTCCATATATTACCAAGCCCGATCGCAGAGCCGGAAGCAGCTAAAACAAATCCGAATTTTGATCCCCAATGTTCTCTATTCGCCATTAAGTAAAAACTCCTCATCAATAATATTTTCTTCGGTGGTTTCATTTTCCATAATCGGTCCGAACGGTTTCATATGGCTATCCACAACCGCATCTAACAATCCATAGATATGTACAAAGAATGCCCACCAAGCAAATTTATTCCTATTTTGCAGATAAGTATCATTTGAATTATCAATTTCATATTTCTTACCATTTTCAACCGATTGCCATATTGCTAGCGATTCTAAAGTAATTATAATACCAGCTTTCAAGTACTTGCCGTTGTAAATCTGCCCACCTCCCGGTAAAATGCTCCAGAGTGCTGCTTTTTTTGGTGTTTTTACGATTGTTGAGTCTAATTCTTGTCCTGTTGAGAATGAAATTATTATCAGAACCATTAAAAACACCTTATGAATCAAAGCGTTTATCTCCTGTCCAATTTCCTATAATTGGTTGCACTTGCGGATGAAGTTTAATATCGAGCTTTTTAATCCTTTTTTCAAATATTTCACCATCAAAATGGAATGGGATATATTCGGAACTCTCTACTTTAATATGCTTAGCTTGATATATTTCGACTTCCTCAAGTTCAGTTAAAGTACCCTTTGCTAATTTTGAAAAATTCATGACAATCCGCAACCGAGATATATCTTTTACATAGCAAACATCAAACAATCCATCATCTAATTTTGCTTTTGGAGTTAGCTGTAAGCCTCCACCAACATTCCATCCGTTGCCAATACTAACTAAATAAATATCATCATCCAGAACTTTTTTGTCTAAGGTAAGCTTCATAGGAATTCTTTTATAGGCGAACAATGTATATCCAATTGCTAATATATAGCGGAAAGCTCCTCTAATAAACATGATTTTTCTGCCATTCCAATTTGTTTGCCCCTCAAACCCCATACCTAGAACATTTACAAATTTTCTACCATTTACCTCCCCAACATCTATATTTTTTACATCGTGGTTTAATAATATTTGAATTGCTTCTTCGATTGAATCATGAGGTACACAACAAGTTCGTGCAAAGTCGTTTCCTGTTCCGATTGGGATCATTCCGAACGGTATCTTAAAATCAGGTACTCCATTAATTACTTCATTAATTGTGCCATCTCCTCCGACTGAAACCACAACATCGAACTTATTACCAATTTCTTTCACTAATTCAACGGCATGCATTGGCTCCTGAGTGAAATGGAATTCATAATTAATTTTTTTCCTCCTGAGAATATTTTCGATCTGAGGTAATTCTTTCATTGTTTTGCCACTTCCTGCTTCAGGATTTACAATTAACATATATCTTTTTTTCTTGGGCATATTTTACTCCTATTTATAACGTTGCAATGCAATCGATTTCGACTAGCACACCTTTTGGAAGCGCCGATACTTCGACAACCGATCTGGCAGGTGGCTCAATTCCTTTAAATTGTTCTTTGAATACAGCGTTTAACTCAGCATATTTCGATAAATTGGTAATGAAAACAGTCATTTTAATTGATTTATTTAAATTAGTTCCTGCGGCTTTTAAAACTGATTCAATATTTGTTAAGGTCTGTTCTACCTGTTGTGTAAAATCAACAGATATAACTTCGCCGGTTTTGGGGTCTAGTGGAATTTGTCCGGCTGTGTAAACTAAGCCATTAGAGATAATTGCTTGGCTATAATAACCTATCGCTCCAGGCGCATTTTTAGTGAATATAGTTTTTCTGCTCATCTGATTTTTACTCTTAAATTGTCAAATTCCAGGTTGCCAAACCTATTTCATCATTGAATGTACGTTTAGATTTGCCATCAATTTTGTTTATAATAAATTCACCAACAACTGCAATATTTGCCTTAAATAAATGTCCGCCAAATATTTCCATATTATGATTCCCAATCGTTATATGGGCATGAATAAATGGTTCATCATCTAATAACATAATGTTCCCTTGATAAGTAATCAATTCATGGTCATCTTGAAATGTCTTTTTTATATATTCCCTTTTTGAAGTATCATAAGCACCTAACTCAATGTTATTGACCGCTCCGATGCCGGAGATATGACCATTTAAAATATGATGTGTTTTACAAAACTCAGTCAATTGTTCGACAACAGATTCGCCTTTTTCAAGATAAACTTGATAAGTATTGTCCTAGTTGTTTATACTGCATTACCTTACTTTATCTAATTTGGATTTAATAAGCTACGGGTATGGTTTGTTTAATTTACTTTCAATTCATTAATATCTTTCCCTCCAGTAGTAGCCAGATGTGGTTTACCACCACCACCACCTCCTATTAATTGACCTATGCTCTTTGCAATGTTTGCCGAGCATGGATTCCTGTTTTTAACTAAATCCGGTGTAACACAACAACTAATATTGTTGGCTTTTTTTCTCCTTTCATCCGAGTACACCCGACACCAGACTTGTTCCTTTGAATAATTTGATCACCTAATTTTTTCAATTCATCTGTAGTCGATGCATCTCAGAATTGATATGCAATAATGGTATTTGACATTACCAACTTTTTGCCAGTGAAAGGTTTTAGGTTAAATCTTTAATTACACTAGATTTCTTTTAGCCTTTTTCTAAATCTTTTTTATTAGCTTTTATCTGTTCAACGCGCCTCCACCAATTCATCTTGTGAGCAATGTAGTACTTCTTGCAACTCTGCTATTACATAACTTTGGTTTTGAACAAATTTAACTGCTTCTTTTCCGGTAATTGCTACAATTCTTCTAACTCCAGCGGCAAGGGAAGATTCCTCAATAATCTTAAATAATCCAATATCACCAGTACGATTGACATGTGTTCCGCCGCACAATTCTTTAGAAATTTTACAATTGTAATGACTCTTACATCATCTCCATATTTTTCACCAAATAATGCTTCGGCACCTTCCATTTTTGCATCATCAAATGATTTAGTTGAAGGAATTACCTCAGAGTTTTTAATAATCTCATCATTGACGATTGTTTCTACTTGAATCAAGTTCCTGCGAAGAAATTTTCTCGAAATGTGTTAAATCAAAACGGAAATTTTCGGGTCCAACAGAAGAACCAGCTTGATGCACATGTTCACCTAACACTTCTTTCAACGCCGCATGTAATAAATGGGTTGCGGTGTGATTTCTTTTGATAGCAGCACGTCGTTCTGCATTCACCATACATTTAACAATATTTTTAACTTTAGATTCTTCAAAATCTCCTTTACAAAAATGTATAGATCAATCATGTTCCATTTGTGTATCGATTACGATCAAATCTATTCCGTCATTAATTATTGTTCCGGTATCACCGATTTGCCCACCTGATTCCGCATAAAATGGAGTTTTATCTAAAACGATGGCAATTTCATCCTTAACTTTTGACCATCTTGTTATTTTTGATTCTGATTCCAGTGATTCATAACCAAGGAACTGTGAATCAGTGCCTTTTTGTACGATATTCCAATCTATTTTATTCAAATCTGCTTTGAATTTGCTGGCAGATTTTGGCAGATTAACTTGTTCCTCCATTGCAATATTAAATCCCTTTTCATCAACTTTTAAATTTTGTTCACGGGCAATTAATTGAGTGAGGTCCAATGGAAATCCGTAAGTATCATAAAGTTTAAACACATCGGCTCCCGGATATTGTTTTCCCTGACAAATTCTGCAACAACTTTATCAAAGTGATTTAGTCCACGATCTAATGTATTATTAAATGATTTTTCTTCTGATTTGATGACATTAATAATATGTGCTTTCTTATCAATTATCTTCAGGATATACAGTCACCAAGCATGTCACAAACCGTATCAACCAATTTAAAGATAAATGGTTCTGTCTGATTAAGGATTCTACCAAATCTTGAAGCACGTCGTAAGATTCTGCGAACTATGTATCCGCGTCCTTCGTTTGAGGGCATCACACCATCAGCGATTGAGAAAGTTAGCATTCTAACATGATCAGCAATAGCTTGATATGGAACAGGATTATTCTTATAGCTGAGACCGGTTAATTTTTCAAGTTGACTGATGATTGGAAGAAAGAGATCAGTCTCGTAATTGCTAACCTTACCTTGCAAGACAGAAACGATTCTTTCAAAGCCTGCACCAGTATCAACATGTTTTTTGGGAAGGTTAGTCAACTCTCCAGATTCATCACGATTAAATTGTATAAATACTAAATTCCATAGCTCCCAATATTTGTCAGTCGCGTTCACACCTTTTGAAGATTGATTGGATAAATCTTTACCAATATAATAATGAATTTCAGAGCATGGACCACAAGGACCGGTCTCGCCCATTTCCCAAAAGTTCTCTTTTTTACCAAAACGTAGAATCCTATCGTGAGAAATATCGGTTTCTGATTTCCATAGTTCAAAAGCTTCGTCATCATCCTCATAAACCGTTGCCCAAAGACGATTTTTATCTAATTTCCAAACTTCTGTAATTAACTCCCAAGCCCATTTAATGGCTTCGGCTTTATAATAATCGCCAAATGACCAATTACCGAGCATTTCAAAAAATGTATGATGATATGTATCTACACCGACTTCTTCAAGATCATTATGTTTTCCGCTGACTCGAATACATTTTTGACTATTTACAACTCGATTATTTTTTGGTTCTTGCTCGTTTAAAAATATCGGTTTGAATTGATTCATTCCGGCATTAGTGAATAAAAGTGTTGGGTCTTCCAAAGGTGCAACGGATGAACTCCGCACCACTGAATGATTTTTATCCTTGAAAAAATTGATAAAAGATTGCCGTATTTCGTTACTATTCATTTTTCAAATTAGCAAGATTTTATGTATTGAAAAACAAATAACTTCAGAAAGAGCATGCTTGTATCAAACATTATTTTCTATCTATTTTGAACGTTAATTAATCAAAGAAAAACTAAATGTCTAATAAGCCACTTCCGGAAATCACAATCAAAGCAATTTTTCTCGGAGTTATTCTATCGATGATTATGGCAGGTGCAAATGCTTACCTTGGTTTATTTGCCGGTATGACAGTATCTGCCTCAATCCCCGCAGCTGTTATTTCAATGGGGGTTCTGCGATTATTCAAACGTTCAAATATACTTGAAAATAATATTGTTCAAACAGCTGCTTCAGCAGGCGAATCGCTTGCAGCGGGTGTAATTTTCACAATTCCTGCTCTTGTTTTAATGGGTTACTGGACAGAATTTAACTATTTTGAAGTTGCCAAAATCGCAAGTATCGGTGGTATAATTGGTGTATTATTTACTGTCCCTTTACGCCGCGCCTTAATCATTGAAGCTAAACTGACTTTCCCGGAAGGTATCGCAACTGCGGCAGTTTTGAAAGCCGGTGATAGAAATCAAGAAGGTGAGGCCGGTGAAACGGCAAAATCCGGAATGAAATTAATTGGCAAAGCAGGACTAGTTGGTGGAATCATGAAATTAGCAGCTCAAGGATTTCAATTGTGGGCACCAGCTCTAACTGGAGCAATTAAATTACCAATTGGAAAAGGAGCAATCTTTGGACTGGGCACTGACCTCTCTCCCGCCCTAATTGCTGTTGGTTACATTGTTGGTCGAAATATCGGTATTTTAGTAGTTGGTGGTGGATTAATTTCCTGGGCGATTGCGATTCCAATATACTCAGCAATTAATGGTTGGGAAGGTGGATTTTATGATGCTGCAGATAATATTTGGAATTCACAAATCCGCTATTTAGGTATTGGCGCAATGGTCGTCGGGGGAATTTGGTCGCTATTAAATTAGCGCAAACCATTGATTGCCGGTATAAAAACAAGTCTTGATACGATGAAAGAATGCCAACGACGGTAAAACAATCTCACGTGAAGAAACTAGATTTTCCAATTAAATATGTCGGTTATGCATTAATTAGTGTTAATAATTCCGGTATTTTTATTATATCTCGGTATTCTTGAATCAATTTGGATGGCAGTTTTAATATCGATCGTCATGATGATCTTTGGCTTTCTTATTCTCCGCTGTTGCATCATACATGGCAGGAGTTGTTGGCTCGTCCAATAATCCGATTTCCGGTGTAACTATTGCAACAATTTTATTCTCTTCACTTTTATTGCTTGCTTTATTAGGTACGGGTTCTGTTAAAGGTGCCGCCGCAGCGATATTAATTGGTGCAGTTGTATGTTGCGCCGCATCAATTGGCGGTGATAACCTGCAGGATTTGAAGACTGGCCATATTCTTGGGAGCAACTCCATGGAAACAGCAGATTATGCAGATAGTTGGAGTTATAAGTGCAGCTGTTGTTTTAGGACTTGTGTTAGATATTTTGCATACTGCCTATACGATTGGTTCTCCAACTCTATCAGCTCCTCAAGCCACTTTGATGCGTTCTGTTGCGGAGGGAGTATTCCAAGGTAATCTACCATGGACAATGGTAATAATCGGTGGAATTATCGGCATATTAATTATCTATGTTGGATGTCCGGCAAGAAACGTATTGATTCAGATTTCCGATGTTCCGGTATTGGCGGTAGCAGTAGGCATTTATTTGCCAATAGAATTATCCGTACCAATTTTTCTTGGTGGTATGATATCGCATATCGGCAATAAATTTGGATCAACTGAAGATTACACGCCGGAATGGTTTACTCTTAGCATCTGGTTTGATCACGGGTGAAGCACTCATGGGAATTTTAGTTGCTAGTACCAATATTTATTACTTCAAATAGAGATTGGTGGCCAACTTTTGGTTCACATACTCTGGTTAGGAACATTCTTCTTTATTGGTGTAATGTATTGGTTGTACAGAACATTGGTGACCAAAAATAAGTGATATTTATAATTATGAAGATTGAGTATTGAATATATTGATCTTAAATATTCAATGGGAAAATCATGACAATAAATATAGAGTTACTTAAAAGATTACCAAAGGTAGAACTTCATTGTCACCTCGATGGCTGTTTACGAATTAGAAACAATTTTAGATCTTGCTCAAAAAGATAAAGTCAAGCTTCCATCACATGATATTGATGAATTGCGCAAAGGTTCTTCCTATCGGTGATAATCGTGTAACGCTCGAAGAATATATTAAAAGGTTTGATATTACTTTAAGCGTAATGCAAACTCCTGAAAGTTTGAAACGCATTGCGTTTGAATTAATTGAGGATGTTGCCAAAGAGAATGTCAGATATATAGAAATCCGCTATTCCCCTATTTTACACATAAAAAAAGGGATGCTGCTTGGTGAGTCGATTGAATGCAGTCAGAGCTGGATTAAAAGAGGGAGAAAAGGAATTTGGTGTTAAATCGGGCATTATAATTTGTGGTATTCGAAATATATCACCAGAAGTATCGTTAAAACTTGCTGATTTGACTCTTCAGTATAAAAATAAAGGTGTTGTTGGATTCGATCTTGCCGGAGCTGAGGAAAATTTTCCTGCCAAAGACCATCGTGAAGCTTTTTATTTGATTCAAAACAATAACATCAATGCTACAATTCATGCCGGCGAAGCATTTGGTCCGGCTTCAATCCATCAGGCAATTCACTATTGTAATGCTCACCGAATTGGTCATGGTACGCGTTTAAAGGAAGATAAAGACCTGATGAATTATGTGAATGATCATCGAATACCTCTTGAAATTTGTCTGACTTCTAACTGGCATACTCGTTCTGTACGTTCATTAAAATATCATCCGGTTCGATACTATTACGATGAAGGATTACGAATTTCTTTAAATACCGATAATCGCCTTATTTCTGATACTACATTAACCAAGGAATATGCCCTTGCACATGAATTATTCGGATTTTACCTAAATGATTTTCGCCGAATGACGATTACTGCTATGAAAAGTGCCTTTTTAGGATATGGGACACGAAAATGATGATACAACAAATTGCCGAAGAATTTGAACAGGAATTCGGCTTAATGCCGGAGTATGTTGAAACAGTTCAAAAAAGGTTACAGCTCGAAAATAATTTATACTAGTGTCTGATCACTATAACTTTACCAAATTTATGTGATCCATCGGCAGTGTAAACCGCTAAAAGATATACTCCGCTTCCAACCCATATTGCCATTTTCATCTTTACCATCCCATTGGATTTGGTCACCATGCGATTCCTAAATCAATTGAGTCCAGACTACGAAGCACTTCACCGGTAATCGTCATTACTTTTAATGATGAATTATCCTTTAAGTTATCAATAATTAATGGTTTATCGGACGGAATATGAAACGGACTTGGGAATATTTTTAACTCTGAATAATTTTTCTTAGAAGTGGCAAAGGGAATACGAAAAGAATTGATGCCACGATTTGTCGAAATATATGCCATGCCATTCATTTCATCAAAAACTATGTCTGTCACATTATTTGATAAGTATTGGATAATTTCGGTATTAATACTTTCTACAATTATATTTTCATTATTGTCCGGCCAAAAAGTTGAATTATTCAGTAGGACGTGAATACCATCAGTTTCGGAGACAGTCCAAGCGTTTCCGTTGGCATCTAATCGGACTTCCGATTCCTGACCAAATGAAATATTCGGAAAATAATAACGTGGACTTTCATATTTGATTGGATCATCATTTGAGAACTGTAGATCAAAATAGGTTAGATCCATTTGGAGTTAACATATATAATCTATTTTCTGGTGTTATCGCTAATGACCAAATTGTTCTATTTGGAAAAACTGAATTAATATTGATTTTATGCCACTGAAATTCATCGGGTGAGCCGGATTACCGGAATAGGTGAGCATTGCTAAACCCCCATCGGCAAAACCGATATTCCTTTCGCCATCTTGAAACGAACCAACCCATACGCGTTTCCAGGCGTCAGTCGCTACTGCGCTCGGAGTTAACCCAATTGCCCCCGAAGCATCTCTTCAGCATTAAACGAATTCCAATTACCGTCAGTAGTTTTAACATGCAACGGCTCATGCTTGGTAGTAGCAAAGGCATCAGCAACCCATAGGTTACCAGAACGATCAAACTCGATATCTTTCACAACCAAATATTCGTCAGCAAAATAATCAAGATAGGTTGTATCAATTAAAGTGAAATTAGCGGGGTTATCCACGTCAATTATAATAATTCCTCCGCCATTGCGACGAGGATACGGATAAGTACCTTCAATTGCGCAATACAAAAGATTATCAGGTCCTTGCACTAATTTTGAAATGGATGCTCCAAAATCAACCGGAATTGAATCAGCAATAAAATAATTATAATCCTTGTCCGATTGAATCTTAATATTTCTATCAGATTCAACAATATTTCGCCATCCCTCACTTTCCTTAATTGCCAGACCTGCATTTGATCCACCAACAATTCTACCATCTTCAAGTATTGTAATTGCTTGGAAATTATTTGTTAACGGGGCATTAGGAATTAAATATTTTATCTTCTGATTATTATCTAAAAATCCTAATCCGGTAGTTGTGGCAAATGTTACATTTTCGTTATTTGATAAATAAATCGAATTAACGGAATTCTTTGGAATTGAAATTTGTTCAATATTATTTTCGTTAAAATAATAGATTTTACTTTCTCCTAAACCGATTATTGTTCCATCTGACTTTACCGCAAATATCATTCAACTGATATCCTGAAAATGAACGTAATTACTGACAATCCCATATCATTTAAATCTATTAAATATAATGTGTCGTCTGAATAACAGAATAATTCATTTTGTCTAAGGAAAATACTTCTTACTGAATTTTTCAATTCAGAAAAAGGTCTTTCCCAATTATTCGGATCATCACCTAAATTGCCGTTATATAAACCCATCTCTGTGGCAACAAATACAAAATTATTAAATATTTCAATATTATAGATTTTTTCTCCATGTGGCCAATTAGGATACAGATCCTTATGAATAAATTCACCGTTCAAATAACTAAATTCGATTAGTCCGAAATCATTATTGTCGCGATATACAGCATAACTAATTGAATCGCTAATGGCAAAATCAATTATTTCAGACATGTCATAATCGAATTCCTTGATGGACTTACGAGAGTCAATATCATAGATTTGAACAAATCCATTTGGTTCTCCCCCACCGATCCATAGTTCACCAGCCTGCCCGGAAGCCAAACAATTAAGTTTGGCTGCCAGTTAATCCATTCATATTATCAAAATTTTGAAAAGATTGGGTATTGGTATCATATATCAACAATCCGCCCTCTGTGGCGCAAACAAGATTTCCTTGATATTCGATTATCTCATGAATATTCAGTGGTGAAGTGAAAGAATCCCAATCCCCAATCCGAGCTTGACCCAAAAGTATAATAAACGAAAATATGTAAATTAAAAATAGTCGCATTTTAACTAAAAGGAATTGGAATAAAACATAATACAAAAATGGCCAAACAAATATAACCAATTCTTTTATTTTTGTCGGATAAGGGCATATCCACATCATTAACGGGCGGATGTTTTGTCGTTCGCATCAGGATCAAAATTAAGGCTGCCCATACTAACCAATTTAATGACAGCAGTCCCATTGGGATCAGCGCCAAAAGGGCAAATTTCGCTACTTTGTCATGCTTTCTACCTAACATCGCATAGGCGATATGCCCACCGTCTAATTGCCCGATCGGTAGTAAGTTTAACATTGTTACTAGTAAGCCAATCCATCCGGCAAAAGCGATGGGATGCAGAACAATATCTTGCGTACCTCGGGAGATTTGGGAAAATCACTGCTATTAGAAATTTCATCAATATTGAATCACCTAAAGTGATGCCGATTTCAGCCGATGAAATATCAACTACTTGCGAAAGCGATAATCCAATTATTAGAGCCGGAACTGCTACCAGAAATCCGGCGATTGGTCCGGCGGCCCCGATTTGTAATAAAGCATCTTTCCGATATATTGGCGATTTTATTTTAATGAATGCACCAAAAGTCCCGATGAAAGTTGGAGCCGGAATGAAATACGGTAGAGTTGCAATTACATTATGCTGGCGTGCAAAATAATAATGTCCGAATTCATGAAATCCTAGTATGAGCATTAAAGTAAGAGAAAATGGCCAACCTTGTATAATTCCCAATGGATTCTGAAGCGGATTGACACCTTCCATTATAGCACCAGCCAGTAAGGTGGTAAGTACTGTTAAAATAAATAATATCAAGTTTATACGCGGGATCTTAGGAAATTTGATGACGATTGGTTTTTTAAATTTTGCCTTTATCTGAACTTCATCACCACTGCCAATAATTTTAACAGCATATGGTAATGTTCTTATTAGTTTGTGAATCTCGGCTATACTAGATCCGGTTCTCAGATTGCCCTGCAGGACCAATTCATCTTCCTGATAACCTCTTTTCTTGATAAGAAAATGGTCCTCGAGAAAATCCAATAATTGATTGAAATCTGATTCTGGCATGGTCAATATTTACCTTTAACTTGTTCTTGAAGCGAAGGTTTCGGATTCTGCTTAGTTAAATTTTCAAACTGATTTTTCCAGCAGTTTGGGATCCTGAATACGCTTGATGACCCCTTTAACAAATTTAGCGATCTGAATTCCATCAACTAGTCGGTGGTCAAATGCAGCCGATCCAGCCAGTATCGTCCTGATCTCAATTTTATCTTTGATCACGATTGGGCGTTTTTCAATCTTTCCGACTGCTATAACAGCCGGCAACTTTGCCATCGGCATGAGGGCTGGAAAACTATTAGTGAGACCAAGTGTTCCAACATTAGTCACAACAATCGAACCAAATGAATCTTCTGATATTCCAAGTGATTTTATTTTAAATCCAAATCCATAAATTATTAATCTGATCAATAAATAAACCCATTTTCGAAAAGGCCATGGGATCTTAGCTAGGGCATGTTTACTATTCATTGCCTCATCTTCGTCGCCTTGGCGGGCATCCAAAGCTTTTTCACGCAGTTCCATGGCAATTTCCAATAATGATTTTTTATGGGCATCTTTAATCATTACAGTACTCATTGCTTCACCACCTTTAAGCAATACTGCAGTTCCTACATCGATATAATTTCTAGGGATTATTCTTCCACGACGAATAAAACAATTTATCTCGGGCGTATCTTCAGCAAGGGTATGTGCCACGGCTGCAATCACGACACTTGTCATCGTGATCTTGCGATTCGCGCGCCGTTCGGCCCAAATATATTTATCGGTGTCAGTAATATCGACATCCATGGTACCATAAAGTTTTCCATCTTTAGGTGGACCAAATACTGTACTGGCAACCAAACGCCAGGGTGTGTTGTATTTATCGTACTTCATATCAAGTTACCTTTTAATTAGTATATTAAATTTTAATTTTTCTTTTACTCTCTGTATCAGTGATTTCATAGCAAATGGTGCATACCAAATATAAAATGTCATTATCGCTACAAGTGCTAAGGGAATTATATACCAAGGCCATGGTCCCATCACATCCATTATTGATCCGTTTTCAGGCTTTGAGCAGATAAATAAATAATTACCATTAAAGATCAAATTAAAAATTGCTATAACTCCGGTATATATTATCGTTATACCAAACACTTTCCAGATCGATTTATGCATGGGAGCATACTGATGAACAAAGACCATATAAAGCACTGCAAATAGTATCAATCCATGCGAGGTAAAAAATTGAAAAAACCGGAAGTGCGGATATCCAAATGCACCGATATCAGGAGTAAGTAAAGCTTGGATAGCCCCGCCTAAGCCCCAAAAATAATTTATTTCAAAAAGCGTATAATTTTTATTAATTAACATAATTGCTGAAAGAACGATTGAAGCACCACATAAATGTAAAGGTAAAGAAGTTCCGGGATGCCAGACACCATGATAGGCGCGCCATATGCTTAATGAAATTTCTTGCGCAATCAAAGCAAATGCAATCAAATAACGCATTTTATTATCAATCTCGGGATCCCTTAATTTCTTTCTAAATAGGAATAATAAAATATAAATTCCGAATAGCGCCAATAATGCATTAATATGATGATTTGAAAAAAATGAAAAAGGATTGTCAGTATAGTTATGATAATCAAAGTGCATATTCAATATTCTCCCTGCTGTCAATTTCAATTGCGTTTAGGAATCTACAAATTTTCAATGAATAATTCCTATGAAATGAATAATTTTATGGTTCAAAGAAAAAAGGTTTATAATGATAAGTTTAAAAAATGTGTCTAAAGAATATAATCTTTCAAAAAAACAGCAAAAAGAATTAGGTGATAAATACAAAAATGTCAATGTAATGAAGGCTGTTAATGATATCAGTTTCGAATGTAAAAAAGGAAGGATCTATGGTTTGATCGGCCCTAATGGTGCCGGGAAAACAACAACTCTACGCCTGATCGCAACAATGTTAAAACCGACTTCCGGCTCCATCGAGGTAGCGGGTTTTGACACGGTCAAAGACGCGCAAAAAGTTCGCAAGAATATCGGTTTTATGACCGGACAAACTGCCCTTTATGATAGATTGACACCAAATGAAATGGTAAAATATATTGCTGAGTTAAATGGCATGGATAAAAAACTATTCAATAAGACCAAGGAAAAGATATTTGATTCACTAAAAATAGCTGATTTCGCCAATCGACGTATCGGGAAATTGAGCACCGGGATGAAACAAAAAACCTCGATCGCCAGAACATTAATAACCGATGCCCCCGTTTTTGTATTTGATGAGCCAACGGAAGGACTGGATATCATGACCTCCCGAGCAATCATCGATTTGATCCGCTCAGCTAAGAATGCTGGTAAAACTGTGATTTTCTCTACCCATCGGATGGGTGAAGTAAAACTATTATGTGATGATATTGGCATTATCCACAATGGCCGCATGTATTTCAACGGAACTCTAACGGCCTTTGAAAAACAAATGACAAAATCATCATTTGAGGATGAATTTGTTCATTTGGTGGGAGGCACAGCATGAAAAACATTTTAATAATATTAAAAAAAGAATTAAAAGATACTTTAAGGGATAAACGCACAATTTTCATGATGGTATTAATGCCATTATTATTAGTACCACTATTTATAACAGGGATTAATCGTGTAATGTCATCACAACAGGATAAGGCTGATAATAGGGTGATCAATATTGGGATACCGGCCAAGAACATGCCCCGCAGCTGATTGATCTGATCGGTAGAGATGCTAAAATAATTATTGACGATTCTATTCCAAACGATAGTTTGATAAACTATGTAAAGACCGAGAAAATCGATGGCGCTTTGGTCATTGCCAGTGATTTTAATATGAAAATAAATAGCGATAATCAATCTGAATTAAAACTCTATTATAAAGGCACGGATGCCTTTGAATCAGTATACCAAAGATTATCTACAATAATTAACGAAATGGATAGTACTATTGTAGCAGAACGGTTAACTCGACTAAGATTAGATAAAAATTTATTTGATGCAATTTCCATTGAAAAGATCGATCTATCTTCAATTCAGGAATTGATTGGAAAACTGGGCGGTGGATTCTTGCCGTATATATTTATTATTTTTGGATTTATGGGTGCCATGTATCCCGGAATTGACCTAGGTGCTGGCGAGAAAGAACGTGGCACTTTAGAAACATTATTATCGACTCCAGCCCTAAGAATTGAGATAGTGATCGGTAAATTCTTAATGGTGATGCTAGCTTCTATAATTACAGCAATAATCGCAATGCTGGGTGTTTATATAGGTATCCGATCTTTTCCAGACATACCGCAAGAGTATCTTGCAATTATCTCTGAAATGTTCAGTTTTAAAATGATTTTTATAATATTGACTTTAGTGATCCCTATTTCTGCTTTTTTCGCAGGACTAATATTAAGTCTATCGATCTATGCTAAATCATTTAAAGAAGCGCAAAGCATGATAACCCCCTTCAATATTGCCATAATCTTTCCTGCCCTGCTTGGCACTTTACCCGGAATTGAATTAAATGCCAAAACTGCGCTAATACCAATTATGAATGTCTCATTGGCAACCAAAGAAGTTCTGGCCGGTACGATTAATCCATTACTATTAGCCGAAGTCTATTTATCATTGCTAATTTTTGCGTTAATTAGTCTGCTTTTTTGTGTTAAATGGTTTCAACGCGAGGAGACACTCTTTAGGGTATAAAAAATGCCCCGCTGATTTACCCTCGAGAAAATCTTTTTCCCTGAAGAGCACGCCGTACCAACGGGGCTTCTTAATTTTTATTTCAAATAATAATATTCTATCTCGATAAAATATACAAACCGAAAATTTAAAAAAACAATTCAAAAATTATTTTTCTTAAAGTAATGCTTAAAGAGTTCGATTTACTATTTAAAGTTATACTTTATAATATTATCTAATATATATGTAGTACAAATATTTACAATTACCGCAAAAGCAATGTACCAGGTCCATGCCAGACCAAAATATTTTAACAATAACACAGTTAAAATACTGAATATTAAACCACTAGCTACACTGATCGGGCTAAATTGGCGGTTCATTTTACTCAAAATAAATAGGCTTAATAGCCCGCCATAGGTAAAGGATGCGATCTGTAACCCCATAATTACAATTGCTTCATCTCCCTCGTCAAAGACCAGGGCAATACCTATCAATAGTGCTGCCCAAACTAAACTTACCAAGCGCGAAAATTTTAAGGACTTTGTTTTCTTTACCCAATCGTTAACGGTCGAAGATGCCAGCGAGTTGATTGAAGAACTCAAGGTGGACATCGCAGATGATAGAACTCCCGCCAATAATAAGCCCTTTAAACCGACCGGCAAATACTGTGCTATAAAGGTTGGGAACTCCCGATCATTATCCATTTCGATTCCCCCGAAATAATAATATATCAGTGATCCGGCCATTAGAAAAACGCAAAATTGGATAAAAACAAAAATTCCGCTACCCACCATCGCTTTGCGGGCCGCTGATAGGCTTTTGGTGCTAAGCACGCGTTGCACCATCATATAGTCCGCACCGTGCGATGCCAAAGAAAGCAATGTGCCTCCCAAAAAAGCACTAATAAATGCAAATGGATTTGTGAAAAGCCGCCAATCGAAATTGAAGATTTGAAATTTATTTTGACTTGTTAAATCTTTTATTATAGTAATTGGCGCTAGATCTACCGCCATTAGAATAAAAATTATCGAGATCAAGCCTCCGCTCAAATATAGGATAAATTGCAGACTGTCGATCCATATGACTGATCGGATTCCACCTGAATAGGTATAGGTTAAGGTAATCAATCCGATCGTAATGATTGAAAACGACAATGACCACCCACTGATTAGCTGTACGATCACCGCCACGGCCAAGAAACGGATCCCATCGGCTAAAACCCTCGTTAGCATGAATACAGCAGAAGCCAATTTTTGTATTCTATTGCCAAATCGATCTCCCAAAACCTCGTAGATTGAAGTGACTCCAGTCTTGAAGTACAGTGGTAGTAGAAATATACTAACTAATATTCGACCGGCAATATAGCCTAATGCTAATTGTAAAAATTGCCAATCACCGCGGTAGGCTAACCCGGGAATGCTGATAAATGTCAGCACAGAGGTCTCGGTCGCAACGATCGATAACATGGCTACGAACCACGGCAATGATCTGCCAGCAACAAAATAATCAGAAGAAGATTTATTCTTCCGACCCTGCCATATTCCAAATCCAGCTGAACCGGCTAAAAATAAAATTATGATTGTTAGATCAATATAATGCATATGGAATCTATTTAAATTTGATCATATTATTATGAAAATTCAACAAAAACAAATAGCCAATCACAAGACTATTAAACAGCTGAATAAATACTTCAATTGGTTGTGTCCACTAAAAACCGGTCAGCTAAAAACAACCCCAAGGGGTTGTTTTTTATGTATTACTTGTTTAACGCTTCAAGTATTTGTTTGATGATCTTGATGATCTCGTCTAGCATTAGCGTTTCACCTCCTTTTGAGTGTCTTTTTCAAGTTCATTGAGCACTTCATGATAACAATCTCCATCCTCTTGATTGTTAAAGTCCCAGGCATAGGTAATAGTTGGATTAGCTGTAGCAGGGAACTGTGGATAATGCGAACCATTTCGCAGTATCTCTTTTAGCTCTGCAATTAGTTCACTTAGCGTTACTTTTCTTCTAATAGTGAAATAGCCTTTATCTTCTTCGATTGAATCATAGTCTATTCCTACCACAAAGTCTCTTACCTTAGTATGGAAGTTCATCGTCTTTGGTCCCATCCAGGATATCAAGTAACTTATCCATCCTGATCTTGATCTCAGTTAGGTCGTCAGCGGTCCAGGGTTTGGTGCTCTGACCGATACTGATGGTGGCGATCTTAAGTGCTACTTGGCGGTGAATGTCTTTTGTACGGTCATCTAGAACAGTTGGTCGCTTACCATTAGCCGGGGTCACCTGCCATTCTAACTCGCCCTTTTCATCCTGATTCCTGCGGATGACAAGTCGTGTGCCTTTTCCATACTTCCTTAGTTTCAGATGCAGGGAATCTTCAGCAAATATTCCGCGCTCAACACCTTCATACTCGATCCCATACAGATTCCATGCTCCGTATTGGCTCTCACCTGATTTACATTGATCATAGGTCAACAGTACCGGGTAATCATGATTCAACTTCTTCAGTATTAGAGGTAGTGTTTTCTCGTTCATAGGTACTCCTTATTATACAAAACCCCCAACAATGTGTTGGGGGTCTCCATAATACATATACCCGAAAATCAGGCAGAATTGTAGGAAAATCCGCGAACTATTATTTTAGGAACTATGCAAAGTTGAAAATAGTTTTATTATCTATTTTGATGAAGAATCCGTATTGTGAGTGCGCGCCATTGAGGCATAAATCACATCAAATCATAAAACCAATTAAATTGATACTCCAGCCCTATTTAGATTCTAAATGATCAAAGAGTAAAAAGCAATATTCTGTACTATGGATTTTACAGTAATTAAAGCTTCATTAACTATTTAGAATACTAACAGATATACTAGAAGGTCTTTTCGTATCGTGATAAATACGATGCGTTGCTTTTATAAAATCTTTTTGCTCAGCACTATAAATATCGATAAAATTCTGAGGATTTATATCAACTAAAGGAAACCAAGAATTTTGCACTTGTATCATAATTCGATGTCCTTTTTTGAATTGGTGGGCCAAATCAGGTATTTTAAATGAAACTTCTGTTACCTCAGTTGGCACAAATGGTTCTGGTGTTTCAAAACTTTTCCTGAATTTTCCCCGCATTACATCTCCTCGCACCAACATTTGGTAGCCAGTTAGGGCTTGATTTTTATTAATTGGTGGATACTCATTTAAGTGGCCTGGGAAAACATCAATTATTTTAACGACAAAGTCCGCATCTGTCCCAGTAGTGCTGACAAATAGATTTATATCTAAGGGCCCTACTAAGGTAATATCTTCGGTTAAAATTTCAGTTTGATAAATCATTACATCCGGCCGGTGATTCACAAACCGTTGGTCATCAATCATATATTTTTTTATACCAGGCTGGTTAACGATTTCAGCATATGGTATAGGCTTCCAAGGATCAACTAAATACTCATTATAACATTCGGCGATTTTAGTTTTTGTAAATGAGAGCTGATTGTCACATCCTAAATACAAATTCTTTGTAACGACATTTTCAGGTGGCCAACTATCAAAAGTCCTCCACTCATTTGCTCCAGTAATAAAGATTGTAGCTTCTGGAATTTTCAGTTTTCCTTTGTCCTTTAAATAGTAGTTAAAAAATTGCAGTTCCAGGTCTTTAAAATAGTTGGAAGTATTACTACCAAAATTAATACTTCCAAGTTTATACCCCTTTTCCCATGCCCATTGACCATGATACCAGGGACCGATTATTAATCGGTTTTGATTATTAGGCATATTTTGTTTTTCGATTGCTTGATAGGTTTGTAATGCGCCAGAAAGGTTTTCAGCGTCAAACCACCCACCCACAATTAAAACTGCAACATTAATATTATTCAAATATTGAAGTAGGTTGCGTTCTTTCCAAAAATCATCATAGTTAGGATGTGTCATTAATTCTGACCAGAACTGAATTGAGTCACCAAAAAAATCATTTTGTACATTTTTAATCGGTTCAATAGCTTTGAATAAATTATCATTATCCATATTCTTGAATTCAAAAGGTATAGGAGATTCTCTAGTTGGATAAGGTCTGGGTCGTCCAAAATTGGCATAAAAGGTAAAAGCATCTAATAAAAAGAATGCTCCATTATGGTGCCAATCATCTCCTAAAAACCAATTTGTTACAGGTGCCTGTGGTGAAACCGCTTTGATTGCAGGATGGGCGTTCGGAATGGCCATGGTAGTGTAGAATCCGTCATAAGAAATCCCCAAAATCCCAACTTTACCATTATTATTCGCAACGTTATTAATCAACCAATCTATTGTATCATATGCATCACTATTCTCATCTATTTCATTTTTTATTTTGTACGGATTATAAGGTCTGATATCAATGAATTCGCCTTCACTCATGTAACGCCCCCTTACATCTTGAAAAACAATTATATATTTTTCCTTTACTAGATGTACCATGTTTAATAAGCGGTGCGAATATTTATCCTCGTGTGGTTCAATATTATAGGGAGTTCTCCAAACCAATATGGGATAAGCTTCGGTTTGATCTTTTGGTGAATAAATGGACGTGAACAACCTTACGCCATCTCGCATTTCAATATATCTTTCTTCTTTGATATATTGGTCTCTTGTACGAATTATAATAAATAAATTTTTTGTTTTTTTTATAACGTACTGAACTGCACTTACTGGGTCATTTATTGCTTTGCTAACTTGCTTTTTTCTTTTGTTATATAAAAACCTAGAATCAAAAGAAGTATCAACCCACCTATATATATTATTTTCTTCATAATTAAGTATAATTATTTTTAGATGATTCATCAATTAAATTCGTAATACATTTCTTAGTACTCTAAAACTAAAATATATTTTATTCTGGCAGATCTTGATTTTTATTCAGCTTGCAATTATTATAGCTCAAGTTATTTGAACAATTTTGAGATTTTTATCTCGATGGAATATGAATTGTAATCAATAGACCTTTGCAACTAATTTTATCTGATTTATATCAGTGTATCACTTAATAAGTATATTATATACTAGTTCCGTGAGTAAATGGGATTAACATAGCGGAGCTATCTAAAATCATAATCTGTTAATAAAATTAAAAGTATGAATAAGAAAAATATTTGTGTCGTGGGAGCCGGGAATTGGGGTAAAAATCACATTAACACCTTAAATCAATTGAATTGTTTATCCGGTATCGTTGATACGGATGATAATCGATTAGACCACTTCAAAGCGAAATTTCCATTTATTAAAACCTATAATGATGCTAAAGATTCGTTGGACGATAATTATGATGGTTATGTAGTTGTAACCAACGCCCAAACGCATTTTGAGATCACCAAATTATTATTGGAAAATCATAAACACGTTTTGGTTGAAAAACCAATAACTCTGAACAGTAGTGATGCGATCAAATTACATAATTTAGCGAAGTTCAATAAGGTCAACTTAATGGTTGGCCATGTATTATTATTCCACCCGGCATTCCAAAAGATCAAATCATTACTTCAGGATGGTACTTTAGGGGATTTGCAATATATTTACAGTAATCGCCTGAATCTTGGTACGATCAGATCCGAGGAAAATGTATTTTGGAGTTTTGCACCACATGATATCGCTTTATACCAATATTTTACCAATTCATTTCCTGAAAAGATATCTTCGCATGGTAGTGATATTTTACAAGCCGGTGTCCATGATACAACCATTACGATGTTGGAATACCCCAATAAGATAACCGGACATATTTTCGTTAGTTGGCTCCATCCCTTTAAAGAACATCGCTTTGTTGTGATCGGATCAAAAGGTATGATCAGGTTTGAAGATTCCTTAGAGGGTAAACCATTGGTCTTATATGATAAAAGTGTTGATTTTAAGGACGGTAAACCGATTCCGCATAGTGGCTCAACCAGGCATATAGAGTATGCTGAAACGATGCCCCTAACAAATGAATTACAATATTTTATCGATCATTTGGATGGAAAACCAATCACAATTAATAATTCTGAGCAGGCGGTCGAAGTAATTAAGATCTTAGAGTTAGCAACTGTCAGCTTAATGGAGAATAAATAAATATGAAGAGTGACTATTTTGTACACGAATCAAGTTACGTTGATGATGGTGCTACAATAGGGAAAGGAACAAAAGTTTGGCATTTTTCCCATGTTCAAACCGGTAGTGTAATCGGTGAAAATTGCAGCATTGGACAAAATGTAAATATTGCCAATAATGTCAAAATTGGGAATGGTGTAAAAATACAGAATAATGTTTCTGTTTATGAAGGTGTTGAGTTAGAAGATTATGTATTTTGCGGTCCATCGATGGTTTTTACCAATATAAAACTCCCAAGATCGGAATTTCCACAAAGAGGTGCTGAATATTATCTTAAAGACACTAGTTAAAAAATCAGCTTCGATCGGTGCTAATGCGACCATCGTTTGCGGTGTCACGATCGGTGAATATGCTTTAGTTGGTTCCGGCGCTGTGGTAACAAAAGATGTTCCGCCCTACTCTTTAGTGGTTGGCAATCCGGCCAGAATTGTTGGAAAAGTAGATAAAAAAGGCAACTTAATTAGCGACAATTAATTTGTCACAACATAAATCTTACAAAAACGTTAAAGGAATAATTTTAACCTATATTTTATGACATTAAAGCAAAAAACCATCACCGGAACAATTTGGAGTTTTATTGATAGTTTTGCGAACCAGGGTATTCAATTCATCGTCGGTATAATTTTAGCACGGATCTTATCCCCGCGTGAATTTGGATTAATTGGAATGTTGACCATTTTTATTGCCTTATCCCAATCATTGATTGACAGCGGATTTACAGCTGCCCTGATTAGAAAGCAGGATTGCACTCAAAAAGACTACTCTACTGTTTTTTATTTCAATTTTGTTACTAGTATAATATTTTATCTGATATTATTCTTTTTCGCTAGCTCGATAAGTGTGTTTTTTAAGGAACCACAATTAGAACTTCTTTTACAGATTTTAGGAATAGGACTAATATTAAACTCGTTTGGAATAATACAACGTACAATCCTCACTAAGAATATAGATTTTAAACTTCAAACGAGAGTTTCGGTTGTTGCTTCCATTCTTTCGGGCGCTATTGCCATCTACATGGCCTATACTGGCTATGGAGTTTGGAGCCTGGTTGTGCTCACTTTAAGTAGATTTGGAATTGCATCATTACTTTTATGGCTATGGACAAAATGGCAACCACAATTAATTTTTAGCATCCAATCGTTCAAAGAACTCTTCTCATTTGGGAGTAAGTTATTAATTAGCGGATTATTAGATACAGCCTATAGAAATATCTATTATCTAATTATCGGAAAATACTTTTCAGCGGTTGACTTAGGTTACTACACCCGGGCCGATCAATTCCAAGCTCTACCTTCCCAGCAATTAACTGGTATCTTTGGAAGAGTTAGTTATCCGATTCTATCAACCATTCAAAATGACTTGGTAAAATTAAGATCAGCTTATGTTCAGATCATTAAAAGTACGATGCTAATCACATTCGTACTAATGTTAGGCATGGCCGCTATCGCTAGGCCAATGATAGTGACCTTAGTTGGTGAGCAATGGTTACCAGCCGTGATCTATTTACAAATGCTCTGTTTTGTAGGAATGTTATATCCATTGCATGGACTTAACTTAAATATGCTTACCGTTCAGGGCCGAAGCGACCTATTTTTAAGATTGGAAATAATAAAAAAGCTAATGGGTATCCCGGTAATAATTATTGGTATTTTTTATGGAATAAAAATAATGATATTGGGCATGATAATTAATTCTGTGGTCGCATATTTCTTAAATAGTTATTGGTCCGGAAAACTTATCGGTTATTCATCTTTTGAACAGATTAGGGACATTCTACCATCATTTCTATTAGCATTTGTAGTGGCATTAAGCGTTTATATCGTAGGAATAATAATTAATTTATCTGCACCACTGATTCTTTTGATTCAAATAATTACTGGTATGTTTTTGACAATTTTATTAGCCGAAATCTTTAAACTACATAGTTACTTATATTTAAAAGAAATATTTTTAAATAAATTAGGGATAGGTAATACAAAATGACCAAAAATGACAATAAACCCATATTAGTTACATCACCATCGCTCCCGCCCCTAGAAGAATTCATGATCTATCTGGAACAAATCTGGGAAAGTAAATGGATAACTAATAACGGCGATTTCCATCAGGAACTTGAAAAAAAACTCGCTGAATTTCTTGGTGTAAAATACATATCGCTATTTGCGAATGGCACCTTAGCGCTAATTACTGCTTTACAAGAATTAAAGATAACCGGTGAAGTAATTACCACCCCCTATAGTTTTGTAGCGACTACACATGCTTTATGGTGGAATGGTATCAAACCGGTCTTTGCTGATATTGATCCCAATAATTGCAATATTGATCCTGAAAAGATCGAAGCTGCCATTACCACCAAAACAACAGCAATCGTTCCGGTTCACGTCTATGGCAATCCCTGTGATGTTGAAAAGATCCAAGACTATTGCTGACACCTACGGATTAAAAGTCATTTATGATGCCGCACCGGCTTTTGGTGTTGAAATAAACGGCAATTCCATATTAAACTATGGCGACCTTTCCGTTCTCAGCTTCCATGCCACCAAAACTTTCAATACAATTGAAGGTGGGGCAATTGTATGTCATGATGAAAAAACTAAGAAACGGATCGATTATTTAAAAAACTTCGGTTTTGCTGATGAAACTATCGTTGTTGCTCCTGGCATCAATGCCAAAATGAATGAATTACAAGCAGCTTACGGCTTACTGCAATTAAAAACTATAGATAAACAAATTGAAAAACGCAAAATTGTTGATAACACTTACCGTGAACTATTAAAAGATGTTAAAGGAATACGTTTTTTACAAATCAATGCAGAGGTTAAACATAATTACTCTTATTTCCCAATATTTATCGATCAAGATAAATACGGAAAAAGTCGTGATGAGTTATATCAAGAATTGAAAGACCATAATATCTTTGGAAGACGTTACTACTACCCCCTTATTAGCAATTTTTCGGCTTATAAAGGATTAGATTCAGCTAAGATTGAAAATCTACCCGTAGCAAATAGACTTTCCGAGCAAGTTATTTGTCTACCAATCTATCCAGATCTTGAAAACGAATCAGTAAAACGCATCGTTGATATAATAAAAAGAACATAGTGATTGAATTATCATAATTAAATATTTACATTTCTCACGATAAAATAGACATATGATAAATTTTGAAATAAATCCCCCCAAAGTGTTTAAAATTCTTTTTTGGTTTATATTTTTTTTATTATGCATGAACCTAATTGGATTAATCTTAAAATATTATTATGGAATAGATTCATTATTCGGTTTAATAGAATTGTTTGATTTTAATGCTGAAATGAATATTCCAACATTTTATTCAGCATTGACACTAATTTTTGCAAGTTTCCTACTTTTTATTTTTGCATTAATTAAAAAACGACTAAAAGAATCATACTTCCATTGGTTAGGGTTAGCATTTATATTTTTATTTTTATCAATTGATGAAATGGTTGCTTTACATGAACGCATCATGTGGCCTGTCAAGGAATTGCTAAATACATCCGGAATTTTATTATTTGCCTGGATAATACCTTATGGATTATTTATTCTATTATTAAGCATTATATACTTTAAATTTATTTTAAGTCTGCCGAAGACAACTATGTTTTTATTTTTACTTTCGGCATTTACATTTCTAACAGGTACGATCGGATTTGAGTTACTCGAGGGAAGACACTATGAATTATATGGTATGAACGATATTCTCTATTCATTTTTATGTACTTGTGAGGAGTTTTTAGAGATGCTAGGTGTTGCAATTTTTATTTATGCGCTATTATCTTATGCCGGCAATCAGTTTTCTAAATTCACAATTAAGATAAGTAAAAAATAAAAGTATTGAAATATTTTACCATTATAATCATTCTAAAATATTGAGATTTTAGGATTAGTAGATGAAATTAGCAATAATGCAGCCCTACTTTTTACCGTACTTGGGTTATTTTGCGTTAATAAAACATACAGATAAGTTTATAGTATTCGATACACCACAATATATCCGTCATGGATGGATTGAAAGAAATCGAATTCTGAAACCTTCGGAAGGATGGCAGTATATTAATGTTCCACTCGAAAAACGCCCAAGAGATATTGCAATTAAAGATTTAAGAATTAGACAAAACGATGACTGGAGGAGAAAAATACTGGCACAATTAGAGCATTATAAAAAAAGGCTCCCTATTATGTTGAAACAATAAAATTAGTCAAAGAAGTTATTTACTATAATACCAAATCAATAGTGGATATGGATGTATATGCGCTATCTATAGTTTGTAAATATTTAAATATTGAATTCTCTTACGAAGTTTTTTCTAATTCTAAAATTCAAATTAATGAAGTTAATTATCCTGATGAATGGGCATTAAAAATAACAAAAGCATTAGGGGCTAATGAATATTACAATCTTCCAGGTGGTGAGGCCATTTTTGATAGGAAAAAATATAGTCGGGAAAAATATTAAACTTTCCTTTTTAAAATTGAATTTAAATGAATATAACCAAAAAAGAAGTACATTTGAAACTGCCCTATCTATTGTGGATGTATTAATGTTCAAATCGACCTGAAACAATAAACACAATGCTTAACAATTACGAATTAACTTAATATCAATTGGTATGATTTCATTTAAAAATAATCTGACTTCTTTACAAGAAATTATTAATATACTATACTTATGTGACAATGATTTCATACCCCCTCTATCAAAAGTAGTAGACATATTATCATACTCTAGTAAGATATGTGAAAAAAACAGAAATAATTGGTGCCTATGAAGGTTCAAATTTTTGTGGGTTTTTAGCAATGTATTGTAATAATTTGACTTCTAATTCAGCATATATATCAATAATCTGTGTAATCCCACAATATCGGAATTTGGAAATCGGGAGTGGACTCATCAATAAGGCTATTTTACACGCAAAAGTTGGCAAGATGAAGACAATTA
>CAVQSL010000012.1:0-25376 GCA_963715945.1 uncultured bacterium
CTGTAATCGTGTACCTAACGACTTAGCATATTGCTCTTACGAGAGATGAAGCAATAAAATTGTTTAGCAATATGGGTGAATCGTATAAAGTTGAAATTATTAAAGATATTGATCCGAGCGAAAAATTAACTGCTTATCAACAAGCACGATTTTATTGATCTGTGCCGTGGACCACATGTGCCATCTACCGGTAAAATTAAACACTTTAAAATTTTGGAATCTTCCGGTGCCTATTGGCGTGGTGACGAAAAAAATAAAATGTTACAGCGTATATATGGAACATCTTTTGGAAGCAAACAAGCATTAAAAGATTATTTACACTTTTTAGAAGAAGCAAAGAAACGAGATCATAGAAAACTCGGAAAAGAATTAAAAATATTTACATTTGATGAAGAAGTTGGTCCCGGTTTACCATTATGGCTTCCAAACGGAACTGTTATAATTGAAGAATTAGAAAAGCTTGCTAAGGAAGTTGAACGCAAGGCAGGTTATACTCAGGTCAGAACTCCTCATTTGACTAAAGGAATATTGTACGAAAAATCCGGTCATTTGGATCATTATATAGATAGTATGTATCCTGCAATGGATGTGGATGGAACAGATTATTACGTCAAGCCGATGAATTGTCCGCACCATCACAAAATATATGATTCATCAAAGCGTAGTTACCGCGAATTGCCGATAAGATTATCTGAATACGGAACTTGTTATCGATATGAGAAATCCGGTCAATTATTTGGATTAATGCGTGTACGTAGTATGCAAATGAATGATGCTCATATTTATTGTCGTCCGGATCAATTTAAAGAGGAATTTTTAGCGGTATGTGGTTTATACTTCAAATATTTTGAAATTTTTGGAATCGAAAAATATCAAATGCGCTTAAGTTTACATGATTCTGAGGGACTTGGTAAAAAATATGTGAATGAACCTGAGCTATGGATAAGAGACTGAATATATTGTTCAAGAAGCACTTTCTGAAGGAAGGTGGTTCAATTATATTGAAGTTCCGGGTGAAGCAGCATTCTATGGACCAAAAATTGATGTACAAGTGTGGAGCGCAATTGGAAAAGAATTTACTTTAGCAACCAATCAAGTTGATTTTGCTACAACCTGGAAGATTTGGGTTAACATATACTTCTGAAGAAGGAATTGAAGAAACCCCATTGTGTATACATCGGGCACCGTTAAGTACTCATGAAAGAATGATTGGATTTTTAATAGAACATTATGGCGGCGATTTTCCATTATGGTTGGCCCCACAACAAGTTGCAATATTATCAATATCCGAGAAAACAAATGCATATGCAAAAGTATTTATGAATAAGCTGTTTGATTCAAATATAAGAGCGACACTCGATGATCGTCCCGATAAAATTGGCGCCAAAATACGGCAAGCTGAACTTGATAAAATCAATGTAATGATTATCGTTGGCGAGAAAGAAAAAGATTCAAAAACAATATCTGTACGTCGTAGGTTTAGCGGTGATTTAGGGTCTATGAAGACTAGAAGAATTAATTGATCAGTTACAGGATGAAATTAAACTAAGGAGAAATACAAATCGCAAAGAAAAGTAAAATTCGCGTAAATGAAGGCATTAATGCTGATAAAGTTAGGTTAATTGATGCTGATGGTAATCAATTGGGAATTGTCAGCGTTGCAAAAGCGCTTGATGAAGCTCGTGATGCAGAATTGGATTTAGTGGAGATATCACCAAATGCGAAACCACCAGTATGTAAAATATTAGATTACGGAAAATTTAAATACGAAGAACAAAAACGTGATCAACAGAGTAAGAAAAAACAACATGTTGTAAAAGTTAAAGAGATTCGATTACGACCGAGAATTGATCAACATGACCTTAGAAACTAAAGTAAATATGGGTCGTAAATTTCTTAAAGATGGATGTAAATTAAAGGTTACATTAATGTTTCGCGGACGTGAATTGTCACGTCTTGACTTAGGCGAAATAGTGCTAGAAAAAGTTGCAGAAATGCTTACTGATATAGCCGAGATCGAAAAACGAGATCCAATGGAAGGCAGAAGATTAACAGTAATGTATGTTGCAAAGTAGGAGAAAGAGATGCCAAAACAAAAAACACGACGCGCTGCAGCCAAACGGTTCAAATTAACCGGAAGCGGAAAGCTGAAGCGCAATAAAGCAAACCATAGACACATGCTCATTAGACGTTCTAAAAGCGCCAAGCGCAAGATGCGTAATTCAGGTTTAGTTTCTAAATCCGATGAACGTAAAGTACGTCGTATGTTGTCGGTTTAAGGAGGGATAGATGCCAAGAGCAAACAGTTCTGTCCCAAGGCATAGAAGACATCGAAAACTAATAAAGCAGGCCAAAGGCTACTATGGTGCCCGGAGCCGCAATTTTAAAGCTGCCAAAGATGCAGTCTGGAAAGCAGGTACTTATGCTTATCGAGATCGCAGACAGAAAAAGCGACAATTCCGTCGCCTTTGGATCACGCGGATAAATGCAGCGGCACGGTTGAACGGAATGTCCTATTCTGCTTTTATAGCCGGTATGAATGCCAATGGATTAGAGTTAAATCGAAAAGTTTTAGCAGATTTAGCAGTACATAATCCAAATGCTTTCACGGAACTGGCAAAATCGATTCAAAAATAACTATGTCTTTGAAAGACAAAATCGAGGCAGTTCGGAAATCATTCCGAACTGCTATCGAGACCTTTCCGACTGAATCCCAAAAAATAGATGAATTACGTATTAGATTTTTAGGACGTAAAGGAGAGGTAGCTCAATTATTCAATGATATCGGGTCTGTTGCAGTTGAAGAAAAAGCTAAGGTTGGTAAATTACTTAATGAGCTAAAAGTTGAATTACAAACATCATTTGATGATATTGTTTTAAAAGTCAGTCAGCATCATCACAAGTCAAAAATAAAGAATGTAGATTTTACACTTCCCGGAATTGATTTGCCTGTTGGCTCGATTCATCCAATTGAGCAAACTTTAACAGAAGTTAAAGATATTTTTAAATCAATTGGATTCTCTATTGCCTATGGTCCAGAGATTGATGATGAATACCATAATTTTGAAGCTCTAAATATACCAAAACATCATCCGGCACGCGATATGCAGGATACATTTTTTATAGAAGATAATGCAGTTTTACGGACACATACTTCCAATGTCCAAATTCATTTAATGGAGAATGAAGAACCGCCGATTCGTTATATCGTCCCTGGTAGAGTTTACAGAAATGAAGCAATCAGTTATAAAAGTTTTTGTCTGTTCCATCAAGTTGAAGGCCTTTTTGTTGACAAAAATGTATCCTTTTCTGAGTTAAAAGGAACAATAGACTATTTTGTACGACGTATGTTTGGCGATGATGTTAAAATCAGATTTAGACCAAGTTATTTTCCATTTACCGAACCAAGTGCCGAAGTGGATATTTGGAATACAGAACGAAACCAGTGGTTGGAAATATTGGGTTGCGGTATGGTAAATCCGAAAGTCTTCGACAATGTAGGTTATGACTCGGATATTTGGCATGGATACGCTTTTGGGATGGGTATTGAACGAATTGCCATGCTTAAGTATAAAATACAAGATATACGCCATTTTTACCGCAATGATGTGCGCTTTCTGGAGCAATTCTGATGCGATTATCAATTAATTGGTTGCGACAATACGTCGATATCAAGGAATCTCCACAAGAATTAGCAGATATGTTGACAATGCTTGGGTTTCGAAGCAGAAATTGTCACTGATCTATCGAATCTAAAATATATTGTAACTGCAAAAATCGAAAAAGTTGAAAAACACCCCAATGCTGACAAACTATCAATATGTCAAGTCAATGATGGAAAAGAAATAGTATCAGTAGTTTGTGGTGCTCCTAATGTTGAAGTCGGACAAAAAGTAGTATTTGCTAAAGTCGGTGCAATATTACCAGGTGATTTTGAAATAAAAAAAGCCAAGATTCGCGGTGAAGTAAGTTTCGGGATGATCTGTGCTGAGGATGAATTAGGTATATCCGAAAATCATGATGGAATAATGGTTTTACCAAAAGATACTACAATTGGTCTTCCTATTTGTGATGTGCTTAATGAAAGATATGCCGCTTTAGAGCTGGATATTACACCAAACAGACCTGACGCATTATCGCATTTTGGAATTGCACGTGAAGTTGCTATGCAAACAAATCGGAAATTAAATTTCCCGGAAATAAAAGCAATTAAGCCTTCACGATTAACTAATACTGTAAAAATAGACATTTCTGATTCTGAAGGATGTCCACGCTATATAGCAGGTGTCGTTGATAATATTAAAATTGGTAAAAGTCCAAATTGGATGAAGGAATTGTTGGAATCTGCCGGACAAAGAAGTATCAACAATGTAGTGGATATCTCGAATTTTGTATTATTAGAAATGGGACATCCAACACATATTTTTGATTATGCACAATTACCAACGAATACAATTGGAGTTCGTAAAGCTACAAAAGGGGAAAAGTTCATCACACTTGACGAAGAAGAACATACTCTCGATAAGCAACATTTATTGATTACTGACGGAAAAGAACCAATCGCTTTAGCGGGAATTATGGGCGGTTTGGGTTCAGCAGTAAACGACGATACTAAAAAAGTATTGATCGAAAGTGCATATTTTGACCCGATAACAATTAGGAAAGGTTCAAAATCATTGGGAATGCTAACAGAATCGTCACGTAGATTTGAACGAGGCGCAGATCCTGATGGAGCAGTCATCGCGTTTTGGAGAATTGTATCACTGCTAAAGGAGTATGCAAACGGTGAATTGGTTTCGGAAATGATTGATACTTATCCAAGAAAAATTATACAACCTGTATTTTTATTGCGTAAATCCGAATTGGATGTGGTTGCCGGATGTGAAATCTCTGCTGAATTTATTGAAAAAGCATTAACCGGATTAAATATAAAATGGACTAATAAAAAAGGGAATATATGGGAATGTATTCCACCAAGTTTCCGCGCTGATCTAATGGGTGAAATTGATATAATTGAGGAAATAATCCGTGTTTTTGGTTATGATAATATTCCGGTAAGCTCTCGTTATGGTAGTTTGTTTAATTATTCCACACCCGATCCGAGATCAAAAATATCTAAAATAATTAATGTAATAAGCGGAATGGGTTTTAACCAATGTTATAATAATTCACTCTTAGCAAAAGAAGAAGCGCAATTGTCTGGACTGAATCCGGTAAAAACGATCAATCCTTTGAGTGAAAATCTATCGGACTTACGCACTTCATTATTACCAGGACTTTTGAAAAATATTGATTTCAACATTAATAATGGGAACAAAGATCTAAGATTATTTGAAATAGGACAAATTCATATTAGAGAAGGGAAAGGATTTAAGCATATTGTTGAGAAATCACGATTATCAGCCGTATTGCATGGAAGCTACATTAATACTGATGTGCATAATGAAAAAGTTAATCAGCAATCATTTTACACGTTAAAAGGTTATTTGGATAGTATTTTACTCGCGACTCTTAAAAATAAAGTAAAATACATTGCGACCAAGCATACTGAATACGAAACATGTTTTAGTATAAATATCTCTGATAAAAATGTTGGTTTTGCCGGAATTGTGAAAAGTGAATTAATAAGCAACTTAAAATTAGATATTGATAACGAAGTGTTTGGTTTTGAACTTGATGTCGATACATTGTTGGATTTATTGACTGAGACAACCTTTTACAAACAAATATCTAAGTTTCCAAAAGTGGAACGGGATTTAAACTTTGTTATCGACGAATCGGTTAATTCAGGAGAAATAGTTGATATAATTCAGAGCATGAAGATTAATCAATTAAAATCCATTACCCCTACAAATATATTCCGTCACGAAAGTATTGGTGAAAATAATAAAAGCGTTGTCTTCAACCTTATCTTTCAAGATGATATCAAAACACTTGAAGATAAAGATGTAAATTCAATTATTGATGAAATTATAAGTATTGTTAAAGTAAAGTTTAATGCTAAATTAAGGGCATAACCGAAGAATAGTATTCTTCATAATAAAGAATAATTAATCGGAAATTTCTATGGCAAACACAGCTAATCTAGTAAAAGTTTCAATATTAGGGCAGGATTATACAGTCAAAGCTCCGGCTGATGCTACTTACATTAAAGAGGTCGCGGAGTATGTAAATGAGAAAATGAAGGAAGTGCAGGACAGTATTGGACCTGACCAATCTTCAACTCGTATCGCAATTTTGGCCGCGATGAATATCTCAGACGAACTATTCAGCATCCGTAAAAATAAAGATACAGTCTCAGGCGATATTGGTGGACGAATTTCATCGTTGATCGATTTGATCGACGAAAATTTAGCGAATCAATAATCGTTCTCAAAATGCCCAAAACTAAAATACTTTCGGGCAAAGAAGTGAGTATGGCGGTGTATAAGGATTTGCAACCGCGTATTCAGAAATTAAAGCAGAAAAGTATCACACCTGGATTAGCAGTCGTTTTAGTAGGGGACGATGCTGCATCGCAAGTTTACGTAAATAGCAAATCCCGCCAATTCAATAAATTAGATCTATTCTCAGAAACTATCGTATTACCTGCCAACATTGATGAAAGTGGTCTTATATCAAAAATCCAAGAACTAAACTAGTGATAATCGTTTCCACGGAATTTTAGTTCAACTACCTTTACCAAAACAACTTGATGCAAATAAAATATTATTTGAGATTGATCCCCAAAAGGACGTGGACGGTTTTCATCCTGTGAATACTGGGAAATTAGCATCAGGGAATCCGCAGTTCATTCCATGTACACCAAAAGGTGTAATGCGAATATTAGAACACTATAATATCGAATTAAGCGGTAAGCATGTAGTGGTGATTGGAAGGAGCAATATTGTTGGTAGACCGCTATCAATCTTGACGAGTTTAAAAACGAAATACGCCAACGCCACGACAACAATCTGTCATTCGGGAACTCCTGATATCCCTAAAATCACCAAACAAGCGGATATAATAGTCGCTGCCATAGGTGTGCCAGAATTGATTGACAATGCTTATGTTAAAGAAGGTGCGATTGTAATTGATGTAGGAATCAATAGGGTAGAGGACGATTCTGAAAAAGGGTATAAGCTCGTAGGTGACGTTAATTTCGAGAGCGTTAATGGAGTTGCATCTGCCATTACACCCGTACCGGGCGGAGTTGGAATGATGACAATTGCCATGCTTGTTGAAAATACAGTTGAGGCAGCGGAAAGTTTAATTACATGACAAAAGTAAAAACAAAGAAGCTATCTTTTTTTGAACAGTACCTAACTATTTGGGTACTGCTTTGTATTGTAGCAGGAATTCTTATAGGTAAAATTGCTCCCGATTTTGCAATAACTCTAAATGACTTTTCAATTTATCAAGTATCAATACCAATTGCCATTTGTCTATTCTTTATGATGTACCCAATCATGGTAAAAATCGATTTCACGCAAGTTATGAAATCGGCGAAAACACCGAAACCGGTACTAATGACACTTATCATCAATTGGGGTAATCAAACCATTTACAATGTATGCAATTGCTTATTTCTTTTTAGGACTATTTGTTTAAACGACTTCATTCCGGGAACGGAAATATTACCAAACGGACAAGAAGTAGAATTATGGCGTAGTTATGTTTCAGGAGCAATCTTGCTAGGAATTGCACCATGCACAGCAATGGTTTTAATGTGGAGCTATTTGGCAAAAGGCAACGACGGATTAACCTTAGTGATGGTTGCAATTAACTCACTTTTAATGTTAGTGCTGTACGGACTCTTAGGCGGATTTCTATTAAATATAAACGCCATGCCAATACCATGGCAAACTATGTTGTTTTCGGTTGCCATTTATGTAGCCTTGCCGTTGGTAGCAGGTTACATCTCAAGAAAAACAATTATCGAATACAAAGGGATAAAATGGTTTAACGAGGAATTCCTGCATTGGTTAACTCCTGTTAGTATTGTTGCGTTATTAGTAACATTGGTTTTACTTTTCTCGCTTAAAGGCGATGTCATCCTCGACAATCCATTAACAATATTTTGGATTGCTATTCCATTATTTATACAAACAATCTTAATATTTGTCATCGGTTATTTTGGTTTTGCAAGAGTGTTAAAATTACATACAAAGATGCTGCACCGGCAGCAATGATTGGTGCATCTAACCATTTTGAAGTGGCAATTGCCACCGCGATTATCTTATTTGGACTTTCATCCGGTGCAGCATTAGCTACGGTAGTTGGAGTATTAATTGAAGTACCTACAATGCTTATGCTCGTTGCAATTTGTAAGAAGACAAGTTATTTGTTTGAATTTTGAAACAAAGTATTTCATTAAATGAGAGTTGTTGTAGAATCCATTCCATTCATAAGAGTTAAATAGATTGGTCTACGTCCAAAATGATGATTTTGCAGATGATTAATATTTCATAATATCTTAAAACTTGACATCATCCTCTTCGACGGTCTTTGCAATCTCTGCAATGACTCGGTTAATTTTATTCTAAAAAGAGATAATAAAGGCAAATTCAAATTTGCTTCCTTACAGTCTGAAATTGGAATTGAGCTCGCTGTAAAAAGTATAATATTGATACTAATGATTGTTGACTCAATTGTATTAATTAAAAACGATACAGTATTCATCAAAAGCTCGGCAGTATTAGAAATATTGAAAAGATTTGCCAATAGGGTGGAAGCTCTTTCGCGTTGGAATAATAATACCGACGTTTATACGAGATTGGTTATATGATATCATTGCCAAGCACCGCTATAAAATATTTGGCAAAAAAGACGAATGCTCCAATTCCACCCAAAGATGTTCAAGATAGATTTCTTGGATAACTTAAAAAGACTTAATTTCACATCAAATTTTAACACAAAAAGAGGTATTCATATGAAAAAGACAATTCTTTTAATTCTTGCAGTAACATTTTCACTATTATTTATACAATGCAGTAAAAAATCGCCAGAGGCGCCCGTTGCAGAGAAAATACCGCATGAACTTACTATCCATGGTGATACGCGGATCGATAATTATTTTTGGATGAACCAAAGGGAAAATGAGGAAGTAATTGCTCATTTAAACGCTGAGAATTCTTATACAGATAAAGATAATGAAGCATACCAAAAAACTGCAGAAAAAACTTTACAAAGAGATTGTCAAAAGAATTAAACAAGATGATGAGTCTGTTCCCTATAAAGATAATGGATTTTATTATTATAATCGATTTGAAAAAGGCAGTGAATACCCAATATATGCCCGCAAAAAAGACAATTTAGAGAATAAGGAAGAAATATTACTTAATGTCAATGAAATGGCAGACGGCTATGCATTCTATAATGTGAATGGTTTGAACATTAGCACTAATAACAATTTATTGGCATTTGGCGTAGACACAGTCAGCAGAAGGAAATATACAATTCATTTCAAAGATTTGACCACCGGCGAAATCCTTAATGAAAAAATTTCAAATACAACAGGTGGTTCGGTTTGGGCAAATGATAATCAAACTATTTTTTATACAGTTAAGGACAGTACTTTACGTCCTCATAAGATTTATAAGCATTTACTCGGAACCGATCCCGCAAGCGACGTAGAAGTGTACCATGAATTTGATAATACTTTTGGCACTTATGTTTATAAATCTAAATCCGAAAAATATATTATAATCGGTTCTTATAGCACGCTTTCAACTGAATTCCGTTATTTAGACGCCGATGATCCCAATAGTGAATTCACTGTCTTTAGTCCCACGTGTTAAAGATCATGAATATCAGATCGAACATCACAACGACAAGTTTTACATTGTCACAAATTGGAAAGCTATGAATTTTCGATTAATGGAAACCCCTGTTGGTTCCACAAGCATGTTTTATTGGAATGAACTGTTACCGCATCGCGAAGATGTTCTTTTAGAAGATATAGAAGCATTCAGAGACTATCTTGTAGTCAAGGAAAGGAAAAATGGTCTGAGTCAGATGAGGATAATCAATCAAAATGATAATTCTGAGCATTATATGGAATTTGATGAAGAAGCATACTTTGCTTTTCCATCTGACAATCATGAGTTCAACACAGAATTATTGCGTTTTAGATACACATCTTTAACTACACCATTCACGGCCTATGACTATAACATGAATACTCATGACCGCACTATGTTGAAGCAAGATGAGGTCGTTGGCAAATTTGATCCTAAAGACTATCAATCTGAACGTCATTATGCAATTGCAGAAGATGGTACTAAAATTCCAATATCGCTAGTATATAAAAAGGGTCTCGTAAAAGACGGTACAAATCCTTTATTATTATATGGATATGGTTCATATGGAAACAGTATGGAAACCTATTTTACTTCATATAGATTAAGTTTGTTAGATCGCGGATTTGTGTTCGCAATTGCGCATGTCAGGGGAGGGCAGGAGATGGGGAGGTATTGGTATGAAGATGGCAAACTCCTTAAGAAAAAGAATACATTTACAGATTTTATTGACTGTGCTGAATACTTAATCAATGAACAATTTACAAATACTGACAATTTATTTGCAGAAGGAGGCAGTGCCGGCGGTTTACTCGTTGGAGCAATTGCAAATATGCGTCCTGATTTATTCAAAGGAATTATTGCACAAGTTCCTTGGGTTGATGTTGTAACTACAATGCTTGATGATACAATTCCTTTAACAACCAGTGAATATGATGAATGGGGCAACCCAAATGATAAAATTTACTATGACTACATGCTTTCTTATTCACCATACGATAATGTTTTAGCACAAGATTATCCCGCCATGCTCGTTACTACGGGTTTGCATGATTCACAAGTTCAGTATTTTGAACCGGCAAAATGGGTTGCCAAATTGCGTGAATTAAAAACTGATGGTAATCTGTTAGTATTTGACATTGATATGGATACTGGACATGGTGGCGCTTCCGGTCGTTTTGAACGTTATAAAGAAATTGCTTTAGAATATGCGTTTATGTTAGATCAAATTGGAATACGAAAATAATGTTCTTAAACGAAGCAATAATCTCATCTGCAGTTGTATTATTCCTTGTGATGGATCCGCTTGGAAATATACCGGTATTTTTATCAATATTGAAAGATATCGAGCCAAGACGAAGATGGAAAATAATCTCAAGAGAATTATTAATTGCTTTGGTTATATTATTGATATTCTTGTATTTCGGACAACGCTTACTTGGCCTTTTACAGCTTGAAAGTGAATCAGTCAGTATTGCAGGTGGCATTATTCTATTTATCATTGGAATCCGAATGGTATTCCCATCAAGAGGTGGGATAATGGGTGATCAGTTAGAAGGGGAGCCTTTCATTGTTCCATTAGCAATTCCACTTATCGCCGGGCCATCGGCTTTGGCGACACTAATATTATTCGTTAATTCAGATCCGAATAATATGTTAGGTTGGCTGACAGTACTACTGATTGCCTGGACTCTGACAGCTCTAATATTATTGGCCGGTCCAATTTTCTATAAGATCCTAAAAGATAGGGGTCTTGCCGCAATTGAGCGATTAATGGGTATGATACTAATAATGATATCGGTTCAAATGTTCGTAACGGGAATTAAAAACGTTGTTTAATTGGAAAATAATAACAAGTAGAAATAGCAATGGAACCAATTGATTCATTAATTAAGTTTTTTCAGTCGAGCATTTCACCGATAGTGCTAATTTCGGGAGTTGGATTATTACTGCTATCGCTATCTAATAGATTAGGTCGCACAACAGATAAATCTAGGGAATTAGTAAAAGAATTGCGCACGGTTGATGTTAAAAATAAGAACCGTAAGATAATTCAGTTGAGAATATTATATAAACGCAGTAAAATACTTAGATTGTCAATTGTTGCAATTTCTTTTAGCATTTTAACAAGTAGTTTGATCATTCCAATTCTGCTCATTATGAATTTGATTGATATAAACTTAAAAGCAATTGGGATATTTCTATTCTTACTAAGTGTTATCGGCATAATATTTTCAGCAATATTATTATTCCTGGATGTTACATTTTCATTAAAAGCTTTAGATCTAGAAGTAAAAGAGTTTATTTAGTGCACCGTGCAATTCGTAATATTGATATATGCGCCCGTAGTTCAATGGATAGAATGAAGGATTCCGGTTCCTTTGATACAGGTTCGACTCCTGTCGGGCGTACAATTGTAAATACCAATTAAAATGAATAAATTGAAATTATTTAATAAAATGAAACTAGTTCTGGGATTAGATCGTTCAGAAAAATTAGGTTCATATACTATGGATAAATACTCGAATAAAATACGGATCACAGCAAAAAGAGTATTGCTTGATGTTATACTAATTTTATTGGGTATGTTTTCCGCTGGTTTTGGGTTAAAGGGATTTTTATTACCTAACGGATTTATTGATGGTGGGGTAATAGGAATTTCACTATTAACCGAAGCATTAACACCTTTTTCTCTTCCGATATTAATTGTAGTTATTAATGCGCCATTTATACTTCTTGGATATATTCAACTAGGCAAAACGTTTGCAATAAAAAGTATATTCGCAATTGCTGGACTTGCTATTGTTGTGGCAGTATTCAATTTCCCAATAATTACATATGACAAATTACTGATAGCTGTTTTTGGTGGTTTCTTTTTAGGTGGAGGGATTGGTCTTGCTGTACGTGGAGGTGGTGTAATTGACGGTACAGAAGTCCTAGCAATATATTTAAGTCGCAAGACAGGGCAGACAATAGGTGACTTTATACTTGTCTTTAATATTATAATTTTTGCAACAGCTGCGTATCTATTATCTATTGAAATAGCTCTTTATTCAATTCTGACTTATTTAGCGGCATCAAAAACAGTTGATTTTGTAATTGAAGGCGTTGAGGAATATATTGGAGTTACAATAATATCTGAAAAATGTGATCAGATTAGGATTATGATCATTGAAAAACTTGGTAGAGGTGTAACAATCTATAATGGCAAAAGAGGCTATGGCAAGCGCGGTGACACTCTAAAAGCAACAGATATAATATTTTCTGTCATCACGCGTTTAGAAATTGCTAAATTAAAATATGAGATTCAAATAATAGACCCCAATGCTTTTATTATTATGAACAGTATTAAAGATCTTAAGGGCGGTATGATAAAAAAACGACCTTTTAAAGATGTTTAACATTTAATAAAATTATTAGCTCTAGTTAGTAAATTCTATTATTAAGCAAGAGGATTAATGGCAAAGATTAAAACTAAATTTATATTCTTGTATTTTTTGGTGCTTATCACTGTTGGTTCAATTGGATTCCACTTAATTGATAGTGATGAGTGGGGAATTTTAGATAGTATTTATATGACAATCATAACATTATCTACTGTTGGGTACGGAGAGGTTCATTCATTAAACGAATTCGGTAAATTTTGGGCCATTTTGATTATTGTGTTTGGTGTTAGTGGATTTGCTATGTTTATGTCACAATTAGGAGAGAATCTTATGGAATTAAGAGAATTACGTCGTAAAAGGGTGCAGACTATCCTTAAGAAACTACGTAATCATTATATACTTTTTGGTTATGGCAGGATGGGTGAGGTTATTGCCGATGAATTAGCCAATCGTAATGTAAAATATGTAGTTGTAGAAAGTGATGATGACAAGATTGTCGAAATACAAGAAAAGGGTTATCAATATTATCGTGGTGACGCCAATTCTGATGAAACCCTGGAAGCTGTTGGTGTAAAATATGCCAAAGGAATCGTCGTTGCCTTAGGAACTGAACAAGATAACCTATTTGTTACAATGTCTGTTCGTACATTAAATCCATCAGCTTTTTTATTAAGCCGATGTAGTCATCAAGATACCGAATTTAAACTTAAACGTGCAGGGGCAAATAAAGTAATTAATCCCTACGTTGCTGGTGGACATAAAATGGCTGAATTGTTATTAGAACCTACAATTGAGGACGCAGTTTCACTTTCAACACCTCAATTTGATATTGATCTGGTTGTAGAAGAAATACATATTAACGACGTACCAAAATTAATAGGCACAACAATTATTGATTCAAATATAAGAAAAAAATATAATCTGATAATAATTGGAATAAAAGATAAGAAAGGTAAAATTCAGTTAAACCCCAATATGAATGTAAAGATGGAGAGGGATCAGATTATAATGTTAATTGGCGATAAAGACAACATGAAAAAGTTTCAGAAGGGATTTCTCAAGAATAGCTAATTGTCGTATAAGATAGATTATGTATAATAGCTTATATAAATAAAATAGTGCTTTTCACCTCACTACAAAATTAATAATCTTACTTGGAACATATATCGCCTTAATTATCTCCACCCCCTTTAGATACTTTTCGATATTTTTAGCTTCTTTAGCGATTTTTAATACATCTTCTTTATCTAATGCGGGATCAATATTTATAGTATCTCTAACTTTACCATTTATTTGAATTGGAATTGTTAAAGTTTTCTTCTGTAAATATTTTTCATTGTATTTTGGCCATGTTTCATAGGAAATAGACTCAGTATGATCTAAATATTGCCATAACTCCTCTGAAATGTGTGGTGCAAACGGTGCTAAGAGTTTAATTAAGGTTTCTAAAGCTTCTTTTGAATGTTGACTGCTTTGAGCTAAATCATTAACAAGTATCATTAATTGGCTAATTGCTGTGTTTAGATCAAGGGTATCGATATGTTCGGTGACTAATTTTATGGTATTATGGATTGTAAATAATTGATTATCAGAGACTTCTGTATCCATAAATTCTGCTTCTGTGACTAATCTCCATACTTTTCTTATGAATCTTTCAATACCTATAATACCATTTGTATCCCATGCGGCAGATTGATCGAAAGGTCCAATGAACATTTCGTACATTCTAAAGACATCTGCACCGTATTTTTCGACAACCTCATCTGGATTAATAACATTTCCACGAGATTTGGACATTTTTTCACCGCCCTCACCTAAAATCATTCCATGCGATGTACGTTTGTTATATGGTTCGCTAACAGGAATAAATCCACAGTCATATAAAAATTTATTCCAAAACCTTGAATATAATAAATGTAGCGTTGTGTGCTCCATTCCACCGTTGTACCAGTCTACGGGCATCCAATATTTTAATTTTTCAGAATTGGCTAATTCTTTATCATTTTGGGGATCTATATAACGTAAGAAATACCAAGATGAGCCGGCCCAATTAGGCATTGTATCAGTTTCACGCTTGGCAGGCTTCCCACATTTGGGGCATGTTGTATTTACCCAATCGTGTAAATTTGCTAACGGCGATTCGCCTGTATCTGTAGGTTCATATTTTTCAACTAGTGGTAATTCCACCGGTAAATCTTTCTCAGGAACACTGACCCATCGAGCAATCATCGCAGTGTATTAATGGAATTGGCTCCCCCCAATATCTCTGGCGTGAGAATACCCAATCTCGCAATTTATAATTTACTGCTGCTTTTCCAATTCTATTATATTCTAACCATTTTGTTGTGGTGGCGACTGCTTGATTAATATCTAAGCCGTTAATATTTAGGCCTTTATCATTGGATGAATGAATTGCCGTACCTTCGAATGGCCAACAAATATCTCCTTTCAATATGTCATTGATATGAATATTTTCTTTTTTAGCTAGATTTTCATCGGGCTGCAAAATGCATTTTATTGGTAGGCTGAACTTTTTGGCAAATTCAAAATCTCTAGTATCATGAGCAGGGACGGCCATAATAGCACCCGTGCCATAGCTTGATAATACATAATCAGCAATCCAAATTGGAATTTTCTCATCATTAACGGGGTTAATAGCAAATGCACCCGTATTAACACCTGTTTTTATAGTACTTAGTTCAGTTCTTTCAAGGTCACTTTTATTAGCTGCTTTCTTAATATATTTTTCAACATCAGTGGATTGTAGTTTTGTTGTTATTTTCCTTACAAATTCATGCTCCGGAGTTAAAACCATATAGGTTGCACCGAATAAGGTATCGGGTCGTGTAGTGTAAACAGTCAACGATTCCGTATGCCCTTCAATTTGGAAAGTAACTTCAGCACCTTCAGAACGACCAATCCAATTAATTTGCTGTGTTTTAATTTTATCTAGGAAATCAATTGTTTTTAAATCATCTACTAATTTATCGGCATATTTTGTAATACGTAGCATCCATTGTTCGATATCGCGTTTAGCAACCTCTCCCCCACACCGTTCACATTTTCCCTCGACAACCTCTTCATTGGCAAGACCAATTTTGCAGCTATTACACCAATTGATTGGCATTTTTGTTTTATAAGCCAAGCCTTTTTCAAAGAATTTGATAAATATCCATTGAGTCCATTTATAATAAGCCGGATCAGTTGTGGCCAAAACGCGATCCCAATCAAACGAAAATCCAAGTGATTTTAATTGTCGAGTAAAATTCTCAATATTCTGTTTTGTAATTATACTTGGGTGAATGCCTGTTTTAATAGCATAGTTTTCAGATGGCAAACCAAAACTATCGAATCCCATAGGAAATAATACGTTATACCCCTCCATTCTCTTTTTGCGAGATAATATATCTAAACCAGTATAGGAACGAGGATGTCCGACATGTAATCCGTCCCCGGAAGGATATGGAAATTCTACTAAACAATAAAATTTTTCTTTTTCAGAAAAATCGACAGCCCGGAAGGTTTTATTTTTCTCCCAAAATTCTTGCCATTTTTTATCAATTAGTTTATGGTCAAATTCTTTCATAATAAAAAGTCGGGGTGAGAGGATTCGAACCTCCGGCCTCGTCGTCCCGAACGACGCGCGCTAACCGGGCTGCGCTACACCCCGAATATCAATTATTCTTTAAAATAAAGGTGAGAATCTAAAATATATTTACGTCGGAAAACAACTATATCAGATACTTAATTATATAAAATCCACCTAAAAGCAATACTGTAAATCCAATTGCCAACCAATTAAAGTATTTATCAATAAATCCACGAATTGGTTTGCCGAACTTCCATATTAACCATCCAACCAGGAAGAATCTTGCTGATCTACTAACAAGACCGGCAATTATAAACATGACAAAGTTAATGTCAAAAGCACCTGCGGAAATGGTAAATACCTTAAATGGAATTGGCGTAAAACCGGCGGTAAAGATAATCCAAAAATTCCAATTGTTATACATATTTTGGATTTGGTAAAAAATATCAGCTGTAAAGCCAGGTATATGTTCAAAAAAGAAGTTTGCTACACTGGAAAATTGTCCTGGTTCTGACCACCAAACAAAATGTCCGATACCATATCCAAATATTGCACCAACTACAGAAGCTAGTGAACAATATAGTGCAAATAATAATGCCTTTCTACGAGCGCCTAAAGCCAATGCTATCAATAAGATATCAGGTGGTATTGGAAAAAATGACGCTTCGGCAAAAGATAAAATTATCAATGCTAATAGTCCATATGGAGTATCCGCCCAATGCAAAACCCAATCGTACATTTTCCGTATCCATTTCATACTATTAAGTCCCTAATTCAATTAATTGGTTGCGGAGATTATCGAAAATTCGATTGAATCTAAATAATTGCCCATGGAATCCGTTACAACGACTTGCCAATCGCCTGTCATTTCCGGTCTGATGGTAATCCTGCTCCAACATCTCCAATTTGGTGAATCTCCTACCGAAATGAAACTTTTCAAATAATCTTGCTTATCATGTTTCCAAGTGTGAACTATCTTATTATCTTGAATTGCATTATCTACTGTAGTAAAACAGAATAGTGTTGTAATATCATTAAGAAATATACCGCTTACACCAACAGGCATTTTATTGACTATTTCTTTGGCCATGGATATGGATAATATATTGATATCCTTTGCGTTATCTATTATCTCAGATACACTAGAAATAGCTTTTTCTATATTTTCTGGTTTACTAATTGTATCATTGACAACCGGTGCTATTTTAATTGGTTGTGATTCTATCTTAATATCAACAATAGAATCAACCATGGTTTGTTCATCATTTTCTGTAATTAGCGGTTCTTTACTTTCCGGATCGATTATTAAAATAATGTAAGTTAGACATCCGATTAGTAATATCCAGGTAATCTTGCGCAGTTTTTGACGTTCTGCAAAAATTATCAAAATAATGGTTGCCAGTATTACTAAAAATATATGTGTATAAATCATGCCTTAATTTAAATATTCTTCAGCTTTATTCTTTATAAATTGATACAAAGTTCCCAGAGAATTTGCTCTTGTAATGGTCATGCTAAATCTGACATCTGTGTCTATCACAAATTTTTGCAAATATTTCTCTGTTTTATTTACAATTTCATCAGGTGTTAATCTATTCAAACCATTAATTAATAAAGCTAATTGTCCCTTCACAATTTCAGAATCAGAGTGCCCACTTAAGAATAATTTTCCATTAGTTATATTAGAATGAATAAAAACATTAGATGTACAACCTTTTACCCTATTGTGTTTGGTCTTCCAAATATCCGGAAATTCACCAAGCGTCCGACCCAATTCCATTAATTTCTTATTAACATATTCTAAACCATTTTTTCTATGGAGAATAAAATCAGTGCGTTTTTGATCAAGGTATAATTCAAAATCTGAAATTGTGTAGCTATTTTGATTCATGGATTGCTACTATAAAACAGGAATCCAATTGTTTTCAATAAACCACTTTTTTGCTTCATCTATACGGTTATTATTAATAAGAAATATAACAGTGCAACCTTTGGAGAAATTTGATTTGTTATCAACCGGATGAACAATGTCTCTTTTTAAACAAGCCAATGGAAGAACTAATCGTTTTGTATCATCATTAAAATATTTTTCGCCCTCCTTCAACTCAACATCACTATTATATTTTAATTTTAATGTATCAATTTTTTCATGTTTTATCCAAGTATTCCACTGTTCCAAATCACGAGGAAATGCAAATGGAATAGTTGCATCTAATTCTTTGATCATTTCTTCCGTAATTCCACCTTTATCCTGTTTTATATTGATCATGATCTTCTGAATTTTACCGAGTTCTTTGGCTTTTTGAGACACTAAATAGTTAACTTCGTCATTATCGGTAAGACAAATGATACCTTTGCGAGTATCAATTTCAGCTCTTAAAAGTGTAGTATCTTCTAGTCCATTATTATTGATTATTTTTATTCCATCAGCTTCTGCTAACTTACAATTATTTGGATCTGAATCAATACAAATCACCTCTTCTCCGACGTCTTGCAATGTTTTTGCTAATAACCGTCCAATTTCATGGGCACCCAAAATGGCCCAACCATTATTACTTTTCCGCCGCAATCCAAGTACCTTTGCTAAAATTCCGCTTGTATTGCCTGTAAGTGTTACAGTAACTGTAATTACAACAAAGACCATTGCTCGCAATTGACTACCATCGTATCCATTTTTATTTAATTCTATCGCAAATAGCGATGCTATCGCTGCAGCGACGATACCACGGGGAGCAAAGGAAGATAGCAATACCTTTTCCTTAAAATTTAAGTTAGTACCAACTGTGCTAGCAAAAATAGAAAGAGGCCGTACAATTAATATCAATATGGCGACAACGTATATCGCTCCTACTCCTAAGGCCTGAATTTCAGCTAATCTTACATCAGCAGCCAATAAAACAAACAACATGCCTATTAACATAACCGTTATTGATTCTTTAAAATTTCGAAGTTCTTGGTGACCTTGAATTTCATGATTGCCGACTACAAGTCCTGCAATTGTGACAGCTACAATTCCACTTTCATGTGTTAAATAATTTGACACTTGGTAAATAGCAAAAATCATGGAAAGAGTGAATACGTTTTCTAATCCTTCGGGAATTAGATTTTTAAATTTTAACATTTTAGCGATTATAAATCCACTAATTACCCCAAGTGCAATTCCCATAGCAAGTCGGAAGATAATATGTAATAAACCCTTCCCAAATTCTAAATGTTCGGGACTTAATACAATTTCAAGGGTTACTGCCGCAATAATAGCCCCTATTGCATCTAACAGCACACCTTCTGCTTCTAAAATGGTAGATACTGATAACTTGAGTTTTAATCTCTTTAATAATGGTGTAATGACAGTTGGACCGGTTACAATAATTAAGGTACTGAACAACAAAGCCGAACGCCATTCCCAATTAAGGAATAATTTGACAGAAATAAATGCCCCAATAGCTGTTACAATTGCCCCAATTGTGATTAAATGTTGAATTGCTCTGCGTTCGCGTTTTATCCTGCTAATCCTAAGATTCATTCCACCTTCAAACAAGATAACTGCAACTGAGAATCCAACTATTATTGTAAGGGCTGAACCTAAACTACTTGGATGTATTATATTTGCTACATCAGGTCCAAGGATTACACCAGTGGCAAGTAGCAGAATAATTCCCGGTATTTTTATATGATGAGCAATTGTTTGAGCCAGCATTCCTGCCGCAAAGGCTAAAGCAAGAGTTAAACCAGGGTTATGCATATTATTATTTCCCGAATTGTGGATTGTTAACTTAAAATTATATGAATTAGCGAGCAGAATATATTAAAAATAATTCACTATTTACTAAAAATGAGATTGATTAGATGGATATTTTAAATAATTTTAATAGTGAAAATTGTATTGGTATGTTTTTTTCACTCCTACTTCTACCGAGAGAATATTTTATCGTAATTAAAAACTCTTTAATATATGGCAACTTGGGTTTACATATATTCTAAGTTTAAAAATATTAAATACTTATTGCTAATTATAAGTTATTGTCGTAACATCGCATACGTTGTCAGAAGTTGTGACAAGGATTTAGATGTAAAAGCAATTTATATTTTATACAAACCTTAAATAGTAATACCTTCTATACCTTAATCAGACCTCAGGGCAAAATTTAATAATCAATTAGGAAAAAGTAACATGGCAAAAAAAGAAGTTGGCACAGTTAAATGGTTTAATGATAGTAAAGGTTTTGGTTTCATCACACGTGATGAAGGCAATGATCTTTTTGTACATCACAATTCAATAATAGCAGAAGGTTTTAAATCTTTGAAAGAAGGTGCAAAAGTTGAATTTGAAGTTATCAAAACTGATAAAGGCGAAGCTGCCGATAAAGTTTCAGCTATTTAAGCTGTTGCAAATTTAATCGAATATATTTGTAAAAATATTTTCAATTAGAAAGAAAAAGCCCTTCAAAGAAGGGCTTTTTTATTTTAATTACTGACTAAGCTAATAATAATGACTCTGAAAAGTCTATATTATATATATTAAACCATATCAAAAACACACTACTTATATAGTCATTTGTATAATTAAGTGTTATTTGTCCAGAATATAAATTAATTTTAATCAAATGAATATTAATGTTCGATTGTATAAATATAGCTACATTATCTTGGTTATCATGTAGGAAATTAAAAATGGATAAGATCACAATGAAAAATAAAAAGTTATCTTTCGGATTGAAATTAGGCTATGGAATAGGAGATGTAGGATCTAACATCTTTATTGTGACAAGTGGTTTGTTTTTACTATTCTTTCTTACAAATATATTGAGTGTAAATCCGGCTTTGGCGGGACTTGTGCTATTACTCCCTAAATTGTGGGATGTTATTTCCGATCCAATAATGGGCGGAATTTCAGATGTAACCCATTCTCGTATGGGCAGAAGACGTCCATATCTTCTTGCAGCTTCAATTCCTTTTGGATTAATATTTTTTCTTCTGTTTCCTGCCTCCGTACTATAACTCCGAATTAGCAAGAGCATTGTATGTAGGATTGATGTTTGCGCTTGGATGTACAGTTTTTACCGTCTTTAATGTTCCTTATTCAAGTATGGTTGCTGAGATGTCTGATGATTATAATGAAAGAATGTCAATTACCTCCTTTAGGATGATAGGTTCTTCGGTTGGTGTTTTATTGGCCGGTGGACTTGCAATGCCATTGGTCGAAATCGGCGGTGGCGGAGAGGCAGGTTATCGCTTCATGGGTATTGTTTTGGGCACAATGGTGACAATATTTAGTCTTATTTGTTTCTTTGGGACACGCAATGCTAAAACTTTGCCGGTTGTTGAAAAGAGACCACCTTTTCGCGAACAAGTAAAAATTGCTTTTCAAAATACGCCATTCAAGATGCTCATGGCGATGTATACATTTCAATCATTAGCCATCGGCGTACTAATGGCAGGTTTAATTTATTATGTAAAATATGTAATGGGTTTACCCGAAACTTCTATGGGTATTGTTTTCCCAATTTTAATTGTAACAGCAATTATATTTATTCCTGTATGGCTTAAAATTGGCGTCAAAATTGGAAAAATAAAGGCTTATAGCATTGGACTAGTTATTTTAGCAGTTATGTTGTTTTCATTATATTTTACAAAGTCTTTCCAGTTAAATATATTTTATATGCAGATATTCCTACTTGGTATTGGTTTCTCAAGCTTTCAATTGTTTCCCTTTTCAATGTTACCAGATACAATTGAATTTGATGAATTACAATCAGGAATGCGACGAGAAGGTATTTTTTCAGGTATATGGTCAAGTGCGCAGAAAACCGCTTATTCTGTTGGACCAAGTATCGTAGGATTTACTCTTTCTATGTCAGGATTTGTCAATACTTCGGTACAACCAGAAAGTGTTGAATTTGGAGTTAGAATAGTTTTCTGCATATTTACAGGCGTCATGATCCTGCTTAGTCTCCTACCCTTTTATAAATATGATTTAACTGAAGCGAGGTTTGAGGAAATTAAGCTGAAGATTCAACAGAAGAATGATAGAAAATTGTAGCGATTAGAGATTTGGTCTAATCTATAAACAAGTATTGAAACAAATTATTTGATTTAAAATATGTTAGTGTGTTAAGGTGTAAACTACTGTTATATCATTCTCTACTGTGTTTGTAGTTTTTCCAAATTTAGAGTTATTGTTTTTAAGCAAATACTGTATATTGAATCCATTATTTATTGCATTCATAGTATATCCACATTCAATACCATTTACTAATACTTGATCATTAGTAGTTAATGTGATTTCGTTATTAAGGAATTTCCAATGAACTAAATGCTGAACCGGAAAAGTTTTCAGAATTAACTTTAAGGTCAAGTCCTGAAATCGGTGTTTCAATTTTTACAGTGATATTTCTTGTATCACCAGAATCAACAATAGATATAAGATCTAACCAAATTCTATTATCGGAATTTCTTACATCGCGATTGGCGGTTATTAGCTGTGATGTCCTGTTTGAAGAAACATTTTTCGATGCATCAGATTCAATATTTAATAAAGCCGTCTTTGGGATAACAATAGTTACTGTATGACTTGAACTATTATAGTCTTTTGATATTAAAAAGGTGTTAAATATTATAAAAATTGCCAATAATAATTTAATTCTATGCATTCGACTTCAGATTTGTTGTGAAAATATAAATGATAATATCAATAATTTGTAATGGGGAATTACTTCAATTTTATTTAGGGATATTACTGATACAAAACACTACTGACATTCAACAAAATAAAATTCTTAACCTCCACTTTATGCAATTCCCCACATAAAATAAACAAGACGATTCTATCTATCATATTTTGTAAATTATCATAGTCAATATTCAGACTTTCTAAATGATAACTAAGTATCTATCTAAAATATATTTTAAACTGAGTGGTTGGAAAACCGTAGGTAGCATTCCACAGGATATTAAGAAATGTATAATTATTGGAGCACCTCATACATCAAATTGGGATTTTATTTATGCTCGTTTTGCATTGTATATATTTGACTATAAAATCCGCTATCTAATAAAAGACAGTATGTTTAAGAACCCAATAGCTGGGTGGTTCTTTAGAGTTACAGGTGGTATTCCGGTTAATAGAAGTAAAAGCACTAATTTAACAGGAGATTTAGCTCAATTACTCAAAACAGCGGATACACTTTACTTGGCAATACCACCCGAAGGAACACGTAAATAGAGTAGATCACTGGAAAACAGGTTTTTATCGAATAGCAATAGAGTGCAATATTCCTGTTGCTCTTGCTTTTCTTGATTACAAAAAAAAGCAAGCCGGTTTTATAAAAATATTTTATCCTACTGGCAATATGAGTGAAGATTTTAAATTGATACAATCTTTTTACTCACCCGAAATGGCAGCCAACCCTGACAAGTATAATCCAGAAATTCTTTAACTAATTATCTCAATATTAACAACAGTCTTATTATTATTCAGGCAACTTGGAGTTATTCATAACTACTAAAAACTTACATAAGCCTATTCACCAATTAGTTCTTTAATCTTTTTAAGGAGCTCAACACTGTTAAAAGGTTTGGTGAAGAATCCATCAGCCCCAATTTCCATAACTAATTGTTTTACTTCCTTATCGACAAAACCAGTCATAAATATTATTGGAATAGTTTCAGTATAGATAGACGCCTTAAGGTTTTCAAATATATGTACTCCACCTCCCGCTGGCATTTGCAAATCTAATATTATTAGATCAGGTTTTACATCTTTTGCTGTTTTTAAACCCTGATAGCTATCATAAGCACCAAATGTTTCATATCCATTGGCTTCAAGCCTCATTGATAGAAGTCTAACAATACCCGGTTCATCATCTACTATTAATATTTTCTTCTTCATTCTATAGCCTAAAATATGTTATTAAATGGGTCATTTAATAGTATGCAATCTAAATTGTGTTATCGAACATTCAAATTTTAACATATATTTACTAATACACAGATGTTACTGAAAAATCATTGTTACCTATACGTGCATAAGTGACCGTTCCACCTGTTGGACCATAAGTCCATACACCGGCACCATTATCTGACCATTCAGAACTTACAACTTGAGACATGTTGGCAATCGTAACTTGTGTTGCCAGTGGGGTTCTCCATAATCCGTTTGCTGCCAAACTATCCGATGCAGATAAAACAACTCCATGGCTTATAACTCCAGCAATGGCATCAATATTTGCTTCATGAGCAGTTCCAACGACATTAAGAAAAGCCGGTACTGCCACTGCCGACAATATACCGATTATTGCTATAACTACGATTAACTCGATTAATGTGAAACCGAGTTCATTTTTTTGAGTTTGTTTCATGAGTTCCCCTACTCATCTTTATATTCATCTATAATAACAAATTCTATTAAAACTATATACAATTACTATGCCAAATACTTATGTTATTATTTATATTAGCATTTGATGTATTTTATCAATGATATATATTGTTCATAACGATACAATATATTCATAATGGAACATTACATAAAGAGATGCATGAATTAAATAGATATCTAGCAGGTATCCACATTTATAATTTTATTTCAACAATATCAACTTGGTGGTTTTTACTTCATTTCCT
>CAVQSL010000013.1:0-9777 GCA_963715945.1 uncultured bacterium
GATTTTTGGTGATATTTGAATATATTTGACTAAGTTTGACAAATTACTATGTTGTGAATAAACATAAAACCCCGTCGTGAAACGGGGTTTGTTGAGGGTGGGCGATGGCAGGCTCGAACTGCCGACCTCTGCCGTGTAAAGACAGTGTTCTGCGAGGAGCGATTTTAAAAGTGTGCTACTAACTGTGCTACACTTTTGTCCATTACTGTCCACTTGTGTCATATAGAAAGGTTAATTACTATATGTTTAAGTGCCTATCTTTAATATGTCCCTTTAGTAAACGATATATTCCATGAACTGTTAGTAGGAATGCCTTTTAATATCTCCATCTACCATGTATAATATATCTTCTGCAATATTTGTTGTATGGTCAGCAGCACGTTCTAAATACCTTGAGATTGTCAGAATATTCATCCATTTTTCGGCATTATCTTTATCGGATTTGATCTTTGCAATTACTTTATGGGTTATGCTTTTGTGTAAATGGTCAACTTTATCATCATCTTTTAATATCTGATTCGCTAGTTCTACATCTAAATTGACAAACGAATCCAAGCTCATTTTTAGCATCTGTTTAACAATTTGACTTGATTGCAATAACTCTGAAAGAGGAGAGATTATTTCTCCGTTGACTAAATATTTTATACTCTTGGCGATGTTGACAGCTAAATCACCAATTCTTTCGAGATCATTGTTAACTTTTAATACGCTGATTATATATCGCAAATCAATTGCAACTGGTTGATATAAAGCTAAGATTTTCAAACATTCTTCTTCAACCTCAACTTCTCTAGTATCAATATTATTGTCATTTTTAATTACTTTTTTAGCGATTTCCAGATCACCGTCAAATATTGCATTGATGCTGTTGAATAAGCTATCTTCCACTAATGCACCTAATCGCACTAGTTCACTTTTTAATTTATTGATCTCGCGTTGTAGGTGTCTTGTGTTTTGTTCATTATTTTCCATTATCCAAATCTCCCGGTTATATAGTCTTCAGTTCGTTTTTTATTTGGTTTGGTAAATATCTTCTCTGTTGCATCCATTTCAATAAGCTTGACCTTCATAAAAGAATGCTGTATAATCCGATACTCGAGCAGCTTGTTGCATATTATGTGTTACAATTACAATTGTATAATTCTTTGTTAATGCGCTGATCAGTTCTTCGATTTTAGCGGTGGATTTAGGATCCAAGGCGGAAGCCGGTTCATCCATTAGTAAAACTTCCGGCTCGACTGCTAAGGCACGAGCAATACATAAACGCTGTTGTTGTCCACCGGATAGACTCATTGCATTTATGTCCAGACGATCTTTGACTTCATCCCAAAGAGCTGCACCAACTAGACTTTGTTCAACGATTTCGGATAATTTGGATTTTTCTTTTACACCGTGAATCTTTGGACCATAAGCAACATTTTCAAATACTGATTTAGGAAATGGATTGGATTTTTGAAAAACCATGCCAATTTTTTTCCTTAAATCCACCACATCTATTGAATTCGAATACAGATTTTTACCATCAAAAAGTACTTGACCAGTTAATCGAGTACCTAATATGATATCGTTCATTCTATTGAAAACACGGATAAATGTGGATTTACCACAACCCGATGGACCAATCAAAGCCGTTACTTTTTTTTCTCTAATATCCATTGTGATATTAAAAAGCGCTTTTACATCACCGTAAAAAAAGTCCAGGTTCTTTACTTTAATTTTATATTATTATTTACCATTTATATTTTTTACTGAAATAGCTTCTTAAAATTATTGCTGTTATATTAAAGATTAATACTAAAAGCAAGAGCACCAATGCTGTTCCATACTGCATTGGCAGTACGTTTGTTGGGATCAGGAAGTTGTGTAGCAATCACGTACAGATGATACGGAAGAGCCATTACTTGATCAAATATCGAATTTGGCAGTTTCGGCAGGTAAAAGGCTGCAACTGTCAGTAAAATAGGCGCTGTTTCGCCGGCTGCACGACCAATTCCTAAAATTGAACCGGTAAGCATCCCCGGCAAAGCATAGGGCAATACATTCTTATAGATTGTTTCCCAGCGTGTAGCACCAAGAGCTAAACTACCTTCTCGCATTGACATGGGAACAGCACGTAATGATTCTTCGCTTGATACGATAATAGTTGGTAATATCATGAATGCCAGTGTCAAACAACCTGATAAAATCGAAGCTCCAAATCCAAGATACAGAACAAATAAACCTAATCCGAACAATCCAAATACTATTGATGGCACACCTGCTAGATGTAACAATTGCCATACGAATTGTTCGTGAAAATATACCTTGCTTGGCATACTCTGTTAAATAAATGGCACTGGCCATTCCCAACGGTAAGGCAATTACTATTGCACCTAACACCAAATATATTGTACCTACGATAGCTGGGAGGATGCCACCTTCGGCACCACTTTTACGGGGAAAGCTTGAAACAAATTCCCAGTTTAATTTTGGGAGTCCTTTAATAATTATATCAAAAATAATATAACCTACTATCAATACAATTGAATAAGCCACCAAGCGTATTACCCAATAAATTATTTTTTCCCAGAATTTATGTGTCATCGCATTTGATATTTTCTTAGAAAGTATTGAGCAATTGCATTTAAACAAAATGTCACTAATTAACAATACGACTCCAACAAAGAAAAGAGCCTGATAGTGAAGACCGCCAAAGGCCACTTCGCCCATTTCAGCGGCGATTGTTGCTGTCATAGTTCGTACAGAATCCAGCATATTAAATGATATTTTTGCAGCTATTGCCGGTTACCATAAGCACTACCATCGTTTCTCCCACAACACGTCCTATTCCGAGCATAATCGCCGCAATGATTCCCGGTAAAGCTGCAGGAACAATAACTTTTATTATTGTTTGTAATTTACTTGCTCCTAAGTGCAAGTGAAGCTTCTTTATAGGCTTTCGGTACGCTTTGTAGTGCATCTTCTGATATGGAAATCACCGTCGGTATAGCCATTAGAGCAAGTAAAACTGCACCAGTAAGTGCAGTTAATCCAGTGTGTAAATTGAAAATATTTTTTATGAAAGGTCCAAGTATTATAAGTCCAAAAAAACCAATTACAACAGAAGGAATGCCGGCAAGGATTTCAATGAATGGTTTTAAAATCTCTCGTTCATATTTATTTGCCAATTCTGATATATAAATAGCACCAATTACCCCAAATGGTATCATTATTATAGTAGCTAATAATGTTACAATAAGCGATCCGCTCAATAAAGGCAAAATACCAAATATTTCTTCTTTAAATGATACTGGGATCCAGCGGGTTCTAAATACACTTAATATGCCATTTTCTGAAACGAAATGGAAAGCTTCTTTGCCAAGGAAGAGGAAAATTAATACAACTGTTAAAATGCTGGTTGACGCAGCGCCAACCAGCATTAATCTAATAGCTTTATCTTTCCAGTGTGATGTCATATTAATCTTAAAATAAGTGAAGATTAATTTACTGGAACATATCCTGTTTCAAGAACAATTTTTTGACCAGCTTCAGACATACAAAAATCGATAATTTCTTTTACTATACCTTCAGGTTCACCATTTGTATACAGATACAAAGGACGAGCCACAACGTATTCACCGGTTTTAACCGATTCAATCGAAGGCACAATCGGTTTCTGCCCTTCTTTTTCAAATACTGATAATATTTTAATATCATCTGTCGCACTTAGTGCATAACCTAACCCCACATAACCGATTGCCCATTTATCCTGGCTAACTGATTGAATAATAGCAGAGGTTGAGGGCATTAACATCGCATTCGCAGTATAGTCTTTTTCATCCATTACCCGTTCTTGGAAGAAAACGTAAGTGCCGGAACTTGATTCGCGCGATAGAATGATAATATCAGCGTTAGGTCCGCCAACCTGATTCCAATTGGTATAGGAACCGGTATAAATTTTACCGATCTGTTCAATCGACAATTCGGAAATCGGATTAGCAGGATTGACTACAACTGCGATACCATCGAGGGCGACAATAAATTCCTTCGGTGTGATTCCCAACGATTTTGCCTGATCCACTTCTTTGGATTTAATTTCCCGTGAAGCCATACAAATGTCTGTAGTACCATTTAACAAGGCACTGATTCCGGTTCCAGAGCCACCACCTGTTACTGATATTTCAATATTTGGGTTACTATTCATTAATGATTCCGCCCAACTGCTTGTTAAATGCAGCATTGTATCGGATCCCTTAATTGTTACATAGTGTTTTTCATCTGTAGATTTTTTATTATTTGCACAGCCACTGATAAATAAAGCTGTAACAAGTAATAATATTGAATATTTTAAAATATTTTTCATTTATATCCTCTTTACTTTTATTTTATGTTGAACTCAAAATTCAATTTATATTCGATTTCGGCATCAACATCATTTGGTTTGTTATATCTAATGTTTGGCATTATTTTCAACCCTTTTTCAGGTGTTACTGCAATACCGGCTATGATATAATTCATTGATTCATCGCCATAATCGACATTGTCCAAACGCCCCAATATGCTAACCTTGTCATTTACAGCAAAGTTACCGTATCCTGATATGATGCGAACCTGACCATCCTCTTGAGAATCCTTTAATTGATCAAATTCAGCACCTACACGAATTTGACCGTAGGAATATCCGCCAAACGCACCCGCAGTGATTACTGTTTCCGTACCATTGTCTGCACCGTATGGTTCATATGCAGCAATAGCTCCCGCATTAAAGCCATCTTTGGAATCTAATTTACCTTGTCCATAAAAAACTTGTGCTGATAATTTTTTATATGAATCATCTTCTTGTTTTTTATATCCGGTACCATTTGTTATTAGCAAATTATAGTTGATTTCACCAATATTATTATAGTAACCTAAACCCATATCAGCCGAACTGGCAAATTTATATTTATCCATAGCTGATTTTTCAATCGAACGATAGCCCCAGGTTTTCTCCTGTATATCAAACACATTCATTCCTTGAAGACCAAAAACAAATTTACCATAATTAGTGTTCCAATCAACCTTTGCATTTTTTAAATATAACTTCTAATTTTCCATCATCGTCAACTCTACCAACATCTGTTTGAAATTTGTAGGAAAGTGCGTCACTCATCCTTTTCTCAAAAGTAAAGTATACACGTTGAAACTCAAACACGTTTGAGATGTCAGAATCCTTGGAGTATGTCAAATCATAAAAACCCAAAGCACTGAACTTTGCTTCCTGAGCTAAGCCGAGTGAAAGCATTATGATTGTTGACATTATGTATTTTTTCATATTTATTCTCTCATACTTATTTATTATTAAAATTGTAAAAATATAATTATTGATGATTAGATATGTGACATACGATATAATTTTTAATTAAAAATGACTATTTATTTCTGTCTTACTTCATCCAATTATCATTTTCACTAATGTAAATTGCCAACCTAATGTTAGAATTGTGTGAGGATTAAGTGAGAAGTTTGTTAGTTTTGTGAAAAGTTTATAATGGTAAGGAAATTGTAAATGTGCTTCCAACACCTGGTTGACTTTCGACAATAATTTTACCGCGATGAATATTTATGATATGTTTTACGATAGCCAAACCAAGACCTGTTCCGCCATGTCCACGGCTCCGCCCTCTGTCAACACGGTAGAATCGTTCAAATAATCTTGGGAAGTGCTTTGCTTCAATTCCAATTCCTTCATCTTTTACGGATATCTCAACAAAATCATTATTCTTTTTTACATCCATGCTGATAGTTGTGTTATTCCCGCTATACTGAATGGAATTTTCAATTAAGTTACGTATTGCATAAGATAGAAGTCTCATTTCCAATGGTACGGTAAGAGATTTTGGACAATTAATGTTTATTTTTATTGATTTATTTTCAGCTTGAAATTGGCATTCCTGCATTGCTGCTTCAAGTACCGACAGTAATTTTTCTCTATGTAATTGCTTGGAGAATAATTGTTCTTCCTGCTCTAATTTTGATAGTTCCAATAGATCGGTAATAATCGCATTCATTCTGTCAGTATGTTGTTCGATTACGGAGAGATACTTTTTAATGGTCTTCTTATCAGAGATATCTATGTTTTGCAATGTCTCTACAAAACCTTTAACCGTTGTTATAGGAGTCTTTAGTTCATGAGACACATTTGACACAAAATCCTTATTGATGCGCTCTAACTTTTTTATTTGTGTAATATCTGTGAAGACTAAAAGTTGCCCCAGTGGATATGTTTCCCTCACCTATTATCTGTGCATTGTGAATTAAAATATTCCGGTCTCCGGCAATTCTGACAGAAATTTCTCGTTGAATTTCTTTTCCTCCTGTCAATATCTCTGCAACGTATTCCAGTAATATTGAATTTCTGACCACTTCGCTCAGCGGTTTACCGATAACGCTCTGTCCAACAATTCCAAATAATTTTTCAGCAGCAGAATTTATGCGTAAAATGTTTGTATTATTATCTATCGCAATTATTCCCTCGATCATGCTTGATAATATCGCTACCTGCTCATTTGCTTGCGTTGTGATGGCTCTAATACGTTCCTCCAGTTGTTTTGCCATCATATTCAAAGCGTCGGTTAGACCGACGAATTCTTTTGTTCCAGCTATGTATATCTTTTTACTAAAATCTCCTTCGGAAATTCTTTTTGCTTCCTGTTTGAGTTTTACAATTGGGTTTACTATTTTTTTTGATATGATATAGCTTACCATTGTTCCAAATAATAGTATTATTAATCCGCCAATTAATATATTAGATCGCAAATCCATTAAAGTGTCTTCAAGTGAGGAGGCTGGAAGAGAAGTCCGGATTATTAATCGCTGGTTATTCTTTTTGTAAGGAATTGCCAGATAGAGCATATCTTTTTCAAGAGTATAACTATAACGTTTGGCTGTTCCAATCTTATTATTAATGGCGGCAATAATTTCAGGACGATCATTATGATTATCCATAATTATAGGTGATTCGTGAGAATCGCCTAAAACAATGCCACTCGAATTTACTATAGTAATACGTGTTTTTGTCTGTTCTCCAAGCGAACAGCACAATGCATTCAAATATTCTGAATCATTGACCAACGTTGTATCAATAGCGTTTGCAATCAGTGTTGTCGCGGGCTTCTAAATCCTTAATTTTTTCTTCATAATAAAATTTATCTAGGATCTGAATTGAAAATATCCAAAGAACTAATACTGACATAATTATCATTATAATAAACGAAGTAAATACAAATTTGAATGTGCTTATTTTTTTCAATTTATGCTATGAACTAATATCATAAAATCTATATCCAACACCACGCACTGTATCAATATATTTACCATAATTACCCAGCTTTTTTCTAAGTTGTACGATTTGAAAATCAATGGACCTGTCGGTTACGGGGTAATTATCTCCATGTACTTTTTCGATGATTTGATTTCTTGTATAGACCCAACTGGGATTATTAATAAGTAAATATAAGATTTCAAATTCTGTATATGTAAGATCAATTGGTTGCGTATTAATGGTAACTTCTCTTTTTCCGCTATGAATCATTAAATCATTAAACTTGATAATTTCCGCATCGCCTTTATTCTTGTTATTAATACGGCGGATCAAAGCTTGTATACGTGCTAATAATACTTTTAGACTAAATGGTTTTGTAAGATAATCATCTGCTCCTAGCTCAAGCCCTCGAACAATATCTTGTTCAGAACCCTTGGCTGTAAGCATAAGTATTGAGATAACTTCAGTCTCATTATCCGATTTGAGTATTCTGCACACGTCAAGTCCATCGATGCCCGGCAACATAAGGTCGAGTACAATCAAATCAGGTTTAACTAAACGGGCTTTTTTTATGGCAGCTTCACCAGTTTTGACTGCGGTAACTGTATAGCCCCTTTGTTCTAGATTGAACTGAATTAATTCTAAAATGGCTATTTCATCATCGACTACAAGGATGTGGTTTTTATTTTTTTCCATAACTGATATCTAACAATAATGCCTACTTGAATATTAATAAATAGGTATTATATCTTATTATCAATTTATTAAAACACCATTCAAGAACATAATATTTATTGTATCAAAACTCACCGTTTTTGGCACACTCAAATTAGACCGTTTGTTTTGGGCCACGTTTTTGGGACAATTCTAGCAATATTTTTACATGTATAGCTAAGTAAAATTAATTTTCGAACCAACGGATTTTGAGTACTCAGTTTGTCGAGAGTAAATTCATTATGAGTGCTGAAAATAATATACATTACTGACAATTACTGTTCATTAATGTCATGAGGAAGTTAAGTTTTGTTGTATTAATATTTTATTTGTTGGTTAAAAAAAGAAAGCGTTTCGGTTCCCCTTATGCTATGTTTGCACCCAAATCTGAATTGTTCATTACTCATACTGCTTTGATCCACCCCATAGTGCTGTCACAAGCAAGATCATGTTGTCGGCAGGTGTGGAGTATTTCGTAATGTTATTAATTATTCACTCATTTTCTGGTTCTGTATGGATATTAACTATTGTGTTGTCACCGTATTTTTCTTTAATTCTAATTTCAATTTCATTATTAACATTGTGAGCCTCTACGATATTTAATGAATTGGCAACTCTTATGTGAATATCAATTATAATTTTATTCCCAATTCTCCTTGTTTTTAATTCATGTGGGTCTATCACATCATTAATGCTACTAATAATACTTAAAATATTGTTTTCCGTATTTTCATCTAGTGACGCCTCTAACAATTCTTTTATACTACCAATTGAAATATCGTATGCCGTTTTTATTATAAATAAACTAACTAGTATGGCTGCAATTGGATCTAATATTTTCCAATTATCTCCTAATAAAATTGCACCTCCAATACCAAACAGAGTTCCAATAGAAGAAAATGCATCTGAACGATGATGCCAAGCATTTGCAATTACAGCCCGACTATTGATTTGATTCCCAACAAATATTGTATATCTATATAATAATTCTTTAATAATAATTGATAATATTGCTGCTATAAGTGCAATTATTCCTGGTGTCTCTATTGCTTTTTTTAAAATTAGCACTGAATATATTTTGCTTCCACCTGAATATAGAATTCCTAACCCGACAAATAATAAAGCCATACCGATAATTGTTGTTGCAAGGGTTTCAAATTTCCCATGTCCATAATTATGGTTTTTATCAGGAGGTTTCTTGACAATTTTAAAACTAACTAATACGACTATGTCGGTTGCAAAATCCGATAATGAATGAATAGCATCTGCAAGCATTGCCCCACTTTTACCAAATATTCCTGCAAATAATTTAAATGCTGTTAAAAATAGATTTGCAAAAAAACCTATTATTGTTATATAGGTTCGCACGTGTTGTGCAAATTCCTCTGAGTAATTATTATTTTGTTTGTTTATTATGTTTTTCATTTGTTTTAATAATTATTCTATACTGATGCTTCATTTTTTTATTAATTCATTGTTTTTAGTATTATTTCCCTCCCAACCCGAAACGCCTGCCGATACAATAAACTTCATCGCTTCAGCGGAATTAATATTTAATGGCTTAATTTGTTCTTTTGGTACGATAAACAATTCACCAGAAAAATTATAAGAATGGGGAAAATAAACAGCAACTTTATCTTTTTCATCCAGTTTTGTCAAATCTTCCTCGGTTACAAAACCTAACTTTGAAAGATTTGTTATGGGATTTACTAGCACAAGAACAGGCTTGTTGAATTTTTTTTCTTTACCAATAACGGCTGAAAATAAATCATTAAGTGTTG
>CAVQSL010000014.1:0-41214 GCA_963715945.1 uncultured bacterium
GGACACTTTTAATAGTGTCCCCTTTTCTAATATCAATATTAGCAATGTATATATTAAAATTCGCTACATTACACAAAAACACACCTATACTTTGTCTACATAACACTAGTTATATATCCAATTTTATACCTGCCCAAACACGTCTGAACACTGTCCTAGTGGTACAGTGTTCAATTACAATTAAGTAAAAAATACTCATATAAGTAGTGAATTTTTAGAGGGTAATAAATCATTTTTAAGAATTATAGCACTGTTTTTTGCTCTCAGTGTGAAGACAGCGCGCTACGAGGAGCGATTTTGAAAGTGTGCTACAACTGTGCTATACTTTTGTCCATTACTGTCCACTTGTGTCCATATAATAAATAGTACTGCTAAAATATGGAACTATTGCAAATTTGCAATGTGACTGTTTTAATATTGAAATAGTTGGTAATTTCTTATACTTAAATAAGCCAAGTAGTATAATTATGAATAACATTACAGATAGTAATATTCAAATGGCTGCTCCTGATGCAATCATAGTTATTAGTAATGAAGGAAAGATCATCGCATTCAATGATGCTGCTGAGAGAATTACTGGATACAAATTCAGAGATATAATAAATAATGATTTTCAAATACTTTTTAGTAATTCAGAAAAAGACACCAAGTATATCTTATCATCCATTAAAGAAAATGAGCCCCATGTTAATATTGCCTTAAATATTACCACTGCTAATTCGTCAACTATAGACGTATTGGCGACTTTTACTCCTATTTATCAACCGAAAATTGGTCTATTGGGCATTGTAATGGTTTTACGCGACATGCAAGAAATGGTGGCACTCCAAAATTCGTTACAACAAGTTAATAAAAAATTATTGGGAGGAGCGGAATTTATTAGATTCTCTATTCAATAATATTAATGAAGGAATATTAACTATTAATTTAGAAAAGAAGATAACCTCCTTCAACAATGGTGCTGAAATCATTACAGGTTACACTTCCATTGTAGGCAATAGGCCGTGAATATTGGTCTATTCTGCAGTACCAAAATATGGAAATTCGGGATTTCTTCATTGCGCAATTAAGCGAAAATAAACCTATTAAAAACATAGAAGTAATTATACAACAAAAATCCGGATTAAGGATACAAATACGGTTAAGTATTGCACACTTATTTAATAATGTCAATGAAATCACCGGGTACGTACTTTCATTTCAGGATATATCCGAGTTAATGAATTTAACTAGTCAATTAAAGAAAAATTTTCATTACGACAATATTATTGGACGCAGTAAACGAATGCAGGAAATATATAATTTAATGAATAGCGTTGTAGATAGTCATTCAACAGTTTTAATCACAGGTGAAAGCGGTACAGGCAAAGAGCTTGTAGCTCGTGCTCTACATTTTAATAGCGAGGTTAAAACAAAACCATTTATTGCTGTTAACTGTAGTGCTTTTGTTGAAACATTACTTGAAAGTGAGCTGTTCGGACATGAGAAAGGTGCATTTACTGGAGCAATAAGTAGTAAGCAGGGTCGCTTTGAGATGGTAAAAGATGGTACACTTTTCCTTGATGAAATCGGAGAACATGTCTCGTGAAACGCAAATAAAACTATTGCGTGTGCTCGACAATCGAGAATTTGAGCGTGTAGGGGGCACAACTACCATTAAAATGAATGCTCGGATTGTAACCGCAACAAATAGAGACCTAGAAAAAGAGATGGTCGATAATCGATTTCGTAAAGATTTATTTTATCGTATTAATGTTGTCAATATTAATTTGCCACCTTTACGTGAACGAAAAGAAGATCTTCCTTTATTAATAGAATATTTTTTGGAAAAATTCCTAGAAAATCAATTTAAAAAGGGCATTCAATTCCTGTCTACTAATGCCCTTCTAGTTTTACATAATTATGATTGGCCCGGAAATATTTGTGAACTCGAAAATGTATTAGAGCGCGCTTTTGTTATTTGCAACTCGGATACTATCAAAATAGATTCACTGCCAGAAAGATTGTGGCGAGATAAAACAGATAAACAATCCATCCAAACATCTAACAGGAATATGTCACTAAAAGAAGCCGAAAGAATAGTAATTAAGAATATTTTGGATAAAAATAGCGGACATCGAGGTAAGGCTGCTAAAGAATTGAATATGGATCGCTCCACACTCTGGAGAAAGATTAAAAAATATAATTTATAATTGTATACTTTAAGTAATCTAAACGAATTTAACCCTTTTAAACACCCACAAGCTTTTGTTGCAATATTGCACTAATTAGAAACATTGTTGCATAACAGCAATGTTCTTCTTGTAAGCAAAACAATCATAACACATTTATTAATAGTTACTTAGCTTATTGGCACGACTATTGCTATAATAATAGTGTACAATTGATATGAAAAATTATTATGAAAATTGCAATAACTACCATGGAAGATAATATTAATTCAACAATTTCACCTGACCTACTGCATGCAAACTATTTATTAATTATAAATACTGATGTTAAAGATCAATACCAGTTTATACCCAATATGTATAATAGATCTATAAGTGGTGCTGAAATATTCTGCTCTCAGTTTTTGATTAGAAAAGAAATAGAAATATTTATATGCGGAAAATACGATATCCAAGCTAGAGATTTATTAGCACTAGCTGGAATCGAAACAATTGAAATGCCTAACGCCAATATCAGTAAGGTGATAAATAAATATAAAAATGAAATTATAAATAAAAAGGAGGCTAGCAATGAATATTCGTTTTAGAATAACAATGGGATTTTTATTAATCGTATTTATTATGGCAATAGTTGCTGGAATTATTATATGGCAACAGGCTAAGATGCAGACAGCATTTGAAAATTCATGTCTTACAAGTGAACTAGAACGATCTTTGCTTGAGTGTAGAAGACAAGAAAAAAATTACTTACTTAGACAAGATATGGAAGCCATAGAATTATTTCAAGCGCACTTTGACACATTATTTAAATTGACAACAAATCTCAGTAACTCCATAAACGATAATCACATTATTAATGAATTGCAATCTCTACTAGATCATTTAACAAAATATCAATCTGAATTTGAACAATCAGTACTTTATTATAATGTTGATAATTATCAAGAACAGTTTGAAGAAAGTAATCAGCTATGTGTTTTATCTGCTCGTGAATGTCATAAAACAGTAAATAGAATCAAAACCATGACGAAAGACCAGTTTAATAATGCATTAGCAATATCGAGTATAGTAAATACGTTTTCTGTGATAATAGGTATTTTTCTTTCAATTATCATATCTGGTTTTATTGCAGATAAAATGATGGATTTACTTGGTACCCCAGAAGGATATATTATTAAATGTATACAACCAAAGAAAAAGAAAAAATCATAAGAGGAATACACAATGAAATATTATAAACGAATATTATTTCCAACTGATTTTTCAGAATGTGCAGATGAGGCGTATGAATATGCTCTATTAATTGCCAATATGTATAACGCAGAGCTGCATGCCTTCCACACCTTTAGAACGTCTTCAATTTCTTTTGGACCTGAATATTCAATTCCGTATACATTAGAAATTGATTCGTCTTATCCTGGGATATTAAAAAAACAAATGGATAAATATGTCGCAAAATATGGTATTGCGGAAGATAAAATAATTAAGAAATATAAAGCAGGGTATGCAACAGCTCCAACTATTATTGAATATATAAAAAAGAATAAGATTGATTTAGTTATTATGGGAACTCATGGTCATCGTGGGTTTAGGCATATGTTACTAGGAAGTATCACGGAAGAAGTATTAAAAATATCTCCATGTCCAGTAATAACTATAAGGAAAGATGATTCAATTAAAGCAGTGCCAAAACATATTCTTGTCCCAACAGATTTTTCTGACCACTCTCTTATTGCTGTATTTGAGGGATATGATATTGCCCGAAAGTTTGGTGCAGACGTCACATTATTACACGTTATTGAAGATCCTATTCCAATGGCATATTACTTAGCCGCCAATGAAATGTCAGTAGATAATCTTTATAAAACTACTGCAATAAATGTAAAAGAGAAACTCTCTCAAATTGGCAAGGATGCAGGAATAATTCAAAATTATAACATTAAAGTAATTAGAGGCCATGTTGCTAGTTCAATCACTAAGTATACATCTGACAATAAGTATAATCTAATTGTAATGGGATCACATGGGTTTTCTGGTCTAACACATTATTTATTAGGTAGTACAGCTGAAAAGGTATTACGAAGTGCAACATGTCCTGTTATAATAGTCAGACAATAAAAACAAGTTATAGGAGGTTTTATGAAATATTATAAACGAATATTATTTCCAACTGATTTTTCAGAATGTGCAGATGAGGCGTATGAATATGCTCTATTAATTGCCAATATGTATAACGCAGAGCTGCATATTTTATATGCACATAAAATATTTTGTAATTCTTTTGGACAAGAATTTATAATTCCACAATCACCGCAAATTACAAATTCTCATCCAGAGGAAATTGACAAAGAAATGGAGAAATATGTGCCAAAATACGGAATTGAGGATAATAAAATCATTAAATCATTTGATACAGGGATTGCTATAGCCCCAACTATCGTTGAATACATTGAGACAAACAAGATTGATTTAGTTATTATGGGAACTCATGGTCATCGTGGGTTTAGGCATATGTTACTAGGAAGTATCACGGAAGAAGTATTAAAAATATCTCCATGTCCAGTAATAACTATAAGGAAAGATGATTCAATTAAACCAGTACCTAAACATATTCTTGTGCCAATAGATTATTCAGACCACTCCCTGCTTGCGTTTTCAGAAGGATATAATATTGCCCAAAAGTTTGGTGCAGACGTCACATTATTACACGTTATTGAAGATCCGATCCCATCGGCATATTACTTGGCTGCAAACGAGTTGACAATTGATCATCTTTATAAAAAAACGGCAAAAAACGCAAAAGAGAAACTTTCTAAAATATGTAAAGAAGCAGGTATAATTCAAAATTGCAATATAAAAGTAATTAAAGGACATGTTGCTAGTTCAATAACTAAATATGCATCCGACAATAAGATGGATTTAGTAATAATGGGTTCTCATGGATATACCGGACTTACGCATTTTCTGTTAGGCAGTACAGCAGAAAAGGTATTGCGTAGTGCCCATTGTCCCGTAATGATAGTCAAGCAAGATAAATAGTAATGGCGTTGAATATGTAATAAGATTAATCATGCTTGCTAAGATCAAACAATAGATAAATTATAAATTTTAAGGATACACAAAGTACGGTACCATCTAATTTAACAATAATCATCTCAATAATTGTTTATGCAATTGTTGCCTATTCATTAACCGAAGTCTGCCGGCGTTACCGAAAATTTGCCGCAGCATTGATCATCCTTTCGCTATGTACTTTCCCGTTGTGGGTTGGTCATCGCGACAGTTGGTTTGAATGGGCAAAGATATTAAGTGTTCTTATTCCAATGGTAGCTGTCAGTTTTATGCGCATTGCTGAGTTCGAAAATCGAACTGGAACATTTTGGAGATTTTTTAGAAAACCGTGGGCTCTGTGGTTCCTCTTTTTTGTCCTTGCTCTTAATATCGCAGAAGCGTCCGTCAGAGATTGGCAACTGAACAATCATATGAATGCATTTGCGGGATTTATCTTAATTGTTACAATCCCATTTGTTCTAAAATTCTGGCGAATAGAGAAAAATACTTGCGGCGACCTGATTGTCGATTTTCCACTTGGTTGGTGTTTTCTATATACAACTTGGAATGCAGCATTTCTATTAGGTTGCATTCCTGATGAATTCGCCGGTGGACTGGCGATTCTTATCGCTTGTGAACTCTATTCAATACTGGGCCGCCATGACCTATACATCATGGGCCGTATTTATACCCTTGCTTTCTTTGTTATACAGCTCGGAATAGCTGATGTCCTTCCCGGAATGGATTCTTCCGCTTGGTACAATCAAGGATTTGTAAATGGTTGGGGTATTTTTAATGTCGCTTGTGGTGTTATTTATCTGTTCTGGTACAACTGGCAAATGTACACTGGCAAAAGCGATCTAAAATTCCGTCATCCAGCTTCGGCGCCCGAAGGAATTTATACATGGGAAGAAACAAAACGATCTTTGTCCGGATTTAGATCCAATTTCTATTACCATATAAAATAATTCATAATTAAAGGAGAATAAAATGAAACTAGCAAAAACAGATGTATTAGTAATTGGCGGTAGTGCAGCAGGAATTGTTGCAGCAACAACAGGTAAATCATATTATCCTGATAAAAAATTTCTTGTTCTACGTAAAGAAGAAAAGGTTCTAGTCCCCTGTGGTATTCCATATATTTTTGGATCATTGGATAGTAGCGATAAAAATCTTATTCCCGATGCTGTTTTAACCAATAATGGTATTCAGCTGAAGATAGATGAAGCTATAAAAATTGATCAAGGAAATAAAATTTGTATAACTGCCAAAGGAACCCATATTACATTTGATAAATTAATTATTGCTACGGGATCTGATCCAGTCGATCCTAAATGGCTGAAAGGTGGACATCTTGAGAATGTATTCACAATACCAAAAGACAAAACCATAATAGATAAAATTCATGGGAAGTTAAAAGATTTTGAAAAAATCGTTGTTATTGGTGGTGGATTTATTGGCGTCGAGATATCAGATGAAATCAATAAGCTTGGAAAAGATGTTACTTTAGTAGAGATATTACCTCATATCCTATCTATTCCATTTGATGAAGCGTTGGCGATAAAAGCTGAAGAATTATTAATCTCCAGAGGTATAAATATCAAAACCGGAAGCGGTGTTAAGGAAATATTAGGAGACGAAAGAGTTGAAAATGTACTTTTGGAAAATGGAGAAAAGATTGAAGCAGATATTGTTATATTAGCGATGGGATATACACCAAATATTAATTTAGCCCAAAATACAGGAATAAAGATTTGTGATGAAGGTTTTATTTGTGTTGATGAATACATGAGGACAAGCAATCCTGATATTTTTGCTATAGGTGATTGTGCAGAAAAGAAAAGTTTTCTTACCCAGCAACAAAGAGGGACAATGTTAGCATCTACTGCATGTTCCGAAGCTAGGGTAGCAGGTATGAATCTATTTAAATTATCTGCATTAAAGACTTTCACAGGCACCATAACAATGTTTTCAACAGCCATTGGAGATATTGCGTTTGCCGCTGCAGGTGTGACAGAACAAATGGCTAAGAAAAGTGGGTTTGATATTTTAACAGGTACATTTGAAGGAGTAGATAAACATCCTGGTACTCTACCCGGAACTCATAAGCAAATAGTAAAATTAATCGCGACTCGTGATTCAGGAGTACTTATAGGTGGCGAGGTAATTGGTGGACCAAGCACTGGAGAATTAATTAATATTTTAGGTTTAGCTATAGAAAATAGCATGATGATAGCGTCTCTTCTTTCTTCTCAAATTGCTACTCATCCACTGCTTACTGCACCACCAACAGCATATCCTATTATAAAAGCGGCCGAAGTCATTGCCAAGAAAAGGAGAATTAGTATATATAATTAAATATGGATACTTTTGAAAATGAGTGATTCAATCGACCATAACAATTTGAATGAATATGTTAATTATTCAAAAAATAGAATCAAAAGAGAGAGGTAAATTACTATGGGTATACTATATGAAGTCCCAAACCTTATTGGTTGGGCAATTATGTTTCTTGTTCTTATTACTTTAATAGCTTTCAATGAATTTGGTCGTACCACGAAGTGGGGCGGAATTGTTCTTTTCCTGGATTGTTCCAATTGTGTTGACTATCTTAGTCTGGCCAAAAACTGCCGCTCCTGGCAACGAATACGGAACTGGTACATGGTTTAATTGGGTAAAAACCTATTCGGCACTTGCAGGATGTCTCGGTTTTATGGCAATACGATACATACCTGCTTTGGCAAAGAAAAAGTGGGCACTTACTTTTCCTGCAGCTATTCTTGCAATCAATATTCTAGAGGCTTGTATAAGGGATTTTCAAGTGTATAGTTACGGATTATGGGAAGGTGGTTATGTTGACCATCTATGGGTTATGTCAGGACCATGGAATATTATGAACGGTATAGCAGGTCTATTAAATATTTTAGCTATCTGTGGGTGGTTGGGCATAGTTGTATCAAGAGATAAATCGAAAGACATGATCTGGCCAGACATGATATGGGCCTGGATTATTGCCTATGATTTATGGAATTTTGCTTACACCTACAACTGTATATCCGATCATTCATTCTACTGTGGAGTTGTATTATTGCTTGCCTGTACCATACCAGCCTTTTACATTAAAAAAGGAGCGTGGCTACAGCATCGCGCATCGACACTTGCCTTGTGGATTATGTTTATCATGACAGTTCCATCATTCGCAGATCGCATAGCTCTGTTCCGACCACACATAATCCAACAGCATTCTTTTTCGTAAGTTTATTAGCATTAATCACGAATGTTGCCTTAGTGTCCTATCAATTTAATAAGATTAGAAAGGGCAGGCTTAATCCATTAAAGGATGAAATCTATGTAGAAACAGAAGCATATAAGCAAGTTATTGAAGAGAACAGGTTAAGTGTATGGAGCAATTACTGAACTATAATTTGTATTAGTTAGTTCAATCATGGATAGTTTAAATAATATGGTTAAATTGAAAAATTCTGTTAATTATGTAAAAAAGGTAGAGTATACTATCCTGTCGATAAAAACAAAAGAATCACCAAGTTTAAACCGTAGTTTGGTGATTCTTTTTCATTTTTATATGATCGTATTATGGAAAATTCTATTTTCCCCTAAAAAGTATACTGGTTTTATATTTAAACATTTTCAAATTCTCAAAAATGAATTACAATTTATACAAAACAAAAGCATTATTGAGATTGCAACAGGAAGCGGTGATTGTGCACAGTATTTAACATTAATGATAGATATATCGGAACTGATATTCACCCCGGTTTATTAAAAATAGCCTCAAAAAGGTTTGAAACAATTGGATTCAAAGAAACAGAGTTCTATGTCGCTGATGCTTGTGAACTACCGTTTGAAGAAAATCATTTTGATTTAGCATTATGCAACTTATCTCTTAATTTTTTCGAAGATATTGAAATATTTATTGCTGAATTAAAGCGCGTTTTAACACCAAATGGAGTATTTTACTGTACCATACCTATTAAAAACAGGTTGAAAAAGGGTACGATAATTCATGGAGATATTTATTTTGAGGATGAATTAAAAGGAATTTTCCAAAGAAATGGTTTCAAATATTCAAAATTAGGCTATCAGAACGGCGCAGTATTGTATTTTAAAGCAATTTGTCAGAAAAATTAAAAATTGATTTCAGTCAAATTAGTCTTTATTTGATTGCTTTATAGAAAATTCCCCTTTTTTCTTGTACAGTTTCAATTTTACCATCAGATTCTAAAACATCAAGATATTTATTGATTTCATTGATATGTAATCCAAGTATCTTTGCAAGATCATCTAATGTGCAAGGTCTACGTTGAATTGTTTCTAATATTGCAGATTCAAAATCTTCGCGGTATGACTTAATATCTTTCCTGACGGCAGGTATTGCAACAATTTCAATATTATTAAGTTGCCAATAATTCACGATATTTTGCAATTCATCACAAGTGGCAGACCGGATTTTAGATACGGCTCCAGGTCTATCAAGCGTATTTAATTGTATGCTATCAGGATTTATTCTTTCAAAAGCATTTTTCAGTAAATCTAAGTCATCAAAGTTATCATTATATCCCGGGATAATAAATACTTCAAGCCATATTTTCCCTTTGTATTCATTTCTGAAATCCACAATTCCCTGAATATATTGATCAATATTAAGATTACGAAATGGCCTATTTATCTTCCGGAAAAGTCAAATTAGATGCTGCATCTAAGGAAGGCAAGAACAACATCAGCACTTAATATCTCATTTCTTAATTGCTCCTGATATAATAGAGTACCGTTTGTTAAAACTGCAATCGGAATATCGGGGAATTATTGCGTTTAATGAACTGAATTATGTCGCCTATGCAGGAATTAAGTGTCGGTTCTCCTGAACCGGAAAAAGTAATGTAATCCGGAGCAAGGATTATTTTCTATATAATGTTCTAATTCTTCTATGACAATATCGTATGGAACGTATTCCTTTCTTTCAATTGTTAACTTGGTCGTGGAACCACATTCGCAATAAATGCAATTAAGTGAACATACTTTGTGCGGAACAAGATCAATACCCAAATGACATTCCCAAACGTCTTGATGGTACAGGTCCAAATAGATGTTTATACATAATATTTACCTATTAATTATACGCTAATCGAATTTTTTCATTGGCTATAGTTGGTTCAATTAGACTATGCCATTCTTTGATCTTGCCAAGTACCTAAAGTTTGCATGTGTTAAGTAGTATTTTTGTGGTATCGGATGCGTTCCGACTATCACTTTTAAATGATATGTTTTTTCTATGAAGCTCTTATAATGTTAATGTGAGGACATGGCGGATATCCAACAACAAATCCGGTGGCAAAATGAATTGTCTCAGCACCATTATTTTTCATTTCCTCAGGGGCATACTCAATATTTCCACCCGGACAACCGCCACAACTTGTATAACCAATTACTTCAATATTTTCGTTCTTGTCATATATATCGAATGCGCCAACTCTCTCACGTAATGCTCTAAAACATTTTCCCCCACCACAACTGCGATACCGATCACATATAATTATGCCTATTTTTTTGGTATTTTTCATTTTATTGATTTATTCCTTTTAAGATAATATCATTTTCATTTACCCCTAAATCATTTGCAATAATTTCACATTTTGCCTTTAAAAGAAAAAATACAGATCGGCTAACATTTGATAATCCTTCATAATTCCCCTGCCCTTTACTAATTATCATTTCCGATTCATTAAAGCGACGTACAAAATCCTCATTACATAATTCTAAGATTGTTCCTGGAGCCCGTGAGCCTGATGATATTATTTCCGCAATTTCACCGATACTGGAAGCAATGGCATCTTCCATTGTTACATCATTAATTATTGGCATACCACGCACGACATAAGTCACGGGTTTCCCTATTGCTTGAATCAATATTTTATCAAATACCGATTCTCCGGCATTATCACCGATATATAGAATAGATTTTGCCTTTTTAAGTTTATTAACAAACTCCTTGTAATCAAAAATGGCAAAATCTTGATTCAGTATTGTTTTAAGATCTTCTACAAGATCAAAATGTTTATTCATTCCAAAGTCAATAACATTACCAGTAATTGCTATCCTAATGGCAGTAAGCAATTTGTTGTCAGAATCATTCATGTATTCGATCAGTTTTGGATACAAAGCAAGCGCTTCATGAATACTATTCTTTTTTATAACTTTATATGGATTAACAACGCCGGTTAATTCTCTTATTTTTCGATAAACTATAGCACCAGATTGAACGGGTGTGTGATGCATCGGGATATCTTTGATCATTGCACCTACTTCATCAATTACTTGCTTAATTTTGGCATCATCATTTGTTGCTATTCGTGCCGTACGCAAAGCCTGAATCATCATACATGGTAAACAATCAAGATAAGTTTTCATCTATTTCTCCATTTGGCAGCATGGTAAATGTTATTCTCTTCTTTATAATAATGCACACAATTTTTCCAATCCCCCTTACAAAAATCATCAATCCATTTTTTATCTAATTTATCAGTTTCATAAAAATATTTTATGGGACAAACTGGATACCATTTACATTGATTTTGCTGCCACACTACACAAAAGTAATCTATTTAAAATATTTTTCCATCCGATCAAATGCAACATTTATCATATCTTCCGGAACACAAAAAGAAAGTCTAATGTGACCTTCTCCAGTTGGACCGAAAGCAATTCCGGGAGTAGTGGATACTTGCACATTCTTTAATAAATCTTTACTAAATGAAATTGAATCCTTTTCTTGTTTTATCAAAATTTTAGGAAACATCAAGTAGGCACCTTGAGGTTTACTATATTCAAAAATAGAATTTAGTCTATCCAATCTTTCGCACATTAGATTTTTCGCATTTAGATAATGCGATCTGAATTCTTTTATACAATCTTGACTTCCTTTAAGTGCTGCTATTGCAGCATATTGCGATGCAACAGTAGTACAGATAGAATACGGTATATGCACTTTATTAATTTGTTCTATCATTTCTTCATCCGCATGAACATAGCCAATCCGCCAACCTGTCATTGCATAGGTTTTTGTGAATGTATAATTTGTTATGACATATTTTTTCATCTCAGGAATTGAAGCTATACTAAAATGTTTATTATTATCATAAGTGAAGTATTCATAAGCTTCATCAGTAATAAGCATTAGATTGTACCCTAATGCAAGCTTGGCTAACTCTTTCAAGGTTTTTTCAGGAAAAACTGTCCCTGTTGGATTATTAGGAGTACAAAACAATATTGCTTTCGTTTTACTTGTTATAGCATTTTTAATTGCATCAATATCTAATGCAAAATTATCCTTTTCAATCAACGGAACAAGTATCGGTTTACCGGAAGCAAGTTTAACTTGAGTAATGTGTGTCGAATATGTTGGTGTTGGCAGAATTACTTCATCTCCCGGATCTATTACTGCCATTACAGACGCAGCTAATCCTTCGATTGCTCCAACTGTAACAATTATTTGTGAAGCATTAGCATCAATATTATTATCTCTTTTGAGTTTTTTTACGATTTCTTCCCTTAATTCAGGTAAACCCTCACTTTGCGAATACCCACTTGTTAGCCCCTTATTGATTGCAGAAATAACTGCATCATTAATATGCTTAGGAGTTCCTGTAGTTGGTTTCGCCCACGATAAAAACGCAACATCGTCATATTGTTTTGATAATCTTGTCATTTCGTGAATGGCGGATTTATTGATTTGATTCACTCTATTTGAAATATTCATTTTAATACCTTATTTTAAATTTTTATCAATTTCTTTGATTTCAAAAATATTGCCACTTTTATCGCAAATAAATATTTGGTCAAACTATTCTCTTTCCCGGATATTACATTGATATGAATATTTTTTCGCATTTTCAACAATGTTTCTCTATTTTTCACCTTTACACAAATATGATTAAACCCAGAATTATTTGATTTTTTGTTAACAAATAATTCTAAGAACAATATCATCTTTTTGCATTAGATAAACTGAAGTGTTTTCATGAATATTAAAAAATTGTTTGCTAAATCTTTTTCTAATTCATAATTTTTAATTTCAACCATCCCAAGAACATTCTGATAAAATTTCTTCACTTCTTACGAATCAATAATGTTAAGGGCTATGTGTTCTAATTTCATATACTAATTGAGGATTTATTCAAAACTAAAACACTTGCAAAGTATCATCTTTGTATTTTTCATAGGCCTCTTTAACGCTCATTTCCCCTGCTCCAATAAAGACTTTTATTCCAGCCTGTTTTATAACTGAGGCAGCGTTTCCTCCCGGACCGTTACCAGTAATTAAAATATCAGGACGTAATTCATATAATTTTTGTGCAGTCTTTGGTCCTGCTCCGTGCGCTTCATTACTAATTGATCGATTATCAAAATTAGTTAATTCCTTCGTTTTATCATCATAAATCAGGAGAAACTCAGTCCTTCCAAAACGTGAATCCATGACTGAATCCCAATATATTCCTTTTGTAGTAAATGCAATTTTCATTTTTATTCCTTTAATTGTTTGCTAATAATTGTACTTTTGACCAACTTTCAACTATACTGTTATTAAGTTTATTCTTCCCCGTATTCAACAATAGTTTTTCCTTCTGTCATTGCTTCTGTAAAAACTTCATCATATGGTAAACTAGAAATATGAGCAATGTTTTCTATTTTTAGAAACTTTTTCAATTTCTCCGGATATCTTATTATTTATATCCGCTTTGTTAATAATGCAACCAGCTTTAATCTTAAATTTTTTCACTAGCTCATATACACGCTTTAAATCATGTAACCCAGACACACTTGGCTCGGTAACCAATACTACAAAATTTGCTCCTGAAATCGAAGAAACAACTGGACATCCTATTCCCGGTGAACCATCAACAATTATATATTCCTTATTGGTCGCTGTAGCGATTTGCTTTGCTTCGTTTTTTACTCTTGCAACTAGCTTTACCGGAATTATCTGCGCCAATACCCAATTTAGCATGTACCATAATACCACCAGTCTTGACTTTAGAAACATACCATTTACCAACCATTAATTCAAAATTCGTAATTGCCACAGTAGGACAGACTCGCGAACAATAGCCACAACCTTCGCAACTCAAAGTATCAACAATATATTCACCAGCTATATACTGCAATTGCATCATACCGACAAACATTTGCACATTCATCGCATTGAGTACATTTATCTTGATCTATGACTGCAAGTTCACCACTGTAAAAATCTTCCTGTTGAGCAAAATCAGGCTGCATTAGTAAGTGCATATCGGCAGCATCAACATCGCAGTCCGCGACAACAACATTTATTACCACCCAAAACCGCAAATGATGCAGTAATTGATGTTTTGCCCGTACCGCCCTTGCCAGAAATTATTACGATTTCTTTCATAGTATGCTCGACTGACTAATTTTTAAGATATAGTCTTTGATACTCGCTAATTGTTTTCTTACCTCAGGATGTTGATCGTAAATTAATTTACCCGAAGAGTACAATTCTGCAATTCGACGATCATTTGGAATTTTGGCAAGTATCGGAATCGCTTCTGTAGTACAATATTTTAATACATCGTCATTCCCAATGCCATATCGATTGACTACTACACCAAAATCTTTTTTAAGCTCTCTCATTGTTTCAACCGCTAATTTCAAATCATGCAGCCCAAACGGGGTTGGTTCCGTTATAAGAATTACAAAATCAGCATCTTTAGTAGCTTCAATCACAGGACAAGATGTACCGGGCGGTGCATCATAAATTTTTATGATATTATCGGTGAATTTTTCTTTTACATATTGAATTGTCTGTGAGATTAATGGAACTGCTTGTTCTTCACCAATGTCGAGGCGACTTTCAATAAAACTAAGATTACCACTATTGAAGTGTTTAAGTACTCCCATCTTCTTTGGAATCATTGGTAGAGCTTCTCGGGGACATAATTCAGAACACGCATAACAACTATGACATAATTGAGGAAAAACCATGATTTTTGTACCAAGCTGTATTATAGCATGAAAATTGCAAACATCTTGACAAATTCCACATAAAGAACAGTTATCTTCAATCCATTCAGGTATCATTTTGAACTTTATTTTCTTCGTGTAACTAATTCTGCTTTAATGAATAAACCTGAATTTGGTTCTTCAACATCCAAATCACTTAAGAACAACCTTTTGGCTTTCAGCAAAGAGCATCGCTAGATTTGTTGATAATGTTGTTTTCCCGGTTCCGCCTTTTCCGCTAGCTATCGAAATGTTCATTTTTTAATGTTTTTTCTACCCTTTATTGAGCTAAGAGTTTTTTGTAAAGTTTTAATTGCTAAGTAAATGCAATCTAGCTTTTTATCGGGTACACTTCCAAGATGATCTACAATATCAAGTTCACAAATTTTTCTTGCATCAGCAACACTTTGATTTTTTACTAATTCTGTAAGTGCCGAACCTGCCGTAAATGCTCCTGCACATCCAATTGCTTCAAATTTTGCATCGATAATCTTATTAGACACAATCTTCAAATAGATTTTCATTGTGTCGCCACAGCTACCTTTATATACAAATGAGACTGTTGGGTTTTTTATTATTCCAACATTTGTCTTATTTTTAAAATACTCGATTGCTTTTTTTGAGTAACCGGATCTATTTAACAAATCATCCATTAGATTCAACTAATTTAATGATCACAAAGATTATCACCGGGCTGCAGTTTTTTATCTAAATAATATTGAACCAATTTTTGTGGGGAATCTGCTGTGATTCCCAGATAAACCTCAATATTATTCATCGCAAACAATTCTTGCGCCTTTTGTCCCATTCCTCCTGCAATTATAACATGGACTCCTTGATCAGCCAGATATTTTGGATATACACCAGGCTGATGGATAGGAGGATTGATAAATTCTTCTTTTAATATTTTATTATCTTCAGTTTCAACTATCGCAAATTTCTCACAATGTCCAAAATGCTGAGTTAGTTCACCATTTGTTGTGGGTACTGCAAATATTTTTTTCATTTATTATTTATTCCGTTTATTTATTTGTTAATCAATTTTATTTATCCCAAATAACTAGAACAAGAGCACCATTTTTGGATTCAAAAGGACCATGTTCTTCATGGGGATAAAATATTTGATAAGAGCCTCTTGGATATTCAATATTATCTGTAGTATACATTCCATCCAGAACAAAATGTTGTTCTGTATAAATATGGGAATGATAGGACATTTTAAATCCTTTTTGGATTTTTAATAATATAGTCTTACCCCCTTTTTCGTCTCTAAGGGTTTTTTGCAATGTTCCAGATGGGTAGCTTATCGCTGGCTCCCAATTGAATTCATTAAATATATTTTTTATGTTTTCCATACAGCCTCCTTATTGAATTACATATAATCTGACATTTACATATGGTAATTATTCATTATTTAGCGTTATACAACTCTTCTCTTACCATAACATGTCCACATTTTGGACATTTGACCTCAGTGCATTTTACACCTTGTTGATGCGCAACCTTTTCACCACATTTAGTGCATAGGCAATATCCGCCTGTTCCATAAGCGCCACCTTTGTTTCTACCTTTTCCACCACCTCGTCCTAATCCTCTGCCTTGTCCCAAATTTATTCCTTTACCAGAATTATTCATCAGATTTTTCCCCTGTCCGTTTTAACTGTTCTTCTAGAGTTGATAACTGGATCTTTGAGAATCCTTATCTCATTTTCAATTATCGTTTTATCGGACACATTGGGACGGGTACTTTCAATGTACCCGTCACTCATTACCAAATCTAGATCCAAGACCATATCCTCTTCCAAATCCTAAACCACATCGATTTCCTCTTCCATATCCTAATCCACGATCTGAATAATTTAAATTACTATTATCAGCACAAAAACCCATGCGCCGACCTGTCATAGAACCCAAGCCATTAGGGCCTGTTCTGTCTCTTCCTGGCATTTAACCCTCCTCTATTTTGATTATTATCTACACAACATCTGCCATGTCCAAAACCACCGGCAAGATTTAGGAGATTTATTGAATCACAATCCGGACAGTTTAATAGGGACGCCCCTATCTTCGTTTTAAACATATACCCACAATCTAGACAACGTATAATATTATTACTAAAATGGATATTTCCTCCATCAATTGATAATATTTTTCCATTAATCATAAAATCAGCAAACTTTTTTCTTGCAGTTTCAATCAATCTAGAAAATGTAGAGCGTGAAATATCCATTTGATCGGAAGCTTCTTCATGAGTAAAGCCCTTATAATCAGCCAATCGTATTGCTTCATATTCATCGAGTGTTAAATTAATTTTTTTTAAAGAAATACCCGGTATTCCAATTGGTTTAAATTCAACGTATATTGGAGGTTTACTCACTATTCTATTGTTTTGAGGACGTGGCATATTGTTTTATTACCTTTTTTACATGCTAAAGTTATGCACATATGTGCAATATAAAAATGGTTATTTTTGTTTTTATTATGTATATTTGATATGAATTATTGAAGGATTAGAAAATTCTGATGTTTGTTGTTATTCTGATTTTTAGTTTATTGTCTAATAAAAGTAATCAAACAATATGAATAATGCAGGAATACATCCGGCTAATATTAGGAAACAATGTATAACTAAAAAGGGACTTAGGGTCACGATAAGAGCCGTACAATTAAGTGATGAAAAATCTATGTGGAAATTTTTCCACTCTCTTTCCAATGAAAGTTTACATAAAAGATTTTTAGCTAGAGGCCAATACATGCCACATAAGAGGTTAAACGATTTTATTATCGTCGACTATAACAAAAATATGTTTTTGATAGCAACGATAAAAAAATACTCCCATGAAATCATACTTGGTCTTGGACAATACTGGCTAAATGAAGAAACAATGACAGCAGATGTGGCATTTATAGTCGCAGATAAATTCCATAGACGTGGAATATGTGAAGAATTATTAAAATATCTGATTAGTTTAGCACAAGAACGAATTATCCTTGGGTTTGAGGCAGAAGTATTAGTAGATAATATACCAATGCAAAATCTTTTTAAGAAATATGGATTTATAATTATACAGCGCATTGATGACATTTATAAATTAAAATTAGTTTTTAAAGATATAGAAGGTTAATATCACACTACCCATTACAATATGGTAAATTATCGTTTTTAATACACTTAATTTGTGTCTATGGATTTTATCTGCTTAATTTATATTAAATGAACGATACACCAAAAATGACCAAGACTCAGAGATATGTCAAGTTATCAATGCAGGTGTTATTAACTATTGGTTTGATTTCTTCAATTATTGCAACCAATTGGATGAATATATTATTTATTATATTTATAATTATTCTCACATCCTTCCCAACAATTTTTGCAAGACATTACAAAATAATTTTGCCAACTGAGTTTGAACTTGCAGCAATTTTATTCATATTTGGATCACTTTTTTTAGGAAGTGCCGTTGGTTTTTATTATCGCTTTTGGTGGTGGGATATTCTATTACATGGATTTTCCGCAATTCTTTTAGGTATTATTGGATTGCTTATGGTATGGATCTTAAACCATAATGAAAAAGTTGATATCAGTTTAAATCCGGTATTCATTTGTATTTTTTCATTTTCGTTCGCAGTAGCAATCGGCGTTTTATGGGAAATTTATGAATTTGCTGTTGATAGTATTTTGGGCGCAAATATGCAGAAAAGTGGCCTCGTGGATACAATGTGGGATCTTATTATTGATACTTTGGGAGCCTTAATCGTTTCTATATCTGCTTATGCTTATTACAGTACAGGACATAAATCCAGAGTAATTAATGAAATTCAAGAATTTTTATCATTAAACAAATCTTATTTTCATACCAAATAAAATTCAGGCATCGTGAGACAATTCCTTAAGTAATTATTAATCTACAGATGATATTCAAAAACCCGTCGTTTTTGAAACTTTCCAAATTATTCTCAAAACTCGTCTCAAAACCTAAAAATAATGTCTCAATACTCATCTAAAAATCAAATTCTCAATATTTGCTCTTTTAAACGTTTTTGATACATTCAAATCTTCAGTTTTTATTGACATAAGAAGTATGTATTAAACGGAGAATATCTCCTTGGGTGGGTTATGAGCCCAACGAGCTACCAGACTGCTCCACCCCGCGATCATTTGATTTGTTATCTATATAAAAAACGGACAGGAAGTTAGTAAATATTGTAATCTCAAGCAACTGCACATTAGCTAATTTTTTAGATATAATTTGCAATAAATCGCCATATGATCTGAATATCCTCCCAGCAAGTTATCACCAACCCAAAAACGAAACGGATAATCTTTAAAATCACCTTCTAGTTGGCGATATTTATCTTTATTCAATACTTTAACTGAACGCGGATTCAGTTCCAGCCCGTTTTCATCTATTAATCCCTTACTAATGATAAATTGGTCAATCACATTATCAATCCCACGATATTTATATGTTCCACCGTTTTCAACTCCCATTAGATGCGCCATTGGATTCCATAATTGAAATAAATTATTATTTGCATCATCAATATTTATTGTTGTATTCAGTACATCATGTACCGCTTTGGCCAATGGATCTTCATTAAAATCTCCCATCAATATGATATTTGCATTTTCATCTTCTAACAAAATTTTATCAACTGCTATTCTTAAGATATTGGCAGCAATAGAACGCCGACGAATTCCTCGCTCAAGTCCGCTATAATTGGAAGGCCAATGATTTACAAATATATGCAAAACAGCAACATCGATTTTTCCTTTTACATACAAAATGTCTCTTGTCGGTTCCTCTTCTTCTATTGGGATTTCGATTGGATATGATTCAATAACAGTTAATTTATTAGATTCATATAATAGCGCAGTATCTATTCCACGTGAATCGGGTGATTCATAATGTATTATCGTATAATTTTTATCAGTGTACTTTTCATTCAACATCTCTAACACTTTGCGGTTCTCGATTTCACAAAGACCTAATACATCTGCATTTAAATCTGTTATTACTTCAACCATATGATCAAGTTTCATATCCAATATCTCTTGTGTAACTAATTTTCTGCCACCTAAGGAAAATTCATCATCATTTTTTAGTGGATCATTTTCCAAATCAAATAGGTTTTCAACGTTCCAAAATCCAACTGTTACTGCATTACTTGTTGTGCTACAGCCAATTATTAGAATTGCTGTTAATGTTATAATAAATAAATTTTTCATTTTTTTCTCCCTTTCTATGAAACTTTTTTAAACTATTGGCGTAAATCAATAAGCGGAGTGAGCAAAGATCCTCAATAGTATACTACTCCCTACTATTGTCATTTTCTTACCTCCTTGGTTTGGTCGCGCTCACTCTGCTTTTTTATTGTCCCCGAATTTTGCGTGATCTCATCAAATTCAGTTTTAAAATCAATATATCTATCAATCGATAGTTCAATTAATAAGTTCAACTTGTTCGATGTTCGGTTATCCAAAATTATTCCATTTTTTTGTTGTATAGCATTAGCAATTTTACCAAAATATTTTAGAGGCGCACTTATCAAATATTGCGATTTTGGTTTCCATTTGTGCAGCACGCTTTTAGCGATGACCAATTCTGCGGCTGTTTTATAAGCATTCGTTAAACCTTGTTTGCCAAGCTTTACGCCACCAAAAAACCGCACCACATAAATTCCGCAATTCACAACCTCATAATGTTTTATCACATTCAAAATTGGCATTCCAGCACTTCCTGAAGGCTCACCCGAATCCGTGGAATTCTCAATAATCTCATCATCAGTAGATAGTCGATAAGCCCAACAAATATGTCTAGCGGATGTATGGATGGATTTCAACTCTTTAAGATAGATAGTGTGGTCTTGTACCGTTTTAATCAGCTTAGAATAGCCGATAAACTCTGAGCGCTTTTCTTTGTAAGTAATTGAGCTTGATCTAAATATGGTATATTTCAATTATCACGAAATGATAGCTTTACTGTAACACCAGAAAGATTGAATTGTTTGTATAATTCATTCTCAAGATACCGCCGATAAGAAGTTGGAATAAGTTTTGGATAATTACAGAATATTGCAAAAACAGGTGGTTGTGTATGTACCTGAGTAATAAATTTTAATTTGATAACTTTACCTTGTGCTGAAGGCGCCGGATTGATTGCAACTGTTCGTTTTAACCATTCATTCAATATTTTAGTATTAATCTTTTTTCTACTAGCTTCATAAACATTCCAAGCTACATCCAACACACTAGAAACGCGTTGCTTTGTAAGTGCCGAAATAAACATCAAAGGATAGTGACTAAGCGATTTAAACGTACCGGCAATTTCCCGTTCATATTCAGACATAGTACTAGAGTTCTTCTCAATCAAATCCCACTTATTGACGATAAGGATTAATCCTTTACTCATTTCGATTACATAATCGGTGATAGTTTTATCTTGACGACAAAATCCCTTTTCGGCATCTATTAATACTAACACAACATCAGCTGATTCAGTAGCTTGACGAGCCCTGAGAGTGCTATAATATTCAATTGACTCTGCAACTTTTGTATGTTTGCGCATCCCAGCTGTATCTACTATTGTGATATTTTTACCATACCAAATTAACTGTGAGTCAATTGAATCGCGGGTTGTCCCTGCAATTGGTGTTACTATGCTCTGCTCTTTTTGCAGCAAAGCATTGGTCAGTGAAGATTTTCCTACATTTGGCATTCCAACTATTGCTATTCGCAAATTATCTTCATCAGTTTCGATAGAATCTTGTCGAGTCATATCAAGTTTTTCGATAGAAATATCTAATAAGTCACCTGTCGAACGGCCACTTAAAGCAGAGATTGGTACAATTGTTTCTAGTCCCAACTCATACCACTTATAAATGGTTTCGTCTAAGCCGGAATGGTCACATTTATTTACAACAAGAATACATTTTTTCCCTGTTGTATGAATAATTTGTGATAGTTCCCTATCGCTAGATGTTATATCCTCCCGTCCATCAACAATAAATAATATTAAATCTGCTTCCTCAACTGCTTGCTTAATCTGTTGTCTGATAGGTGCATTAAAAATATCACTGTCATTAGCAATAAAACCACCTGTATCAACAATATTAATTTCATGACCTCCCCAATCCATTTTGCCATAAATACGATCGCGGGTTATCCCCTCTTGGGCGTCAACAATCGCTTTGCGGGCTTTTAACATTCTATTAAAAAATGTGGATTTTCCTACATTAGGACGCCCGATGATTGCAATTAATGGAAGCTTTCTATTCATTGTCTATTCAATTCTGTCATGTAATTTAGTCAATATCTTGATGTTATAAATAGATATGTTATTAATGCTTTTCACCTTGTAACTTTGCTAAAATTGATATTATCATTTTATTGAATTATATAAAAATATTATGAAATTAAGCTCAACAGTTTCCGCAATTGCGATTGCTCTCCTAACCGGATTGATTTTGTCGTGCAGTCTAAATCCTGCTGAGGAAGATCCTGAACCAATTATTGTAAATTTCCCTGATCCTTATTTTGAAGCACTTATTCGTGAAGTTCTTGAAATTCCGACTCGTACAATAACAAATCATGATATGTGGATTATTCAAGGAATAAATGGTAATGATCGAAATATCAGTAATATCTCAGGGATTGAGCATTGTACCGGCTTAAATACTCTAAGATTAGGACAAAATAATATTAGCAATTTGGAACCACTTGAAGAATTAGTATTACTTAATTATTTAAGTTTACCAAACAACCAAATTTCAAATATTAAACCTTTGGTTGATAATCCTGGAATTGGAATTGGTGAAGATATAATTTACTTAGATAATAATCCTTTGAGTGATGAATCTATATTGCTGTACAAACCACAAATACAAGCGAAGGGTGTAAAAGTATTTTCAAACGCAGTACCGGCTTATCCTGGGATACTAAATATAATAGATCCAAATTTTGAAACATTGTTACGTGAGCATTTAAATAAACCGACCGAGGATATAATCACTACTGACTTAGAAACAATCACTAGTTTAAATGCTCGATACAGAAACATTATCTCTTTATACGGAATTGAATTCTGTATCAATTTGGATACTTTAGATGCCAGAGATAATTCTATTTCGGATCTAATTCCTTTGACACAATTAAACAAACTCAGTATTTTAAAATTAGATAATAATAAAATTCAAGATATTGAACCACTTAGTGGATTGGACAACCTATTAAGCTTATCGTTAAGTAACAATACACTCAGTTCAATAGATGCCCTATCAAATCTAACAAATTTAAGTTCACTAAATTTAAATAATAATTCTTTTACAAATATCCCATCCTTAGACCTTTTAATACATCTAAAATTTTTATCCCTAAGTGGTAATGAGATTACTGATTTTCAACCGTTGAATAAGCTTGTCAGCTTAAATACACTTGAACTAATGGATTTAATGCAATTTGATTTTGATCAGATTAAAGACCTCGTGATTCTTCAAACAATATATTTGACAAACACAACAATTACTAACCTAAGTCCTATAGCCAATATTACTACTTTGCAAAATGTTTTCATGAGGAATTGCAATATCGACAATATCGATTCGTTGGCTAATTTAATCAACCTACAAAAGCTATTTCTTAAGAATAACAACATTATCGATATTTCTCCCTTACAACAATTACATGAACTTAAAGAAGTTGAATTGTGGAATAATAATATAAGTGATATTCAACCACTAGTAAATAATTGGGGAATCAATGGTGCAAATGATTATTTATTTCTCCAGAACAACCCACTCAATGATATATCAGTTAACACCTATATACCACAGTTAAAAAACCGTGGCGTAAATGTATATTATTAATTGAGCGGGTGAAGGGAATCGAACCCTCATATCCAGCTTGGGAAGCTGGTGTTCTACCACTGAACTACACCCGCAAATAATTATATAAATAATAAAATGTTTTTCAAAAATGCAAAGTGATAACTGTATCGCGGGTTGAATTTAACAATTGTATTATTGAATTAATGAAAAATTTCTGATTCGTTCTATCGTTTGATTTATCAATAGTTTGGAGCATTTGATCTGTTTGGTATAGTATATTTTACACCTTTGAAGCCAGGTATTATTTCTGCAAATCATACAATTCAGCTTGTGGATAACTTGTTTATAACTTGCAATGAACACAATTTTATTCTCGACAATAGTACTAGTTGCGCTTTTTATGTTGACAATAATTTTCATCTATAAATAGATTAGCGGAGCCAACCAAACAAAAATAGACATTTTCATTTGCCGACTCCAGTGGAATTGGAAAATATTTTGAAATATATAGGACATAATTAAGGTAGGAGAATGGCAGAGCACTTAAAGCTGGATTTTCCGGTATTTGATCCGGATGCGGACAACAGAGATAAAAATCTACAAAGTTCGGACGTTCCGTCTTTTAAAGAAGACATACTCGAACGGCCTGACAATTATATACCAAATAAGTATAAAGTAGATAAATATTACTCTGACGACAGACTTGGTGCTGATGTCCTGAAAAATAAATATTTAACTCCTGAAGAAGCACATCCTTGGGAATTGTGGCAACGTATTGCTAAAGCGACCGCCACGGTAGAAAAAACCCCGCAATCCAAAAAACATTGGGAAGCTCAATTCTTTTCCATATTAGAAGACTTTAAATTTGTTCCTGGTGGTAGAATTATGCATGGCGCTGGGCGTAATGATATAAAATCCACTTTAAATAATTGCTATGTAGTGGCTATCAAAGAAGACTCCATTAGATCCATTTACCAAGCTATACAAGACGAAGCATTGACATATAAATACGGTGGTGGCTGCGGTCATGATCTATCTGTCCTACGTCCATCAGGAGATGCAATTGGCGGAACAGGCGGTGAATCTTGCGGACCGGTCGGCTTTATGAATCTATTCAGCGAGAACACCAATACGATCGCTCAACATGGCAGACGCGGTGCAAATATGCAGACCATGCGAGTGGATCATCCTGATATCGAAAAATTCATCGCTATTAAGAGCGGTGATGTAAACATGGTCAAGTATTCAAATATTTCTGTTTTACTTACACACGAATTTATGCGCGCTGTTGAGAAGAACGTGACTTTTGACCTCCGTTGGGGCGGTACAGTATATAAAACTATAAACGCCAAAGAACTGTGGGACAAAATTGTCCTTGCCGCCCACAACAGCGCCGAGCCTGGTTTACTATTTTGGGACACGATGCGCGAGTACCATAATGCAGAATATTGCTCTCCCCTAGTTTCAACGAATCCTTGTGCAGAACAACCGCTACCGAATGGTGGTTGCTGTAACTTAGGTGCAGTGAACCTGGAAAAATTCGTTGATTCCGAAGGTAACTTTATGATCGATGAATTCAAGGAAACCGTAGCCATAGCCACACGCTTCTTAGATAACATCGTAGATTACAATTTGGAACGCCATGCTCTTGAGATACAGAAAAAGAACGCCATTAACGACCGCCGAATTGGTCTTGGCATTCTTGGATTAGGTGATATGTTGGTTAAAATGGGCATCAAGTACGATAGCGTTGATGCTTTATCAACAATTGACCAAGTTATGGAAATGTTCCGAAATGCTGCTTACGAAACAAGTATCAAGATCAGTGGAGAAAAAGGCAGTTTCCCGAATTATAAATGGGATGGATACGGAAAAAGTAAATTCATCAAGAATTTGCCAAAGTCTATAAGAGAGGATATTGAAAAGTACGGAATTCGCAATTCCACAATTACAACTGTTGCGCCAACAGGCAGCGGTGCCATAGTAGCGCGAGTAACTAGTGGAATTGAACCAATCTTCGAAACATCGTATAAACGTCGTGTAAAGCGCAATGACGGCTACGGAAAGACGTTTGATGAGTACACTGTAGTTCACCCAACAATCAAAAAATTATTCGGTGATGATAAGAACTTGCCGGATTACATCGTGACGGCGCATAATATAGATCCATTCTTCCGCATAAGGATGCAGGGAATAATTCAAAAATATATAGACAGCTCAATTTCATCAACCGTAAATCTTGCGGAAGATACTCCAATAGAAACCGTGGCAGACATCTATATGAGCGCCTACCATGCCGGATTAAAAGGCATTACGGTGTATCGTGAGGGCTCGCGAGAAGGCATCTTGATATCGGATAAAAAGGAAGAAAAACCAAAAATAGAATTATTAGATGACCCTGTCAAAACCGCTCCGACCCAACTCGATATTCAAGACCCTGTTACCGAGCCGGAAATAAAATATCACGAACCTGTCGTCAAAATTGATAAACTGCCTAAAGTAAATCCCGGTCCACGATCAAGACCAATTAGAACAACCGGTGTTACACAAAGGATACGAACAGGAGAGGGAACCTTGTACATCACCATCAATGAAGATGAAAAAGGACTGTGTGAAGTTTTCACGGCCATCGGTAAAGCAGGCGGACATGCCGCTGCACAATCGGAGGCAATTAGCCGGTTAATTTCATTGGCATTGCGTTCCGGAATCAATCCGAAAGCCATCGTGAAACAGTTAAAGGGCATCAGCGGACCAAGTCCCAACTGGGAAAGCGGACGACTGATACTCTCCACCCCCGATGCCATCGGTAAAGCACTTGACGACTATCTAAAAGAACGTGGTGACGACCTGCCAAGCAATGGCGATGGACATTCCATGCAGTTTACCATGGCAACCGAGACCGAAGAAAAAAACCCAGAAGTACAGGACTTTACCTTTAAGAACATCAAAACCTGCCCGGATTGCGGTGGACCAATACGCCATGAAGGCGGCTGTGTTAACTGTCCTGGTTGTGGATTTTCGAAATGTGAATAGCTCAAAAAAATACTACCAACACCTTGCATCTATCTTTAACTGTTACCTATTAAGATCTAATTCTATAAATCGTTTAACAATAACACAATTTAATCAATACTAATTTGGTTGAATCTAATTTAGGTAACTGGTTAGAATTCCTATAATAAATTTGACCATATTCACTAAATGGGAGGTTTTATGAAAATATTATTCAGATTTACACTAATATTACTTTTATTTGGTTGTAGGAATAAGGAAAATGCCCAAATTGAAATGATGCAGAATTTTGCTGCTGTATGAGAATTAGATACAGAAGATTACAACCATTTTAAATCACTGTTACCTGAGCAATCCGATAAATTATTTGATTAGTATAATAAAGGATTAGTAGAAAACATATATTTTGTGCAGGGTGATGATACCGGTGAAACATATTCTGTAGGAACAATCTCATTCGTAGTTAGAGCAAAGGATGAAGCTGGTGTAAAAACCATTTTAGATGCTATGCCCTTTGTACAAAGTAAAATTGCGAAATATAAATTATATCCACTTGGTATAAAATGGCTAACCCGTACATATGCTCATAAAACGGTTGCTACTAATGCAAAACAAAATGCTGAAGAGACACTTAAACTTTATGATAATGGAATTATCGAAAATGCTTATAAGTCGCCACAAATTATTGAAGGCACTAAAGAAGGATATCCGGTAATTTATTTTATTAATGCCAAAGACCATAAGTCTGCAAAAGCGATACTCGATGAACTGCATTTTGTTAAAATGAATTTTGCAACCTACGAATTGCGCCCAGTAGGTAATTTTTGGTTGGGAAGTAAAGACGATAAGGAATAAAAGGTGGTAAAAGTAAAAAATGATCTCAGTTTAAAATTCAGTTTAGCTACAAAAATTGTACATTGGGTTTCCGCTGTTTTGATCTTTGCTCTTATACCCTTAGGAATTAAGATGCATGAAATGGAAGTAAGCACACAAAAACTCTTTCTATATAAAACGCATTCAATTATTGGTATTGCTCTGCTACTGCTTACAATTTATCGTGTCTATATTTATTTTAAACATGAACGTCCCCCTCACCTCAAAACTGGCACTAAATGGAATGACAAATTAGCAGTTTGGATTCATAACGCATTTTATTTTTTGATCCTTTTAATGACATTTACAGGTGTTGGAATAAATGCCGCCGCAAGATTAATAAATGCGTACAAATCAAACGATATAACACAATTTCCTGCCAATATAGATGTACTGCCGGCAGAAATTCATGAAACATTTTTTATTGTGACAGGCGTGCTTATTTTAATGCATGTAGGCGGTTTTATTAAACATTGGGCATTAAATAAAGAGAATACGATAAAAAGAATTTTCTAGTATTTATTACTGCTGGCCACTTCTGAACTAGATTTTCGTATCTTTTTTCTTAGATCGTAATCATCAGGTGCATAACCTAAAGTAATTAGCAACCCAATCGTCTTTTCGGTGGGAATATTTAGTAATTCCTGAATCTTTTTTTGGTTGAACCACCCTATCATGCAAGTGCCAAGACCGAGTTCGGCGGCTTGCAGGCAAAAATGCTCGGCGGTAATTCCGATGTCAATCAAGGGCCATTCACGCTTTTTGATTTCTATCCCCATTTGAGTAACCAATTTTGGTTTTTCTAAAACTATCGCAATTATAACAGGGGCTTGTAACGCAAATTTATTAAATTTGACCACTTTGTCGAAGGTTGCCAAAGCAACCTTATTCTTTAATTCCTTGTCATCAATAATTATAAATTTCCAAGGTTGAGAATTACTAGCCGAAGGAGCAAGCCGAGCTGCTTCAAGGCATAACTTAAGTTTTTCTTGTTCAATGGGTTTGTCAGAATAACTCCTGACACTTTGCCGTATTTTTATTAATTCAGAGAAATCCATTATTTTAAATTATTTCCTTGCATGTGCAACTAAAGGACCCCAAATAAAAAGTGAATGAACAATAACTCCCGCAACAAGAATATTTTGTATTACGCCATAACATTCCGTGCCTTTTAAAGCTAATGAACAGCCAATTATTACTGCCCCCCAAACTATAGCACTCGCAATAATAGCAAAACCGATTTTACTCTTTTTCATAAAGATACCTTCTGACCTTTTATATTTATACTTAAACTTACAAACAATTGTAGAAAAAATATGTCTTCATCTATCAAATTTTCTGCTTAACCATTTTTCAATAAAATATCGACCTTCACTTTTTGTATATTAAATGGATAATTAGGAGTAAATATTATGAAAATTCCCTTTCCTGATATAATTACTAAATTGCCGGAAGCCGATATACCTTTCCCCGGCGTTAAGGGTTGGATATCGCAAAATGTGGATCACCAAGTAGTATTCCTCGAAATTGATGCGATTGGCCAGGTAGCAGAGCATTATCATTGTGCACAATGGGGAATTGTTGTAGAAGGTGAAATGGACTTAACTATTGGTGGAGTTACAAATACATACGCCAGAGGCGATTCATATTTTGTACCAGATGGCGTAATCCATTCAGCAGTTTTTAAAACAAGAACTTGGGCAATAGATTATTTTGCCGATAATAAAAGGTATTTACCAAAAAAATGAAAATAATATACTTACATGCTATTTGGTTTTGGTTTGTACTACTATTCCTTGCAATATTAAATGGTATTATCAGAGAAGCAACCTATAAACCGTTTTTAGAACCTCATATTGGCAATTGGGCACATCAAATAAGTTCTATTACAGGTATAACATTCTTTTTTATTGCAATTTTTTTATTCTTAAAATTTATAAAATCAAAATACACAAAACACAATTTGTTGAATATCGGAATTATGTGGATGGCAATGACCATAATATTTGAGTTTGCATTTGGATATTTTGTTAGACATTTATCATGGAGTGAAATGATAGAGGCATATTATTTTTGGAAAGGTGAACTTTGGATTTTTGTATTAATATCGGTTGTTATCATCCCGCAAATATGTTATAGGCTACTAAAAAGTGAATGATATAGTTTTAGAGTCTGAACGCTTATATTCTCAAGGAATTTACCTTAGATGATGCGGATAACTTTTTCCGTTTGAACAGCGATCCTGATGTGATGAAATATATACTCCCACCGATTACAGATATTAATGTAATTATTAAGAGTATCAAGAAAATTAGAACATACTATACAGAAAATCCGGGCCTCGGAGTTTGGGCAGGATTTGAAAAGGAAAATGAGGAGTTTATTGGTTTCTTTGAGTTAGCACATCTTGATAATACCGAAGAAATTGAGGTCGGATACCGACTTTTAAAAGAGCACTGGGGAAAAGGTTATGCTACTGAGATGACAAAAGTTCTAATAGAGTATGGGTTTAACAAGATGGATTTGAAGGATATCGTTGGTATAACGCACCCGGAGAACATTGCTTCGCAAAATGTACTTTTAAAATCCGGTTTAATATATGTAAAAGATGCCGTATTTTATGGGTTCTTAGATAAATATTATGTAATAAAAAATAGGAGGAATGAACATTGAAAAAGTTCGCAATTGAAATCAAATGGGGAGTCATCTTTATGGTATTTACTTTACTATGGATGGCAATGGAAAGAGTACTTGGTTGGCATGATGTTCACATCGCAAAACATGCGACTTATACAAACCTATTTGCAATCCCTGCAATATTTTTGACAGCTTTAACATTATTGGATAAACGTAAGAACTTTTATAATGGCAAGATGTCCTGGCAACAGGGGTTCATGACTGGCATAGGACTAACAGCTATCATTGCGTTATTGAGTCCTTTAAGCATGTGGGTCACCAATACAATAATAACACCACATTATTTTAGCAATGTGATTGCACATTCAGTCGAAACTGGAAAACTGACATTGGAACAAGCCGAAAAGTATTTTAGCATGGGCAGTTATATCCTGCAAAGTGTTATAGGAGCTGTTGTAATGGGCATTGTTACATCTGCTGTCGTTGCCATTTTTGTAAAAAAGAAATAATAATTGATGATAATAGAAAAATTTATAAGCGGTATTCCGAAGGCAGAACTGCACGTACATATTGAAGGCACATTTGAGCCGGAGTTGATGTTCAAAATAGCGCAGCGTAATAATATCAATATCAAATACAAATCTATCGACGAACTTCGTAAAGCGTACGAATTCAATAACTTGCAAGAATTTCTTGATATTTATTATGCTGGTGCAAGTGTATTGATCAATGAACAAGATTTTTATGATATGACTTGGCTTTATATAGAAAAATTATATTTACAAAATGTTGTACATACGGAAATATTTTTTGATCCTCAAACTCATACTGATAGAGGAATAGAGTTCTCTACGGTTATTTACGGCATTCATAAAGCCTTAAATGATGCGGAGAAGAAATTTAGTATGACCTCTAAATTAATACTGTGCTTTTTACGACATTTAGATGAGGAACAGGCCTTCCAAACGCTCGAACAAGCTTTGCCATACAAAGATTGGATTACTGCCGTTGGATTGGATTCTTCGGAGGTAGGACATCCTCCATCAAAATTTGAACGTGTTTTCCAAAAAGCGCAAGATGAGGGATTGTTAACAGTTGCCCATGCCGGAGAGGAAGGTCCTCCTGAATATGTTTGGGAAGCAATTAATCTGCTAAATGTTTCAAGAATTGATCATGGGAATCGAGCTTTAGAGGATAAAGCTTTAATCCAATTACTTTCAGATAAACAAATCCCTTTAACAGTTTGTCCGCTTTCCAATTTAAAATTAAGAGTAGTTGACAAATTAGAGAATCACCCGTTAAAAACTATGATGGATAATAATCTATTGGTGACCATCAATTCGGACGACCCAGCATATTTTGGTGGACATTTAAACGATAATTATGAGAGATTAGCTAAAGCTATAGATTTAACAAACACGGATATTTGTCAACTTGCTAAAAATTCATTTACAGCAAGCTTCTTATCGGATGCTGAAAAAACAATGTATATATGCCAAATTAATAATTACTATAATAATTTTATCAATTCCAGTGATATTAAATAAATTGTGAATGCTTTTCTAAATACAATTGTACGAGTATTCGTAATCATAATAATGCAGTTGAAGGTTGACAACATTAACAGAGCTGTAATATATTAACGCTGTTAATATTATTAATAGGCGTTAATTATGAAGTAAAAACATTATCCAAGAACAGCGAGTTAGGAGATATTTTATCCAAGCGGCAAATGAAATTCTGCGCGGGGAAGGCATCAGCAATTTATCCGTTAGGAATGTTGCTGAGAAAGCCGGCTACTCCTATGCTACTCTCTATAATTATTTTAAAAATCTAAATGAACTTTTGTCAGTCTGTATTACGGATTTCCTTGAAGAAGGTAAAGAATTTATCAATAATGAGGTAAAAGATATTCCGAGTGGACAAAAGAGATTGGAAGCGATTATTAGATCTTATGTAAAATTCTTTATTCAGTATCCTGGAATTTTTGAATTATTTTATATTACTCCATTAAAAAATACAAATTCCGCAATTGCGATAATTACCTTTTTGGAAGAGATGTGTTCAGCGGATTGGAAAATAATTAGTGAAAATGGAGAACACTCAGTAGCAGAAATCAAAAGCAAGAAAGAGAGCTTAAAATATTCAATCAATGGTTTATTGTTATTGTATAATAATAGACGATATCCCGATGATTATGCAAAGTTTCAAAAATCCGTCGATAAACAGCTTGAGATAATATTGCCATAAAAGTATATAATTGAAATGTTTCATAAGGATAAAATATGGATTTAAAATTAAAAGGTAAATCAGTTGTAGTGTTAGCTGCCGGTTCGGGAATTGGTAAAGGTGTTGCCATCGAATTTGCCAAAGAAAATGCAAACATAATGCTGATAGGACGAACAGAAGAGAAATTGCTTAAGACCCAAATGGAAATATTTGCCGAGACTAAGAATAAACCTGATTATTTTGTTGCTGATGTTACAAAGGATGCCCAAATCCGAGCTGCTATTGATAAAGCACGCGAGTTACACGGTCCAATATATGCGTTGTTTAACAATACGGGCGGACCGACACCTGGGAATTTTGATAACTTCAATGACGAAGATTGGTATCGAGCATTTGACTTAACACTTTTAAGTTATATTAGGTCAATCAGATACGTTTTACCGGATATGAAAATCCACGGCGGTAGAATTGTAAACAATACATCTTCATCAATTAAGCAGGCAATAGACAGCCTACTATTATCCAATGTATTTCGTACGGGAATTGTTGGACTTTCTAAATCTATCGCAAGGGAGTTTGGAAAATACAATATTCTTGTTAATGTTGTTGGCGCCGGCAAGATAAGTACTACACGCGTTGACCAAATTGATTCCATCAAGGCTGACAAAGCAAATATTCTGCTAAAAGATTACCAGTTATCTAATGCAAATGCTATCCCATTACAGAGGTATGGAACACCGGCGGAGTTTGGTAAGTTAGTCACATTTCTTTGCTCTGAGGCAAATACCTATGTAACAGGACAAAACATACTTGTTGAAGGTGGAATGGTGTCCGCATATTAAAATTAAAGGAGGTAACCATGGAAATTATTCGTTTTAAGAATGCTGAAAAATATGAACCTGAAAAGAATTGGATTCGTTCTAGTCTATGCAGTCAATCTGATATTTCTATAGAACATTTTGTAAAACCACCGAAGCACTCCTCCCCTACTCATAGTCACCCAAATTCACAGGTATTATATGTGCTGCAAGGTGAGATTATAGTTAAAACTGACAATGATGAACAAAAACTGAAAACAGGCGATACCGTTTATTTACCCGGAGGAGAAGTTCATACTGTAACCAATCCCATGAATGAAATATCTATTGGTTTAGATATTTTTATTCCGGGCAGATCATTTGATTTTTGGCTTAATCGAAATAATTAATTATTAACTTCTTTAAAATTTTAAAATGACGTTGGATAAATAAAAATGAAACAAAAATATATAAAATTAGCCGTTGCTCAAACTGAAATATTATGCAAAATACCCAGCCCAAGCGGTTTTACAAAATTAGCCACGGACTACTTAATTAAAGAATGTAGACAGTTAGGATTCAAACCCACATCTTCGCGGAAAAATTCCGTACTTGTAGATATAGGTGGAGATGAAAAACCGATTGTTTTGGCAGCGCATGTAGATACATTAGGAGCAATGGTCCGAGCAATAAAATCAAATGGTAGATTGCGTTTAACGAAAATCGGTGGATATCCAGAGAATAATATTGAAGCGGAAAACTGCATTATTCATACACGCTCTGGCAAGAAGTATTCCGCTACAATTCAACTAGAGAATCCGGCTGTGCATGTAAATAAAGAGCTTGGTAAAACTGAACGCACAGACAAAAATGTAGAAGTCGTAATCGATGAAAAGGTTAGCAATAAAAAAGATGTGCAGAAACTTGAAATATCAGCCGGTGATTTTATTTCTTTTGACCCACGAACGATTGTCACAAAATCCGGATTTATCAAAAGCCGCCATCTTGATGATAAAGCAAGTGCCGGATTATTGCTCAGTCTCGCTGCACTTGTCGCCGATGGCGAGCTCAAATTAAATCGGAAAGTATATTTGCTATTTACTACTTATGAAGAAGTTGGTCATGGTGGTTCTTCCGGCCTTCCGGATGATATTGAAGAAATGATCTCAGTAGATATGGGCGCCGTGGGCGATGACCTGGAGACGGATGAGCATAAAGTCTCTATCTGCGCCAAAGATTCCGGTGGACCATATGACTATGACGTAACAACTAAGTTAGTTGAACTAGCAAAGAGGAATAAACTGAATTATGCTGTTGATATTTATCCTCATTATGGCTCCGATGTAGAAGCAACTCTCCGCGCCGGATACGATATAAAACATGCTCTTATAGGTCCGGGTGTCTCTGCTTCACACGGTTATGAAAGAACTCATCAGGAAGGAATTGAAAATACTCTAAAATTACTTGTAGCATATTTAGAGAAATGATGCAAATCGGTAAAACTGCCTAATCCATTTATAGTCAAAATAATTGCATTTCTAATATCTTTAAAATATTCATAACCTTATTGATTACATAATAATTAATGAGGTATTTTTATCTGCAAAATAGAATTGCCAATTTGTAATTTGAATTGCAGGATGTCCTATATTTTAAACACATTATATTTTAAAAGGTGTCTAATTGAAGAATATTTTACTTAATCCCAAAAAGCCTGATTTTTCTGAAATTAACCCAAAAGATCGAGTCCTTTTACAAAAAACAATCGACTTTTTTGAAAATAATGGAAAAATTAAACTCAAAGATGATGACCATGATCGCGTGTGGTATTCCGACTTCCTTGATTTTCAATCAAAGAATAAGATTTTTTCAACTTTCTTAACTCCTTCTGATATTGCAACCAGGGAGAATCAACGTTGGGATACATTTAGAAATAGTGCCATGAGTGAAATATTAGGTTTTTATGGATTACATTATTGGTACACATGGCAGGTTTCAATCCTTGGTCTCGGTCCACTATACATGACAAAAAATGAGAAGCTAAAGATAAAGACGGCTAAACTTCTTGATGAGGGAGGAATTTTTGCATTTGGTTTATCTGAAAGAGAACATGGTGCTGATATCTATTCTACAAGTATGAAGTTAAAAAATATTGGCGATGGCAAGTATCTAGCTAATGGTAAAAAATATTACATTGGGAATGGTAATAAAGCCGCCTTAGTTTCAATTTTTGGTAAAGTTGAACCTGCATGGGATGCAGATGATAAAAAATACGGAGACTACGTTTTCTTTGCTGTCGATTCGCAGCATAAAAACTATAAATGTCTAAAAAATGTTGTTAATGTTCAATCCTATGTTGCAGAATTTGAGTTAGAGGACTATCCTATTAGTGAAGAAGATATCATCGCTAAGGGTCGTGATGCGTGGGATGCCAGTTTAAATACAGTTAATGTCGGCAAGTTTAATTTAGGATGGGGTTCCGTCGGAATTTGCGAACACGCTTTTTACGAATCTATTACGCATGCCAATAATCGGATATTATACGGAAGACCGGTAACGACATTCCCCCATGTAAAACAATTCTTTATAGACGCCTACTGTCGCTTATATGCTATGAAATTAATGGCGCAACGAGGGATAGACTACATGCGATCTGCATCCGCAGAAGATCGTCGATATCTACTGTACGATCCAATGGTTAAGATGAAAGTAACCACCCAAGGTGAAGAAGTGATTGACCTATTATGGGACGTGATAGCAGCGAAAGGATTTGAAATGGATACCTATTTTGAGATGGCAACCCGCGATATACGGGCACTTCCTAAGCTCGAAGGGACTGCTCACGTAAATATGTTATTAATAATGAAATTTATGGTAAACTTCTTTGTGAACCATGACGACAATCTGCCTGAGATTCCTAAAATGAAAGCACCGACAGATGATTCATATCTATTCAATCAGACCCAAACCTCCGGCTTAGGTTCTATTCAATTTCATAATTATGAAAAGATATATAAGGAATATTCTCATTTATGCAATGTAGCAATATTCACGAAGCAGCTAAATCTATTCAAATATTTTGGATTAAGTGAAGATACTCGCCCCAGTCCTAAACAAATGATGGATACGGACTTTTCATTATTACTTGGCGAATTATTTACATTGTGCGTGTATGGACAGTGCATCCTTGAGGAATCCAAATTAAGCGTTATTGATGATGATATAATTGATCAGATATTTGATTTTCTTGTACGAGACTTCTCAAAATTTGCTCTTAAACTTTACACAAAAAATGGTAGTACTATTGCACAACAAAATGCTTGCTTAAAAATGATTGTTAAACAAAGTTGTACTGAAGATGATCTACAACGATCAGAAAGAATTTGGAAAGAAATTGAAAAACTTGACGGTGCTTACGAAATGAATAAATTTTAAATCAATAATTACAAATACGAATTTTAAATTTATATTGCTCTCCAAGTTCAATCATAAGTTTAGTACCTTGCTATTACCATCCCAAAATGCAATAAGAGCATCTGCATACTGAGCCATTTGTTTATTACGTCTATAACCTGCTGATTTTCCAAATCTATCCCAATCAGCAGGAAATACCGTTAATTTATATTTTTTTCAATAGCATACTTTTCACCATGAGCATCTGCTCCTATTGCATGTCCACTAACGATTTCAGCTATTGTTTGATTTTTCAATATTTTCTCACAAAAACTATTCAGGAGTTGATAATTTGAAAAATTCCTCCCACCCGCTATAATTACTTTTATTATTTTAAATGTTTAATAACTTTTTTAATCAAACAATAAATTACTTGCACATTTTTCTAAAATATTCTTCGATAATTTTAAATTAAATTTTTATTATTAAACAAAAAACCCCGCATCTGCGGGGTTTTTTAAAACAATCAAGATTTTATATTTCCCGAAGTTCTTTTTCTTTTTTTACCTGATGTTCACTCAATTTTTCAATATGCTCATCAGTTAATTTTTGCATTTCAGCTTCTGCATCATGAATAAGGTCTTCAGAGATTTTTTCTTCTTCGCCTCTATGCTTAATTTCCTGTATAGCATCACGACGTACATTTCTGATAGCAATTTTACCGTCCTCAATTAATACATGTGTGTATTTAATAAGTTCACCGCGTCGTTCTTCAGATAAAGGTGGAATTGGTACATTGACAACTACACCATTATTGTTGGGCGTTAAACCAAGATTATTTTCCATAATGGCTTTTTCAATTATTGGAATCAGTGTTTTTTCATAAGGCTGAATAACTATCAACCGCGCCTGTGGAACTGAAATATTCGAAACCTGATTAAGAGGCGTTTTGACTCCATAATAATCAATATATATTGAATTTAATATATCAGGATTTGCTCGACCCGTTCTCACTTTGGCTAATTCCGAATCAGTGTGTGATATGGCCTGACCCATACGATGTTTTGCATCTAATTGTATTTTTTTTAACATTATTACTCCGAGACTAAGGTACCAATATTACTACCCAAAATTATTTGTTTCAAGTCTCCAGTAATATTGATGTTAAATACCTTAATCGGTAACAAATTCTCACGGCACAGCGTTATCGCTGTCAAATCCATAACTCTTAAATTATCTTCCAATACCTTTTGATAACTTATTTTATTATATTTTTTTGCTTCACGATGTTTTATCGGATCCATATCATATATACCATCTACCTTTGTCCCTTTTAATACAATCTCAGCACCTAATTCGGTCGCTCGCAGTGCGGCAGCTGTATCTGTGCTAAAATATGGGTTACCCGTACCACCGGCTATTATTACAATACGATTTTTCTCGAGATGTCTTATCGCTCTGCGACGAATGTATGGTTCGGAAATTTTATTTACAGAGATTGCGGACAAAGTTCGTGTCTCACAACCAATCTTTTCTAAAGCATCTTGCATCGCAATAGAGTTCATGATTGTTGCTAACATTCCCAAATAATCGCCAGTAACGCGATCCATACCCTGATCGGCAGCATTAATACCGCGAAATATATTGCCTGCACCAATAACAACACCAATATCGACACCAAGGTCATGAACAGATTTTATTTCTTGAGCTAGAATTGAGGCGCGATTTGGATCAATACCAAATCCCTGTTCCCCTGCAAGCACTTCCCCGCTTAATTTTAGCAGGACCCGTTTGTAAACAGGGCTTGACATATAATGTATTCTTTAGTCTGTTTCGCCAACCGCAAAACGTGAGTAACGATTAATAGTGATATTTTCACCTAATGTAGATATAGTTTCGGTTACTAAATCTGTTATTTTTTTGTCAGGATCTTTTATATAGACCTGTTCCATTAGACAATTTTCTTGGAAATATTTATTTAATTTACCTTCAGCAATTTTCTCAACAACATTGTCCGGCTTTCCTGTTCCCTTAGCTTGTTCGGCATAGATATTCTTTTCACGGTTAAGTATTTCTTCGGGAACATCTTCACGATTTACAGATATGGGATTTGTTGCGGCAATTTGCATTGCAACATTTCTAGCTAAATCAATAAATCCATCAGTTTTAGCAACAAAATCAGTTTCACAACCAATATCAACTAAAACTCCCAATTTTCCACCTGGGTGAATGTAGGAGTATACTAAGCCTTCTTTTGCAGATCTTGAACTTTTTTTCGCTGCCTTAGCTACGCCGGCCGTACGCAAATTATCAATTGCTTTTTCAATATCACCGTTTGCCTCGATCAAGGCTTTTTTACAATCCATCATACCGGCACCGGTTTTTTCGCGTAATTCTTTTACTCTTTTTGCGTCAATTGTCATTTCTTGCTCGATTTCCCGGTACTCTTTTTCATAGTAGTTTTTGCAGGAGTTTTCTTGCTTGGGGTTTTTGAAGGTGATGCTTTGGTTTTTGCATCTTTTTTAGCGATTGGTTTTTTCTTAGGTTCAGTTTTTGGTTTAGCTTTTATAATTGGTTCTTTAGCCGCTTCTACATCTTTAGCTTTTTTATCGACTTTAGGAGTTTTTTCAACACTTTCAGCAATCTTAGGATCTGACTCTTTCTTAACTTCTTCAACGACAGTGGCTATCTCAGTCTCTTTTACTTCTTTAGATTTTTTAGTAACTTGATCCACTTTTTGAGGTGTTTCAATGATATCATCATCACTCACAGCACTTGTATCTTTTACTTCCACAATTGCGTCAGCAAGTGCAGAAACAATTAATTGTATAGTTCTAATTGAGTCATCATTGGCAGGAATTGGATAATTCACAATCCGTGGATCACAATTGGAATCAATAATCGCAATTACAGGAATTTCTAGTCTAATAGCTTCTTGGAGTGCTGTTAATTCTCTATCGACATCAACTATTACAATTGCATCGGGTAAGCGTCTCATATCTTTGATACCACGATGCTGATCTGACAACTTAAGTCTCTCACGATTCAACATCTGAATTTCTTTTTTTGTCAAATTTTCGTAAATACTTGAGCCTTCTTTTTCAAGTGCTTTCAATCTTTTAATACTTTTTTTAATTGTTGAAAAATTTGTCAATGTACCGCCTAACCAACGTTCTACGATGTAATACATTCCACATCTGTCGGCTTCTTGCTGTACAATGTCTTTTGCTTGTTTTTTTGTACCTACAAAAAGAATTTCACCATTTTTCCCAACAACTTTCTTTACAAATTCAATTGCAGTATTTAGATGTTTAACTGTTTCCTCAAGATTAATGATGTGCACACCATTGCGTTCCATTAAAATATAAGGTTCATAATTAGGGTGCCATTTACGAGTTACATGACCAAAGTGTGCCCCAGTCCCTAATAAATCTTTAAAACTAACTTGTTCTGCCATATTATCTCTTTGAGTATTGGTAACGCTTACGAGCGCCCGGTTGTCCATATTTCTTACGTTCAACCTTACGAGCATCGCGAGTTAAAAACCCTGCTTGTCGTAATGGCGTACGAAAATCTTCATTAATTTGTAATAATGCACGAGCGATTCCTAACCTTATAGCTCCCGCCTGTCCTGTTAAACCACCACCAGCAACATTTATCTTTATATCGTATCCCTAACATCATCAATTGCTTCTAAGGGCTGACGAACAATCGTCGCTAGTGTACGGACGACCAAGATACTCGGTGTATAATCTATTATTGATAAGAATATCACCTTTTCCAGAACTTAGGAAAACACGGGCTATCGACCTTTTACGTCTGCCTGTGCCTTGAAAAACTGCTTGTGTCATTTAAAATCCACTACTTTAGGTTGTTGTGCGCTGTGAGGATGATCGGTACCGGCATAAACTCGAAGATGACCTAAAATTTGTCTTCCTAATTTATTATGAGGTAACATACCTTTCACCGCATTTGTAATAATTCTTTCCGGATAAGTGGCTTTTAATAGTTTATAAGATGAAGTTTTTGCTCCACCGGGATAACCAGAATGCCTAAAATATTCTTTCTGGGTCTCTTCTTTAGTACCGGAAACTCTAATTTTTTCTGCATTAATAACTACAACACAATCCCCCATATCCATATGAGGAGTAAAATGCGGTTTGTGTTTTCCGCGCAATAATTGC
>CAVQSL010000015.1:0-700548 GCA_963715945.1 uncultured bacterium
TTATCATCCAAGTTGGGGAATAATTGATTTGTAATTGATTCAGCGGTTTGCAATATATTATTTACTTTCCAAATAATCGTCATTTTGGAGATTTTTGCTGATAGCTCTAAATTGAAAACCCAATAATCTGACAATTTTCGATTTGCATTGTCGGTAATATACGGTCCATAGTGAAACCCATCATATCCTAAATTTTGATGGTGGTTGATATAAGAAGCACCCCATAACCGTAATTTAGCAGAAAGATTGTTTTTAAATAAATTTTCAGTTATTGTTATACCAAGTTGCAGTTTATCTCCAATTCCATCGCTATACAAATTATGCTCAAATGTGTGACGATATGATATATCTAATTTCCACTCTCTAATTAGTGGTAATTGTGTGAATAATGTGCTGCTGAATAAATTATTAGAAATATCTATTAGTTCATCATCAACATAATATCTATGAATTAATTCGTTCTATTAACATGAAAATAATCAATACTAATATTTAAAGGTATGCTTTTCCACCTTAATTTTATTTCACTTTGCGATATAAACCATTGCTCAAATAAATTTTCATCATTTTCATTCCACCAATATAAATGTCTTGGAACAGCTTCATATATCAAATTTGACTGCAATTTTATTGAATTTTTTTCATTCGATTTAGCATTTATGGATAAAGAACGGTTTAATAGATGACTTTCCTAAAGTAGATCCTATCTTAAAACCAATAGATTTCTTTTCCCAGCCACCGTATATAGTGGACCACAATCTATCCTTTTTAGTTGAGTCAACCAAAGATAATTCTTGCTTATCTAGTTCAATTCCAACCATTAATATAGCTGAACTTTCGTTCTTCTTACTAACAAACTGGTTTAAATCAATACGATTGAGATATGCCTTAGTACTGTCAAAATCCATATTATAATATTGCTGAAACATTGCGCCATATACATTATACTGCCAAGTAGCTCTATCCACAGAATAACCAATACCTGCTGTAGTAATTCTCTCTTTATGACTAAAATCAGCAGGATCCCCTAAATTCAACCTGCTATCAGTTATAATGTATCCTATCGATATATCTAATATTTCATTATCATCTTTTGAGGAATAATCTAATCGGTATGATTGTTGCAGTGGATTGTTAGTTCCCCTGTGGATCTGTATATTGCCCATAAGGTCCTTTGTAGGTTCGTTTAAATCCGTTAATGAGACATCACTCGATTTTTCTCAGAAAAATCAGCACCAATGTCAAGTTGGTCATACGAGAAATCCCCACGATAATAATCGATTTTGCTTTTTATCTCAGATGAATCAGGAAAAGAATGCATATCCTTGATAAAATTCGGCTGTGTTCGATAATTCGAAATTATTTTTATATGATGGCCCAAAACGTGTCGGATAGTTGGAAAAGGTTCCATCAATAAATAAGACACCCAATCTCCAATCCTGATTCCACATTAACCTGCCATTATTTGAAATGACACCATATTGCCCGCTCCAGTCATAAGGGATATCATCACCAAATCCAAATAGCATCGAAATAAATAATGCAGTAATTGTCAGATACTGTTTCATGCTAAATGTTTTACGACACTGGGTACTCCAATCGCAAAGACAATTGCGTTGGATATTTGATGTAAGATTGTAAATCCGATTCCTGAAATATAAATTCCCACGGTCTGCGGCCAGTCAAATCCGGCAGCATATGGATAGCTTAAAGTTGTCAATGAATCAAAAATAAATGTCAGGATAAATCCAGTAATCGCTAAGCCGGTTATTCTCTTTGTCGAAAATTCCCGCTTAAAAAATATGGGACGCATTAACCCTCCCGCTGCTCCTATTATTATCATTGACAAAACTTGAGAAAATAATAATGGTGGAAAAACAAGTCCTGATCCAAAAGGATTCAAGACAGAAAATATCAATTCGGCAGTTCCACCCACCAATATACCCCAGCTAATTCCAAGTGTAAGTCCGGATATAAAAACAATAACTGTAATTAATTCAACATTTGGAATCATTAATAACGAAAATCCAATCCCTATTGCCAGCGCAGTAAAAATTGAGGCACGAACTAATTTATTTAGATCCATCGATCTCTTTGGATAGTTTATCTTTTAAAATCGGGATTCTAAAATAATTTCGTCTAGAAGTCCATTTACCTTCTTCAACATCCTCATCTATTGCTTTTTTCATTAAATTCATTTTTGCATCCATATTATCAATCAAGTGTAAAAGCAATGCTTCAAGCATTTTCGGTTTTTGGGGACTTTGCCATTCGTATACTCCTTGGTGAGATAAAATTAAATGCTCCACTTTTTGCAATAGATTCAGGTGGGAAACCTTTATTTTGTTCGCTGCGTTACAGCGATGTCTCTTCCTAAAACTATGTGCCCAATCAAATTACCTTCGTCAGAATATGATGCTTCCAATTCCGAAGTAATTTCCTTCACTTTTCCGATATCATGCAAAAATATTCCAGTCATTAGTAAATCAGTATCTACTTCATAATGTTTGGCTAAAGATATTCCAACTGTGCCATGGATAAGGTATGTTCTATCAAACCCGAACGATAATTATGATGCATAACAACTGAAGCAGGGTGTGTTAATAGTAAGCTTTCATATTCCTTATATATGGATGAAACAAGTAGCTTTAAATACTTATTATTGATATTTTTAATATGTGCTAGTTAATTCTTTCCACATATGTTTCGGATCTTTGTCAGAAGAAGGGACTATCAATGCGGGATCATATCCATAACGACCATAATCTTGCACGGAAGCGACATTAATTTTTTTAATATTTAATTGCAATTTATCAAGATAGAAATCGACTTGTCCCGCTACGACTACAGCATCACCAGCAGAGAATTTATCTTGATATTCACTTACCTCTTTCCAAACTTTTGCTGTTATTTGACCGGTTTTGTCACGCAATACCAAGTCGAGATAAGGATCGCCGCTACGAGTATTTCTAATGTGTTTCTCTACACAAAGAAAAAAACCGCGTATATCAGCACCCTCTTTGAACTCATGTATTTGAGTGATTGCTTTCATAAAATTTTTATTCTAATTGTAATTGTTATCTGAATTTATGATTAATTTATGTGAACTTAATAGTTTCAATTAGCTAAATTTATTTATGGATAATGGAATCACAATTGAAAAAGTGTCGTATGAAAATACCGAGCATGTTCGAATATTAAAAGCTTGTTTAGAAACTTGGTTTAAAAACCCAAAAGATTTAAATCTTACTGCGCCACAAATGACCTATCCTTTTAATTTTAATAGATGGGTTGCCAACTCTTATACCCTTCAAAGCACACAATCTTTTATATTGAAAAAGAACAAATGGATTATTGGATATATGAGTCTACAGCGTCAACCAAAAAATGATTTTGTACACCTATTTCATGTTTTTATTGATAGAGAATATCGAAGCAAAGGATTGAGCAAACTACTTGTACAACACTCAATATCTTATGCCATAGAAAATGCCATACCTGCAATAACATTATTTGTTAATCCAAATAATATCGTTGCAATAAAATTATATGAATCATTTGGATTTACAGAAGTCGGTTATAATAAAACCGGTAGTTTGAAGATGTTGTTAAATATTGTTCAATCTAAAAATCAGTAGAAATACTAACTCCTCCCCAGGAATGGTTTTCATGAGAATATCCTTTCCACATTCCTAAACTAGTAGCTAAATAACCATCTATTGACAAATTATCAATCAATTGATATGATAATTCAAACCCTGTTTGAAAGTTATTTATACAATATATATCCTCAACAAAGCCTAAATCGAATCCGGTTAACAAAAATGGAGTTAGACCAAGTCGTTCATTTTGAATCGGAATATTGAAATCTAATAATAATTCCAGGAATGATCCTTCAGCTTCAAAAGAATAAACATTCACCAATGTTGGAGTTAGCCAATTAATATTTATATAAGATTATTCCGTATAAAATTCTTCATCGCTTGAGCCATCATGTAAAAATGAAAGAGCAGTTAATCCGAAGCTTAATTCTATATCCGATAAGTTGAATGAGAATCCAGCAGAAAACTGAAATTCTCCATAATCACTATTTAATCCTGATCCATATCACATATTCATGTCTAACCAATGAAACGAAATGTCAGAATTAAATGATGATAAGCCTCCACTTGCCAAATTGCATCTACCTTCGGAAATATAATTACTATCATAAGAATTACTTAACGAGATTTCAATATCATTCAAGGTAGATTGTGCTAACACCCCCTCAGAGCACACAATAATCACGGCAATTAATAAATATGTTTTAATCATATTTATTATTCTCATTTTTAATCCTTGATAGATTTTTTCTGTTTATTTATAATTTCCGGCACCAGGCAATTCTCACATTTAGGATTTTTTTCTGAATGTGACAATTGCTTAATAATTATTTTTAATACATAAAATAATGCCACAACTCCAATTATAATTGCTAATATGTTTTGCATTACAATTTTCCTATAAATGTTCCAACTTGGAATACAATAAATGAAGCAAAATATGCTAAACTTGTCATATATACGATCATAATTAACGGCCATTTCCAAGAATTTGTTTCGAGTCTTACAATCGCAAAAGTTGCCATGCACTGTGCCGCATATACAAAAAATACCATAAGAGATATTGCTACTAATGTTGAAAATACCGGTAATCCGGTTTTTGGATTAATATCATTTTTCATAGATTCGGATAAGCTTACCAGATTTTTCCCATCGCCTTCAACATTATAAATAGTCGCTAAAGTACTGATAATAACTTCGCGCGCAGCAAATGATGTAATTAGTCCAACTCCAATTTTCCAATCAAATCCTAGAGGCGCGATAATTGGTTCGATAGCATGACCTATTTTACCGGCATAGCTGTTATGAATCGGATTAACTACTTCAATTTGCTCTGAATTAGATTTATTTGATTATCAGCAATTTCTGCTAGTTGTTTTTGGAAATGAAGCCAAGAACCATAAAACAATCGATACGGCCATAATTATTTTACCGGCATTTAATAAAAATAATCTTCCACGCATATACACCTGGTGCAAGACTGATCGCATAAGCGGAATTCTATATGGTGGCAATTCCATCACAAATGATGATTGACCTTTTACTTTAATAAATTTGCTAAATATTTTGGCAACTACGAATGCGGTGAATGTCCCTAAAAAATACATCAGAATTAGTGTCAGACCTTGCAGATTTAACAATCCAAATACTTTACGCGCCGGAATAAACGCTCCGATCATTAGCGCATAAACCGGTAGCCTTGCACTGCAACTCATTAAAGGCAGAACCATAATTGTTGTTAAACGCTCCTTCCAACTATCAATCGTACGAGTTGCCATAATTCCGGGAATTGCACAGGCATATCCGCTCATTAGCGGTAAAATCGATCTACCATGCAGACCAACTTTTGTCATAAATTTGTCTAACATAAATGCTACTCGGGACATATATCCTGAATCTTCAAGCATGGTCATAAAAAATACTAATATCAATATTTGTGGTAAAAATATTAATATTGCTCCTACTCCACCAATAACACCTTCAACAATTAAATCACGCAGTATCCCCGCGGACATAATATCTAAAATGTAATTTCCGAATTAATCCTATTCCTGCGTCAATCCATTCCATTGGATAGGCAGACCAGCTGAATATTGATTGAAATATAGACACCAATAATGAAATAAAAATTATTGGACCAAAAATGCTATGTGTAAGTATTTTATCAATCTTTTCGCTACGCGATTTCCTTTTTAGGACATCCACTTCTTTCTTTTCTGACTGTTGTAAAAGATTATCTAGCCAACTGTATCTGATTGTAGCTTCCAAAGTCCGGTGATTTAAACCTGCTTTTTTTATTGCTTGAACTGAGTCCTCTCTCAGTTTTTCTATTTCGCGTACAATTTCCATACTAAAGTGATGTTCTCCACTATGCGGTGGACGATACAGACCAACTGCTGATTGCCTGGTAATTAACCTCAGCGCTTGAACTCTAGCCATTCGGGGAGTATAATAGAATTGTTTTTTTAAATATTCGACTAAAGGATGTAAAAGTTCATGAATTTCCATATGTGATGAAAAAAGCATTTTACTTTTTTGTGGTTTTCTATTTTTTATTGCAGTTTGAATAGCAGTTTTTAATTCATCTATTCCCCATCCCTCTAAAGCAGACATCGGTATAACTGCAGAAAATCCAAACTTATCTTTTAAAACATCAAATTCCGGCAGCACAATTTTATCATTCACTCGATCCATCATATTTAAAGCTAAAATAACGGGAATTCCCAAATCTAATAATTGTGTTGTAAGATATAGATTCCTACTAAGATTGGTTGCATCCACAACTGAAATGATTGCGGATGGTTTATTAATTCCATGAATCCAATCCATAACCTGTTCAGCTACAACACGTTCATCGATTGATTCCGGTGTTATGCTATATGTACCAGGTAGATCCAAAATATTTACTTGCTCATCACTATCACTTTTTAATCTACCTATTTTTTTTTCAACAGTAATTCCGGGATAATTAGAAACTTTCTGAGACATTCCGGTAAGATGATTAAATACAGCAGTTTTACCGCAATTCGGGTTTCCTATTAAAGCAACATATTTTTGATCTGTCACTTTAGGAGTCATATTTTTTTACCTTAATATTTTCGGCATCTTTCATTCGTATTGATACATGATAATTACGAATTTTCAACTCCACCAATCCTTTCCACGGCGCATACTTCACAATCCTGATTTGTATTCCTGGAACAAAACCCATTTCAACTAAACGACTTTGCAATTCCATTCCGCCGGTAAATCCGATAATTGTAGCAATATCTCCAGGAATAAAATCTGCTATGGAATTCATCTATTGACAATCCTCACAAATCCCGTATAATTGATGATTGTGATCTACCAATTTGAATTTATTTTTTTTTGCTATTTGCTTTTGATAGTTTTCAATATCATCGCTGTGAAACTCAATTATCTTCCCGCAAGAATTACATATTAAATGATCATGGTGAGCATATTTATCGTTGTATTCAAATCTTGACCTACCATCTCCAATATCTAATTTATCTATTAAATTATTTTGTACTAATACCTCGATGGTTCTGTAAACCGTTGCACGAGAAATACTTAATCCCTTTTTATGCAGTGTAATAAATATTCCTTCCGCATCCCGATGTTCATTGGACGAGCGCAATTCATTCCAAATTTCTTGCCTTTGTTGGGTGTATCTTAACCCTTCTTTTTGAAGAGTTTCTTTGAGTGTTTGCATTGTATCTACTATTTTATTGAGATTGTGTCTCAATAAAATTAAGATGTGATATATTATTAAAACAAGAAAAATAGATAATCAAATCGGTTTTTATAAAATGTTAAAAAAAAGGACATTTAAATGTCCCTAGCAATTAGCAATAATCAAATTATGATATTTTCTATTATTCAACTTTTTTAAGGTTAGCGTATTTTACAATTAACTTTTTCTTCAACCCATCTTTAAATACTACGCCAACACGTTGATTCTCACCACTTCCACTCAAAGCTTTAATTGTACCTGTACCAAAAATTGCATGTTCTACACTATCACCAACTTTAAAATCATCAAAAGTAGTAACTGTTCTAGTTTTACGAACTTTAATCCCTGCTCCCGGTTTGGATTTCATTACCTTCCTTGTTAGTGCTGATGAAAATGGTATTTCTTCAAGATAATCTTCAGGAATTTCTCGCAAGAATCGTGACATTAGTCCAATATCATATTCAGCTCCCATACGTCTTCTGTGAGTTGCGTACAAAAGATATACCCTAAATTTTGCACGAGTTAATCCTACGTAAAATAGTCGCCGTTCCTCTTCTAACTCCTTACGACTATCTAATGAACGATATAAAGGAAAAAGTCCGTCTTCTAAGCCTGTTATAAATACAATTGGAAATTCCAATCCCTTTGCAGCATGCAAGGTCATTAACGTTACACGATTTTCTTGGTCATTCCATGCATCAATGTCGGTCAACAAAGACACCTCCTCGATAAAACCCTTTAATCCGCCTTCAGGATTACGGCCAATATATGCATCTACACTATTGAACAATTCACGGACATTTTGATAGCGCTCTATTTCTTCCGGATCATCTGAATTTTTCAAATAATTTAGTATACCAACTTCTTCGCTTAATGCAGCGATCAGTTCTCGAGCGTCAAGTTTATCAATTAGTTCATTATATTTTAAAATTATATCATGAAAGGCCTTTAGGGAATCAGCTTGCTTACCACGTATATCCATACCTGATGGATCATCTAGAATCTCAAAAAGTTCTTTTCCAACTTCTTCTGCTTTTTGTACACATTTATTTACTGTTTTAATACCGATTCCTCTAGGGGGAAAGTTTACAACTCTTCGTAGTGAAACAGTATCTTTTAAATTGAGTATCAAACGTAGGTAGGCCAACATATCTTTTACTTCTTTTCGCTCATAAAATCTGATGCCACCAATTATATTATATGGAATTCCCATGCGTCTAAAACTATCTTCCAAGGCACGCGACTGGGCATTTATGCGGTATAAAACCGCAAAATCGCTAAAAGAACGCTTGTTTAGTTTGATCTCTTTTTCAAGAGCAGAAACGACCGCATCTGCTTCTTCCAACTCATCCATTGTCCGAATGAATCCTAATTTTTCACCAGTTCCCTGAACTGAGTATAAGTCTTTTGCAGTTCGGTCAACATTATTCTTTACTACAATCGTTGCAGCGTCTAGAATTTTCTGGGTTGATCGATAATTTTTTTCTAAAGTAAAAATTGTGCTATTTGGGAAAATATTCTCAAAATCCAAAATATTTCTAATATTGGCACCACGCCATCCATAAATTGATTGATCGTCATCGCCAACAACACAAATTTGCTGGTGTTTTTCCGCTAATTTCCTTACAAATAAAAATTGTGGGAGATTTGTATCCTGATATTCGTCAACCAATACATATTTCCACTGTTTTTGATATGAGGTCAATATTCTTGGATGTTTTTCAAATATTTCTAATGGTAATAATAAAAGATCATCGAAATCTACTGCATTATTGTCTCGAAGATTTTTTTGATATGCTGGATAAACTTCTGCTAATTTTTTTTCTGCGACAGTCCGAGCTTTTTGGCTTATCTCATCATACGATATCATTTGATTTTTAAACAAACTAATTTGTGAGGCAACTCCTTTGGGGGTCATCATCGTTTTAGAAATGTGAAGCTTATCTAAAGTAATTCTTAATAAATCGAGCTGGTCGGCTCTATCGTAAATCACAAAATTATTTGTGTACCCTAATTGATGTATGTGTTTTCGCAAAATACGGGAACAAATTGCATGAAAAGTGCCGATGGAGATATCTAATTGGGAATTTTCGAGTAATTTTTCGATTCTTGAGCGCATCTCCTGAGCAGCTTTATTTGTAAATGTAACAGCAAGAATATCTTCAGGATTATACAATCCCTCACGTATCAAATAATAAATTTTATGTGTTAGAACACGAGTTTTACCACTACCAGCACCAGCGAATATCAACACAGGTCCCTTGGTTGCTTCTACAGCTGACCTCTGAGTAGTATTTAAGTTTTTAAGACTCACTTATATTAATTAACCTTGGGCTGCAAGCCGCCGAACTCTTTGAAATTCGTTCTTAGCCTTTTGGTGTTCAGCATTGGTTCTAGTGAAAGTATGATAACCATCGCCCCGAGCGACAAAAAACAAATAATTATTATCATCAGGATAAAGTGCTGCAAGAATAGAAGCTTTGCCAGGATTACCGATTGGACCTGGTGGCAGACCTTTATATAAATACGTATTATAAGGTGAATCAACTTTTAAATCAGAATATCTTAATCGGCGCGGGCTATCTTTAATTATATATTGAATTGTTGGGTCTGCCTGCAATAACATTCCCTTTTTTAATCTATTATGATAGACGCCGGAGATTATAGAACGTTCACTGTTAAAAATAGCCTCTCCCTCTATTATCGAGGCTAATGTTAAAACTTCATTTACGGATAATCCGATTTTTTCTGCACGATCTCTATACTTGTCTGTGAAATTTGCATTAAACTCTGTTACGATCTGCCTGAGTAATTCTTTCGGATCATTTTCGCTTTCTAAAAATAAATATGTGTCAGGATACAAATAACCTTCTAATGATATGGCATCTATTCCGAGTTCGCTGATAAACTGTTTGTCAAAACACAATGCCGATAATATTTCAGAACTGATGTGCAGTGAATCGGATATTGTTTGTGCAATTTGAGGAATTGTCCATCCTTCTAGTATCGTAATCCTAGTTACTTCAGGATTGCCCCTCACTAATTGTTTTACAATGCTATAATTACTTTTTGCGTTTTTTAGGGCAAATATTCCTGCCGGTATTTTATTATTGTGCCCCATCAATCTTGCCACAGTAATAAACATGTTTTTATTTGTTACAATTTTTTTCTCAACCAATAGATCGGTAATTTGAGTTAAAGTTGATCCTCTAGGTATGTTTACTTTTACTTTAGTTTCAATATTATTTTGCGGCCAAAACAACAGTATAACTCCCAATGCAAAGAGGCAAATAAACAAACTTAATAAAGTTAACGTAAATATGTGCTGTATTTTCTTTTTGGGGGATTTTTTTACCATTTTAAAGGCGCAAAGTTACACTTTATTTATGAGTATTGTCAATTTTTGTGATGTATGAATATTTGCAATGAAAATGCGTTAATATCATTTGTTTAAGCATAACACATATATTAATTTTGATGCCTCTATGAGCGATAAAAAACAATCTAAAGGTATTCACTTATTTGAGGGATGGGCATTTAGAAAGATTAATTATTTAATTTTTTTAATTGGAATCTTGCTCATTGTATGTGGCTATATCATTATGGCATTGGGCGAAGTAAACAGTTTTCAAAGTATCACACTTGCTCCAATTATGCTGTTTTTAGGATATGTAGTAGCTATACCGATAGCTCTAATATATCGTTCTAAGAAATAATTTTTGGGATCGTAGTTCAGTTTGGTTAGAACGCCGGCCTGTCAAGCCGGAGGTCGCGGGTTCGAGCCCCGTCGATCCCGCTCCTCCTCAGATACTGAATTAAATTCTCCAATCATAAAGTTTTTGAAACATTTTTAGTAAATTATTGTTAAATTTGAAAATAATTTTCTAGGAGAAAATGATGAAAAAAATTACAATTATTTTTCTAATGTTTTTATTGGTAACATTTAGCTTTGCCCACAAAAGCAATGTACCACATTATGTAAAAATGGAAGATCCTGCAGGTCTTGTTAATCCTGACGGATTTTTTCAGTATATGATAGTTAAGGGTGATTGTCTATGGTTTATTGCGGATGAATTTTATAACGATCCATTCAAATGGAAGAAAATTCATAAGGCAAATCCATATATAGTTGACCCTAATTGGATTTATCCCAATAATTGGTTAGTCATTCCAAGCGTTTTTGCAGATGAAAACGGGAAGCCGATATATTCTGTAGATGGAATTAAACCAGTATCACCCAAAAAAATTAAAGGAGTCGCAATCGATATGGATGGTGACAGCATCATTGATGGTGTTGATTTAGATGGTGATGGCATTATTGACGCCCAAGCTGGAATTGACTTGGATAGAGATGGTATTATTGATGGTTATGATATGGACGGAGATGGCGTTATTGATGTAAAATCAACTGCCGCCATTGCTGCTGCCTATGGTGTTGACTTGGATGGAGATGGTATTATCGACGGTGTTGATATAGATGGTGATGGATTAATTGATGAACATGCTGGTAAAGATATTGACGGTGACGGCATTATTGATGGTTATGATGTAGATGGTGACAATAACATCGATGTTAAAGTAGGCGCCGCTGCAAAAGCTGCCATAGCTACAACAGCTACTGCAATTTCTACTACAACTGAAAAAGCAGAAAGTGACAAATCATGCGTAGAATCATATTGTGGTAAACCTGGCTGGAAATTAGGTTTACACGCAGGCTTTCCTTTAGGATCTGCACCTGAGGACCAAACTTTGAATTTAGGCTTATTGCTTGGCACTCCGCTTGGAGTTAACATTGGACCACTAAATATTGGTCTCGGAGCAGGTGCTTTTACTTATGACTTTGAAAAAATATATATTGGTGGTGGTCTGTTAGCCAGTCTATGTGTTAACGATCTATTGAAACTAGATATTCCTGTACGTTTTCAATTACATGGAATTGGGTTTTACATTTTCGGAGAAGATCAAGGTCTTGGCTTTGGTGGAATCGGTTCCGCAAGTGTACCATTTGGTAAATCACCAGTGAGCTTAGGATTATATGGCGGGTTAGGTAAATATTATCCTAATGATAATGAATATAATTGGGGAAATGCCGGAGCGGTACTCTTTTATTCACTGTAATTGATAGATTCTTAATATAAAAAAGGCGACTTAATAGTCGCCTTTTTTATATTAATTTGTTGTAAATTAATATTAGAATCTTATGGAGAGACAACCATGAAAAAGACCGCTTATTTACTGTTTATAATTTTTTCACTATCAATATGTTTGGCTCATGATAAAAACAAATCACACTATGTGTATTTACAAGATCCTAATGATTTGATAAATCCAAATGGCTTTTATGAGTATCGTATTATTAAAAACGATCATTTAACTAAATTAGCTAATAAATTTTATCACAATGGCTTGAAATGGCCAAACATTTACAAAGCAAACCCATATGTTCTAGACCCAAACTGGATATATCCAGATAATTGGTTAGTTATACCAGAAATATTTACAGATGAAACTGGTAATCCAATCATTACAAGCACTGCATATGCGTATAAATCGAATGAATCTATAATTGCAAATTCTAGCTCTGTAAAAGATCAAAATAATAAGGGTAGTAGAAATTTCACGGGAATCGATACTGACCTCGATGGGCATGATGATGGCTATGATGTCAATAATGATGGTATTATTGATGTGAAAACCAACTTTGGGACTGCTGATTCTGCAAATAATATTATTGATACAACTGATACCGCTGAAGTAGATATTTACCCAGCAATTAATTTCAGCGAAAATATTCAACCAGACTCTATCAATATCAAAGATGAATTTGGGAATAGCATACTTACACCAGAAACAAATGATACTGCTATTAATAAAGAACCAGGTTCAAATATTCATCCTTCTAGCATCATCACAAAATCAACATCACCAACAAATCAATTTTCTGATGATAATCCAAACTGGGTTATCGGATTATTTGGCGGTTATCCTTTCGGAGATATACCAAATGATGATACTAAACTTGATTTTGGACTATTAATCGGAACTCCGCTCAGAGTTACAATAGGTTCTTTAAGTGCTAGATTGGGAGGTGGCGTTTTAGGATTTAACTCCATTGATAAATTATATCCAGGTGCCGGATTATTGCTAAATCTATCTATTAGTGAGCTTTTAAATTTGACTACGCCTGTTCAGTTACAGATTCATGGAACCGGTTTTTATTGGCCTGATGGTGGAACTGGTACTGGTGTTATTGGTTCAACAAGCGTACCTTTAGGTAAATCACCACTCAATCTTGGTCTATATGTTGGTGCAGGAACCTATAAAAATAGCGACTCTATTAACAATAGCTGGAAGAATGCTGGAATAATGTTACAGATAAAATTTTAAGAGCGTTAATTATTCAAAACTAATAATTTGAAGAGTAATATTATCAGTACCTGAATTTTTCTTTACAACTTCGATTATTTTAGAAGTTGATAGACTCGGAATATTATTTTTAATTATTTCTTCAATTTTTGATTGTGACTATAAATCCCCAAACACCATCACTACATAATAAAAATTTATCGTTTGGATTAACTGCCACTGATATATAATCTAGCTGTACTTTTTGTCGACTACCTAAAGCTCTATTAAGTATATGTCTTTTAGCATGGAAAATCGCTTTTTCAGGAGTTATCTCACCTTTATCGATTAGTGATTGAATATATGAATGATCCTTTGTGAGCCGCACCAATCGATTATCTTGATAAAGATAGGCACGACTGTCGCCTATATGCGCAATATGTGCAAAATCGTCCATTAATATAATTACAACAACTGTACAACCTAGCATTGCATTGTCATAATTTGAAACTTTCTTGAAATAGATATACTTATTTATTTCATCGAAGGAACTTTTAAAGAATTCCTTAATGTTTACAGGTTCAATTTTAGTGAAGTTATTCATTAAAATATCAACTGTAGCTTGGCTTGCAAATTTGCCCCCGGTTTTATGTCCAAATCCATCGGACACTACAAAAATACTTCCCCAGGTAGTGTCGGCCATACCGAAACTATCTTGATTTTCTTTTCGTTCAAGACCGATATCGGTTTTACCTGAGTAAGAATACTGCATTAAATATTAGTAATTTATATTTGTCTTCTTTAATTGATTGAGCTTGTATATGGTATTTTGATAGTCCGCTGCTTGTTTATCACCATCTTTCCATATATTTAATAATGATTGATAATTATTTTTGGCCAAATCTTTATTGCCCAATGCTTCATTTACACGCCCTTCCAAATAGAATGAACGAGGATAAACGAAGGACCTGACATCTGTGGCTATGAATGGTTTCCGCATTTCTTTTATTAATTTTGTCACACGCGAATATTCTTTTAACTCTAGGTATGCCAAACCGGCATAATAGTTATATCTAATTTTAAAATCACCTTTATCATCCATTTTACCATATTCTGTGATTGCCGATTTGTAATCTTTTTTGCCGAAATAATAATTAAACCGAATTGCGCTATTCAAAATTTTATTAAAAGGTTCATCTTTGTGTCGATTAACTGAGTCTTGGGCTGTTTGTGTAATATTTGATAGCTCTTGAATTCTGCTTTCCTCAGTTAGTAAATATCCTTTTACTAAATATGCTAATAGTTGATTCTTTAATGATACAGGTTTTGATAGAACTTCATCCAACTTCATGCGAGCTGTATTTAAATCGCCCCCTAAATATAATAAATATGCCCAATTGGTCAATAAATCAGATTGTGTATTTAGATCAGACTCCTTGGAATCAGACAATTTAGCTTTAATTATACCAATCACCTTTTTATACTCACCTTTTTCAATCAAAATGCTTGATAGGGAATAGTGTCCTTTGGATTTCCAAATTTCTGGAAACAATCGCTCCATTCTGTTACATTGAGCAATAGCCTGTTCATAATCACCATTTAATTGGTAAGCATTTGCTAAATTCATCAAATTCTGATAAGAATTTGATTCTTTTTTTAGGGCAGCCTTATATGTATTTATTGCTCGGTTAATATCGTTTTTGCCAATGTACATTTGAGCTAACAAATGATAAATTTGCATAGATGGATTCATTAGATTTAATAATATTATTTGCGAATGAAATTCCTTCATCATATTGCTCAAGCTTGATATAAATATGAGTCAGATAATTGTAGCTGATAGCTAATGATCGATCAAGTTCAATAGCATTTTCAAAAGTCTCCTGAGCCTTTGTATAATTCTCTTTCCCAACTAACATTTGTCCTAAAAATATATAACCCCAAGCATTGTTGGAACTCTTTTCAACTAATTGTGTAGCTCGTATTATTCCATCATCGTATTTATTTCTTAAACTATAAATATCAAATATATGACGGTAAGCAATTGTAAATTCAGGGTCAAGTTCGACTGCTCTCTCAAAGGCATTTGAAGCTTTTTCTAAATTTTGTGATCCGTGAAAATATGCTTCGCCAAGACCATACCATGCTTCCTTCTCATCATCTATAAAATCAATTAATTGTTGATAGGTCTTTTCAGCTTCAAAGTAGTTTTGCTTGGTTAATTCAAATGCCCCTTGTGCTAATAATTTTTCCTTTGTAGTCCTGTACCAAGAACCATTTAAGATTTTTAATAACGAATTTTGCGCATTTTTAATGGATTCATTATCCATCTCGGATTGTGACCACCATTGAGCCAGGGCTAATTTATAATATGAATCGCTAAAAGTAGAATCTATTGCAACAGCATTTTTGAATTCAACAATTGCATCGCCAAAATGTGAATCATTGAAATAATCAATCCCTGCAAAATAATATTGAAATGCGTTCATAGAGGAAGAAGTCTTCTCTGAAACTGCTATATTTATTGGTTCATCGCCATTTGCAAGCTGCAGTTCGGACTGTATTAGCAAAGTTAATTCATCTACCATTAAATAAATATCTTGGCCTTCTACCTGATGAGATTTGACTATAGAACCATCTGCTGTATTTATCAACTGAGAGGTCAATAATAGATTACTCCCGTTTTGAATTACTTTACCGGTTAACATTGTTTTTGCACCTGCCGCTTGAGCGATATCTGTTGCTAAGCTCGGATCGATCTTTGTTCGGTTATCCGACCCAAACTGTTTCTGTATATCAAATAACCGCTGACTGCTAAATACTTTTAAATTAGGAATTTCTGATAGATCAGCAATGATCAATTCCTGCAAAATTTGCCCAAGTCGATTTGGATCGTCCGGATTATGTAAATTATCAAAATTTAACACAGCTAAGGAATTAACAATTTGCGCCGATCCCCTTTCCCCATAAATAAATGGTATCGTTGCCGCCAATACAATTAATAGAATTGCAATAAATCCACCAATTAGCCAAGCTCGATTTATTTTCCCGGGAATTATTGATGCCCAAGACAATTTCTTAATTCGTTTCTTGAATGTGCCGTCTTTCAATTCCATTCAAATCTTCCAGCAATTCTGATGTATTTTGATATCTATCATTTGGACTTTTTTCAATTGCTTTTTCAATTATCGCTACCAGTCCGGGATTTGCATCGAGTATTACCGATGATATACTAGGTGCTTGTTCATTCACGATCGAATAAAGTGTTGCAGCTTCGTGCTCCCCGACAAATGGCAATCGGCCGGTAACCATTTCATAAAGTACAATTCCAAATGAATATATATCCGAACGTTGGTCAACCTTAGAACCCTCTATTTGTTCGGGAGACATATAGGCAATGGTTCCCAAAGTGGTACTTACTTTGGTGATATTCTTATTATCCAATTCTCGTGCAAGACCGAAATCCATAACTTTGACAGAACCAGATTCGTTCACCATAATATTTTCGGATTTAATATCCCTATGTATAATATTATTGTTATGAGCTGCTTTTATGCCATTTAAAGTCTCAATTGAAATTTCAACTATTTCTTTTAATTGTAACGCTTCTTTCTTAATTTTATCTTTAAGGGTTTCTCCTTGTATGCACTCCATAGCAATAAAATTAAACTTACCACCATGCCCTATTTCGTATATAGTAGCAATATTGGGATGGTTGAGTTGAGAGGCAGAACGAGCCTCTTGATATAAACGTTCTAAATCTTCTTTATTATCAGTTAAATGCGGAGATATAAACTTTAGGGCAACAGTTCGTTTAAGATCAATGTCCTCAGCTTTATAAACAACTCCCCTACCTCCTTCGCCAATCTTACTGATGATTTTGTAATGGGATATTGTTTTACCGATCATAGTACTTAATTTAAGTTTTCTTAATCACAACTATGGTTATATCATCGCTTTGTGGTACATCTTTAACAAATATTTTTACCGCATCAAATGCTTTATCGATTAATGTTTCCGCTGAGGATTTTATACTTTCCCTGATTAATTTTAGAAGTCTATCTTCACCAAACTCTTTATTCTTTCCATCAAGTGCTTCAGTTATTCCATCAGAATAAATTATAATTGTGTCGCCAGAATTAAGGCTAATTGAATCCTCTTCGTATTGATATTCCTCCATGAATCCTAATACTGTCCCACCTTTGGTTAGTCTTGTAACATTATTATTTGAATTTATCAAAAACGGTGGATCATGACCGGCATTTGAAAAATGAAAATCATCATTGGATGTATCTATTATACCATAAAATAGCGTAGCAAATTTTTGCATGTCCGTACTACGGTATAATAATTTATTTGCTCTAGTTAAACACTCTCCGGCTGATGATGTAAACAATGCCTGCCCCCTTAACGTTGCTTGTAAGTTTGCCATTAACATTGCGGCAGGCATGCCTTTGCCCGAAATATCTCCTAAACAAATTACAGTTCGGTTTTCATCAATTGTAATAAAGTCAAAGTAATCGCCACCTACTTCTTTGGCGGGAATACTTCTTCCTGCAATATCAAATCCATTTATTACAGGTTTAGATTTAGGTAATAGGAATGATTGTATATCGCTTGCGACCCTTAGTTCTTCTTCAATCTTTTTTAAAGATTTTTCCTCGTCATAAAGTCGTGCGCTTTCTACCACCTGTGCCGATTGAGTAGCTATTATCGATAACATCCTCTGATCATCAGCCGTAAAACCTTCATCACTCATCTTATTGAATACGTTCAGAACTCCAATTAGCTTACCTTTCGTTTTTAGCGGTGCGCATAGCAATGAATTGATTGGGAAATCTTCATTTGATAGGTTTGTAAATCTATTATCGTTGGTTAGATCATTTATAAGAAGCGGTTTTTGGTTTTTAATCATCCAACCTGATAGCTGAACACCAAAATGATACGGTACAACATCTGAGCTTGTATCAATTTCACGTACGATAGTATGAAATTGATCATTAGTTTCAGTATGATCGAGCAACATGATTGCTCCCTGCTCAACATTTAAATGATTAACACATTCACGTACGATCAGTCCAATAACTTGATCCAAATCATAGGTAGCACTAACAGCTGTTGCAATATCGTTTAAAACTGAAAGTTCTTTAACCGCAAGTTTCAGTTTTTGAATTTCAGTAACATCATTCACTGTAATTCAAGAGGCTTATTTACTATTTGAATGCCGCAATTGCTTCATCCACGCTTTCGTAATTTTCTAATACCTTAATTATCTGGGTAAACATAAAAACGCTTTGGATTTTTCTTGTAGCACGAGCAACTTTCAAATCACCACCATTGTCTTTTAGTGAAGTATAGGATGCTAATAACGCTCCAAGTCCTGTGCTACCGAACCAGGTAATTTTTCCCATATCTATCACTACTTTTGTTTTACTTTCTTTAATCAGATTTTTTACATAATCATGCAAGCTTGCACTTTTCCCATCTAACATCATTTTCCCTGATAATGTCAATATAACCACTCCGTCTTTTGATGATTCATTTATTCGCATCGAGAAACTCCTATTATTTGTTTGTCAATTTTTTTTCAATAATCAATTCATTCATATTATTAGATTTTCTTAAATATTTTACTGAGTCCATTAGGGTTTTTATTAATGGAATGCCCAATCCACCGTTTCTATATTGAAGAAAATCTTGTTCTATGGAAAAAGATTCTTTTTCTTTCACTTCAAACTCTTTCCCATAATTTATGACAATTGCTTTTATACTTTGGTTGCCATAAATTAATCTCAATTCACATAATGATTTATTTTTTCTTTTATTTCCATACCGAAATGCATTGTGACATGCTTCAAATATTGCCATTTCGATTATATCAACTTCTTCATCGTTATTGCAATAAAACCTACAGAATTTGATTATAGATTTCCGAGCTAACTCCAATTCATTGAAGCTATTGAGATAAAAATTTTGCTTCGGTTTTTGTTCACTCATTTGGAAGGACAAATTAAGTGTTTTAATTTATTTTTCTGATATTTTTTTTAAAAAATATGGATAAATAATATTTAAGCTATTTTTGATTGATAAATGTCATGTAACCTTAGCAGTCCGCTACATTCTTCATTAGTTTGCTCTAATACAGGCAATACTGAAATCTGAGAAATTCTATCTTCCATCAAAGTAACAGCTGATTGTAGATGAGCATTGGAATAAATAAATATTGGATTTCTATTCATCACATCAGAAACCTTTAATTCATTGATGTTTCCATTCTGCGCAAAACCACGACGTAAATCACCATCGGTAATAATCCCTAACAATTTATTGGTATCATCTGAAACGATCGCGGCACCCTGTGGTCTTTTGGTCATCAAAAGAACAGCTTCTTTAATACTTTGCTGAGGAGATACAACAGCAACTTTATTTATGGGAGTCATAATGTCCCTAACAAGCAATTTAAGTCGCCTACCTAAACTTCCTCCCGGATGATAACGAGCAAAATCTGCTTGATTAAATTTTTTAGCAGTCATCAATACTGCGGCTAAAGCATCTCCAATTGCCATAGTTACAGTAGTACTATTTGTTGGAACAACTCCCAAAGGATCTGCCTCAGACGATACAGTACTATCAAGAACAACATCAACTTTATCAGCTAATGGTGAATCATTATTCCCTATTATACCAATTAGTGGTGAATTAAATTCACGAAGTAGAGGTATGAGGCGAACAACTTCATCAGTTGCTCCACTTTTGGATATAAGGATTGTGGGGTCGCCGGGGCGATATATTCCCAAATCACCATGCAGGGCATCGCTTGCGTGTAAAAATACAGCTTGAGTTCCGGTACTACAAAATGTGGCAACAATTTTCTGCCCTATCAAACCTGATTTTCCAACGCCACAAACAACGACCTTACCTTCATGTTTTAGTATGATTTTGGCAGCCTCTACAACAGATTCATCAATCCTATCAGCAACATTTAATAGTTCCTTAGCTTCAGCCTTCAAAATCTTTGAAGCTATTCCACTAAGTTTTGGAAGTGTTTTTTCCATAATCTTGATTGTGAAATTTACACCATCAAGATTATTATAGAGTAGTATTACATTAAGTTGTTGAAATATTGAATTGAGGTGGATTTTCCAAGTGTTTTTTTACTGCACATAAATTTGCTGAATTGATTACAGCCTTTTTGTATTTTTCGGGAAATCCTTCAGGTAAAATAATATTTAGATTAATATTATCAATCATTCCAGAAAGTGGATTGAAATTCATTGTTTGGACAATTTCCATTCCATTTGTATCGATTCCGCGCTGTTGGCAGAATCCTAAAACATAAATACCTGCACAAGTTCCAATTGATGATAAGAATAGCGAAAACGGTTCAGGAGCACTTCCCTCACCACCACTTCTTATTGCTTGATCGGTTTCATGTGTAAATCCATTAAACTCAGCATGTACTTTTTTCCCGCCCGGGAAGGTAATTTTCATATCCATTAATTTTTCCATTTTTATATATAAGATGGATTTAATATTGCAACGTTACAATTTTTAGAATGCTACAGTTCGTATATTAGCCAAACTCGATTGTAACCAATTTGGAAATTAGGTTCTGATTTAGAATCGCGAAAAGTTTTTGCGAATCCCCTTCCAATTACAGTGCCTAATCCGGCACCGATAATAACGTCGCTTAAATAATGCTTATTGTCATTAATACGGCTTATTGCCACTAATCCTGCAATTAAATATGTGACTGTTCCAATTTTGCTTCCATACAACTCATTTGCGACAGCCGCCACTGCAAAACTGTGCGATGTATGTCCTGATGGCATTGAGTGTTTATCATTTCCGTTGGGTCTTTCTCTCCCTATAATATATTTTAATGCAACAGTCGTAACTCCGTTTGCGACTAAAGCCGAAGCAGCATATTCTAATTTCTCCAACATTTCACGGTTAGATGTATTTGCTGCTTGGGACGTAATAATTACTGAGACCGGCAAAAGCCAAGCTGACCAAATTCCGCCATATAAATCTCCAAATTGCGATATTCTATCCGGTAATAGATTGTCCCTATTGATCATAATCTTGAATCTTATAATCAAATTGATGAGCTAGTAGAGAGCCTAGACCAACCGTACCGATAATTATTAAATTGGATTTCTGAGAAACTGAGTTCTTCATTCCATTAAATCCATATTCAGGAACACTTTTGATCCAAGTTGGAAAGGACTCATATCGATCTTGTGCATTAACCGTATTCAGGAACATTCCTGAAATAATTATTATTTTAATTATGTTTAACATATAGTTGTAATTGCACAAATATGAGTTATTTAGCAGATAATATTAGTATTTACCGGGCGTAAAACAACAATAACCGATAATTTTTGATTCATTTCGCATCATCTTCCAACGCTTTTCATCAGGAATCAATTTGACTGCTTGCGGATATAAAATGTTTTCTTCAAGTTCAATATGATTTCTAAGAGATTTTACTAATTTACGGGCGACCTGTTGTAATTCTTTTTGAAAATCATTGAATTGAGTTGTATAAATACCATAAATAGTCCGTTCCAATTGACGTTTTAGAACTCCTAAATCATCATGCTGTTTGCGTATTTCTTGTGATGGATCAAACTCAGCCATGTTTACTAATCTTCGAATAAAAGTGTATTCTTCACGAATATGATGTTTTTCAGTTCTTAATAAATGTCCGGAAATTGATCGGATATCATTTATGGTTTCCTTGTGTTTCATCCATTGATGGTTTATTTTTTATTTCTTTAACTATTTTTTCTAAGGTTTTACAAAAATTTAATATCACCTGATGCTCTTCCATCAAAGTACGAATGATATGTTTTTTGGGTAATGAGTGATAAAATTCATTATCAATTGTAAAGTCTTGAAAAATTGGGGCGTGGCAGTCGTACTTGTTCAAAGTAACCTATTCCTTTAAATAATTTTAAATATTTTATTTATAAATATACGGTATTGTTATCCTAATTAAAAAGTAACACTTCATGTTTAAATAAGCACCATTTTTAGTAATTTAGCATATGAGAACTGGAAAAAGAATATCCCTTATAATTTTTATAACCATATTGTTGTGGAATTGTCATCAATCAGTAAACATTAATGAGGCAACGTTTCCTTTGCCAATTACCCATCCGGTAAAGACTGGTCTAGATATACTGCTGGAAAAACATCTTGAAATATTAATGGGTAAAAGAATAGCCTTAGTAACTAATCATTCCGGTAACGAACATGTTTGGTGAATCAAATGTATCTCGATTCCTTACTCTTGATTCCATTAATTTAGTAAAAATATTTACTCCCGAGCATGGATTTACCGGCAATATTCCGGCTGGTGAACTTATCGATTACGATTCTATTATTTCCAAACTTCCACCCATAATCAGCTTATATGGAAATACCAAAAAACCACCACTTGAAATGTTTGATAATATTGATCTTATTGTTTATGACATCCAAGATGTTGGGGTTCGATTCTATACTTATATTAGCACCTTAGGATTAATTATGGAAGCTGCCGGTGAGGCTAATATTCCAGTATTAATACTTGATCGACCAAATCCTATTAGTGGAAAAATTGATGGACCGATTCTTTACGAAGAATTTAAATCATTCATTGGAATGTATCCTATTCCAATTCAATACGGTATGACGGTTGGAGAGTTAGCAAAAATGATTGTCGGCGAAAAAATGATTGGATCGATTCCTGAATTAAACGTGATCCCAATGGAGAACTATATTCCAACGAGTTATTTTGATGAGACAAATTTACCTTGGGTTAAACCATCTCCCAATATCCCTGATTTGGAAACAGCTATAATTTATCACGGGCTTTGCATTTTTGAAGCAACCAACGTTAGCGAAGGTCGTGGTACCATTTCTCCATTTAAACAAATTGGTGCGCCCTGGATTGACACTAAAAGTTTAATTAACTTACTTAATAAACAAAAATTGTCCGGTGTAGAATTCAACCCAATTGAATTTACACCACAATCAATTCCATCAATGTCAAAATATCCAAAATTCGAAAATATTAAATGTAATGGAGTGTATTTACATGTTACAGATAGAGACAATTTTAATTCAATTCTAACAGGTGTTACAGTTTTGTGGGCTATCAATGACCTGTATCCTGATAGCTTATTAATAAATAAAGATTATATGGTAAAACTTTGGGGTTCTGATAATCTATATTTACAACTTCATGAAGGGAAAAAACCAGTTGAAATCATGAATTCATATCAAACCGATGTTAACAATTTTAGGCAAAATCGAGAAAAATATTTCATTTATGACTAAATATTCCTTATAATGCTAATCCAATTGACACAAATTTATATATCATAATACCATCAAAAGATGGGTCACCTTTGTTGAAGTAATAGTCCATAAAATTTTCTTTTACTGTTTTTTTCTCGATAGAAGATGCATGTATAAAATCTTTATTATTAATTAATATTCCCTCGTGGGCGATTGCTAATCCATCCTTAAAATATGTTTTTTTTACTAATGCGATTCCGCATACTTGAGGGAATTGACAAAATAATTCTGAATCAATTCTATTATTTGGAATATATGACAATTGAATTTTCCTTGTCCAATCTAAATCCAATAACTCAGTGCCGTCTTCTCTAAGATTTAATATTAAATTAGCATTTTCTAAAGCACTGGAATCAACGAACATATTAGTAATATTTACTGTGTATAGATTCGATAGAATTCTATCAGAGGTAAAATGCCATCGTGATTCATATGTCGGCATTTGATTAACGTTTTCATCAACTTTATAATGAATTTTAATTATTTTACTGCGCGCTTCTTCCCAAGTTTTACTTTGCGCAAATGCCAAACTAGTTAATACATGAACGGTACAATCAGAAACATCTAATCGAATGATTGGATCTGTGTCAGGAAGGAATTCCTCGCCTAACTTAAATGCTTCATATGGAGTACCAATCCTCCATATTATAATCGCCTTAAGGCGTTCTTCAAAATTTGGAAATCGTTTCTGAAATTCCGGTAAAATTTCATTTACTTCATTTTCATTTAAAAGCCAAGGTTTTGGTAAAGTTTCAATCCATTCCGATTGATGACCACAACCAAAAGCAATGGTAACAAAAAGTAGAGCGAATATTTTAATAATCCTAATCTGCATTCCAATTTTTACGCCATTCTAATTTTGGATTTTGGACTGTCAATCCTAAAGATTCATATACGGCAGAGTGAATTCTTTGTCTCCAATCAAAATAAGCGGGATCTTTCCCTTCTCGATAAGGGTGAACTGCGTTGGTGAGCAAAATAACAAATATTTGATTTTGCGGATCAATCCAAAGTGATGTACCGGTAAAACCGGTATGTCCAAAACTACTATCTGATAAATAAACCCCTCCTGAAGCGGTTCCACTTGGAGCTTCCCAACCTAAATATCGGTCATTATTATTTTGTTTAGTGAATAGATCAACAGTTGCGGTTGAAAAGATATTTTCAGTTTTATATTTGCCGCCATTTAGCATCATTTGTGAGAATATTGCTAAATCATCGGCAGTTGAAAAAAGTCCAGCATGCCCGGCTATTCCGCCAAAACCTTGAGAATTTTCATCATGAACAAATCCATGAATTAATTTACCATCTATTTTGTCGTATTCAGTAGGCAGAATTCGTTTAAATTTTATGGCTTCTGGATTAAAAAATGTGTCATTCATTCCTAGTGGGGCAAAGATATTGTCAGCTACATATTTATCCAACTGTACCCCTGAAATGCGCTCAACTATCTTGCCAAGGAGTATAAAGCCTACATCAGAGTAAACAACCTTTTCTCCTGGTTTTGATTCTAATTTAGTTTTATACACTGAATCTATTCTGCTGGAATAGTCTCCAGCAATTTTATAGTATAATTTAAAAGGCGGCAAACCTGAAGTATGCATCAATATGTGCCTAATTGTTACTATTTTGCGATCATTAACATCACTTAAATTTTTATCAATAAATCGCGGTAAATATTTACCGATAGGATCATCCAATTTGAGTTTACCATCATCATAGAGATTCATTATGGCTGAGGTGGTTGCAATAACTTTAGTGAGCGATGCTAAATCAAATATGTTGCCCATCTCTGCTGGCGTACTTTTAGCATACGTATGATATCCAAATGCTTCATGGATAAATATTTTCCCATCTTTCAATGCCAATAGCACGCCACCGGGAAATGCAGAATTTTCAACTGCTTGCTCCAACAACTTTGATATATTGCGGATATCTGCTCCGACCTCATAAGGCATTACAGTTTTTACAGTTTTTCCGGATACACTAGCTGAGCCTTGAAAATATTTAGGCGATTTATCCAGAGAAATACCATATCCTCTTGAAGCGACACTCGGAATATTAATCGGCAATTTGCCGCTAGCACCATTAAAACCTAATACTACTCTTGCCCCTGCATCTTGTAATCCAGCCTGATTATCCCATGCGCAGATATAGGTTGGAATCTCAGGAAACCACCTGATAATGTATGGATTGCCGTAACTAACCATAATAATATTTAGCGTTTTTGCTGATGCCATTTTGATAAACTTTGTTTGATTATCATTTAATGCCACCGTTCCCCTCCAAGCACTTGGTTTAGCAAAAACATTAATGATAACTGTGCTATTATCTCTTATTTTATTGGTTATTGTCTTTAAATAATCTATGTCATCTGTTTCGTCAATAACGTATGAATTGACATTGATCAGATTTTTAATTAATGCTTTAGTAGCAACTGATTGGGTGTGATTAAAACGGCTTCCATAAATATCAATCACATTAACTGTTCTATCTTTTTGATAATATAATGGTATAAGATCTTTATCATTTTTTACAATAGTGATTGACTGTTGAGCAATATCTTCCGCTTTACGATGCGATTCGGCAGTCCCTAAAAATCTTTGCATCGTTTTAAAATCAGACTCTTTTGAAAGATGCAGTCCGACTTTTTCCTTTAATTTTAACATTAGCAAAGCCGATTCATCGATTCGACCTTGTTTAATGATTCCTTTTTTAGCAGCATTTTCGATGATATCAATTACTCTTTTGTAATTGTGATTTTGTATAATGATATCACAGCCGGCGTTAATGGAATTTATCAGTGCATAGTCATCAGAAAATCCACCAGTAATTCCACCCATGTCCATCGCATCCGTTACAACCGCACCTTTAAATCCGAGCTTAACTCTGCAAAATATCCTGAATCCAAAATTTGGATAGTGTGGCGGGTGTATAACTGTCGGTCTGAAAATCGGGCGCAATCAAATGCGATATCATGACCGCATCGACTCCGGCGTGAATGACCTTTTTATATGGTGCTAATTCCACCGACCATAAACGTGCCGAATCACTGGGGATTGTGGCAAGCGACTTGTGCGAATCGGTTTTTGTATCGCCATGACCAGGGAAATGTTTGGCGGTTGACAACATCCCACCACTATTTAGACCCTTGATATATTGCACGGCGTAATCGGCAACCATGGCAGGATCGTCACTGTAGGCGCGGGTATTTATTATCGGATTATTGGGATTATTATTCACATCAACGACTGGAGCTAAATTCCAATGTACGCCAATACTGCGCCCCTCCAACGCCACAATCCTTCCGGCTTCAAAGGCATTTTGCGGATTGCTGGTAGCAGCGATTGCCATGGAAGGCGGAATCTGCGTTCCTTCAGGAAAACGCTGTTGAATACCGTTCTCGATATCCATATCGATAATAATTGGGACTTTGGATTTGCTCTGCAATTCATTCAACATTGTGATAGAAAGTCCGGTATTTCCACTCCACAAATGGATTCCACCAATGCCATCGGTTTCCGCTAATTTATATATTTCCTGCCACTGTTTGTTCTCATCATTTCGGAAATCCAAATGCATGGAATAGATCAGCATTTGTGAGATTTTCTCTCGCAGTGTAAGCTCTTGGAGTGTCTGCTCAGCCCAAGATTTCTCAACTTCCACTACGCGTGGCGGAGTACAAGAGAAAAGTGTAATTATCGAAAATAGTATTAAAATTTTGTTGCGAGCAATAAACATTCTTACTTTTATTCCATATTTATATCTATTGACAAATTATTTAGAAAGTTCATAGTGATTGAAAGCGACTAATAATATTTAGTATAATCACATTAATATTAATACTTTTATTTTATGAATGCGATAGTAACCACTAAGAAATTATCCGATTTTGCAGATGAACCGAATTTGCCCAGCATTATTAATAGGGGTATAAAACACTCGGATTCAAAATACGTTTTATTGATAGATGATAGAAAGAGTTCTGTTGAACTAAAGGATTCCTGTCTTGATCTAATGCAAATGGCAATGGATAAAAATCCTAAAGCCGGAATGGTTTATTCCGATTATGAAATTGTAACAAAAGGTAAAGTTGAAGAAGTTCATTTATTAAAACATCATATTGGCAGAGTTCGTGATAATCAAGATTATGGGAAAGTGTTTTTATTTCGGAAATCATTTCTTGAGCAAGTTGGTGGATTCGATGAGGAATTAAGGCATAATTATTTATATGATATTCGATTGAAATTATCGGAAGTTTCGGAAATTGTACACATAGCTAATAAATTATATGGTTCACTGTATCAGGTGTCTGCTTTTAAAGAAAAAACCAATGTTTTTGATTATTTATTATCAGCTGAAAATGTACAAAAAGAAGCTGAAAAAGTATTAACTGATCATTTAAAGCGGATTAGTGTCTATTTATCACCAAAACAAAAGTTTGACAAAAGACCTAAATCTTCAATTAAATCATCATTGAAAGCATCCATAATTATTCCGGTAAATAATCGCCCTGATTTTATTGAAATAGCAATAGAAAGTGCTCAGAAACAATCTGTTCAAAATATAGAAATTATAGTAGTTGTAAACGGTGGCGAAAATGACACAACCAATGTAGCAGTTAAAAGATATATAAAAGGTGGCGATAGATATTCTGTTGACAAACCGGAAGTCAAAATAATAAAAACCGATATTAATAATATTGGTTTTTGCCTCAATCTTGGAGTGAAACAAGCTCGAGGAGAATATTATGTTCAATTGGATTCTGATGACCGATTGAAACCGGATGCAGTTGAAAAGATAATAAAAATATTTGAAACTGATATAACTATTGGTATGGTAATTGGGTCATACGAAGTATGGCAAAAACTTGATTCAGGTGAAACAATACGTGATGTAGAAATTCCCGTAGTTACACATTCCGAATGGACAGAGGAGAATGGAAGAAATAATCTATTGCGGATAAACGGTGCCGGAGCCCCGCGTGCAATACCAATCCAACTAATTAAAGATATTGGGTATTTTGAGATTAATGAGAATCCTTTTGCACGCAATTACGGAGAAGATTACAGTATGGTTTTGCGCATCAGCGAAAAGTATAAGATTGGGCGTATTTATGACCCAATTTACGAGGTAATCCGGCACTCAGGAGGAACTGACCACTTGATTGACCAAGCGACCGTAAATCGCAATGACAAAGCCAAAGATTGGATGCGAAAAGAAGCAATTTTAAGGAGGATCGCTCAAAATAAATGAATGGCTTACCCACAATAATTGGAATTGATGGTGGAGCAAGTAAGGTAAGTGCCCATATTGTCAACGTATCTAAAGGCGGTCAAAGTTTCACGCTTGAGAAACATAATTCTGTAAAAGAATATCATAACTTTCCTGATTTTCAAAACGATTTCGAGCCGGTTAGTCTTCCAATTCAAATGGAGCAAATTCAAAATAATAATATTATAATTACTCCTGCTGAAATAAAACAATCAAAAGCATATTATAATGCATTTACCGACGCAATAACTGATCTAATTGAACTCACTAAAGCTGAGAATATGGTGATTGGAATTGGCATGCCCGGTATCAAAACCACGGATCAGCGCGGCATAACCGCGATGGCGAACGGACCGCGTATGCCTAATTTTGCCTCAGAAATTGGACAAAGAATATCTGCCTCAGGAATCACATTAGCAATGCCTATATCCAAACTTGGAAGCGATGCCGATTATTGTGGCATTGGCGAAGAATACGCTGAGAATGGTGCATTCAAAGATATTGAAAATGCATATTATTTGGGCGGTGGAACTGGTGCAGCAGATGCGCTGAAGCTACACGGAAAATTAATTTCTTTCGATAATTGTAAATCTTGGATCGCTAAAACTTGGGAAATGTGTGATGAAAATAATAAATCCATGGAAACTTATTGCTCTGCCAGGGGGATACAATCTATTTATGGTGATTTAGTCGGATTTTCGGAATCAGAATTAAATGAAAATAAAATATATTTAGGGAAAATATTAGAATTAACAAATGAAGAAGATAAATCAGCAATTGCGACTTGGCAACTCGTAAGCAAAAGGGTAGCGGATTTACTTTTTGAAAGAATCTCAACAATTTATTGCGGCTCACAAAATAATTTTTCATTTATAAATCAAAATAAACAGCTGCTTGATTCAAATCATACTTTCAAAAATACATTATTGGATAGAATCATCATTGGTCAGCGATTTGGTTATGTATTCCAAAATCCATTAGCACAGAGATACTTGATTAAGCCACTTATTAATAATTTAACTAAATTAATCAGTACAAGTAACTTCTTAGATGAGCGTGCAAAAGCACACTATTTAAACGATAGTAAATTTGGTGGCAATATTATTTTTGCTTCCCAATTACGTGAAGCGCCTACGTTAGGAGCAGGTATTGATGCTTGGCAAATTTTTACCAATGCTTAGTCAAGCAAAACAAATAACAAAAGAACCTCTAATTCGTGTTGGAATCATTCTACCAAAAGACAAGAAGACTGAAATAAGCATCAATTTTTTCAATCCTTCCAACTATAAAATTAACTCGAAACCTGTATCTGCAGAATTAATTGTAAAATGTCAATCTGGTTCTATTTTAATAAACGATAAACTTTTTGAAAATACTCTAATTGAACCGATTGACAATACTAACATAGATGAATTTTCGATTATCAATTCTGTTCCAGCTGGCAGAGGTTTTCATTGGCAAAAAGAAATTCAAGTTGGACTGCCGTGTAAAATCATTATTTATAATTATAATGGATACTTATTTGTTATTAATGAACTTCCGTTAGAACAATATTTACCTTATGTTGCAACATCCGAAATGAACGCTGATTGCCCGACCGCGTTTTTGGAGGCACAAACAATTGCAGCTCGTTCATGGTTACTTGCTAACCGAAAGGTAAATCATCCTGAATTAGATATAGATGTATGCAATGATGATTGTTGTCAACGCTATCAGGGAGTTACTGATGTTCCTGAGCAATCATTACAAGCAATTCAAAAGACTTATGGACAAGTTTTACTTTATAACAATGAAATATGTGATGCACGTTATTCAAAATGCTGTGGCGGAATAACTGAATCATTTGAGAATGTTTGGAGAGGCAAACCGATTCCGTATTTATCAAGTACACCGGATTTTCCAAACAATCGAAATCAAACAGATGATTTATTAAATTTTATCGATTCCTCTCCTACAGTCCTTTTGCAGTGATAAATATGTAAACTCGTCTGATATTATAAAGTATCTTGGGAAAGTAGATAAATCAGATACATACTTCCGTTGGGATATAACATATTCACAAACAGAATTGATAACAATTATCAATCAAAAATTGAATTTAAATGCTACAAATATTATCAATATTTCACCACTAAAACACGGTTATTCAGGGCGGATCATAAAACTAAAAATTGACTATATTGATAAACTTGGAAAGAATAAATCAATAATATTGAATTCTGAATATGATATCAGAAATGCTTTGCATAAACATTTTTTATATAGTTCCGCAATTATTATTGAACAAAAAACAAAGCGGAATTCTTTTCCTGAAAAGTTTAAATTTATCGGTGCCGGTTGGGGGCATGGAGTTGGACTATGTCAAATCGGGGCATTGGGAATGGCATTACACGGATATTCCGCAGAAGATATTCTTAAACACTATTTTAAAAACACAAAGATTAAAAAAACATACTAATTAATATGGATACAACATTACAGACTATTGATTGGATAATAATAGCAGCTTACATTCTATTTTCTGTTGGTGTAGGTGTGTATTTCACAAAACGCGCCAGTAAAAATACCGAAGAATACTTCCTGTCGGGACGGACTCTGCCGTGGTGGATTGTGGGAACGTCTATGGTAGCAACAACTTTTGCTGCTGATACACCATTAGCAATTACAGAGTTTATTCGTGGTGCCGGAATTTGGCAAAATTGGTTTTGGTGGAATCAACTTTTAGCAGGATTATTAGCCGTTTTTCTCTTTTCCCGACTGTGGCGACGCGCCCGGGTGTTGACTGATAATGAATTATTAGAAATCCGATATTCAGGCAAACCGGCGGCTTTTTTACGCGGATTCAAAGCTGCATATTTCGGAATTCTGTACAATTTTATTGTGATGGGTTGGGTCATCAATGCAATGGCATCAGTAGTGGCAGTAATGCTAAATATCGACCGATGGACAGCTGTTTGGATTTGTGTTGCTATCGCCTTGCTGTATGCACTGCTCGCCGGTTTTTGGGGTGTAGTTATAACCGATTTTGTGCAATTTGGAATTGCGATGTTTGGCTCTATTGCTTTGGCGATTATCGCGGTAAATGCAATGGGTGGAATGGATAGTTTATTAACTGCACTAAATGATATGCTACCTGCCGCGGGTGATGCTGCCGCTGCGACTACCGTTACAACAAATACGTTGAAATTTATTCCACCGATACCGGACGCGAGTTTCTTTACAATGGATTTTTGGGAATCACCATTTTCCAAATTCCTTGTATTTCTTACAATTTTATGGTGGTCGCGCGATAACTCCGATGGCGGTGGTTATATCATTCAGCGTATGTCATCCGCTAAAAATGAAAAACATGCACTCTTAGCAACATTATGGTTCAACTTAACTCATTATGCCTTCAGAGTTTGGCCATGGATTTTAGTGGCGATGGTTTCAATAGTTGCCTTTCCGGATGTCTCTGAATGGGCGCTTGGTGATAAAGTTGGCTATCCATTGGTAATGCAAAAATTTCTTGGACCTGGAATGAAAGGACTATTGGTCGTATCATTTTTAGCAGCATTCATGTCCACAATTGATACGCACTTAAATTGGGGTGCATCATATTTAATTAACGATATTTATAAACGTTTTATTAAACCGGAAAAATCTTTTTCAGACGAATCCAAAGCTCAACGACATTATGTATTTGTTAGTCGTATCCTAACTGTGGTTCTGATGATCTTTGCTGCTTTGGTTGCTGTAAAAATGCAAAGTATAGGCAAGGCGTGGGAGTTCATTTTTGCAATGGGAGCCGGTATCGGATTAGTATTAATTCTGCGTTGGTTTTGGTGGAGAATCAATGCCTGGACGGAAATTTCAGCATTGATCACATCAATATTGATAACTGTATCACTCGAAGTAATTGCCGGAATTCAAACAGTTAAAAGTGGAATAACTTATACTTTATTCGGCAGGGCACCGGTTATTTTTGGAATTGAACTTCAAATGCATCATAAATTATTAATTATAGTTCCGATTGCTATCTTGGTGTGGCTTACGGTAACATTTATAACTAAACCGGAAAGAGAATCCACGCTTAAAGAATTCTATCGTCGCGTGCAACCTGGAGGTTGTTGGGGTAAAATTGCCAATGACATTCCACGAACCAGAGGTAACGTATTAAAAGGATTCTTGCCAAATTGGTTCGCAGGTATCGCGTTTATTTATGGTGCAACTTTTGCAATCGGAAATTTGATATTCAAAAATTGGATTAGTGGACTACTATTAACGGTAGTCTCAATCATTGGATTTGCCTGGATATGGTTTAAAACCTTAAATAAACTAGACAATAATTAATTATGATGCGTAGTGATAAGGCTTAGTATGTCTCTACACAAGTATTAAAAGGAATATATTATGGATTGGATATTAAACCCTGAAATATGGATTGCATTATTAACCCTAACTGCTTTGGAAATTGTTCTTGGTATTGATAATATAATTTTTATCACTGTCTTAGCTGGACGATTACCTGAAAACGAACGTAATCGCGGACGGGTTATCGGTTTAGCGATGGCAATGATAACACGAATATTATTATTGTTATCATTAACTTGGATAATGGGTTTAACTAAACCACTTTTCCAAATGTTATCGCACGATATATCCGGTCGTGATATAATTTTATTAATCGGAGGGCTGTTTCTACTCGCTAAAAGTACCCATGAAATTCATGCAAATTTGGAAGGTGGGGAAGAACGCGTTGAAAGTACAAAAACAGTAAGTTTTATGGGGGTAATCACTCAAATTGCAATCCTCGATTTAGTTTTCTCGCTTGATTCAGTGATAACTGCCGTTGGTTTAGTCAAACAAATTCCTGTGATGATAGCAGCAATTATCATTGCAATAATTGTAATGATGGTCTCCGCTAAATCGATTGGAAACTTCGTAGAATCACATCCAACTATTAAAATGTTGGCGCTCAGTTTTCTAATTTTAATAGGAGTATCTTTGGTCGGGGAAGGGTTGGACTTCCATATTCCAAAAGGATATATTTATTTTGCAATGGCTTTCTCCGTGAGTGTGGAAATGCTTAATATAAGAATGCGTTCAAGAAGAACAAAATCGGTTAAACAACATAATACTTTACCAACCGAATAAATTTAATAAGGGAAACAAAATGTCAAAAACAGTACTAATTACAGGTTCCTCTACCGGAATTGGTAGAGAAACGGCAAAATATTTTCAACAAAAAGGTTGGAATGTTGCTGCCACAATGCGCTTACTGGAAGATGAAAAAGAATTATCAAAATTGCAAAATGTGATTTGTCCAAAATTGGACGTTACCGATGAGAAATCCATCGCTTTAGCGATAGAAAGTACAATTGATAGATTTGGTGCTATTGATGTTATAGTAAATAACGCAGGGTACAGCTTAACCGATGCATTTGAAGCTGCGACAACCGAACAGTTACAACGTCAATACGATGTAAATGTGTTTGGAGTTATGAATGTAGTTCGCGCTATTTTACCTCATTTTAGAAAGAGGGAATCAGGTATTATTGTCAATGTCTCATCAGTTGGTGGTAAAATGACGATGCCTCTATATAGCATGTACAATAGCACAAAATGGGCGGTTTCAGGATTTTCTGAAGCACTTCAATATGAACTTAGACCATTTAATATTAAAGTAAAGATAGTTGAGCCAGGTGCAGTTATTACCGATTTCTACGACCGATCAATGACACACACAAAAAAGGATGGTTTAGTTGAGTACAATGAATATAAGCAAAAAGTATATGCGGTCAATAATAAGTTTGCTTCAATAGGGAATAAGCCAATCAAAACAGCTAAGGTCATATACAAAACAGCAACCGCTAAAAACTGGAAACAGTATTATCCATCGAGTGGCGATGTCAAAGTGTTTTTAAGTTTGAGAAAATATCTACCGCTAAGTTGGTTCAACGGCATAGTCAGAAAAACATATAATTAAAATCAAGGAATTTCAATGAGTAAAAACGTCTTCATTACAGGAGCAAGCAGCGGGATTGGCGAATATGTTGCATATGAATATGCCAAGCAAGGTGCAACGATTGGATTAGCAGCTCGTAGAAAAGAACGATTGCAAAATATTGCCACAAAATGTCAAGATTTAGGAGGTAAACCGATTATATATGAAGTTGACGTAAGCAATCAAGCGATTACAAAAAAAGCAATTGATGATTTTATCAGCAAATCAGGAGGAATAGACATTGTAATTGCTAATGCAGGAATTAGTGGAAACGTTGATTTGAAAAACGGTAATTCAGATGGAATAAATCGAATGTTGTCAACAAATATATTAGGGGTAACGAATACCGTGCTTCCTGCTCTGCCAACCATGCTTAAACAAAAATCCGGACGTGTAGTTGTTGTGAGTTCGATTGCCGGATTTCGTGGACTACCAGGACGGAGCAGTTATTCTGCATCAAAAGTTGCAGTTCGATTTATGGCAAATAGCTGGCGGTCATCATTTGTGAATGACGGTATTAGTTTCACAACAATCTGTCCGGGATTTATTGACACGGATATGACAAATATACACAAGTATAAAATGCCGTTTTTAATGGATGTTAATGTGTTTGCAAAAAAAATGGTCAATGCTATTGAGAAAAAGAAAAAGACCTACTTGGCACCATGGCAATGGCGCTTGGCTATTCCATTTATTAAAATTGTACCGGAATGGCTGCTTAATTGTGTAGCGTCGAAAAAAGTTTAAATAATCTACATTTTAATTGTTGATAAATATTATTATAATTGCAGTTCAATTAACTAAACTAACAATATGATTGATATAAATAAAATAGAAACCCTCACAAAGCGTAATTCAGTTGTAATAACAATTAGCACTGCATTTGCCGGATCATTAGTATTAGCACTGCTTGCTAGATTATCCATCCCCGTACCATTCAGTCCGATTCCAATTACTGGTCAGACTTTTGGTGTACTCTGCTTAGGGGCATTACTCGGTAGCCATATTGGAACACTCAGCATATTAATGTACATCTCTGAAGGGCTAGTTGGATTACCCGTTTTTGCAGGTGGATCTTTAGGATTTTTATATTTATTTGGACCAACAGGTGGTTACCTAATGGGTTTTATACCATCTGTATATTTAGTGGGATTTTTATCTGAAAAAGGATTTACAAGTAAAATATCTACTATTTTGATAACAATGATTTTAGGTACTTCTGTTATATTTATTTTTGGAATCAGTTGGCTGGCAATTACAGCCGGATTTGAAACAGTGCTATTAATTGGATTATATCCATATCTCCCCGGTGCAGCAATAAAAATTTTATTAGCAACGATAGTTGCTTATTCAATTAGTCGTTTTAATAAATAATTTTATAAACTGATCATCCGTCGCTTTAGCGCGTATCTTAACCAAAGAGCTGCTGTAATAGTGGCAATTACTGTCGATGTCATCATTGCATACCACATCCATTCAATTGGTTTGTTGAACACATAATTAAATATCAATGCTAACGGTACCGATACACCAAGAACACGAATTGTAGAGGTTACTAACATTGGCATTCCCATCCCGAATCCCTGCATAATTCTTCCGGCTGTCAGTGTGAATGAGACTAATGGATAGATAATTACTATCAATCTGATATATTTAACGGTAATTGATAAAATTTCCGGCTCATTGGAAAATGCTTTAACCAGCCATGGCGCTAAAATATAGACAATAGTTGAGATAACTGTAGTTATTGCAATTGAACGAGACAGACCATATTTAATAATTAACTTAACATTGTCATGGTCTTTGGCTCCATAGAACATACCTACTAATGTTGTTAACGCTGTAGCTATTGCCATGATCGGTAAAAATATAACCATATCTATTCTTCCGCCAATTTGATATGCAGCAACTGAAAAAGCTGAATAATTAACAAGTATTTTATTGAATACCGCTTGTCCAATCGACATAATTATCATTGCCATAGATGCCGGAATACCAACTTTTATTATATCAAAAATGATGTATTTTGAGAATGAAAAATCCCTCAGGCGAAATGTGACATAGGTGTTTTCTTTTATTAAAAATATATAGATGAAAATCAAAAATACTATGGCTTGGCTAATCACTGTAGCAATGGCCGCTCCGGCTACACCATAACCAAGTGCAAAAATGAAAATGGGATCTAAAATGATATTCAAGACTGTACCGATGGCTGAGATGGTCATCGCGGTCTTCATGTCTCCTTCACCCGATAATATCGACCTAAAGAATCCTGAAAATACCATAAAAAATAATCCGATTGTAACAATATGTAGATACGACCAAGCAATATCAATAAGTTCAGATGTAGTCCCCAGAAGCATTAACATCTGTTTTCCGTATAGCAGTCCAACCGTAACCATAATTACACTAATTAGCGATGCCATTAATAACGCATGTTCAGCACTATTATCGGCATTAACTTTATCTTTTGCGCCAATAAACCTTGCTATTGAAGCTGTTACTCCTGAACCTAATCCCATACTCAAACCAAGTACAAAAAACAGAAGCGGCATATTAAATGCAACAGCGGCGATGGAATCACCACCTAACCTGCCAATATAAATCATATCAACAACAGTATAGACTGTCTGAATAGCCATACCTGCTAAGATTGGCAAGGCTAAAGTCCATAATGCCTTTTTGGGCTTTTCGGAAAAAGATTGAAGGCGAGATTCTTTTGACTTAGAGGATTTCATCGACAAGCAAAGTTACGGTTATACCGTAATAACATTAAACTGATACTATATCTACGACCGTAGAAATATATTATGCTCAGGAAAAACCTGAATGTCCGCATCCACTGCTGCGCGATGATGTAGATGCTCCTTTAGAAGAACCACCAGTAGAGATCATTGGTGCCGTAAGCAGTCGCTCAGATTTATTTTGTCCACATTTCGGACATTTTATTTCTTCATCCGGTGCTGTGCTTGAGAATACTAATTCTTCAAATGTTTCATCGCAGTTCTTACAGCAATAATCATACATCGGCATTATTCTTTCTCCTTTTTCTTGTCCTCAGACTGAGGATTATATGGTACACCTCAAGTAGGAACTCCCATCTTTGGAAACAAAATTTTTGTTATAAATAACCAAACGGCAACAATGATAATTATTGATAATGCATCATTCATATTTTATCCACTGCGGCTTTTAGTTGTTTGTTAATCTGATCGGCATGTTCTGTTAATTTGCCAATTCCTGCTATTGCTAATTGTACTTCTGAATTAATAGCAGCCACGGTAGTTGTTTTATCATCATTTTCCCAAATTACCACATTGCATGGCAGTAAAAGTCCGATTTGCTCATCAATTGATAAAGCTTTATAAGCTGTATTTGGTTCACAAACACCTAATATTTTATATTTTTTAAAATTGTTATTCAGTTTTTGTTTAAAAACACTTTTAACATCAATTTCGGTAACAACTCCGAAACCTTCATCTAATAGCGTTTGTCGTAATTTTTCTTCTGATTGCTCAAAAGTTTGATTTATATGACGTTTATATCCATAATCCATTATACTTTTTCCTTTTTCTTGGTTGGAAATGTCCATAAAGCTCCAAGTAGCACCCCGTACAAAATACTGTTTACCGGACTACTTGTGATAGCGCAAGTACCACCTTTACATCCTATAAAGTAATAATAGGCATATCCTATAGCCCCGCCCAATATAACTCCAAGACTGATTTTCTTGAGAAATGCTTTGTTAAACCAATTATACTTTGTCATTATTTTTATCTTTAATTATCTTATTGAGTTTTTTAAGTATCTCATTCAAATCATTAATTACTTTGGATTTAACCAATTCTTCTAATGTTCCCCAAACCGGTTCACCACAGGCAATACAAACTATGCCAAGTTCAGCTAAAGGGGAAATTACTTCCGGATGCTCATTTACTAAATCTTCAATATAAATGTTCTCGTCAATCATTCTTTGTCCAATCCCAATACTTCAAATAACCTTTTAGATACTTCCTTCGGAATTAATACTTCAAAATCTCCTGTTCGGGCTAATTTAATAGTTTGTTGAATAGTATCAACATCCATTTTACAATCTTCACATTTTTTAATGTAGTCAGCTATCTCCTGAACCATATTATTGTCAATATCATCGCTCAGTTTATTATTTAAGAAATCAGATAACTTTTTATTACTGTCTACCATAATCACCTCTGTTAACACATTTTAAATGATATGCTAATTGGTCTCGTAAATATAATCTTGCCCTCATTAATCTCACTTTCACATTAGCCTCACTAATATCTAAAATTTGCGCAGTGTTTCTAGTTGAATGCCCCTCTAGATCACGCAAGATAAAAACTGTGCGATAGTGATCCGGCAGTTCATCCATTGCTTTTTCTAGACATTTACGAAACTCTATTGCATCAAATTTTTCCTCTAAATGATCCGGCCAATTTGCTATTTCCAAAGATGAAATATTTTCAAATTCCATTTTGTCCCAGGACATAGAATCATCAATATTCTTTTTCTTTCTTAATTTCCCAAGAGCAACATTTGTGGCAACGCGATATAACCATGTATATAGTGATGATTTCCCTTCAAAAGTGTCAAGTTTATTTAACATTATAATAAATGTTTCCTGTAACACATCTTCGCTATCTTCTTCATTTTGCATTAACCTGAATGCTACTGCATAAATACGTGAAGAATATTTACTTACTAGGGTTGAAATTGCTTTCTTATCGCCATTTTGGGCACAGGAGATAAGCTTGCGTTCTGATGCAGTGTCAGTCAACTTACTATAATTTCAGTTATTATTTAAGCTTGTGCCTGACCGGCTACGTGATGTTCAATTTTTTCAACTAGCATTTGTTTAGGAACGGCACCTACAACTCTATCCACTTCTTTACCATCTCTCAAGAAAAGTATGGTTGGAATTCCGGAAACACCTAACTTATGAGCCATCGCATTTTCATCAGCGTTAAGTTTGCCAATATTTACTTTGCCAGCATATTCATTAGCGAGTTCTTCAATTACTGGACCAATGACTCTGCATGGACCACACCACGGCGCCCAAACATCAACTATAGTTAATTGTGCACTTTTACCAACTTCATCGCCCCAATTGGCGTCTGTAAATGTCTTTAAATTTTTATTATCACTCATTTGTAAATCCTATATTTATTATGTTTGCTTTTTGGATGATTTTATATAGTAAAAGTTACAGAGTATGCTTATCTATTTTAGCCAACAACTTGGAACGGCCAAATTACTGGAATTAGTAATGTTGCCAAAATCCAAAATATTAGTGCTAGCGGTAATCCGACTTTCATATAGTCGGTGAATTTATATCCACCCGGTCCATACACCATTAAATTGGTCTGATAACCGATTGGTGTAATAAATGATGCGGAAGCAGCAAAACAAATTGCGAAGATAAATGGACGGGGATCTAAACCAATCTTTGCTGAAACTACAAATGCTATAGGTGTCATTAAAATAGCCGTTGCAGCATTGGATGATATTTCGGTTAGAATCATTGTAATGAGATAAACTAAACTTAGTAAAGCTATCGGTTTATAATGATCTGGAAAAACATTTGCTAGCGTATAAATTGAGTTACCTATCCAATCGGCTGTACCGCTAGTTTGTATGACTTGTCCCAATGGAATTAACGCAGCTATAAAAATAATTACCTGCCAATGAATAGAATTATATGCTTCATTCGGAGCCATAACCCTGAAGACAAGTAAAATTGTTACACCAATAACTGTCCCGCTAAGAATTGGGAATATACCGATAGCAGATAAGAATACAACTATAAGTATTACAACGATACTTAGCCACCACAATCTATGTTTTTTTAACTGTGTATCATGCTCATCCAAAACAATAAATCCATCTGATTCCGAGATCCTGTCAATATTTTCACGTGATCCATAGATCAATAGTGTATCAAATGTTCTTAATGTTATATGAGCGATCTTTTTTCGCAGAATTTCACCCTCGCGACGGATTGCAAGTACAAAAGCTCCAAATCTTCGACGAAAATTTATTTGCATTAAACTTTTGCCAGTAAGGTCAGATTTGTCAGTAAGTAAGCATTCAACTAAAACGTTATCTTCTTGCACTAATTCTTTTTCAGTTAATTTTTCATCAGTCAGAAGATTAACTTTCTCAAGATCTTTCATGCGTAAAAAATTGTCAACAGTACCTCTAACGAATAAAATATCATCTTCTTGTAAAATAATATTTCTGATATTTTTAGTAATCATCTTCCCATCTCTGACAATATCTAAAATAGTAACATCAAAGTTGCGATTTAGATTTCTTTCTAGGCAAGTTTTTCCAATGAGCGGGGAGGATTCACTTATCTTCATTTCTGTAAGATATTCTCCCATTTGGTAACTTTGTGTTAAACTTGATGGAACAGTTCGAGATGGTAAGAATCTATATGCTACCAGAATAATGAACGCCAATCCAATTGCTAATTGAATTACACTGTATTTTGTAAATTCAAACATTCCTAGCGGCTCATAATCACCCAGTTCGACTAATAGAGAATTGACTAACAGATTTGTTGAAGTACCAACTAATGTGAGCGTACCACCTAAAATTGCCGCATAAGATAATGGGATAAGTACTTTTGATGGATTTACATCGAATTTTTGCGCTACTCTTATGGTAATCGGAATAAAAATAGCGACAATTGCAGTATTATTGACAAACGCAGAAGCAATCGCAATTGCGAATAAGTAAACAATTAAACCGAGCACCTTCGATGCTGAACCAATCTTTAAAAGTCTAAGTACAAGATACTCCAAGATTCCGGATTTTTGAAGCGCATGACTTAAAATAAACAGTGCCGCAATAGTTATAACTGCCGGATTGGAAAATCCTTTAACAGCATCTTGCGGTGAGATATAACCGATCAATATCATTATACCCAAGACTGATAATGCGGTTACATCAATTGGAAGCGCCTCCGTCACAAATAATGTGAAAGCAAAACCAATAATTACTAATACTATGATGATTTCAATGGTCATATCACAAATATGATAAGATAAATTTGATTTAATATATTAATAATACTAATTACTTCCAAATTGTAATAAAACAACAATCTCAAATTTCCCTTATCAAGATAATTGAATCAAAATTATAATTGCTTCATGATAATACAATTCAAAATATTTTATTATAGACTGTGAATAATTATTGATTGGCTGATTTAGTGTAAATATATGAAAGATATTTCACTAAGTACCGGGAAAGGGACTCGAACCCTCACCTCCAGAGGAGACTAGATCCTAAATCTAGCGCGTCTACCAAATTCCGCCATCCCGGTAAATTGGGTGCAAAGTTACAAATTTTATGATACTTGCGAATAACCTTGATTTAAATATTGTTGCAATTTTTTATATTTTATTTCTACTGTTTTCCCATCTGGACTCATCATTTTCACCTTGTCATTGCGTCCAAATTTCTGTTTGACATGAACAGGAATCCTTGCAGCTTGCTGAGGTCGATTTGGTTGTTCTCTCCTTTCCGGTTGTCCTGCAAAACCCATCCCTGTGGTATCTTGATGTTGAATTTTAACATTTCTTGCTCTTTGCTGTACTGTGCTGGGGGCTTGCTCGACACCTTGAATTTGAGTTCTGAATAATCTTTGAATAGAGGATTTGGTTAAATCTTGCATCATTGCTTGGAAAAGTTTAAATCCTTCTGATTTGTATTCTAATAATGGATCCTTCTGACCATAAGCCCTCAGATTAATTCCTTCACGAACTTGATCCATTGCATATAAATGATCTTTCCATTTTTCATCGATCGTTCGCAGAATAACATATCGCTCAAATTTTCGCATAACATCGGATGGTAGTAGCGATTCACGGGCTGCATACATCGATTGAGCTTTCTCCAAAATATACTGCCTAACATCCTCAAAAGTGATATCATCACTTTTGCTTTCACTATATATGGTTTCTTGATTTACATCAACCATTAAATGCGATGAAAAATTTTGACGCAGATTATTCCAGTCCCATTCTGTAACATTTTGCTGATCCAATTCACTTAATTCATCATCAATAAAATCTTCAATGAATTCCATAACTGAATTCTTCATGTTTTCGCCATGCAGAGCCTGATTGCGCATGTCATAAACAACTTGGCGCTGCTGATTCATAACATCATCATATTCCAAAAGATGTTTCCGAATTCCGTAGTTCCGAGTTTCAACTTTCTTCTGAGAATTGCTTATCGCCCTTGTCACCATTCCGGCTGTGATAACTTCGCCCTCAGCGACACCTAATCGATCCATTATTGCTGCAACTCTATCGCTTCCAAACAAGCGCATTAGATCATCTTCAAGTGATAAATAAAATCTCGAGGATCCGGGGTCGCCCTGACGTCCAGCCCGACCTCTCAACTGCAGATCAATTCGTCGCGATTCATGGCGCTCTGTTCCAATAATATGCAATCCACCTGTATCTTTAACGCCTTTACCGAGCTTAATATCTGTTCCACGTCCTGCCATGTTTGTAGCAATTGTAACAGCCCCCGGTTGACCTGCCCTTTGCACAATTTCTGCTTCACTCTTATGTTGTTTGGCATTGAGAACATTGTGTGGGATACCACTTCTTTTTAACATACGCGACAGCAATTCAGAAACTTCAACCGTAATAGTACCCACCAAAGTTGGTTGTCCTTTTTTGTGGCAATCAGCTATTTCATCTATTACCGCATTATATTTTTCGCGTTTTGTTTTATACACTAAATCCTGATGGTCAATTCGTACAACATCTACGTTTGTGGGAATTACTGTTACATCGAGTTTGTAAATAGCACCCAATTCCTCTGCTTCGGTTTCGGCTGTTCCTGTCATTCCTGATAATTTATTGTATAAGCGAAAATAATTTTGAATTGTGATAGTTGCTAATGTCTGAGTTTCTCGTTCGATCGTGACATTTTCTTTCGCTTCCAATGCCTGGTGCAAACCTTCACTGTAGCGCCGTCCCGGTAAAATACGACCTGTAAATTCATCAACAATTAGGACTTTCCCGTTTTGTACTACATATTCAACATCTTTTTCGTACATGGAGTAAGCACGTAATAACTGATTAAAATTATGTATTTTGCCACTTCGTTCGGCATGGAGCTGATGTACCTTTTCTATTTCTCGAGCTCGATCCATTGATGATAGTTCATTATTATTGTCAATATCATTTAATAATTCACCTAAATCGGGTATTACAAATGTTTCAGGATTATTTGGAGAAAGTTTTACTCTTCCTTTGTCTGTTATATCCATCACATGTGATTTTTCATCGATACTGAAATATAGATCATCGTCAACTTCATGGAGCTTCTTTTCACGTAAAAAATTGGACTCAATATTCCGCATTAACTTAATCATTCCTGATTCTTGGAATAATTTCATCAAACGCGGATGTTTCGGCATACCGCGATTCGCCTGCAATAATTTTAAACCGGCTTCGTCATCTTTTCCATTTTTTAATAATTCTTCTGCCTCGCGAACCAATTCGGAAACAAGTGTATGCTGTGCACGGTAAAGTAATTGAACAGCGGGTTTTAGATCTTTATAGGAACTATCAACTGGAGCATCAACGGATCCTGAAATAATAAGTGGAGTACGTGCCTCATCAATTAGAACACTGTCAACTTCGTCTACGATTGCAAAGGCATGTCCACGTTGAACTTGATCTTCTGGGGCTAAAGACATATTATCACGTAAAAAATCAAAACCAAATTCATTATTCGTACCATACGTTATGTCGCAATTATAGGCTGCCCTGCGCAATGAATTATCCATAGTGTTTAAAATAAAACCTACCGACAAACCTAATCTTTTGTATATCTCGCCCATCCATTCCGCGTCACGCTGTGCAAGATAATCGTTTACTGTAATTAGATGTGCGCCTCTTCCTGTTAGAGCGTTTAGAAACATTGGCATTGTTGCAACAAGTGTTTTGCCCTCACCTGTTTTCATCTCGGCTACTTTACCGCGATGTAGAATTATCGCACCAATCAACTGCACGTCGTAAGGATCCATCTCCCATGATGTCTCTTGACCAACCACTCTCCATGATTGACCAATTAGTCGTCGACAAGTTTCTTTAACAATCGCGAAAGCTTCAGGCAACAACTCTTCTAATTTAGCTTGTTCGGCTTTTAAACTTTGCTTGAAAGCTTCTTTTTTATCATTATTTTTTGCGTATACTTCTTGTCCTAATTTTTCGCGGGCGGCAATTACTTCGGAACGCATTTCTGCTGTTCGCTTAATAAGGTATTCATCACTCTTTGGTTTGATTGATTCAGCAATTTGCTTGATCTCTTTAACAAGTGGCCAAAGTGATTTTATTTCACGATCTGATTTTGTTCCAAATGCTTTAGTTAATAAACTCATAATATGTTGAATAATTAAATTTTTAAAAGTTAAGGAAAATATTGGTTATTGAATTATTAAAATATCGTACAAGATTATCAATTTTCCATTAACCGTCCTCCATCCTTTTTTGTTCCTTATAAATAGCATCCATAATACCATTCACAAAAGCTGAACTATCGCTTGTACTGTATTGTTGTGCAATTTCAATCGCTTCTGCGATTGTTACTTTTGGTGGAACATCATCTATATAGAACAATTCGGCAGTTGCCATTTGTAATATTAATCTATCTAATAAAGCAACTCTTGACCATTCCCAGTTTTCAAGAAATTTAGTGATTGTCTCTATAATATAATTTTTATTTTCAACCGATCGATAGAAATAGATTTGTTACGTATTGTTCAATCTCTTTATCAAAATCGTAGCGACCAAGAATGTCATCTAATATTTTAGCTTCGTTCTCATTGTGAAATATAGAGAGAATACAGTGCCTGGAACACTGCTTCTCGACCAAGATGTCGAGGATGTTTTCCGTCAGCCATTTTAGCTAATTGATTGGATGAATCCAACCAAATGGATCTTCAATTTCCTCTTGTTGAATACCTAATAATATTTTTCTTATTTTCTCTGTGATCGGTCCCATTTTATTGTCATTGATTGTAGTTGAGGCATTATTAGTAGTTATTTTACCAACTGGCGTCACTACAACTGCTGTTCCGCTACAAAATATTTCATCTGCATTTAGAAAATCATCTATTGCAATATTGCGTTCTCGCACTTCCATATGTAATATATCTCGGGCAATTTTTAAAACCGAATCACGTGTAATACCGGGTAGAATAGAGCCGTCCAAAGAAGGTGTCATCAAAACGTTGTCTTTAATAGCAAATAAATTTGCTGAGCCCACCTCTTCAATAAATTTTTCATTGGCTGCATTAAGATAAATTGCTTCATCAAATCCTTCTTTTTTTACCATTTTTCTCGGGAATAGTGAAGCAGCATAATTACCAATAACTTTATGACCGCCAGTTCCTTTCGGCGCTGCACGATGAAATTGATTAGTAATTCGTAGATTCAAACATTTCACACCGGATTTAAAATATGGCCCAACCGGTGAAACAAAAATCAAAAATGTATATGTTGGGGCAGGTGCTACTCCCAATACTGGACCGGTTCCCCAAATCACTGGTCGTAAGTATAAACTGCCTTTTCCACGAGGAGGAACATAATCAATATTATCACGGACAACTTTTTCACAAGCTTCTAAAAACATACTTTTTGGTACTTTTGGAATGCATACTCGTTCTGCGGAGGTCGCAGCTCGTATTGCATTTTTCTCGGGACGGAATAGAACAATTCTATCTTTCGCAGAACGATATGCTTTCATGCCCTCAAATATTCCTTGACCATAATTCAAAACTCCGGCTGCCGGAGACATGCTTACATTGCCGTATGGCACCAATTTACCTTTTTTCCATTCACCATCTAATTCACATTCTGCCATATACATTGATCGAGTAGGTGTAATACTAAATGTCAGATCATCCCAATTAATATTCTGTAATTGTTTTATCTTTTCACCATTCTGCTCCTCCAAAATTGATCTTGCGATTACAACTTCTTGTATTTCCGAAGTTCCTTCGTATATCTGTGTAATTTTAGCATCGCGCATTAATCTTTCTACACCGTATTCCTGCATGTATCCGTAGCCACCATGTATTTGTACACACTCTCGAGCAGCATCTACTGCAGTTTGCGATGCAAATTGTTTGGCCATCGCAGCTTCTTTGGCGTACGATTTATGTTCATCTTTTAACATTGCAGCACGTAAAATTAAAAGTCGCGAGCATCTATATTAGTTGCCATTACTGCAATTTTAGATTGTATAGCTCCAAATGAAGAAATTGTCTTACCGAACTGTTTACGCTCTTTAGAATATGCAACGCTTTTTTCAAGTGCCGCTTGAGCGATCCCCAATGCTTGGGACGCTATTCCAATCCGCCCTCCGTTCAAAGTTTGCATCGCAATACGGAAACCTTGACCGGGTTCATTGACCATATTTTTGGCTGGAACTCTACAATTATCAAAAAATAACTCGCACGTTTCGGAACCTCTAATACCTAATTTATCTTCTTTCCGACCTCTTGAGAATCCCTGAATACCATCTTCAATTATGAAACAGGAGATTCCTTTGTAACCAACGTTTTTGGTAGTAGGAATCATTACCATTACAACATCACAAGTTAAACCGTTAGTAACCCAATTCTTTGTACCATTCAGAATATAACTATCACCGTCCTTTTCAGCAAAAGTTGCCATATTGCTGGCGTCCGAACCCGACTGAGGCTCACTCAGACTGAATGCTCCAATATGTTCCCCGGTCGCAAGTTTAGTTAGATATTTTTTACGTTGAACATCGTTTGCCCAATCTAAAAATATTTGACAAACTAAAGAATTGTTAACTGACATTATCACACCAGCTGAGGCATCAACTCGGGATATTTCCTCCATTGCAATAACATAACTAACTGCATCCATTCCGGCACCGTTCCATTCTTCAGGAACCATCATTCCCAAAAATCCCAATTCACCCATCATTTTTATTTGCTCATGAGGTGTTTTAGCCAAATCGTCGCGTTCAATCACACCTGGTTCAAGATGTTCAATGGCAAATTCCCGGGCTGTCTTTTTAATAAGTTCTTGTTCTTCTGTTAATCTAAAGTCCATTAAATCCTCTCTACAATTATTGCGGATGCTTCGCCTCCTCCGATGCATAATGTTGCCAGTCCATATTTAGCATTTTGTTTTTTCATGGTATGTAAAAGTGTTGTAAATATTCTAGCTCCGGATGCTCCTATTGGGTGACCAATTGCAATTGCACCACCGTTAACATTTACTTTTTTCATATCAATTTTAAAATCATCAATTGCAGCCATGGCGACCGGTGCAAAGGCTTCGTTGATTTCCCACAAATCAATGTCTTCAGCTTTCAATTTTGCTTTCTTTAATGCTTTTGCAATTGCCTTACTCGGTGCAGTAGTGAACCATTCCGGCGCATGTGCGGCCGAAGCTTGTGCAATAATTTTAACCATCGGTTTCAATTTTAATTTTTCCGCTTTCTCTTTGGACATAATCAACATTGCTGCTGCCCCATCATTGATTTTGGAAGCATTGGCAGCCGTAATTGTTCCGTCTTTATCGAAAGCCGGACGTAGCATTGGAATTTTATCAAAGTTCGTCCTACCCGGTTCTTCATCTTGTTGACAATAATTGGATCACCTTTTCGTTGCTGTATTTCAACTGGTGAAATCTCAGCATCAAATGAACCATTTTTCATTGCGGCTTGAGCACGTTTATAAGACTCAATTGCAAAAGCATCTTGCTCTTCGCGCGAGTATTTCCGATCTTTAGCACATAGTTCTGCACAATTCCCCATGTGAATATTATTATATACATCCCACAGACCATCGTTAACCATTGAATCGACTAATTGCCCATTTCCCATTCTATAACCGGTACGTGCCTTAGGCAATAGATATGGCGCTAAACTCATATTTTCCATTCCACCTGCGATAATCACGTCGGCATCACCCACTTGAATTGCTTGCATCGCAAGCATCGCGGATTTAATTCCCTGATCCACATACTTTGTTGATTGTCATACATTCAACTGAGTTTGGCAATCCTGCACCTAAAGCTGCTTGACGGGCTGGAGCCTGACCTTGTCCGGCAGGAAGTACGCAACCCATTATTACTTCATCAATTTCTGTTTAGATCGATTTTCGTTTCATCTAAAAGACTTGCAATGACGATCACTACCCAATTTAGTGGCGGGTACTGTTGATAGACCCCTTGAAAAGATCCAACTGGTGTACGTTTTGCGGATACAACAACTACTTCTCTTAGATCAGACATGTACCTTCCTTATGATATTTTGAGATAATTAATTTATGGGAATACGTTGTGGACACGAATTGAAATTCGTTGATTTTCGAATTCAAGTAACTTAAATATTTAAACATAATTATTTTTTTAAATGAACTCTTTACAATATATTAATTGAGTTCATATTTAGATTTGAAAATTACTAATAATTCAGATTTGATACATGAAAATTATAATGAACTTGTAATTATTCTTTTTCGTATGCTTTAATTATTTCTCTTACCAATTGATGTCTTACTACATCGGTTTCAGTTAAGTGGCGAATCCAATTCCATCAATATTTTTCAGAATATTTGCAGCTTGAATAAGACCAGAATTTATATTTTTAGGAAGATCAATTTGTGTAACATCGCCGGTTATTATTGCCTGTGAATTAACTCCTAATCTAGTAAGAAACATCTTCATTTGCATCGCCGTGGCGTTTTGAGCTTCGTCTAAAATTAGAAACGCATTGTTAAGTGTTCGACCTCGCATATAAGCTAATGGTACAATTTCGATGGTTTTTTTGGCAAGCATCGGTTTTAGTTTTGTTTGCAAAACCATATCGTCTAATGCATCATAAAGAGGCGTTAAATATGGATCCACTTTTTCCTGCAGATCACCTGGTAAAAACCCAAGGCTCTCACCTGCTTCTACTGCTGGACGGCATAAGACTATCCGTTCGACTTGATGACTTTCTAATGCTGCCACCGCAAAAGCAACTGCGATGTAAGTTTTGCCAGTTCCAGCCGGACCGACGCTAAAAACGATATCGTTTTCACGAACAATTCTTATATATTCATCTTGACCAACTGTTCTCGATCGAATTGCTCCCTTTCTACCATAATGAATTACATTTTCAGTCTTTTCTGGAATATTACCATTTTCAACATTCGATATATTTATTAATTGGTGGACGTCTTTCTTTGTTAAGCTCCCTTTACGATTTAAGGTTTGCTTCATCTCATGAATAATATCATGCATGGTTTTTATATCTTCTTCGTTGCCATCCAAAAATAAATCATCACCTCTAACAATGATCTGCCCAGAGAAGAGATTCTCCAATAATCTTAAATGTGCATCACCTGCTCCAAGCAGACTTTGCAGATCAATACCTTTTAATTCAATAGTCTTTTTCATTCTATTATTTTATTAGTTAATTTTGTACCAATAATTTAAAATACAATGAGATTTTCTACGACACAATTAAAATTCCTAATTAGTTAAACATATTACAATCATTTGTACAAACTATATATAAAATGGAATCTTGCGCTTTTCTAATAGTAATTTTAACAAACAGAGGATATTATGAATTTACTTTTAGCAGTTATTATTGGTTATCTATTTGGCAACATTCAAGCTTCCTATATTTTAGGAAAGTTATTCAAAGGTATCGATATTAGAGATAAAGGAACTGCTAACGCCGGAGCTTCTAATGCGGTAATTGTATTGGGTTGGAAATTTGGGATCGCAACATTCATAATCGATGCTTTAAAAGCAGCGTTTGCCATGTGGATCATCAAATATATTACTAACGGTAACACCGATTTAGCAGTGCTAGCGGGGGCTATGGCAATGGTTGGTCACATATATCCAATTTTTATGCGTTTTAAAGGTGGCAAAGGAATTGCTTCAATCCTCGGTATTATGTTAGGGTTAAATGGTTTTATTGCATTGGTATTGTACCTTACAATAGTATTCGGAACAGTAATTTCAAATTATTTAACTATTGGGGAATTCTTAATTTTAGTTCTATTTCCCGTTGCTACATATTTGTTGGGATATTCTTATACTGCAGTTGTTCTTGTAACCTTAGCATGTTTACTTTCCGCATATAAATTACGAGAAAACTTTAGTAATACTTTTAAAGGAACTGAACAAACATTAGGTTCCGTTCTATTCAAGAATAAATAGTTTTACATTTTAAATATTTTAAGGAATTATCATGAAAACACCTTCTTCTGTTAAAAATTATATGGCAAAAGACTTAATTACATTCAGTCCCGAAACTAATGTTCTATCTGCTATTAGAACTCTAATTAAACATAAGATTTCCGGTGCTCCAGTTGTAGATGAAACGGGTTGGATAGTTGGTATCATTTCCGAATTCGATTGTCTAAAACCAATCCTCGAATCATCTTATCATAATGATATGGGAACACATGTAAAGAACTGTATGACCAAAAACATCACTACAATTAACGCAAATGCAAGTTTAATGGATGCAGCAACCCTCTTTTTAAACAATGGATGGCGAAGATTACCAGTAGTTGAAAATAAAAAATTAGTCGGTCAAATAAGCAGAATAGACATTTTGCGTGCAGTTCTTGATAAAAGTTGAAAGCGTAGAATAATTATTTTTGTCATACCCGCAAAAGCGGGTATCCATTTTTATTGTGAATTCCCAACTTAGCATGGAATGACAGACTTTCTCTATTTCTTCAGCTCAATTCCCAATTCATCTAACTGTTTTTTCGACACCACCGAAGGAGATTCATCCATTAATGATGTAGCAGATGTTGTTTTCGGAAAAGCAATAACATCACGGATATTATCAGTTCCGGCTAACAGCATTACTATTCTATCCAAACCGAATGCAATACCACCGTGCGGTGGTGCACCGATATTTAAGTGCCTCTAATAAAAATCCGAATTTTTGTTGTGCTTCTTCTTTCGAAATTCCTAATAAATCAAATACCTGTTTTTGTACATCTTGCTGATGTATTCTGATAGAACCACCACCCAATTCATAGCCATTCATCACAATATCGTAACCACGTGATAATACAACTCCCGGATCAGTTTTCAATTTCGGCAAATCTTCCAATTTCGGTGATGTAAACGGATGATGCATTGCTGAATATCTTTGCTCGTCCTCATCCCATTCAAACATAGGCACATCAACAATCCAAAGCGGTTTGTAGGTATTTTTATCAATTAAATTTTCCCACTTAGCGATTTCCACCCGCAGTGCTCCAAGTGCTTGCCAAACAACTTCCCGGTTATCTCCAATTACGAAAATTATTTCATTATTATTCAATTTTAATTCGGATATAATTTTCTTCTGCAAATCCGTACCAAAGAATTTTGCTATTCCACCAATCAATTCATTGCTCTCAACTTTCATCCACGCTAAACCTTTAGCTCCATGGTGTTTGGCAAAATCGGTAAGGCCATCAATTACTTTACGAGAATATTTATCAGCAACTCCTTCAACAATTAAGCATTTCACGGCTTCACTACTTTTAAATGCGTCAAAATCTGACGCATCACTATATTGCTTAAAATCTGTGAGAGGCATTTCAAAACGTAAATCTGGTTTATCAGTACCGTAGTTTTCCATTGCATCAAAATATTTCATTACCGGAAATGTTTCCGGCAAATCTACATTAATTACTTCATTAAAGATTTGCCGCGTTAGTCTGGTTGCCATATTCATTATATCATCTTCATCAACAAATGATATTTCAATATCGATTTGTGTGAATTCCGGTTGTCGGTCAGCACGCAAATCTTCGTCACGGAAACACTTCACTATTTGGAAATATTTATCGAACCCCGATATCATCAATAATTGTTTATAGGTTTGCGGTGATTGCGGTAACGCGTAAAATTTTCCGTGATGTAATCTACTCGGTACAAGATAATCGCGCGCTCCTTCCGGTGTCGATTTCATAAGTACCGGTGTTTCAATCTCCATAAAATTGTTATTTGATAGATATTTCCGTGTTGCTTGATACGCTTCATGACGTATTTGAAAATTCTTTTGTAATTCATCAGTACGTAACTCAAGATATCTATATTTTAATCTGAAATCTTCCGATGCACTATCTCTATCGGTGATTACAAAAGGAAGTGGCGCAGTTTCATTTAATATTTCTATCGAATCGACAATTACTTCTATTTCACCGGTCTGCATATCAGGATTAGTTGCTTGCTTCGCCACGCGCTTGAACAACACCTGTTGCGGAAATAACATCTTCAATGGATAATTTTTTAGCTGTACTAAAAGCTTGTTCATACTTTTCAGCATTAAAAACAAGCTGTGTTTTTCCATAACGGTCACGGATATCAACAAAAATTACTTGTCCGTGTAGGCGAATAGTGTTAACCCAACCATTAAGGCATACTTTTTTACCAACTTGCTTACTATTTAACTCGCCGCATGTGTGTGTTCGTTTATTCATTTATAAATCCATATTTAAAATAAAAATCCACTTGAAATTACAAGCGGATTTTTCAATTTGACATTATAATAATTATTCTATCTATTCGCTATTTTTAATCGATTTATTGCTCGTATCAATGCTGCTTCAGCACGGAAGATATCTATTTTACCTTTTTCATCAATTCTATCCTTCGCACGCTTCATCGCTGTCTTGGCTCGTTCCACATCAATTTCAAACGATTGTTCAGCCGTTTCTAATAACAATAATACTTTTTCAGGAGAAATGTCTGCAAAACCACCGCTTGTAGCAATCCATTTCTCTTTATTTCCAACTTCAACTTTCACTTCTCCAACTGATAGAGCAATAATACCATCGGTGTGACCTGCCATTACACCGAACGAGCCATCTACTCCGGGGCAACGTAAATACGTTACGTTTTCCTCGGTAATCACGCGCGTTGGAGTAACAATTTCTACTGAAAATGTTGCCATTTATTTCTTTTTAGCTTTTTCTTTTGCTTCGTCCAATGATCCAACAAACATAAAGGCGCTCTCCGGTAAATTGTCAACTTCTCCGTTCAAAATTGCTTCGAAACCTGAAACTGTATCCTCTAATGAAACGTACCTTCCTTCCATTCCGGTAAATTGTTCCGCAACAAAGAAAGGTTGCGATAAGAACCGCTGCATTCTGCGCGCTCTCGCGACGGTTTTTTTGTCGTCATCTGATAATTCATCCATACCCAATATCGCAATGATATCTTGCAAATCTTTATACTTTTGTAACACTTCCTGCACCGAGCGGGCAACTTGGTAATGTCGGTCACCGATTACCCTAGGATCTAAAATCCTTGATGTCGAGGTAAGCGGATCAACCGCCGGATAAATTCCTAATTCAGATATTTTTCTATCCAAAACAGTTGTTGCATCCAAATGTGCAAATGCAGTAGCCGGGGCTGGATCAGTTAAATCGTCAGCTGGTACATAAATTGCCTGTACTGATGTAATTGAGCCTTTTTTTGTAGATGTGATACGTTCTTGCAAGTCTCCCATTTCTGTTGATAGAGTTGGTTGATACCCAACTGCTGATGGCATACGTCCTAATAGTGCTGATACTTCTGAACCTGATTGAGTAAATCGGAAAATATTGTCAATAAATAATAATACGTCCTTCCCTTCCTCATCTCGAAAATATTCAGCCATTGATAGTCCTGTAAGCCCAACTCGCAAACGAGCTCCCGGTGGTTCATTCATCTGTCCGAATACCATTACAGTTTTTTCAATAACACCTGATTCAGTCATTTCACGATAAAGATCATTTCCTTCACGGGTCCGTTCACCAACTCCAGAGAACACTGAATATCCACCATGTTCAGTGGCAATATTCCTGATCAACTCTTGAATTAAAACTGTTTTACCAACACCTGCACCACCAAATAAACCTGTTTTACCACCTTTAGTATATGGTTCCATTAAATCAACAACTTTGATACCAGTAACCAAAACATCAGTTGAAGTCGTTAGGTCTTCAAGTTTTGGTGCAGGACGATGAATTGGATAATTCATTTTTGTTTTAACAACACCTTTTCCGTCGATCGGTTGACCTAATACATCGAATAATCGTCCCAAAGTTTCCGGTCCTACCGGAATAGTAATCGGTGCACCTGTATCGGTGACTGTCATACCGCGTGTTAAACCATCGGTAGAATCCATTGCAACCGTACGGACAGAAGAATCGCCCAAATGTTGAGCAACTTCCAAAACCAATCGGGTGTCCCACTCCTTTACCTCAAGGGCATTCAAAATTTCAGGCAAATTGCCATCTTTAAATTCGACGTCTACAACAGCGCCCATAACTTGTGAAATTTTTCCTACTGCACTCATTATCTTTTATCCTCTTTGATGTTTTAGTGCTTCTGCGCCACCCACAATTTCCAAAATTTCTTTGGTAATTACGGCTTGACGAGCATTATTAAATTTGCGTGTTAAACCACGAATTAGGTCTCCTGCATTTTCAGTAGCGCTTTCCATTGCCACCATTCGTGCAGCTTGTTCACTAGCATATGATTCTAATAAATATCGCCACATCTGTATATTCAAATGTAATGGAATCAATGATTTAACAATTATTTCTTTTGACGGTTCATATAATCTATCTTTAATTTCGATTTCTACATCTTCATCTAGGGTTAGGGGAAGTAATCGTTCAGAGGCGATTTCTTGAACCATAATATTTTTAAATTGATTGAATACAACTCTGATCTCATCAACATTTTTTGCAGTAAAATGACTGATTATTCCATTGCCAATCTTTATCGAATGATTAAAATCAAGATCAGCCCAAAAATCGGTATGTTCTTCAATAATATTATATTGATGGTGTTTAAAATGTTCATATCCTCGACGCCCAATACAAAATAAATCAACTTTTTCTTTACCGATTTTTTTGATCTCTTCTTCAGCACGTTTAATGATATTTGTATTAAAAGAACCCGCCAATCCCCTATCGGAAGTAATTACTACATAAGCTGTTCGCTTAACTTCACGGACATCTAACAATTCTAATAAACTGCGGTCAACATCCGGTAAAAGAGACAAAATTTCATCCTTCAAACGATTGGCATATGGACGAGCCTGTTCCATCTTCTCCTGTGCTTTGCGAATTTTGGCAGCCGCAACCATCTTCATGGCACGTGTTACCTGCTGTATGCTTTTTACAGATGAAATTCTGTTGCGTATATCTTTTAAATTTGCCATTCTTTATTAACCATGAATGTCATGAATTTATTTTGCATCCTTGTTTTAAAATCTACCTTGCAAATATTTTAAGAAAATCTTCAGTCGCTTTTTTCAGACCTGCTTTAACATTGTCACCGAGTATCCCAGTATCTTTAATTTCTTTTAATAAAGCACTGTTATTGTCATTTAGATACCTCAAAAACCCAATTTCAAAATCAGCTATTTTATCTACAGGCAGATCATTCAATAATCCCTGAGTACCAATAAAAATTATTGCGATTTGATTTTCAACTGGCATTGGTGTGTACTGTTTTTGTTTAATGATTTCCATCATTACGCGACCTTTAGTTAATTGGTCTTGGGTCGCCTGATCAAGATCGGAACCAAATTTGGCAAAGGCTTCCAATTCACGATACTGTGCTAAATCTAATCGCAACATACCGGCGATGCTTTTCATAGCTTTAACCTGTGCATTACCACCGACTCTTGATACAGATATTCCTACATCAACGGCTGGACGCTGACCTGAATTAAACAAGTTTGATTCTAAATATATTTGACCATCGGTAATTGAAATAACATTGGTTGGAATATAGGCTGCCACATCACCTTCCTGAGTTTCAATGATCGGTAACGCAGTAAGCGATCCGCCGCCTAATTCGTCGCTGAGTTTGGATGAACGTTCCAATAAACGGCTGTGCAAATAAAATACATCACCCGGATACGCTTCACGACCGGGTGGACGTCTTAAAATCAAAGATAATTGTCGGTAAGCAACAGCATGTTTTGAGAGGTCATCGTAAATGACCAAAGCATGTTTTCCATTATCACGATAGTATTCTCCCATTGCCGCTCCGGCATATGGAGCGATATATTGTAATGGTGCAGGATCAGATGCATTGGCAGCAACAATAGTGGTGTATTCCATCGCTCCTGCGGCCTCTAATTCGGCTACTACGCGGGCAACAGTGGACGATTTTTGACCAATCGCAACATAAATACAATATACGGGAGAATCTGTTTTATGGGTGTATTTTTGATTGATAATTGTGTCTAAGGCAATTGCTGTTTTACCGGTTTGCCTGTCACCAATAATTAGTTCACGTTGACCACGCCCAATCGGGATCATGCTATCAATTGCTTTTAATCCGGTTTGTAAAGGTCCTACCACCGGTTGACGTTGCATAACACCTAATGCTTTGCGTTCAATATGAAGGGTATTTTTCGTTTTTATAATTCCCTTGCCATCTACAGCATGTCCAAGTGGATTTACCACTCTTCCAAGCATTTCAGGTCCAACACCAACTTCAACCACTTTCCCGGTACGTTTTACAATGTCTCCTTCACGCACTAACCGAGTTTCACCAAATAATACTACACCAACGTTGTCCTCTTCAAGATTTAGTGCCATCCCAAATACGTCATTTGGTAATTCAACTAATTCAGCGCTCATCACGTTTTCTAAACCACTAACGCGAGCTACACCGTCACCGACTTCCAGCACTTCACCAACATCGGAAACGTCGATTTCAACATCGAACTTTTCTATTTGCTTCAGAAGTAAACTTCTGATTTCTTCCGTTTTAATTTTCATCGCTTCTTTTAATTAATAATTTTGCAACAATACTTTTTTCATTTTAGCCATTTGATTGGCGATGGTACCATCGAATATGGTATTCCCTACTCGCAGTTTTATTCCGCCTAACAACTCCTTGTCAGATTGTGCCTTGAGTTCAACTTTTTTACCAGTTGTTCTTTCAATACCTTTAATAAGTGCAGCTATCGTATCCTTATCTATTTCATCTATTGAATATGCTGTCACATCAATTTGATTTAATGATTCTTTTTGCAATTTGGCGTACTCAGTCACAACATAGATGAATATTTGATATTCATTCCGTTCAGCCAATAATGCAAAAAATTCATAGACAATCGGATTAATCATATCACCAAGTATCGATTTTAGGATATTTACTTTTTCAACGGGTTTAATTTTTAGTGTAGAGAAAAATGCACGAAATACCTGTTCCTGTTTTACTAACTGATCAATAATTTTTAAACTATTTCCAGTTTCCGAAATACAGTTTAACTCCTTTGAAACTATCAAAAGAGCTTCAGCATATTTTTTTATCCGTCGGTTAGGCTTCACTCTTAGGATTGATTTTACTTAACGATTCATTTATCAATTTCAGATTATCTTCTTTAGAAAGATTTTTCTTTATCAATTTTTTAGCAACTTCCATTGATAAATTTACGACCTCTGCCTTTACCTCTAAGATTGCACGATCTTTTTCTAGATGTATCTGTTTTTTTGCATCTTCTAAGAGAGCATCAGATTTAGATTGCGCTTTTTCGATGATTTCATCTTTCATTCGTTCGGCATTTTTCTTACCTGCTGCCACAATTGCTTGCGATTCATTCCGAGCGTCATTCAATAACTTTTCTGTATCCTCTTTGACATGAGCCAACTCATCTCTTGCCTTTTCTGCATCCAGTAAGGATTGTCTTATGTTTTCTTCGCGCTTTTCAAGCATCGCCAGTAATGGTTTCCAGGCAAATTTCATCAGTAGGAACGCCAATACTAAAAAGATGATAATCGTCCAGACGTATAAACCGGGATCAGGTTGTACTAAGGGATTATCCATATTATTTTCTCAAAATTTTCAGATTAATAAAATAATTGGTATTTATTTCATTAATACAATCAATAGAGTAAATACTTCTGCTAAAATCGCAACACCTTCTAACAAGAACAGTGGCAAGTTAACAGCACCCGTTATTTTATCAGCGGCCTCAGGTTGGCGTGCAATACTTTCAGCAGCAGCAGCAGTAAATTTGCTGATGCCATATGCCGCTCCAATGACTATCATTCCCAGTCCAATGGCAGCTCCAAAGTAATGTAGATTTTCCATTTTTATTTCTCCATTTTTTAATGATGAACGTTTATCGCCATCCCAATAAAGACAGCGCTAAGCATAGTAAATACATATGCTTGTACAATTATAACAATTATTTCTAATGCAGATATCGCCACAGCAAGCGGCACCGATACTAATGCCCCTACTCCAATCCCTGCAATTACACTATTAAATAATCCAGTAAAGATAAATACGAACGATACTATTGCTAAAATAGCGATGTGACCGCCAGTCATATTTGCTGCCAATCGCATTGTCAGTGCAAAAGGACGTACAAACATTCCGATAACTTCGATCGGAATTAAGATTATATAAATTGGCCAAGCTAAACCTGATGGAGCAATGTTCTTCCAATGATTAATAAAACCGTGTGCTTTTGATCCTGCTAATATTATTGCGAAAAAAGTTATGGTTGCCAATCCTGCTGTTACATTGTAATTGCCTGTTGCAGTTGTACTCCCATGTAATAATGAATTGACAAAAGAATGGTCATGGGACGAACCGCCAAATATGAAGCGATTGATTGCTCCAACCACATCAAAGATCGGGACAAGCCCAATCGCATTTGCGGCAAATATGAAAAAGAAGAAAGTTAAAATTAGCGGTGTCCAAGTATTTAGATATTTTTTACCAACATTTGGCAACGCTATTGAATCACGAATGAATTGTACAATAGCTTCTAATGCAGCCATGAATCCAGAAGGAATAGGATTATCTTGTTTTAAATACTTGCGAACAGTCCAAGTGATTGCAACAAATACAAGTGTGGCAACTATCAATAACATTAAAACATGTTTTGTAATAGAAAAATCTATTCCAAAAATAGTTGGCAAGTGCAATATGGGATGCTCAGATGAACTATTGGAAACATGACCAATTATAACTTCGCCGGCATCAAAAGTACCTTCGCTATGCGTTTCAGTATGTTCTACTACACTCATCAATTCAATATTTTATTTTTTTGATTGTATTAATTTTTGTAAAAATACTGCTTCAATAATATAAAACAGGATAAAAAAGCCCGTAAAGCTAACAACAAACGGGATTGGCTTAAAAGTGTAAAAACCCAAAATTATAGTAAAATAAAGAGCATATAATACCATTTTATATAAAAATGATTTTGTTAATGTTGTTGTAAGTTTTTCCGGTGTTTTTAAATAAATACGTTTTACAAAATAAATTGAAAATACACTAATTATTAACGGTGCCGCCATTCCAAAAAATATTTCATTAGTAAAACTTTGGAAAAACATTCCGCTTATTAGCCCCGCCATTCCCAATCCAAGCAAAATTATCGAAATTATATATTTCATTTCTTAGGTTTAATCCATATTATTTTAGCAATCTCATAGAATCCAACGATTATACCAACTAAAAGACCAATCATTAAAAATAGCGGTGAAGAATCCTGCCATTTATCAAGAAAATACCCAATTGCTCCTAATAACAAAACGGAACCTATTAGTGTATACGATGCACCCATGGCCGGTCCTGATTGTCTGATTATCTTTTGTAAATAGCTAAATGAATTTGCAATGTTGGTGAGTTTTATCATTGATAGCTTTTATGATGATTTTGATTAATCGCCAGTAATATCGCATCTACCAGAAAATTTGGCTCCTTCTTCGATATATAATCTACGGTAAACCATATCACCATTTACCGTAGAATGATCACCCAAAACAATTCGATCATTTACACTAATATTACCTTTTACAATTCCACCGATGTGAATGTCGCTTGCGACTATATTACCTATTACTTCAGCAGTGCTCGCAATACGGACAGGTCCTTTTGTCTCAACATCGCCCTGAATCTTACCATATATAATAAGACCACCTTCCAAGCTGATCTTTCCTTCTAAAGTAGCATCGGCGCCAACCATGGTATGTACATTTTGAAAATCAATTTTACTCATAATTATTTACACTTATATCTTTTAGTTTATATTTTGGGAACAACTCCAATGGGTCAACCGATTTACCATTTTTCCAAATTTCAAAATGTAAATGCGGACCCGATGAAATTCCTGTATCTCCAGTAGTTGCTATCACTTCACCGCGCTTAACAAAATCCCTTGTTAATACAAAATTATTTTTATTGTGTCCGTAAACCGTAAAATAATCATCACCATGATATAAAATTACGTAATTACCAAAATCATAGGTCCAGCCTGAATATACTACAAATCCCGAGGCAGATGCATAAATTGGTTCGCCTTCGGTTACTGCGATATCGATACCATAATGATTCTGATTTTTATATAATTTATTTATCGAAATTCTTTGAGTAATATATCCTTCCACCGGATATTTGGATGGAATATTATTCACATAGGAAACTACATAATTGTTATGCAATTGATTATTTTTTTTTGAAAGCATCGATGGATCATTTTCAATATTTGATGGTAATTGCAATTCAGACCCAAGAGTCTTTCTGATTAATTTATCCATTTGTTCAATACGGCCAATATCTTGCATTAATTCCATAATTTTAACACGCTCGGCAGCAAATTCCATATTCTGCTCCTCCATTTTTCCATATTGCATCAATTTTGGTAAAGCGTATACCAAAAAAAATACTACTATTAGTAGCATTAAAATTAAACCTGAAACCAGAGTGAACATTTGTCTTCTAGTGATAGAAAATTGTCTATCTCCGTCCTCGTTATCCGGTATAATTAATATTGAATACTTAGAGGGTTTCATAAACTATTATTTATCATTACCCGTTAAGATTGAGAATATTCGTTCAAAATCGTCGTCCGAAAAATAGTTTACAATAATTTTCCCGGACCCTTTATGATACGTAAGTTTTACTTTTGTGCCAAGATGAGATATTAGCTTATCTTCTAATTGTTTAATCCTAACGTCAATTTCTTTTTTAACCGGTTGTACTTTAGCTTTTCTGTCTATATTGGCATTTGCTAACGATTCTGCCCCCCTAACACTTAAATTATTTTGTATAATTTGCTGCCATAATTTTACCATTGCTTGGGTTGTTTTCATTGTTAGGATTGCCCTACCATGACCAGCTGAAATTTCACTAGTTTTAATGCTATCTTTAATTTCCAACGGTAAATTCAATAGTCTTAACGAATTTGTGACAGTTACCCGTTTTTTGCCAACCGATTTAGCGATGGAATCTTGAGAGAGGCCATATTTGCTATTTAAAACAGCATATGCTTCAGCTTCTTCAATTGAATTTAAATTTTCGCGTTGAATATTTTCGATCAATGCCATTTCCATCATTTCTGCATCATTAGCAACTTCAATAACATAAGCTGGAATCTCAACGAGACCGGCGAGTTTTGCCGCACGCATTCGTCTTTCTCCGGCGATTAGTATGTAATCACCTGCGTTTTGCCAAACTGTTATTGGTGTCAATATCCCTTTTTCTTTAATTGACGCTACTAATTCTTGTAAAGCATCTCCATCAAAATTTTGTCGTGGTTGATTTGGATTTGGAGAAATGCTATTAATATTTATTTTGAATGTGCCCGGACTCGATGCATCTTCTTGTGGTCGAATAAGAGCTTCTAATCCTTTTCCAAGACGATTACTTGACACGATCAATAATCTCCTCAACTAATTCCATATAATTTTTAGCACCAGTCGAATTTGCATCGTACATTATTGCAGGTTTACCAAAGCTAGGTGCTTCGCTCAATCTAACATTCCGACTAATAACATTTTTAAATATTTTATCTTTAAAATAACTTTTCACTTCGTTGCTTACTTCTTTGGATAAATTCAGTCGTGCGTCGTACATTGTTAACAATACACCACTTATTTTCAAGTTACTATTAATGTGTTTTTGTACCAGGCGAACGGTATTTAACAATTGTCCCAATCCTTCAAGGGCGTAATATTCACATTGGATTGGTATAATAATTGAATCTGATGCAGCTAAGGCATTAATTGTAAGCAATCCCAACGATGGTGGACAATCTATTATAATAAATTTATACTCTGATCTTATCTCGTTTAGAATTTTTTGAAGTTGATACTCACGAGCAATCATATTTACTAGCTCAATTTCAGCACCAACCAAATCATTGATAGAAGGTAAAATATGGAAATGTTCGATTTGCGTTTTAGCAATGCAATCATTTATCGGCATTTTTTTTATTAAAACATCATATACTGTATTTTTTTGTTTTTCATACAAATCAGATACACCTGTAGAGGAATTGGCTTGCGGATCCAAATCTATTAATAATGTTTTTTCCTCTAATATTGCTAAATTGACAGCAATATTTATAGCTGAAGTAGTTTTCCCAACACCGCCTTTTTGGTTAACTAGTGAAATTATGTGAGCCATTTTATCCTTATTTCATCCGATTATACTTATAAATAGACTTCTAATTTAATTTAAAGCACAATGTAAGTGATAGGAATAATACTTGATCAATAAAATTTATAGTTAGTTTTTAGTGGAAATGGTACTTCACCAAGTCATAACTTTAGAGGATGTAATTGGATATCAATTAAGTCATGCTTGACAGATTTTTTAACATAAAAGATGTAAGTAACATGGCGGAGCTATAGCTAATTGTACAATTATTATAAAAATTGTGTGAATTATTAATAATTATTATGCTCAATAATTCAATTTTTAATATTGTTATTTTTGACATAAACTCTTGCATAATTAAATGTATCTACTTTTAACCATTTTATAAAACTATAATTGGATTCAAAATGAAATATATATTCCCTATCTTTTTCATTATAACAAATAGTCTTTTTGCACAACTTGGTACTGCTGATTTTGAGGAACTTCTAAAACAATATCCGCAATTATCAGGTTATGCAACAAAAAAAGTAACCTCTCTACAAAAAGACCCAACCCAAAAAATGGAATTTGACTTTAGCGATTATACTGAAGATGAACTATTGTTATTAGACTCTTTAGGAGTTCTTTCAACTTTGCTCGATACAGCAAAAACAATTGAACCTACATATTTTGGATATAAGTTCTTCAACAATCCTGATGATTTTGCTGTATTTGATAATATACCAATACCACATGACTATCAGCTTGGTCCGGGAGATCAATTAATCATCTCAATTTGGGGGACAACACAGCTTAGGACACGACATATGATAAATCGCGAAGGTGATATTTATGTTGAAGGCGTTGGTCAAATAAATCTTGCGGGGGTAAGTATTTCAAATGCTGAAAATGTTCTTAAAGAAAAATTTAGTGAGGTATATTCTACATTAAAAGGAAAAAGGCCATCTACCTTTTTAAGTGTATCACTTGGACAGTTAAAATCTATTAATATTTCTTTTGTTGGGGAAGTTAATCGCCCGGGCATCCATGCAGTTCATCCATTCTCTGATATCACAACAGCTTTATTGCAAGTCGGAGGTGTTGATACAATTGGCAGTTTGCGAAATATTGAAGTAATAAGAAATGGAAAAACATTTATTAATTTTGATTTTTATGAATTTTTAGTAAGTGGCAAAACTTCACAAAACATAAGATTACTCAATGGCGACGTAATTTTTATACCTGCGCGGCAATCTGCTGTTGAGATAGTTGGGGAAGTCAATCGCCCAGGAATATATGAAGCAAAAGACGGTGAATCTATAGCAAAATTATTACAAAATGCCGGCAGTTTAACCCCCAAAGCTCAACCAAGTTTAGAAATCTATACATTACTGCCACGAGGTCAAAGAGTTAGTGAGGATTATGCATATGATGTATCCTATATTGATTATCAAGAAGCTCAATACAAATCTTCATATAATTTAACTAAAATCCGAATATTGTCCGTCCCCGATGTAATAAGAGAGGTAACAATTTTAGGTCGTGTAAAAAAACCTGGCGTGTATGCTTATAAAGATTCAATGCATGTGATAGATTTGTTTAAAATTGCCGGAGGATTAAACGATAAGGAATTTCGTGAATCAATTTACACTAAGGAAGCTGGTATAATTAGGCAAGTCGCAAATAACATCTATCCGGAACGTATCTCTATTAATATTGATGAATTGTTAGCTGGAAAATTAGATCAGAATATTTTATTGAAAAATAGAGACATAATTTTGGTACGTGAAAATAGTCTATATGCTGAACCTCAATATGTCACAATAAGTGGTCAAGTCAATATTCCGGGAACTTATACAATCCAGAAAAAAGAAGAAAAATTAGAAAGCATTATAAATAGAGCAGGAGGGTTTACCGAAAATGCTTATACTGAAGGGTTAAAGATGTATCGCGATTCCATTCAGGTTGTTTTACGTGGCTATGATATTTTTGTTGCCGATAGAGACAGTATTCATGTCCCAGAACCTCCCGGAGTTGTAAAGATTTATGGGCAAGTACAGAGAGAGGGGGTAGTACAATATATTAAAGGAAAATCTTTGGGATATTATATTGAGCGATCTGGAGGATTTAAACCTGAAGCAGATAAAGACCAAGTAGCTGTAAATTATGCCAATGGAGATGTTAGATTGAAGAAGAATTATTTATTCTCCACCATTTCAGTGTCACCTCCGGTACTTGACGGCTCAACAATCTATGTTTATAGAAAAGCGAATAAGCCTCCATTTCAGTTTACTCAATTCTTATCTGTGGCCGCCTCCGCAGCAACTTCTATTGCAACGTTATACATAATATTAACCAGATAAATACTATGTCAGATAAAAATAAAACCAACTCATATAATCCTAAAAGCTCATTAGCTGATATCATTTTAGTTATCTCAAAACATTTTAACTTCATCTTTATATTGACAGGTATTTCAGTTATTCTTACTATTGTCTATATACAAGCAACATACACTCCTGAATACATATCTACAACGAAAATGTTCGTTTCAGGTGAGGGCGGGGGCAGAACTGATCTTAGCAAAATTGCCAGTCAATTTGGTTTAACCACACAGGGGACAACAGGATTTGATATCTCATCCACTTCCTTATATCCTGACATTGTCAGTAGTCGAACATTTGCTGGAATCATGTTTGATAAAGAGTTTTATACTGAGAAATATAAGAAAAAATTGCCACTTATTGCTATTTTTACATACGGTGACAATCCAATTCCAGAAAATATTGATACTTTAAAAATATCCTCTGCTAAGAGAATTTCTAATATGGTAAAATTTAACATGGAGATGGGCTTTTTTATCATAGATGTTACTACTGAAGAATCACAATTTTCTAAAGATTTTGCAGATACCTTAATTGTTGAACTTGATAAACTACAACGAAAATTTAAGAAACAAACCGTAAGCGAAACTATTGACTATATAGATAAAAAAATTAATTTAGCGAAAATGGAATTAGAATCTAGCGAAGAAAAATTGAAATATTTTAGAGAGGAATCGCAATATTAACAATAGTCCAGGATTATTGTTAATGCATGACCGCCTCCAAAGGGATGTAGAAATTCAGACGGGAATATTTTTAACTCTCAAGCAACAGCTTGAACTAGCAAAAATTGAGGAAGTGCAAAAAAGTTCATTCGTACAAATTTTGGATTATCCGTCTCTTCCAATTATCGTTAGTAACCCAAAAACACTTAATTCTTATGTTATTGGTGGCATTGCAGGTCTTTTTCTTGCTATTGGATTATCCTTTGTAATTGAATATTTCTCTATTAAAAACAAAGATGAAGCAAATAAGTTGAGTGAAGCTAAGAAATATGCTCTTGGATCAATTAAAAGAATTTTATCCTTTAAATGGCTGAGGAATAAAAACAAATAATATGTCAAATAAGAAAAAAGCTTTAATAACAGGTATTACAGGTCAAGATGGCTCCTACTTGGCTGAATTATTATTAGACAAAGAGTACATTGTTCATGGTATGTTAAGACGTAGTAGCTCTTTTAATACTGGCAGGATTGATCATTTATTTAATAATCCAAAAATAATGGGACAATCGCTTTTCCTACATTATGGAGATCTGACCGATTCCAGCAACCTAAATCGCTTACTAGAGAAGATTCAACCCGATGAAATTTATAATCTTGGTGCCCAGAGCCACGTACAAGTTTCATTTGAAATTCCTGAATATACAGCTGAAGTCGATGCGATGGGGACTCTAAGGTTTTTAGATGCTATTAAAGAAATAGGAATTAAGACAAAATTCTATCAGGCATCTACAAGTGAATTGTATGGCAAAGTTCAAGAAGTTCCTCAAACTGAAAAAACACCATTTTATCCTCGATCTCCTTATGGAGTTGCAAAATTATACGGTTATTGGATAATGATAAATTATCGCGAAGCGTATGATTTATTTGCAAGCAATGGAATATTATTCAATCATGAGTCACCTCGCAGAGGTGGCACATTTGTCACACGAAAAATTACCCAAGCCGCCGCCCGAATTAAGTTCGGAATACAAGATAGAGTTACACTAGGCAATTTAAATGCTAAGCGCGATTGGGGTTATGCACCAGAATACGTTGAAGGTATGTGGAGGATGATGCAATTAGAAAAAGCAGATGATTTTGTTCTGGCAACTGGTGAGACACATACCATTCGTGAATTTGCCGGTATTACGTTTAAAGAACTTGATATGGATTTAGAATGGCATGGTGAAGGTGTAAGTGAGATTGGTGTTGAAATAAAAACAGGCAAAACACTTGTGTCGATAAATCCACGTTATTTTAGACCAACTGAAGTTGATTTACTAATTGGAGATGCTTCTAAAGCACAAAAAGCATTCGGATGGAAACCAAAGGTTAAGTTCGAAGAATTAGCCAAGATAATGGCAAAAGCTGATTGGGAAAAAGTTCAGAAACGCGGCTTTTAATAAACTGCCTTTAAAAAAATTCTCAAAATAGTTAAACCTATATGAATTATGATTCAAAAATATATTTAGCTGGACATGATGGAATGGTCGGTTCTGCTATAATGCAGGAACTACATTCTAAAGGATATGAAAACATTTTAACTCGTGCTCTTTCTGAACTGGATTTACGTCGCCAGAAAAATGTAGAGGAATTTTTTGCAATTGAGAAACCTGAAATAGTAATAGTTGCTGCTGCAAAGGTAGGCGGTATTGTTGCAAACAATACTTATAGAGCTGAGTTTTTATATGACAATTTAATGATCGAGGCTAACATCATTAATTCTGCTCATCAAACTGGTGTTGAAAAACTATTATTCCTTGGCTCATCTTGCATTTACCCAAAGGATGCTCTGCAACCCCTTAAAGAAGAATATCTACTTACAAATACTCTAGAACCGACTAATGAGCCATATGCGATTGCAAAGATTACCGGAATTAAATTGTGTGAAAATTACTATCGCCAATATGGCGATAATTTTTTCTCAGTAATGCCTACAAATCTTTATGGTCCACATGACAATTTTAATTTGCAGACATCTCATGTGTTACCAGCTTTAATACGAAAATTTCACGAGGCAAAGATCCAAAATTCTCCAACTGTTTCAGTTTGGGGTACAGGAAAAATTTATCGAGAATTTTTATATGTTGAGGATATGGCAAATGCTTGTGTAGAACTTTTAATTTCAATAAATGCTAAAGATATTTATGATAATGGGATTTCTCACATCAACATAGGTACTGGCAAAGATTTATTAATTTCAGCATTAGCAAATCTGATCGCGGAGATTGTACAGTTCAAAGGCAAAATTGTGTTTGATAAATCAAAACCGGACGGAGTTAATAAAAAATTATTAGATGTTACAAGATTACATGAGTTTGGATGGCATGAAAAAACATCTCTGAAAGATGGAATTGAAAAATCATATAATTGGTATATAGAAAACTGTAAAGAATGAGCAAATCTTCAACAGTAAATCGCGAAGTTATTATAAAACCAAAATCAGGTTGGCAAATAATTAACATGAAAGAACTTAAAGAATATAAAGATTTAATATATTTTTTAGTTCTTCGGGATATAACATCATTATATAAGCAGACGGTATTAGGTTTTTCATGGGCAATTCTTAGACCAGTTATTAAAATGGTAATATTTAGTATCATATTTGGCGGCCTTGCTAAAATTCCAAGCGACGGTGTCCCATATCCATTATTTGTTTATGCCGGGCTTGTTCCATGGGAATATTTTTCAACATCATTAACTCGCTCAACCAGTAGCCTTATCACTGGATCAGGTATTTTTACTAAGGTTTATTTCCCCAGACTAATCTTGCCAATTGTGCCCTGTATCGCTATTTTGGTTGACTTTGCAATAGCCTTAAGCATCGTTTTTGTATTAATGCTTTATTATGGGTATGCATTCCATATTACAATTCTATATTTACCAATATTGATATTTTTAATGATTTTATTCACAGCTGGCTTGGGAACATGGTTATCAGCTTTAGCAATACAATATCGGGACGTCACGCATGGCGTGCAATTTTTAGTTCAAATATTGATGTATGCGGCCCCAGTTATATATCCAATTTCATGGTTGCCTGAATCTTACAGATTGTATTTGGCAATGTATCCAATGTATGGAGTAATCGAAGGATTTCGCGCTGCGTTGCTTGATCCAAATACAATGCCCTGGGATATCATTGGAATTGGTGCAATTTCCGCATTTATTATCTTCATTTCCGGAGCTTATTATTTCAAACGAAAAGAACGCATTTTTGCAGATGTAGCATAGTTTAATGAACGACACAATAATTAAAGTTGAAAAACTAAGCAAACGTTATCGGATTGGTGTTCAGGATGTGATTCATGACAGTCTTATTGCGAGTTTGTTTTCTTGGATTAAATCACCAATTTCAAATTTCCGCAGAGTTCAGAAATTGAGCAAATTTGAAAATGAAGATGCAAATGATATTATCTGGGCATTAAGGGATACATCCTTCGAAGTCAAAAATGGAGAGATATTAGGGATAATAGGAAGAAATGGGGCGGGCAAAAGCACCTTATTAAAAATATTATCAAGGATAGTAGAGCCAACAAGTGGTCAAGCTACAGTTTATGGTAGAGTGGCAAGTTTGTTAGAAATAGGAACTGGTTTTCATCGTGAGTTATCCGGACGTGAAAATATTTATTTAAATGGAACTATCCTAGGCATGACTAAAAAAGAAATAAACAATAATTTTGATAATATTGTGGAATTCTCAGAAGTTGGTAAGTTTATAGATACACCCGTTAAGCGATATTCGTCTGGAATGTACGTTAGGTTAGCTTTTGCAGTTGCCGCCCATCTTGATCCGGAGGTTTTAATAGTAGATGAAGTGTTAGCAGTTGGGGATGCTGCATTCCAAAAAAAATGTCTTGGGAAAATGAGCGAGACTGCAAAAGCTGGTAGAACTGTAATTTTTGTAAGTCATAATATGCACACTATTCAGGATTTATGTTCGCGCACAATTTTGCTGGAAGATGGTAAAATTGCGATGGATGGTCCAACATCTGATGTCATTAAACACTATTTACAGCCTAGCAATCTTCAAACTGGAGAATCGGACTTAGTAAATAATTATCGAGCAAGAAAGTCTCCGGGTACCTTGCGGGCAAAATCTATTAAAATATTTGATAAGAATCATGATATTTGTTCCACCTTTGAAATTAATGATGAATTAAATATTGAGCTCGAAATTTCTAATGTCAATTCAAACGGTTTCGCTGTCAGTTTTTTAATTTATAATCAACAGGGGGCACTAGTATATCATATAAGAAGCCAAGATGGCAAAATAAATACAAAAAATCTTGGTTCAACTGCTACCATTGGAATGACTATTCCTAAACTAAATATAATTCAAGGAAGATACTCGATTGACGTATGGATAGGTAATCATCTTGACTTATTAGAAGATCATATAGAAAGCACAATTAGTTTTGAAGTAGTTAATAGGGGACATTCTAAAGTACCGCTAAGATCAATCATACACGAAAAAGGGAATTGGCAAATTATTAATACGTGATGTATTGTATCAATTTATGAAAATTGTAATCTGCTCAGATTCATATTATCCAAGCGTTGGTGGTGTTCAAATTGTTCTACAGCAAATCGCTGAACGACTTGTAAAACGAGGACATCAAATAACAATTGCCACATCAAAACTTATAGAGCGTACCTCAACAATTCACAATAGTGTAGTGATTAAAGAATTTGATGTTTCAGGTAATTCAAATAGAGGAATGAAAGGTGAGGTGCAAAAATATCGCGATTTTATTCTTTCTGAAGACTATGATGTTTTGCTGATGAAAGCCGCCCAAAGCTGGACTTTTGATGCACTAATGAATGATTTAGAAAAAATTAAGAAGCGTAAAGTATTTATTCCATGTGGCTTCTCCGGTCTATATTACCCATATTATGAAGAATATTACAAAAAAATGCCAGATGCTCTTAAACAATTTAATCATCTAATTTTTTATGCAGATGATTATAGAGATATAAATTTTGCAAAGAAACATAATATTAGTAATTTTTCTGTTATTCCAAATGGAGCAAGTGAAATCGAGTTTTCTGCTAAGGAAGATAAAACATTTTTAGAGAGAATTGGTGTTGATAAAAAAGAATTAATATTGATGACTGTAGGAACATTTACTGGTGGCAAGGGTCATTATGAAGTTGCTTCAGCTTTTCAATTAGCAAAATTCGGCGAACCTGCGACACTAATCCTTAATGGAAACACTCCAGATAAACAAGTAAAATTAACAATTGCCCGCTTGGTTAAGGAATATTTTAAAATGGGACCGCTATCCATGATAAAACGAATTTTAACCAATTTATTAGTATTTACAGGCATAAAGAAGGTCGGGAAAAACGAGATTGGAAGGATGTTGCTAAAGAAGTAAATAGCATGGAAACTAATAAAAATATTATTATTACCAATTTAAAAAGGGACGATCTTATTCAATGCTTCCTGAATGCAAACCTTTTTGTTTTTGCATCAAATATCGAATATTCACCATTAGTATTGTATGAATCAGCCGCAGCGGGATTACCATTTTTATCGGTTCCTGTAGGCAATGCTATCGAAATAGCAGGCTGGACGCAAGGAGGAGTAATTTGTCCTGCACCTTCCGATAAAAATGGAAGAACGACAGTTGACCCTCAAATATTGGCAAATAAGATGTCTTCATTGTTAAAAAATAATGCTTTATTAAAAAAGCTTGGAAAAGATGGCAGAGAAAATTGGAAAAAGAAATTTACTTGGGAACATATATCATTGGAATATGAAAAAGTGCTAGCAGGTTAATGATTTATTCATTTGTCTAAATATTTTTTGTAAGTTATGATAATTGTAAGAATTAGTGGAGGACTAGGGAATCAATTGTTTCAATATGCAACAGCACGATCAATCACACATAAATTAAACAGAAAACTATTTGTTGATGATTCATGGTATAAAGACATTGAAAAAATAGAGGACCGTACCAATTCTAATGCAACAACGAAAAGAGACTTCTTACTACAAAAACTCAATATAGAATCTCAAGTTATAAATCCGTTTTATCTAAATTGGGTAAAAAGACTTGAAGTCAGAGCCCCCAACAATAGATTTTTTAGTTTTTTAAAGAGATATCCATTGAATAGTTTATCATATACTACAATTAATCAAATGAATTATTCTTGGGAATTAATTGCAAACTCTAAAAAAGTTATTTTAACGGGATACTGGCAAAATGACGATATCATTGAGGACTATAGAGATTCTTTAATATCTGAGAGTAAACCCAAACATCCGATTTCTAAAGCAAATAATCACTTTTTAAAATCAATCTTATCGGGTAATTCTGTTGCGTTACATTTTAGAAGAGGTGATTATGTTAGCAAACCATTATCGCGTAAAGTACACGCAGTTTGTTCAAATGACTATTATTACAAAGGAATTGAATTTTTACAAAAAAATATAAATGACCTACGTTTTTTTATATTTTCTGACGATATAAGGTGGGTAAAAAATAATTTCGACTTTAAAAAGAATTTAACATATATCAGCAATAGTGGACCTGAATTTGAACATTTATATTTAATGAGTCAATGCAAGCATCAAATTACTGCCAATAGCACTTTTAGTTGGTGGGCGGCATGGCTAAATGATAATCCCGAGAAAATAGTTATAACTCCTGAATATTGGTATTATGATACTAAATTAAATGAAACAACAATTCGAATACCTAGAAATTGGATAAAGATAAATAATTTGATATAATATATGAACAAGATAATACATTTAATTCATCGTTACTTAATTTCAAGCTGGTGGGAAAAATATCAAAAATCAATTGATAAAATTATACCACATATTTCACAATTATATAAATCAAAATCTGCTGTTGTGAATGACAATTGTGAAGAACTTGAAGTTAATACCAATCAACTCACATCATTTATTATTAAAGACCTGTTACCGTTAGTAGGTGTTTCTCCATATCCCATAACGGAGCAACTTCTTTTATGCTCAGCAGTTGTTAAAATCAAACCTGATTATATATTTGAGTGGGGTACACATCTAGGAATATCCGCACGCATTTTCTATGAAGTTTGTAAAAATTATGAATTAAATACGATTATTCACTCAATCGATTTACCAGATAACGTTGACCATATTGAACATCCTGGTGAAAAACGAGGAATAAAAGTACAAGGTATTAAAAATGTTAAATTACATCAAGGAGATGGATTAAATACGTCGATAGAGATTGCCAAACAATTAGAAGATAATGCTAAATTATTATTCTTATTAGATGGTGATCATAGTTATGATTCAGTTACACGAGAACTTAATGGAATTCAAAAAACCTTTCCTACCGCAAACATGATAATTCATGATACCTTCTATCAATCATCAGACTCAGGATACAATATCGGTCCATTTAAAGCTGTCCAAGATTTCTTAGAAAATAATCCCAATCATTATAAGAAATTATCTACCGATCTTGGGCTGCCAGGTATGACCTTACTTTATGTTTGATAAGAAAAATGTTACTTAAAAATAAAATTGCAATAATTACTGGTGGAAGCCGCGGCATAGGACGCGCCATTGCTGAGAGATTTGCCCAAGAAGGATGCAATCTAATGTTAGTCTCTCGGACAGAACAGGAACTTGAAAAAACAGCGGATTCAATAAAGAAGCAATACTCTGTTAGTGTTAGCATATGCCAGACTGATATTGGAAATGAGAAAGAAGTAAATGCTATGGTTCAAAATACTATAGATGAGTTTGGAAGGATTGATATTCTTATTAATAACGCTGCAGTTATTGGCCCAATGGGCGAAATTTCAAATATTGACGGGCAACAATTTATTAGCACATTAAAAAGTAATATTGGTGGAACAGTATTCTGCTCAAAAGCTGTTATTCCTTATATGAAATCGCAAAATCAGGGATGTATAATTAACTTATCAGGTGGTGGTGGACTATACCCTCTCCCCTATTATGATGCCTATAGTGCAAGTAAAGCAGCAATAGTGAGATTAACTGAAAATTTTGCACTTGAATTAGAAAAATATAATATTAACGTGACTGCAATATCTCCTGGCGCCGTAAATACAAGTATGTTTGATGAACAATTAAAGGCTAGCAAAGATTCTATCGGTGAAAATAATTGGAATGCTCTTCAAAATCGACTTAATTCAGGAGGAGATTCAATTAAAAAAGCTCCTGAGCTTGCATTATATATTGCATGCGAAAATCGAAAAGAGCTAAGTGGTAGGGTAATTAGTGCTATTTGGGATGATTGGGAGAATATATCTAATCAAAAAGAGAAAATTATTGATACTGATATTTTTCAAATGCGACGTATTGTACCAAAAGATCGAGACATAGATTTATAATGAAAGTTGTAATTATCGGATGTGGGAATATTGGCGTAAAGCGCATCGAAGCAATGCAAAATATTCCTGAAATAGAAATTGCTGGTTTAGTTGAAGTAAACTCACAACAAATAAAATATCTACAAGAAAATTATAAATTCCCAGTATCTGACAATTACCAAAAATATCTTATAGATAATTCTATTGACGCTTTCATAGTGTCAGCTACAACTCATCCATCATTAAAGATCATTGAAGAAGCTTTAACCGCCGGAAAACATGTCTTATGTGAAAAACCTCTCGGTGATAAATTATCGCAAACACAACATATTACCAATCTCGCTAATAAAAATAACTTAGTTTTACATATTGGATTTAACATCCGTTATGATGAGGGTTTGCAAAAAGCTAAACACTTGATTGATGATGGTAAAATTGGCATCCCGTATTTTTATAAGTGTTCCTATGTTAATGGAAGCGTTATGACCAATAATAATAAAGTTGGTGCGCTATTAGACATGGGAATTCATAATATATATTTAGCTCAGATGTTCATGGGAAATATTAAGCCTATTGCTAGCGCACTGCAAAGATTTGAGTATACCATCAAAGATAGAGATGATAACGGCTTTGTCTTTTTCCAGTCAGACTCAATGGTTGGTGGTACACATTTTAGCTTAGTTCGGTGGAAAAACAATTTCAAACTTGAGGTTACGGGGAGTAAAGGCTCCGTGATAGTTGAAAGCTTAACAAAATGGGGAACACAAACTACAATCCATCATGAAAGAATATATCCTTCTGGCATTCCAAAAGAGGAAAAATATACCTATACAGGTGACAAAACATGGGAAGCTGAATGTCGCGATTTTTTTACTCGTGTAAATAATATTGATCTAACAAAGAACAATGAAGCGCTTGATGTGATGAATATTGCTCAAATTATAAAAGATACTTCATTAACTTAATAAATACTCTTATACTTAATATAAACAATTTAATCCCAATTAATATTTAAAATGATAATCACAAGAACTCCTTTTAGAATAACGTTAGGTGGTGGTGGAACAGATCTGCCTTCATATTATGAAAAATATGGCGGATTTATTTTTAGTTTTGCTCTGAACAAATATATGTTTATCACTGTTAAAAGACCATTCGCCGATCGGCTTATAAGATTAAAGTACAATATATCTGAAACTGTAGAAAAGCTCTCTGACCTTAAGCATGATATTGCCCGCGAATGCCTTTTAAAACTTAAGATTAAAGATTCTATCGATGTGGTCTCCATGGCAGATATCCCGGCAGGTAGCGGTCTGGGAAGTTCAAGTAGTTATACTGTTGGTTTGCTAAATGCGCTCCATACTATGAAACGCGAATACATTCCATTGAAAGAATTAGCTGAGGAGGCCTGCGATATTGAAATGAATCGGTTGAATAAACCGATGGGTAAACAAGATCAGTACCTTGCAACATTTGGCGGATTTACAGTTTTAGAAATTGCTAAAAACGGTGACGTGAGTGTAGAACGTGCTAATGTTAAGGATTCAACAATTGAAGGTTTAAATCGAAATTTATTGTCATTCTATACAGGGGTACAGCGTAAAAATGTTGGAATACTTGCACGTCAAAATACATCGACCGAAAAGAATGATAAACAAGTTTTAGAATCTTTGCATTACATCAAAGATTCCGGCTACAAGATACTTGAACTTGTTGAAAGTGGTAATATTACAGAACTTGGACATATGTTTGACGAACATTGGAAATATAAAAAACGTCTAGCTAAGGGAATTTCGAATCCGCATTTTGATGCTATATATAAAACTGCTCGAGAAAATGGTGCGTTGGGCGGAAAAATCACTGGTGCTGGCGGCGGCGGATTTTTCTTATTCTATTGTGAGGACAATCATAGCAAACTACGAAAGGCAATGAAAGAAGTTGGATTAAAAGAAATGCGTTATGATTTTGATTATGAAGGCACAAAAGTTCTAGTAAATTTTATGGACTATACGCTTGATAGAAACTAGTTCAAAAAACAAAGTAGTCTTTTTTGACCGTGATGGTGTATTAAATCATTTGGTTGAAAGAGATGGCTCATTTTACTCTCCACAAATATTTAAAAACTTTTTTATTATTGATGAAGCAAAGGAAGTTGTAAGTCTTGTGCAGAAGATGGGATATCTTGCTATTGTAGTTTCTAATCAACCGGATATTTCGCGAGGGAAGTTAAAACAATCTGAGTTAGATAAGATGACCGACAAATTATTTAAACAGTTAAACATAGATGATGTGTTTTATTGTACGCATGATGATGATGATGACATAGGTTGTAGGAAACCTGCTCCCGGATTATTTTATACCGCTCAAAAAAAATATAATATAGATTTTCACAAATCCTTTATGATTGGCGATACATGGAAGGATGTTGTCGCTGCTAAGAATGCAGGTATTTCAATAATTTTATTAGATAAAGATTATAATCAAGATTTAGAAAATGTTACTAGAGTAAACAGGTTATCTGAAGTTGTTTCTCTGATAAATAATGGATTTTAATAAATGAATTATATTGATAAATATTTAGCCGAAGCACATAAAATAATAGATTCACTTGATAAAGTTACAATAAACAAAATGATTGACTTGTTGAAAAATATTAGAGAAAATAATGGAAGATTATTTATATTGGGGGTTGGCGGCGGTGCAGGACACGCATCGCATGCGGTAAATGATTTTAGAAAAATATGCGGAATCGAAGCATATGCTCCAACTGATAATGTTTCGGAATTAACAGCTCGTGTGAACGACGATGGTTGGGAAACTGCCTATGTGAATTGGTTAAAGATCAGTAACCTGAATAAAAATGATATGATTTTTATATTTTCAGTGGGTGGTGGTAATGCTGAAAAAAATGTCAGTTTAAATATAGTTAAATCACTACAATTGGCAAAAGAAGTTGGAGCAAAAGTTTGTGGAGTAGTTGGACGTGATGGAGGCTTTACTGCTCAAGTCGCTGATGCGTGCATAATTATTCCATCATTAGATAGTGCAACAATTACACCTCAAACAGAAGGATTTCAGGCGGTAGTCTGGCATTTAATTGTATCACATCCTAAACTTCAAAAATTTGAAATGAAGTGGGCAAGTGTTAAATAAAGGAGGATTATAATGGCTATATTTTTAGATACCGGCAAAATTGATGTGATAAAAAAATATCATTTAATGGGTATTATTCGTGGAGTTACAACTAATCCAACTATTATGGTTCAAGATGGGATTACCGGCGGATTTGAAGGTGTAAAAAAACAATCCATAAAAATCGCAAATTTGATTCACCCCTATCCCCTTTCAATTGAAGTTACAAACAATGACCCGAAGGATATGATTCGTCAGGGTATTGAATTTTCAAAGTGGGCTGACAATATAAATGTCAAGATAACTATACATGGACCAAATGGTGAATTAGATAATCTGCAAGTCATTCATGAGCTTGAAAAAAAACATAATGTAAGAATTAACGCAACTGCGATGATGAGCGCTCAACAATGCTTTTTAGCAGCTATGGCCGGAGCCACTTATGTATCGATTTTCGGTGGCAGAGTGAATAATATGGGTTATGATGCAAGATCAGAAATTACTCGGTTACGTGACTTATTAGATGATTTTGAGTTACCTGCCAAGATTATTGTGGGATCAACAAGAGAAGTTGTTAATATTATTGAATGGTTAGAAGCGGGGGCACACATTGTAACTGTTATACCAAAGTTTATTGATGGAATGATTGTCCATCCCTATTCCAAAGAAACCGTGCAAATGTTTTTAAAAGATGCGACCAATTTCGAGAAATCTAAATAGTGACATTATAAATGCAATCTCCAAAAGAATATCTAACTAATTATTTAAAAACCTACGATTCTTTAATCCACGATTCTACCAGTATCAATGACCTAATTAAAATAAAATCATTGTTTCAGAAAACATCTGAGCAAGGCGGAAAAATAATTTTCGCTGGTAACGGTGGGAGTGCGGCTATGGCAAGCCACGTTGCGGTAGATATTACAAAAAATGCCGGTATCCGATCAGTCACCTTCAACGAATACGATTTAATTACAACATTGGCGAATGACTATGGTTATGATAACTGGATATCAAAAGCTATTGAATTGTATTATGACCCAAATGATATTGGTGTACTTATTAGCGCCAGTGGTCAATCTTTAAATGTAATTAATGCCGCTATCAAATCAAAAGAACTAGGATTACCAATTATTACATTCTCAGGTATGTCACCACAAAATCCTCTGCGCAATCAGGGGGTTATAAATCTTTGGGTTGACTCCAAGATTTATAACATCGTTGAAATGACACATCATATTTGGTTACTTGCAATAGTTGATATGATAATCAGTAAAAATGAATAGTGCCTACCCGCTTAAATACATATATCAATTAGTCCTTTTTTAAAACAAATCGAATTATTTACATATCACCAAAACAATATGCTAGTTAGGAAATGTCTAGACCATTAGTCAGTATTATTTTACCAGTATATAATGGAGAAAAACATATTTCAGAATGTATAGATAGCATTTTATCTCAAACATATAATAATTTTGAATTTATCATTGTTGACGATGCCTCAACCGATAACACTCCGCACTTGCTCAATAAGTATGCAAAAAAAGATAGCCGAATTAAAATCATCACTCATAAATCTAATCAGAGACAGACGGCTGCAGCTAATACAGCATGCAATTATGCAAAAGGAAAATATTTAGCACGCATTGACGCTGATGATATTGCGCTTCCTTTCCGATTAGATAGACAAGTAGAATACTTAGAAAGCAATCTTGATTACGGACTAATTGGTTCATGGAGCGACATAATAAATAATGATGGTAAAATATTTGATAGGTGGATTGTTGAAACCAATGCCATCTATTTAAAATGGTCATTTTTATTTCATACAAACTTTGCTCATGCTTCGGCAATGATGCGTAACAAAATTGCTAGAGAAGCAGGTTATTATCAATCACCTGAGGCAGAAGATTTTGATCTGTGGTCACGAATAGGAACTATATCAAAAATTGGGTGCATTCCTGAGGTTTTGCAACAAAGAAGAGTTTGGGAAGGACAGTTAAATCTAAAAGTACCAGTTGAAACTGCTAATAGTGTTCATCAAATCATAAAAAATAATTTCGAATTATTATTAGAAAAAGATATTTCATTAAACGATGTCAAAAACATTCATAAGGTGACGACCAAGAATGATAAGATTTTAAATATTACTGAAATGCTAGAGGCAAAAGCATTAATCATAGAATTGTTTAATTCCTTTTTAAAAGAGAATAAATTGAGCTCTAAAGAAAAATTGCTTATTTCAAAAGATGTAGCTCAAAAACTTTATACATTAAAACTGTGGTTAGATGAATCAACAAAATGGAAGGGATTGATTCTATTTTTACATATTGCAATTATTAATAAACGCTTTGCCACATATATAATTTTAAATAATATTTTAGGGAAAAAACTAATATCAAAACTCTTTTGATATTAGAATTAGCAAATTAATTGTCTGATAATCCTAAAATTACAATAATAATTTGTACTTATAATCGCGCCAGTTTACTACCAGAAACTTTGCCACCGATATTCAATCAAAATATTTCTGAAAAATCATACAATGTTCTGATAGTAAATAATAATTCCAACGATTCCACACATGAAATTTTATCATCATTTGCTTCTAAACATTCAAATTTGTCAGTTATTAATGAGGAACAACAAGGTTTAAGTTATGCTCGAAATACTGGTTATAAAAACGCTACAACTGAGTGGATTATCTATCTAGATGATGATGCAATTGTACCATCAAATTTTCTGCAAACAGCCCAAAATATTATTAAAACAAAGAACTATGATTGTTTTGGTGGGATTTATTCACCATGGTATAAATATGGCAAACCTAAATGGTTTCAAGACATCTATGCTTCGACTGCGGATTATTACAAAAAAGATAATTCTCAGACAATCGAATTTGCAAGTGGTGGTATTATGGCAATAAAAAAGTCAGTTCTTAACAAATTTGATGGATTTCCGATAAATATGGGGATGAAAGGGAATACAATGGCATACGGAGAAGAAACTTTTTTACAAAATAAAATGAAGAAGCATGGATATTCTATTGGTATCGCCCCAGAATGGGAAATAGACCACATTGTAAATAGATACAAATTAAATCCAATTTGGTTTATTAAAAACGGGTATGTCTCAGGGCGAGATGCATGGATCATTTATGATGATCAAGTGTCGTATAAAAACATTTTAAAATATACAATGAACTTTGTAACCGTATTCTTTGCAAAGTTCATTAAAACAACTCCAATGCTTTTTAAAAATAATTATTATTGGCAGAATTGGTTCATTGATACACTCCGACCAGTTTCAATGCAATATGGACGAGTTATCGGTGGATTAAAATTAATTTGCATTAAAAAATAGCATTAATAGTGCATAATATCAAAATATCAGTAGTTATTCCAATTTATAATCGCGCAAATACTTTAGCAAGGTGTTTGACATCAGTAACCAATCAAACATATCAACCTGCTGAAATTATTGCAATAGATGACGGGTCGACCGATGATTCTATAAAAACAATTAGACACTTTGACAGCAATATTAGAATTATTCGGCTAAAAAAGAATTTTGGTGCACAAAAAGCAAGAAACGAGGGAATCAAGAATGCTAAGTATGGTTGGATTGCATTTATAGATTCAGATGATGAGTGGCTGCCAAATAAATTGGAAAAACAAATATCAGCCTTAAAAGCCAAAGGCATTAATCCAATGACAGTTGTTCATAGTGATTGCTATAAAAAAAATATAGATTCTGATAACACGACACATTGGCAACTTGAAAAAATTGATGGTGAAAATGTTTACAAAAATTTATTGTCTAAATCAGGCACATTATTTCCATCAATTTTAACTTCAAAACAAGCCTTGGAAATAATTAACTTTCTTGATGAGAATGTCCCGTCTTATCATGAATGGGATACAGCAATTCGATTAGCAAAATATTGTAGATTTATTCATATTCAGGAACCATTATTTATTTATAATATACATCAGAATACTATCTCTAAAAATTCAGACACATCTGTAGAAGGGTACCAATACATTATTAATAAACATAAAGCCGAGATTATAAAATTATGTGGGATTGATACATATGATCGACACCTAATGACTTCTGCAATTTTAGCGATGAATTCAGGTGATTTCATAAATGGGGAAAAATTTCTTAGAGAAATCCACCGATTTTCTATAAAAATTATGTTGTTAAATTTTTGCACCATTTTTCATTTGAAACCTAAATATCCTATGTCATTAAAATCATATATTAAAGGGTAAATATGATATATAAAATTGAAGATGATAATGAATTGTTGGCGATAATTATTTCTAGCCGTTTTAAAGAATCCGGCATACATTTTTTCACTCCTGATGATTTCTCACAACAATTGGCATATATGAACCATCCGAAAGGGAAAATAATTGAACCTCATATTCATAATCCTGTACCCCGAAATGTAGAGTATACACAAGAAGTGCTTTTTATAAAGAAAGGTAAAATTCAAGTGGACTTCTATAGTAAAAATAAATACTTTTTAGAAAGCAAGGTTTTGGAATCTGGTGATGCAATTCTGCTAATAAAGGGTGGCCATGGATTCAAAGTAATTGAAAATGTGGAGATGTATGAGGTAAAACAAGGACCATATGTAGGGGAGGCAGACAAAACCAGGTTTTAAACCATGTAATAAATGAATCAAGATTAAATGATAAAGAAAAAATTATCCACGTACACTAACAAGATATTAAATAAATTTTTATGGAATTATAAATACGTATTCAGGTCTCGTGGCAGAACAATATATCACTGTTGTATACAAAAATCAGGAAGTCAGTGGTTCAAAATGATGTTTAGCGATCAAATATTTTGGCAAAAAATAAAATTATTGCTCTATGCACCAAGCGACAACTTTATTACTGATGAAAAACAAACTATTCAGAAATTGAAAAAATTACCTAAAGATATCATGATTAGTCCACTTTATGTAAGATTTAATGATTTTGCCAAAATGGATAAATCAGATAATAAAGCGTTTTTTGTCGCTCGTGATCCGCGCGATTTAATAATATCAAATTATTTCTCATTAAAATATTCACATAATCCATATCATGAATATATATTAATGATGCGAGATAAATTAAATTCAATGTCTCAAGATGATGGCATAACTGAAATTATTAATTCGTTTACTGAGGGTACAAAAAATACATTAGAAGGCTGGTTCACGCAAAAATCAGAAAATATCAAATTAATAAAATATGAAAATATTTTTGGCCCTAAACAATTTGATTTCTTTTCAGAATTATTAGACTTTTGTGATATTAAACTAACTGATGAAGAAATAATTCAACTCCTTAATAAGTACAGTTTTCAAAAAATAAGTGGTAGGAAACAGGGTAGTGAAGATATACAACATCATTATCGCAAAGGTATCCCAGGAGATTGGAAAAATTATTTCACAGCCCAACAAAAAGATTTATTTAAAATATTATCGGGAGATATTTTAATCACATGTGGCTATGAGAAAGATAACAATTGGTAAAAAAGATGCATGATTTTATACCTGTAAACGAACCACTCTTAGTTGGGAATGAAAAGAATTATTTAGTAGAGTGTATTGACACTGGATGGATTTCTTCTGAAGGTCCATTTGTGAGAAAGTTCGAGGATCAATTTGCAGCAAAAGTTAATCGAAAATACGGAATAAGTGTTTGCAATGGTTCAGTAGCTCTTGATGTTGCTGTTGCTGCTCTTGGGATTGGTGCAGGTGATGAGGTAATCATGCCAACATTCACAATTATTTCTTGTGCGTCGGCAATCGTGCGTGCAGGGGCTATTCCTGTTTTGGTCGATTCTGATTTATACACTTGGAACATGAACATCGAGCAAATTGAATCAAAAATTACTGCAAGAACTAAAGCTATTATGGTCGTTCATATTTATGGACTACCAGTTGATATGAATCCAGTAATTCAAATTGCTGAAAAACATAATTTATTCATTATAGAAGATGCCGCTGAAGTGATTGGACAAACTTATTATCATAAGCCATGTGGCAGCTTTGGAGATATAAGCGTATTCAGTTTTTATCCGAATAAGCACATCACAACAGGTGAAGGCGGCATGGTCGTAACTGATAGTGATGAAATTGCAGAGAAATGTAAATCTTTGCGGAATTTATGTTTTCAACCTAATCAACGCTTTATCCACGATGAACTTGGTTGGAATTTTAGATTAAGCAACATTCAAGCAGCCGTTGGATTAGCTCAATTAGAACAACTTGATAAATCAATTAGACGTAAACGAGATATCGGATATCGATATTTTAACAAATTAAAAGACTTGTCCAGTATAAATATTCCTGTATTAAAGACTGAATTTGCAGAAAATATATTTTGGGTGTTTGGTATTGTTATTAAAGATCAAAAATATACTAACGCGGTAAATGTGGCTGATTTATTAAATTCGAGAAATATCGGTACTCGACCATATTTTTGGCCCATGCATGAGCAACCAGCGTTTCATAAAATGGGTTTATTTCAAAATGAATCTCACCCAAATGCTGAAAATATAGCACAGGAATGGTTTTTATATACCTAGTGGTTTAGGTATAACTGATGAGCAAATAGATATTGTTTCTGACAATTTGCTGGAATTGTTTGATTGAAAGTGTTTTCTGATTATGCTAAATACTATGATTTGTTAAATCGACAAAAAGACTACGCTCAAGAAGTTAATTATATAATATCCCTAATCAATAAATACACTCCATCTGCAAATACTTTACTAGAACTGGGATGTGGAACGGGATTACATGCGGTTCATTTTGCAAAAAAAGGATATCAACTTACTGGAATTGACCAGAGCAAGGATATGATTGCTAGAGCCGAAGAACGACAGAATGACTTGCCTATTTCAATTGCTAATTTGCTGAAATTTGATGTTGGTGATATCCGCACTTACTCTATTGACAAACAATTTGATGTGGCGATATCATTGTTTCATGTTATTAGTTACCAAATTACTAATAGCGATATTATTCGGTCTTTTAAGACTTCACAAAAACATCTAAAAAAAGGCGGAATATTTATTTTTGATTGTTGGTATGGTCCAGCAGTCATATCAGAAAAACCTTACACACGTAACAAAATATTTGAAGATAATAGCATAATTGTCAACCGTACTGCAACTCCTAATATTTATCCTACAAAAAACCAAGTTGATGTACAATTTGAAATTAAAATCACGAATAAACAGAGTGGAAAAACTGACATTATCAAAGAAATTCACAAAATGCGCTACTTATTTAATCCTGAAATCGAATTACTTCTCGCTGAAAATAATTTTAAACTCATTCATTCAGAAGAGTGGTTATCGGGCAATGAGCCCGATTTTAATAGTTGGTATGTAACATTTATCTGTGAACGAATATGAAAAAAATCGGGTTATATTTAGATTCTGTTGCTACTGGAGGAACCTTTCAATATAATCTATCAATACTGGAAGCATTTCGTGCATTTCCTTCAGATCAAATCAATACAGTAATTGCTTATACATCCGATCTTTGGGATACATACCTGCAAAATGAAAATATATCTGCCTATAGAATTAATCGGACATTATTTAGTCGTTTTTGGTTTCAGACACGTACCCCCTTATGGTTATGGCGGAATACAAGTACTTATTATGATGTGTTTTCAAAATCATTTATAAATCACGATTGTGATCTGTGGGTTTTCCCCTCACAAGATGTTTGGTCATATAGTCTTCCTATACCAGCAATGGGTACAGTGCATGATTTAATGCATCGCTATGAGAGGCAATTTCCTGAAGCAGGGTCCCAAAAGGAATACAAATCCCGAGAAAAGCATTACACTCGAACGTGCAAATATGCAAAAGGTGTTCTAGTTGATTCCGTGTTAGGCAAACAACAGTTAATTGAATCATATAATGTTCCAGAATCCAAAGTGCATGTTTTACCATTCATTGCTCCTAAATATATCCACGATACAACAAAAAGTGTAACACTGAAATACGATCTTCCAAATAAATATTTGTTTTACCCTGCTCAATTTTGGGAACACAAAAACCATAAAGCTCTCGTGCAAGCAGCAGCGCAATTAACTGAAAAATTACCTGATCTAAAAATGATCTTTGTTGGATCAAACAATAATGGGTATGACTCTTTAATAAAATTAATTAATACTTTAGGTTTACGAAAAGTATTCATATTTCTGGATCATGTACCAGACGATCAGATTAGAGCACTTTATACAAATGCAAGAGCTCTAATTATGCCTACATTTTTTGGTCCAACCAACATACCTCCCTTAGAAGCATTTGCTTGTGGTTGCCCCGTTGCGATATCCAATGCTTATGGTATGCCTGAACAAGTAGGTGATGCAGCATTATTATTTGATCCTAATTCTTATAGTGAAATTGCTGATATAATTTATAAATTGTGGACTGATGATAACATTACCCAAACTTTAGCAAGAAATGGATATCAAAAAAGTAGAAATTGGGGACAAAATCAATTTAACGAAAGGTTATTAGAAATAATAATGGAGACTTTTCTCAAAAATTGAGTTTTAACGTTAAATATAACTACCTTATGTCACTGGCCGCAATATTAATTGCCCTTGGAATAACGGTTGGTACAGGATCATTATATCGTTTTATTTATAATTATAACTTAATTATGGCTGCAACATTATTTATTATGCTTGCTGTTATTATATTTCAACAGTTTATTCCTATCATTTCAGACGAATCCAATTTAAATACTACATTTAATAAAAAATTCTCAATATCAGGGATTATATTAATATCATTTATGATGTTTCTACCAGTCTTTAGCGACATAATTAATCTATCTTTTGCCTATGAGATGATATATTTTTATATTGCAATGGTTTTGTTGAGTTTTTTGCTGGATTACAATTTTAGAGAGAAAATTTTACAGATATATCTATTAATAATTGTTATTTTGTCAGTAATCTCAATTGTATTTCTATCTTTTGCTATATTTACAGATATTTTATCTTCTTTACCACAAATTAAATTAGACATAAAGATGAACTCGGATTTTTTCTATGTATTCTCATATAGTTCAGATATGGTCTGGTTCCGTAATCAATCAATCTTTTGGGAGCCTGGTGCTTTTGGTTTTCATCTAATAATTGCAATATTATTAGCTTATAAAAATAATAATAAATATTTTATCGTAATTTTAATTTTAACTAGCATTACAACTTTTAGTACGACAGTTTTTATTTTCTTAATCTTATTGAGTTTATATCATATATTATTAGGAAAAAATAGATTTAAGTCATTTGTTTTTATTATTAGTACAGTATATTTATCTATAACAGCAGTTATTTTATTTATGGATAATCTATTAATTCCACAATTAATTTATAACGCATTGATAGGTAAATTTCAATCATCGTCCTCAAGTTATATTTCATTTGTTGGAAGAACTTCATTTACAATAGAAGCATTAAAAATGTTTCTAGACAATATCTTTTTAGGGGCAGGACATTACGCTACGGCGGAAAGGCTTGAGGTTGTAAAAAGTGGTGCAACCGTAAATACATCAGGTTTCGCTGGACTATTAGCTGAATTTGGATTATTTGGGATATTTAGTATTTTTCTTTATACTAGGTATTTTTGGTATTTTGGTCTGCTAGCCATTCCCATAACAATTATATGGTTGAATGGTGAATTTTTACAATACTCACCACTTGCTCTTTTAATATTAGTACACTCCGCAGACGAATTTTCATGCAAGTTATTTCCATCTAAATTTTTGGCAATAGGAAAAACTAATTGATATTTATTTTTACTAAACGGAGATTTTTGCTGTTGTTAATTCGAATGTAAATGGTTGAAATATACATAGTCCAAAATTGTTTCATCGCTTTAAATTGGTAAACATATATATTAAAGAATCAGTTCAATTATGACTAAGCACACATTTATAGTATAAATTATGTATCAAGATATTAAAAACTTCAAACAAATAAAGGGTTTTAGAGGTAAATCTAAATTATATACACAATGCTGGAGGATTGTCCAAAGTACTCTTTTTAGATTATCACCTCAATTTGTGTATAATTGGCGTAATTTTCTATTACGTTTATTTGGTGCAACAATAGGGGAAAATGTTCGCATTCGTCCTACGGTGAGAATCTTTCATCCCTGGAAATTAAAGATTGGTAATTGGACCTGGATCGGAGATCATGTTTCGTTACACAGCTCTGGCAATATAACCATTGGATCGAATACTGTTATTTCACAAAATTCTTACTTGGCAGCAGGAGGACATGATTATAGTAAAGTTACCTTCGATACATTTTTAAAGCCTATCACCATTGAAGATGAAGTTTGGATACAGTCCGATGTATTTATCTGTCCAGGGGTTACAATAGGATTTGGTACAGTTGTAGGATATCGGAGTACAGTTAATAAAGATTTACCGCCAACAATGATCTGTTACGGCAATCCTGCCAAGCCGATAAAACCACGTCTGATAAATTAATATTTTTAAATGAAACTTCTAATTTACGGTTTGCACTTTAAGCCTGATCTTATCGGTATTGGCAAATATACTGGAGAAATGGCCGATTGGTTTTTTGCACAAGACTACGAAATAAGAACCATTACAGCCCCCTCCTATTATCCTGAATGGATACTAAAACCCCGTTCATGGTGGTATAGAAAAGAAGATAACCCATACATAACTTGGCGTTGTCCAATTTTTGTCCCCTCTCAACCAAAAGGAATTACAAGATTAGTACATTTGCTAAGTTTTGCATTTTCTAGCATTCCTATCTTAATCAAAAACATTAGATGGAAGCCAGATTTTGTAATTTCTATTGAACCACCATTCTTTATTACTCCGCTAACTTTACTTTTTTCCAAACTGACAAAGGCTAAATCGATTTTACACATCCAAGATCTCGAAATTGACGCAGCTTATAGTTTAAATATATTAAAAAAAGGTGTTTTTTATAATTTAATTGGAAGATTTGAGAAATATATTTTAAAAAAATTTGATGTTATTTCTACTATTTCACAAATGATGAAAAGTGAATTAATCAAAAAGGGTATTAGTAAAGATAAAATACATATATTTCCCAATTGGGCCGACACAGATAATATTACACCTGATACGGATAATGCTTATTTAAAAAAACAATTATCAATTCATTCTTCAAAAAATATAATTTTATATTCAGGGAATATTGGAGAAAAACAAAATTTGGAGATTTTAATAAATGTCGCTGAAAAGATGCAGAATGATGGTAAATATAACTTTTTAATGGTTGGGGACGGAGCTTCAAAAACTCGTTTATTAAAAGATGTTAAGAGAAGGAATATCACAAATATAATGTTTTTACCATTGCAACCTTTGAAGGATTTAGGTGCATTGTTAACAATGGCAGACATTCATTTAGTAACGCAAGATAAATATATATCTGACTATGTACTGCCGTCCAAATTGACAAATATATTAAGTGCTGGTGGTGTTTCGATTATTTCAGCAAAAACGGGCACAGAATTGTCGCAAATAGTTAAGAAATATGAAATCGGCTATTTAGTTGAACCTGATTCTGAAACTGAATTATATGCTGCAATAAACTACTTATTAAGCAATAAATCACATTATAGCACTATAAGTGCGAATGCGCGTAAATATGCTGAAAAGTATTTGGCAAAGGAAAAAATTCTTCATGACTTTGTAAGTGATGCAATGAACCAATAATATATTAGATAATTAATAGTATAAAAGAGGCATTGATTATTCATCAATGCCTCTTTTTTGTAATCTTATGTATATGTAATTAATTCTTATATTTTTATATTCAAAGGAATGATATTCAATTAATAGAACCGCTTAATTGAACTATTTTCAGATAAATATTAATTGGGTTTTGACACATTAATTGCATAATAATGAATAAAAAGAAATTATTTTTATTTAGAAGTATAAAAAAAGTTGAGGATGTTATATTCTCTATATCAACATTAATTATATTTCTACCAATTATAATCATTACTATTTTTCTTTCATTAATAATTCAAGGCTTTCCAATATTTTATGTTTCTGAACGCATAGTTGGTCTTAATAAAAAGATACATATAATTAAATTCAGAACGATGGTAAAAGATGCCAAAAGTTCTAAATGGGGACTTGAAGAAAAATATATGAAAGATGGATATTTAGATATCCCCATATCATCAGAAGTATATACTCCATTCGGCCGATTTTTAGAAAAAACTCAACTCGTGGAAATTTTACAAGTCTTTCATGTCCTTTTTAGTCATATGAGTTTTGTCGGGAACCGACCATTGCCAAAAAGTAATGTTGATATGCTTAAAACCAGATTCCCCGATACATGGCAAAACAGATTCAAGTCGCCAGCGGGGATGACAGGGATTACGCAAGTGGCGGGAAAATTCAATCTCACCTCCGAACAAAGACTTGAATTAGAATCCCTTTATTCTAAAGTTTACCAAGAGGGAAATGTACTAAAGGCTGACGCTTATATATTCTTCTCTACAATTATTTTACTACTGCTCCGCGATGCAAGTGCTTACAGATCTTATGAAAGTGCTAAAAATGTATTATCCGCTTGTTTGAAAAAATAAATATCTTTACTTAGAAAACCTATTTTTCTTAAAAGTAATATCTATACTGTAAGTTGGTAAAAACTTACCGTGATCTGAATCAAATACTCCCGGATTGAATACACCAAAAGCTAATTTAATGTCATCAATAAATTTAGGAACATCAATTTCTTTGGAAATTGGAATATACATCGCTATGTCAAAGGCTGTCCCCTTTGCTTTAAGTGATCCATCTATATTCCTTTTTATATTTACTAAAGCTCCGCCAACAGTAAAATCTTGACCTAATTTAAAATTAAATAATAATTGTGGAAAAAAGAGATCATTCACATCACTCTCAGTATATAAGCGTTTTCCAACTGCGGTGGCTAAATCTATATATTTAGAATCAATGAATTGGTAGTATATTCCATAATAGTAATTGTCTCGACCATCTGTTTGATGAGCATAGTAACCATGTATATCAAGGTAGTTTGTCAGTCCATACCCAGCAACAATGTAAGTTTGACCAAATTCAATTAAATTGAATGGATTCCAGGTAAAATCAAGTTCTAATTGACCTCTTCCGGTTGATGTTCCATGATCATAACCACCAGAAGAAAATAGCGGAAAAACTGTTATCAAAATTATTATTATGCATTTACTCATTTATTTCAATATGGTAATTAATGGCAGCTGAAATTAACTATTTTTACTCATTTTTATAATTAGTAAGTTATTGTTCAATGTTAATGTTTATTACTAAAATATTTTCAAGCAAATTAATAGACCATTTATCCAATGTATAAAAAAATATTAACCACGACATTTGTATTTCTAATTATATCAAATTTATATTCCCAAATATTTATTACTGCTGATCCTTTTTATTTATCAGAGATAGAAAAGAATTCATTTACTATTGATAATAATAATTCTAAGAATTTTCTCATTAGACCATTTTTAGATATTACGGATACAACATTATATGGAACATGGTCAGTTGGGTTCCGCACTGAATTATTTTATAATAACAATGCACCTAATTTAGAAAACACTTCGGATAGATGGATAGGTAAAGGAACATCTTTCTTTCAAGGAGTACAATTAGCTTACACAAACAAATTCTTATCATTTGCTTTGGAACCATTTTATTTCTCAAATCAAAATAAAGATTACTCAGAGCCATGGCAAGATTATTATGCTAGTAAAGGACTAGAACTTGATCAACCATGGCGTGAACCAAAATTTTCCAAATTAAATGACAATCGACCACATGGCAATAAACCATTAAATAAATCCGGAATTCGAGAAGCACAAATATATTTGCATTATAATGGACTTGGGATTGGATATTCCAATGCAAACATGTGGTGGGGATCGGGTTATCATTCAAGTCTCAATATGACAAATAACACAACCGGTTTTCCCCATATGATGATTGGTACAATCCAAGAACAACGCATAAATAATTTCGGAATTAATTTCCGATATATATTTGCTGACTCATTAAAATACAATAGATCTCAACCATTCTATACAGCAATAGTGTCTTCAGTTACATATTATTCTGAGCCAATTATTACATTGGGTTTTTCCCGTTCCTATTTAACTGGCGGTAATTGGACTGATGAAATAATAACACGTCAAGAAGCAATGTTAATTCCATTTGAAAAAATTTATCTTGAAGACAAGTCTGTTGACATATGGGATCAAACTTTAGTAGGATATTTAACTATGACTTTTCCAAAAACTGGGTTAGTCGTTTTTGTTGAATACGGTAGAAATGATCATGCATGGGATAAAGAAGATTTTATAAGACAGCCAGACCACACTGGAGCAAGCGTAATAGGTTTGCGAAAATATGGATTTTTTAGTAATACCAATTTAATTGGTGGAATAGAGTATACAAATTTAATGAAAACCAAATATTGGAACGATCGTCTAAGTGCTGATTGGTATGATCGAGTGAATTTTGACTATTGGGGCTACGATGGCAGACATTGGGGGGCACATAGCGGACCCGATTCCGATGATTTCTATGTTTATTTTGGGTATATGAGTGACAAACTGACAGTAATTCCTTCTTTCAATTATGAAAGGCATGGTATAATTGATAATAAGATTCCTGAACGGGAATATGAATATAATCCTCCTGAATATCCTTGGCTGCATATTTGGGCCAATCGAACCTTTTGGCCTGAAGTTAAATTGGAATATCGCTTAGATGTCCGATATAAATATAAAGGATTTTTATTCAATTTTTATTATGAACGAGAGAAGATTCATAATGATCAATTTCGTGAGTGGGCAGATCCCGCATTTGAAGAACGAAAATCCAACGTATTTTGGTTAGGAGTAGAACGCAGATTTAATAAAGATGAAATGATAAAGTTATTTAATCAGCATATTAAGAAGAATTAAATCTTTACTATATCTTTAATAGATGACTTCCATTTCAATTATCATTATTACCTATAATTCTGAAAGGGAAATTGGTAGTTGTATTAATTCACTAAAATCTCAATTGAAAAAGGCGAATGGAGAAATAATACTAATTGATAACAATTCTACCGACAATACCATTTCTCAGATTGATGATATTGATGGTAAAAACATTTCCATAATTCAAAACAATAAAAATCTCGGTTATACCATAGCTAACAATCAGGGCATTAAAAATGCAAAAGGTGATTATGTACTTCTTCTTAATCCCGATACTACTGTTCCTAACGGTACAATTATAAATTTATTAAATGAAATAAAGGACTATAAAAACATAGGGGTAATTGCTCCACAATTACGTTTTCCAAATGGAAAGATTCAACATTCTTGCAGACGTTTTCCACGCCGGCGCGATATTTTATATGAATCAATTGGATTAAGTAAAATATTCAAAAATTCAAAGGAATTCAATTATTGGAAAATGGGTGACTTTGATCACACAAAAAGTAGATTAGTCGATCAACCGGCAGGAGCAGCTTTATTTTTTTCCAAGAAGATCATTAATGAAATTGGCTTACTTGATGAACGATTCCCAATGTTTTTTAGCGACGTTGACCTATGTAGAAGGATTTGGGATGCAGGTTATAATATCCAATACACTACCAATTCTTTTATAACTCATCAAGGTGGAGCAAGTGTATATCGTAAGCGTATTAAAATGATTATTAGCTCACACTTCTCATTTTGGAAATACTTTAATAAATATAATACTAAACAAATTGATTATATCTTAAATGTATTCGTTGGATTTTTTCTTTTAGTCCTGATTCCTCTCAGAATTCTTATAAACCTGCCGATTCCCAATCTCATAAAAAGGAACGTTGTTCCTTATAATCTGAATAATACACACTTATAAAATTGATATTGATTGATCAATTGAATTAATTTTCAAGTCTAATTATTAAGATAAAACTATCTTTTTATACTTTTAAAATATAAATATACAATTTTACTAACATCTACATAATAGGCAGATAAATGAAAAAAATATTAGTTACAGGAGCTGTAGGGCAAATTGGTTCAGAATTAACTATGTCACTCCGAGAGAAATATGGAAATGATAATGTTGTAGCAGGCGGACGGAAAACAAAACCAAGCGATTACCTCTTAAATTCAGGACCCTTTGAAATTGTTGATTGTAATGATGCTAAGGTGCTTGCAAATGTTGTAAAAAAATATGAAATTGATACAATATATCACCTTGCGGCAATATTATCGGCGGTGGCTGAAGCAAATCCAGTATTGGCGTGGAATGTAAATATCAATGGATTACACAATGTTTTAGAGGTGGCACGCGAATTTAAATGCGCTGTTTTTACACCAAGTTCTATAGGTGCCTTTGGTCCATCTACACCTCTGGATAACACACCGCAAGATACAATCCAGAGACCAAATACTATGTATGGAGTAACTAAGGTTTCAGGTGAATTACTATGTGATTATTATTTTAAAAGATTTGGTGTTGATACGCGTGGTGTTCGTTATCCGGGGATCATATCAAATGAAACATTACCGGGTGGCGGAACAACCGATTATGCTGTGGAAATCTATTACGAAGCGATTAAGCATAAAAAATATACCTGCAATCTACCAGCAGGTACCTTTCTAGACATGATGTACATGCCAGACGCAATCAAAGCCGGAATTGATCTAATGGAAGCAGATCCCGCAAGATTAAAACATCGCAACGCGTTTAATGTTACAGCAATGAGTTTCGATCCAGAAATCATCGCCGGTGAGATAAGAAAGCACATCCCGGAATTCACGATAGATTATAAAGTAGATCCGGTAAAAAAAGCTATCGCAGAATCTTGGCCTAACAGCATGGATGATTCAGCCGCTCGGGAGGAATGGGGATGGAAACATGAATACGATCTCGAAGCCATGACTAAAGATATGTTAGAAGTATTATCAAAAAAATTATAATTTTCGGAGAATTTAATGTCGATTACAAAACTAAATAAAATTTTAACTGATTCCGTTGCAGATTTAAAAGCCAAAGGCTCAGCAAAGGGCGATGAAATGGTAATCACTGGGATGAAACCAGCCACAGGCGATAAAAGTGTACGCTATTTTGTTGAAGGTTACGGAGATAAGGAATTTGTAAAAATGAATTCAAATTCATATCTTGGTATGTCTTTACATCCTGAAGTAATTAAGGCCGAAGAAGAAGCCACTAGAGAATTTGGAGTTGGGCCGGGTGCTGTGCGATTCATTAGTGGAACGTATAAACATCATATTGAGCTTGAAAAAAAATTAGCAAAATTCCATGGCAAAGAATCCGGAATGATATTCAGTTCTGCATACGTTACAAGTTTAGGTGTTTTAATGCCACTCGCTACTAATGAAACTGTGTATATAAGTGACGAATTGAACCATAACTGCATCATTCAGGCAATGCGTCTCTCTCGCCCATTGGGCAAGGCAGTTTATAAACATAATGACATGGCTGATCTGGAAGCTAAAATACAAGAATGGGCCGGTAAGGCAAAAAGAGCATTAGTTGTAACCGATGGTATTTTCAGTATGCGTGGCGATAATGCACCTTTAAAAGAATTTGCTGAATTATGTGAAAAATATAATGATCAATTTGAAGAAGGATTAATATCAATAATTGATGATTCACATGGCGTGGGTGGTTTTGGTCCTACAGGACGTGGAACTGAAGAATACTGTGGCGCCAATGTTGATGTTATTATCGGAACCCTTGGCAAAGGATTTGGCGTGAATGGTGGTTATGTGGTTACATCTAAGGCCATAACTGAGTACTTACGTCAAACTGCCCCAATGTACATTTATTCTAATCCAATAACGGTTGGTGAAACTGCTGCGGCCCTAAAATCATTAGAAATATTGGATAGCCCTGAAGGATTAAGGCTACTCAAACATCTTAGCAAAATGACAAAAAGATTTGAAGCAGGTTTGCATGCAAACGGATATGAAACAATTGCAGGTGATCATCCGGTAGTGCCATTAATGGTTAGAGACACACCAAAAACAGCTGATATGGTTAAGTTTTTAACGGAACACGGCGTATTAGCAACAGGATTAAATTTCCCAGTAGTACCAAAAGGCGCTGAAGAAATTCGTTTCCAAGTCAATGGGAATCATACTGTGGCAGATATCGACTATGTCATTGACGTACTGAAAAAATATAAAGATACTCACTAAATATTTATCTAAATCGAATAACGTTGGTCTCTAATAAAAATATAAAAACATTTATTAGAGACCTCCCAAAAGTTGAATTGCATCTTCATTTAGAAGGTGCAATTCCTTTATATGCACTGTTACATTTAGTGATTTAGAAAAAAAATATTTATTTACACTGATTTTACACACTTTATTAACACTTGGTATTGGAAGAATGGTTTTATTCGGGAATATGAAGATTACCAATTTATTGCAGAACATGTTGCTTAAAGTTTAGCAAAGCAAAGTATCCGATATGCTGAAATATATTAACATATCTAATTATTTCTATTGTAAAACTGTAACCTGACACTACAAATTTCATGCCCATTATTAGTCATTCAAATTGAATGGTTGAAGAATTGCTTGATACTCATAATGAGCTAAAACAACAATTTGATAAGTTAAAATTAAAAGAATATTAGAATGCCTTTTTCACATGCTTGGTTACCTTACATATATCTATATGGTATTGGAGGTCTGTTGTTTACAATTGGGTTAATAGTAACTATTAAGAGTGGTTCTTTGGATCTAAAAAGACAACACCATAGAAATTGGCTATTAATACTATTATACGGTTTTATCTACTTTATGGTTATGCATGCTTTATGGAATTTAGCAGCATTAGAAATCCTTAGCTTAAAGACAAGTTTATTCCTTTGGTTAACATTCATGATAATAACATTGGGATATGGTCATTATAAGTTAAATAAGAAAGCGAGGGTATAATGGAGCATACCGGAGTACAAACTTTTCATAACATCGGTACTTCTACCGATTGGATAGTAATGATAGTTTATTTCGCTTTTGTTATGTTATTTGGAAGTTATTTTGGCAGATATACACGATCCACGACTGATTTCTTTTTCGGTGGTCGACGGTTTTCTTGGTGGCTGATAACAATGTCCATTGTAGCGACGGGGGTCGGTAGTCATAGTTTTGTGAAGTATTCTGCCAAGGGTTTTGAGCACGGTTTATCCTCTACAATGACCTATATGAATGATTGGTTCTTTGTACCATTTTTCTTGTTTGGTTGGCTACCGATCATTGTTTATTCCAAAGTTCGTTCCATTCCAGAATATTTTGAGAAACGATTTAGCCCTTCATCGCGGTTTATTGCAACGATATTATTATTATTTTATATGATCGGCTATATTGGAATCGGCTTTCTTACATTAGGCAAGGCGTTGATTCCTCTTCTCCCTGAATCTTTTACATTCTTTGGGACTAATTTGCCGGTTACACTGATGGGAGTGATAGCGATTATTGCAGTTATCACTGGAATCTATATTACTTTTGGTGGACAAACTGCCGTTATCTTTACCGATCTATTGCAAGGATTTATCCTAATATTCGCTGGATTATTGCTTTTCTTTTTTGGTATTACATATTTAGGAGGGTTCCAAGCATTTTGGGATATATTACCTATATCTTGGCGAATGCCCTTAGCTGATTTTAATCGTCCGCCTGATTTTAATTTTGCCGGAATATTTTGGCAAGACGGTATCGCGGGTTCGATAGGATTCCTATTCATGAATCAAGGACTAATAATGCGTTTTATGTCTTGTAAAAGTGTGAATGAAGGACGCAAGGCTGCGGTAATAAATATCTTGTTCTTTTTGCCAATCTCCGCGATTGTTGTCGGCAATGCCGGTTGGGTTGGCAAGGCTATCAGTATCGTAAGCCCCGATATAGTTAGTCCTTCTGTATCACCGGATGAGATATTTGTAGTTGTAGCTAATATTGTTTCCAGACCGGGAGTGTTTGGCTTTGTGATGGCCGCTCTAACAGCGGCCCTAATGAGTACGGTGGATACTTTGGTAAATGCGACTTCGGCTGTTTTTGTAAATGATGTTTATCGACCGATTAAAGGTTTCATGAGTAAAAAAGTACTTAATCTTAAAGAGACTGATCGTCGTGAACTTCTTATGGCAAGAATCTCTTCAGTAGTTGTGACAGCGCTTGGTGTGTTAGCTGTGATACCCTTCAATAGTTTTCCAACTGTCTATGAGGCGCATGGGTATTTTCATTCTACTCTAACACCACCCTTAGTAGTAGCAATATTCCTAGGCGTTTTCTGGAAACGGTTCACTCCGGCTGCTGTGATTACAACATTCCTTGGAGGCGTAGCGTTAATGTTACTAGGCGCTCAGTATCCAGGAGTGTTGATTGCTCCATTTGATCATGGTATAACAATGAATCCCAGCCATCCTTACACCTATATACGTGCACTGTACAATATTGTAGTATGTGCTGGTGTTGGGGTATTAGTGGCCTGGACGACAAGGCTACAAATTAAATTTGTGGAATGGGTGCATAGATTACCTAATACAAATATGATAATGGCAATACTGACTTCTATTTTATCAATTGTGTACACGATTACTATTTTCTCATTCTTTATTAATTTTGCATCAATGACTCCGATATTGATGGCAATTATTTTTTCAATATTGATACTTCCATTAGTCGTAAACTATTATGTGGTTGGCTATGATCCTGAAACTCATACAAAAGGTCTTACTGCCTCTAGCATTCAAGATGCACGTAGATTCTTTAAAGGTAGCGAACCGAATGATGCCAAAGGTGAAAAAGTCCGGGTGCATTATAACTTAATCAAAAACGACATAGATGAAATACGTTTCTCAAAAGATGATATGCAAGCCATGGCAGCCAATCCGGGTGATCTGGTATATCTGTGTGATAAGCGCAAATGGTTAGGCGGGCTTAAATCGCTCCATTCGACTTATGGCGAGCCACATGATGAAAATGGTATCGCTTATATTAATGATGAACAATTAAAAGGTGGTATATTTGCTAAAGATAAGATCTTAATTGCAGAAAAAGAATTGTAGGTTTTATAGGATATATTTTGCGAACGCAATTTAATATCACTCTGAAATATCATGTTTACAACGAGCATTGGAATACCATAATACTTGATGGAAGTTTGCCTGATGATATTATTTACAGGATGATATATAACTAATACGATTTAGTAGTGCGCGGACTAAAAAAGTAGATCGCGAAAAGTTATTTTAATTAATTCTTTTATTATAAATAGAAATTGACTGCCAAACCGCATTTAAGGTATATTTGCGGACTTTTTTATATAACAAAATTCACAATTAAATGAATAAAAAATTAACTCCAAGATACATCATAATTGCATTAATTCTTTCATGGGCAATTTACGCTTTGTGGCCATCAGTTTCTTTTCAACAAATGTCAGAAGAGAAGAAGGAAACACTCCGTGAAGAAGGTAAATTAAAATCAATTGAATCAAAGATAATAAAACAAGGACTAGATCTTAAAGGTGGTATGTACATTGTTTTAGAAGTCGATTTACCTACGCTCGTTAGCGGTTTGGCAATTAATAAAGATAAAGATTTAGAAAATGCTCTTAACAAAGTAACTAGCAGACTTAACGAGCCGGATGCAGACTTCTTTGACTTATTTACTAGCATTTCCGACGAAGATAATCTCCGCTTAGCGCGGTATTTTCATGAGTACGGCGCATCCACTGAGGAGATCATAGTCAAACTTAAAGATGAATCGGATGATGCAATCAATCGCGTACTCGAAATTCTTCAAAACCGAGTTGATCAATTTGGTGTTTCTGAACCGACAATTCAAAAACAGGGTAGTCAGCGTATTATTGTCGAATTAGCCGGAATTCAGGATTCTGAACGTGCTCGTGATCTATTGCAAAGTACTGCACTATTAGAATTTTATTTGGTCAAAGATGCTGAAATCACACAAGATATGCTGATTCGTGTTGATAATGTTCTAAAAGGTAATAAGGACATCATTAACACAAGTAAAGAATTAGCAGAACCGATCGAACCAAAGAAAGAAATAGTTGAACAAGTAAGTGAAGACAAAACAATAACTGTTAGTGAATTATTTGGTGATAATGACCAAGAGACTTCGACCAGTGAAGACCCAAGCGCTGTTGTCGACGAACGTCTATTTGAAGATAGACCATTTTCATCACTTTTAAGAAACTTTAATAACGATATTGGTGTACCTGAATCCAATGTTTATGCAGTAAATAAGATTTTATCATTACCTGAAGTTGAAAACCTGCTCGAATCTACAGCCGGTAAATTCTCATTAGGTAACAAATCCGAAGAATTAACTGATGCCAATGGAAATCAAATAAATATTTATAGACTCTATCATTTAGAAAATGAACCGGAGTTAACAGGCGGAGTAATATCTGAAGCCAAAGAAAACATTGCCGGAACAGGAAGCGATATTGCAGGACAGCCCACAGTCATACTTGATATGACAAGCGATGGTAGCAAACAGTGGTCCAGAATTACTGGCGCTAATATTGGTCGTCGGATTGCGATAGTTTTAGATAATAAAGTACACATGGCACCCTCTATACGAGAGAAAATATCCGGTGGCGGAACACGGATTGAAGGTTTTGCAGATTTAAACGAAGCAAAAGATATTGCAATTGTTCTAAGGGCAGGTGCATTGCCGGTACCAGTTGAAATTATTGAAGAGAGAATTGTTGGCCCGTCATTGGGCGCAGATTCCATTAAACAAGGGACCAGATCTGCTATATTAGGTTTGATAATTGTAATGGTTTTTATGTTGATTTACTACAAATTTTCAGGACTAATTGCAAACTTTGCCCTGCTTTGGAATATGATAATATTACTTTCAATATTAGCGCTACTACAGGCGACCTTAACACTCCCCGGTATAGCAGCATTGATATTAACAATGGGTATATCACTCGATGCCAATGTTATTATTTTTGAAAGAATCCGCGAGGAATTGCTAAAAGGGAAAACTGCTCGCGCAGCAATTGATGCCGGTTATGATCGTGCACTTACGGCAATTATTGATTCAAATGTAACAACGGCTATTGCTGCATTAGTTTTATATCAATTTGGAACGGGTCCGATTCGAGGATTTGCAACAGTCCTATTTTGGGGAATTGTAATTAGTATGTTCACAGCAGTATTTGTGACACGTACGATATTTATGTCACTGACAAACCGTAAAAATATACAGAAGCTAAGCATATGAGACTTTTAAAAGACACAAACATAGATTTTTTGAAACAAATGCGAAAAGGATTTATCCTTTCCGGAGTAATTATTTTAATAGGCTTAGCCTCTCTAATATGGCATGGCGGACCAAAACTAAGTATTGATTTTGAGGGCGGTACAATGGTAGCCGTCAAATTCACAAAGGAAATGGATGTTAACGATATTCGTAATTCATTAAGTAGTGTGAACATTGATGGTGTAATTAATAATTACAGTAAACAGGAAATTAAATATTTTGGTGATCCTGAAAATATTTCAGTAAGGCTTGCTAGCCAAGAAGGCGAACATGGCAATTTAGCTCAATCGATTATTGATCATTTATATAAAGCATTCCCTGAAAGTGTTCCGGAAAGTGCCCAAGACTTTATACTGAACGTCGAAAAGGTTGGCCCTAAAGTTGGTGCTGAACTTAGTGGTAAAGTGATCATGGCAATTATCTCTGCTCTTGGTTTAATTCTTATCTATATTTCTATTCGGTTTGAATTTAAATTTGCTTTAGGTGCTATTGTAGCCCTTGCACATGATGTTATCATAACTCTTGGTGTTTTTTCAATTCTTGGTTTGGAAGTATCCTTATCAATCATTGCAGCCTTTTTAACAATAGTTGGATATTCACTCAATGATACTATTGTAATTTTTGATAGAATTCGAGAAAATATTAAAAATCGTAGACGTGATGAATATTACTCAATTATCAATTCGAGCCTAAATGAAACATTAAGCCGGACAATTATTACAGGATTAACTACATTCTTTGTGGTGTTTGTCTTGTGGTTATACGGAGGTGAGGTTATTCATAATTTTGCTTTTGCCATGATAGTTGGTATAATTGTTGGAACTTATTCCAGTTTATTTATTGCCACTCCGATTGTTGCCTTACTTCATACAAAACAAAAATAATATTCACTGAAAAACAACTTATGGTAAATATTTATATCGCCCTGTATCCTGCAGGGCGATTATATTTCTACTGTAACCTACCATGAAAACCAAAATTTATATATCCTATGCTTTATGCTCCATAATTTGGGGGACCACTTGGTTTGCACTTAAGATAAGTCTTAATGAGGGAATGGTCCCAACTTATGCAGTTGGAATCCGTTTTATCGTGGCCGGATTGATATTTTGGGGATTAATGCTCATCCGTCGAGAAAAATTACCTTTAACCAAAAGAGCAATCTCAATATATATACAATTTGGGATATTTAATTTTGGGATTAGTTATTTTCTGACGTATTGGGGAACACAGTTTGTTTATTCAAATTTAGCGTCAATTCTGTGGGCTGCTTTTCCGATAACAACATCAATCATAGCCCATTTTTATTTATCCGACGAGAAATTAAATTCGAAAAGGATCGTTAGCCTTATATTCGGAATAATAGGAACCATATTAATTGTTGCGAAAAGTGGGAATTTGGGTGGTGATAATGTTATAATTGGTGTTTTTGTTATCTTATTAGCCGTTCTTATTGCATCTTGGCCAAATGCATATTTAAAAAAACACAAATCCATAGTAAACACATATCAGTTAAATGCCATGGCTCAAACCATTGGCGGTATATTTTTATTTACTATAGCACTATTAACTGAGCCAGGCCCTGCTATGATATGGACTACACCAAACATATTGGCAACGGCTTATCTAATTGTTTTTGGTTCAGTAATTACTTTTGCATTATACTATTGGTTGTTTTCATATTTAACTTTAGCTCAAATTACCTATGTTACGTTTTTCCCGCCGATAATCGCGATCTTTATCGGTTGGATATTTTTAGATGAACAATTATCATTCCTAATTTTGGCAGGTGCTAGTTTGATTATTTTAGGTGCCTTATTAGTAAATTATAGGAGAAAATAATATGATGTATTATACAAAATTTAAATCACCAATTGGAACATTGGGATTAGTACGCGATGATAAAAACCTATTGAGAATTCTATTACCAAATGAAGATATTTCTAAACAAGTTTTACACGAAAAATACCCAAATGAAGATATTGTTGAAAATAAATCAGGTTTTGAAGATGTAATTAATCAGCTTACTGAATATTTTAGTGGCAAAAGAAAACAGTTCAAAATTGAAACAAAATTAGAAATTGCTTCATTTTATAAAAAAGCTTTAACTGAAGTTGCAAAAGTACCATATGGCAAAACTGCATCATATGGTCAAATTGCCCAACAATTAAACAGTCCAAAAGCTGCACGTGCAGTTGGAACTGCCAATGCTCGCAATCCGCTTCCAATTATTATTCCATGTCATAGGATTATTACAAGAAATGGAAAACTTGGTGGTTATGCCGGCGGATTAAAGATGAAAAGATATCTTCTTGATCTTGAAAGCAAAAATATGAATATATTGTGATATGACAGAAAAAGTTGTCCAAGAAAATTCCTATTAGAAAAATAAGAAATAAGTTTCTTACTGGATTACTTACTCTCTTACCAATTTATATAACATACGTATTATTAAAATTCGTAATAGGAATTGCTCCAAATATACCATATTTAAGAACTATTCCATTTTTCAGTAATAATGAAGCCCTAGCAACTATAATAGAATTTATTGTAGCCTTAATAGTTATATTTTTCATTGGCTTAATTGTCAGTAATGTTCTTGGGAAAAGACTATTTTTATTATTTGAAAAAATAATGGAGAAAGTGCCCTTAATTAATACGATATACATTTCGTCCCGACAAATTATGCAAACACTTACAAAGGCCGGGAAAGGGAACTTTAAGCAAGTTGTTTTTATTGAATATCCTCGAAAAGAATTGTGGACTTTAGCTTTTATAACGGCCTATTCTAAGAGTGAAAGTGGCGAACAATACGTCCACATTTTTCTACCTTCAACGCCTAATCCAACAACCGGATTTGTGCTATTTATGAGAGAAAAGGATGTCATACCCTCAGGTCTTAGCATTGAAGAAGGATTAAAAACTTTGATATCTGGTGGGATGATATCTCCGGAGAATAATCAACTTCCATAAATACAATATTTATATTTAAATTGCGATTATGAGTATTAAATACCTAGATGGAATCCGCTTATATCGTGTATTATCAGCAGGACTGCAAAGGGTTCTTGAGCGGGAAGATTATCTAAATAAAATAAATGTGTTTCCCGTGCCCGATGCTGATACGGGTACAAATATGGCATACACTCTATTAACGATAAAAGATGATATCCAACAGAATGTTCATTCCAATATAGCCGACATGAGCACTATAATTGCTGATTCCGCATTGGATGGCGCGACGAGGCAATGCTGGTTCAATCCTTGCTCAATTTTTAGTTGGTCTCGCAGAAGGATTGCATAGCCATGCTAAAGTGACAACACAGCAATTTGCCGATGCCGTAAAAATTGGAAAACAATATTCTTACCAAGCATTACTAAATCCAGTCGAAGGGACAATTTTAACAGTAATAAGTGACTGGTCTGACGCATTAATTAGACTAAGTACAAAACATTCAGATTTTGTAGAAATTCTAGAGCGAGCTTTAAAAATTGCACGAAAATCTCTTAAAGAAACACCAAAAAAACTTAAAGTATTGGCAAAAGCCGGCGTTGTAGATGCCGGTGGGCAGGGCTTTGTCGATCTATTGCAGGGAATTCAGGAATTTATTAGCGAAGGTAAAATTAGTAGGGTAAGTACTCCTCGAACACCCAAATTGAATATTGAGAAATTAGAGTTTAACGAAAGATATCGCTACTGTACTGAGTGTATCATTAGTATGGAGAATATCAATCGAATAAAACTGAAAGACCAACTAATGAATCTCGGCGATTCATTGATAATAGCAGGTTCAAAAGATAAAGCTAAAGTACATATACATACCGATAGACCTAAAATAGTATTTGAAGTATGTCGAAGTTTTGGCAAAGTATCTAATGATAAAGCCGATGATATGGTACAGCAGCAGAAAGATGCCTACAAGCAACAAAGACGCATCGCTATAGTTGTAGATTCCACCGCAGACCTTCCCGATGAAATATTGGAAGAGAGGAATATACACGTAGTTCCCGTAAGATTAAATTTTGGTGATAAACATTATATTGATAAAGTTACCATATCAGCTGAGGAATTTTGGGATGAGCTGCAAACTAATCCTATACATCCCAAAACAAGCCAACCTTCTCCAGGAGACTTTAGACGGCAGTATCAATTTTTAGCTACGCATTTTGAATCTGCCATCTCAATTCATTTACCTGCTAAATCCAGTGGAACAATGCAATCAGCTCTCACGGCATCAAAAACTCTTACTAATTTCCCCACGACTGTAATTGATTCCAATAGTCTGTCTATCGGAACCGGATTAATCGCTGTACGCGCAGCGGAATCAATTGAAGCTAATAAATCTAGCGACGAAATTATTGATCGATATAAATAATGCGATAAAAAATACAAAAATTTATGTTTTATTACATACGCTTGAATATATTGTGCGCGGTGGCCGTATCTCCAAATCTAAAAAAACCATTGCTGATCTATTACATGCCCATCCAATTCTAACTGTTGATGAAAATGGTGCAATAGTATCCGATGGAAAAATATTTGGCAAAAATAATCTCTATGATCGTTTTATTAAATATGTAGAGAAAAAAATACCACAAAATTCAAAATATCGAATTGGTATTGCACATGGTAATTGTGAACAGCGTGCCCGTAAATTAGAAAACCATTTTATCAATATAATTGGGAAAGAAAATGTATTTTTTTCTCAAATTGGTCCCGGACTGGGAACTCATGCCGGCACTAATGCCATGGGTATTGCAGTTCAAATACAGGATATTAATAAATGGTTGAATCCTACATACAATTACTACTATTGCTTTTGCTTAGTTTTATAACTGGCTCATTCCCCACTAGCATACTAGCCGGGAAACTATTAAAAGGAATTGATATCCGCCAACATGGCAGTGGGAACGCAGGTGGAACCAATGTCTTTAGAGTTCTTGGCTGGAAACCGGCTTTAGTTGTTGTTTTGATTGATATATTTAAAGGATGGTTTCCGACAGCTCATTTACGCTACCACACTTTTTAAAGGACAGCCAATTGCAGATGTTGGTGTTACGCAAATATTATGTGGATTTTCAGCGGTATTGGGTCATACTTATACGATATTTGCAGGATTTCGCGGTGGAAAAGGTATCGGTACTTTAGCAGGTATGCTTATAGCGCTATTCCCGATAGCATTTCCGCTATGTCTCTTAGTATTTGCCATAACACTCATGACTACCGGATATGTGTCGCTAAGCTCAATTTTTGCGACTATTGCTTTACCAATATTGTTATTAATATTACCGATTTTAGGGATTCACCAAAGTGCATTGTCCTTACTAATATTCGCATTATTAGTACCATGGTTTGCAATTTATACACATCGTAGTAATATTGTACGTTTAAGAGATGGAACAGAAAATCGATTTGAGAAAGCGATGATTTTAGGAAGAAAGAAATAGATTAAAACTTTTCGCCAAAGGAAAAATGAAGCGCCTGTTCCATATAATTTCCTTTATAAAATGACCATCCGTAATCTAATCTTAAAGTTTTAATTACGGGCCATGGAATACGTATACCGACTCCTGCTCCGAATAGTGGTGTTTCTCTAAATAAATCCGATATATTATTATTTATTACTCCAATATCGGCAAATGCCACAATGGACAAGCCAAACTCATTATCCAATTTTGTAGCGAACTTAGGAATTATTGTTTGCCGAACCTCCACAGATGCCGTTAACCAATTCATACCAAATCTATAGAATTGTTCCTCATTTTCAAATAACTGATTGGTAGGTACATTCCATCCTCTAACTGTATAGGCACCTCCGATATAGTCGTACCAAACATCAAGGTCCTTACTGAATGACAATAGACTAGCAAGATTAGTACCAACTACCATATTTCTTTTACCACTAATTAATTCTTTAAAATAACTTGTAGAGTGATTCCATACCACCTGATTATTTCTTTCACCTTTTGCATCTAAGCGAAACAATACACTGTTGGTATTAATAATACCTTTGCTAGGATTATTATATAAGTTTCTTGTATCGTACCTAAAAATTAAATATGGAGTAAAATACTGATAGTTTTGATTGCCCAATTCATTAGAATATGTTTTATCAACAACTTGCAATCCTACTTTAGCTCGGATATCTTTTGTTAAATATTTACCTATTCCAAATTGCATATGATTATTGTCGATATCATATGGTAGAAAAGTATGACTGTAAATATCGTGACCAACACCCATTTGTAATGATACATGATCTCCAAATATCCAGGGATTTGAGAATTCTACACCAAGTGTATTTTGACCTCCATATTGACCTTGAATTGCAAGAGATTCATTTCTTCCACGGAAATTACTAATCATTAGCATTGCACCAACTGACCAACCCCACTGCTCATCATATATCGGTGTTAGCATTGGGAAAAATCGCCATGATTCAATTACGAGTATATCGCAGTACGACTTCATTTTGATTTTGAGTGAATATTTGCAAGGTCACCACACTAAATATCCCAAGGTTTTCTAATCGTTGGCGATCTTCTTCAGCAAGTAGTGAATCTAAGGGAACATTTATTGTATGTTGTATTTCTCTTTCTATAATGTATGCTTTGGTTCTATTTTGTCCAATAAACTCAATATTTGTTACAATTGGCGTTTGACTAAAAACAGATGAAAAAAATAATAATAGAACAGATAATCTAATAAATGAATAGATATTCATATAACTGAGTGAAATTTAAATTGCGTCATTAATGCTAAATTAATATTTATTAATAAAAAAGCCTTCATAAGAAGGCTTTTTTATTAAAATAAAGATTTTTACTATTTACGACCCCGAGCCATTTTGGCACGCGATACATCACCATCTTTATCAATGAAGTATAAAAAACCACTTTCACGTTTAACATTAGTATTGGCTACTTTTTCGGCTTTGCCACCGCCCTTTCCTGCACGTGCCATTTTTGAGCGTGATACATCACCTTGTTTGTCTAAATAATAAAGAAAGCCAGATTCTTTTTTTACTCCACAGGTTTTTACTTTTTCAGCCATAATTTTTCTCCTATTTGTTATTCTAATATAAGTCTAACGCTATTCTCTCGATGATAAGTGTACTAATATCTATGAAAAGTTGCAAGATATTTCTCGTCGAGGCTCCCTCGAGAGTTATATTATATTTTGTTACTACTATTTTAACTGATATTGTATTAAAATATTTTTAGAATTTGCCCTAATTTCCGCCTCTAAATTGCCCCGGTAGCTCAGATGGATAGAGCAACAGCCTTCTAAGCTGTGGGCCACAGGTTCGAATCCTGTCCGGGGTACAAAATTGTTTTTTCATATTGTCATTCAAAATATATTGAAATACGCACTATCACTTACATTAATTTTTGTTTCTTTAATAGTATTGGTGAGTTGCTGTGACACAGTTACAATACATTCTCGTCAGACTTCCCAATCTTCTATAATATATAATAATAGAGAACTGCATTATTATATCTCTACTCCTAATGATTTTGATTCATCAAAGTCCTATCCTTTATTAATTGTATTACATGGGGGAACAAGGGTCGATTCTAGCACAGCATTTTGGATATTAGAGAATTTATATGTACCTGCACTATATGAAACAAATTTATTAATTGTAGCGCCAAACTCTCCTTCGAACTTTGGTTGGGATAAAATAGAGGGGATAGAATCAATTAAAGAAATTATTAATGATACGAAACAACACTATTTGATAGACGATAATTCATATATTATTTCTGGTTATAGCATGGGGGCTATAATGGCTTGGTATGTTGTAGAACAACTACCACAACAATTTATCGGAGCAATTTCTGTATCTGGTAGATACGGTTGGGACTCAATACCATATCTAATGGATGATCAAAATGATAATCCATATTTAAATAGTGATATTCATACTCTACTAAAGAAACATTTTTATGTGATCAATAGTAGGATTGACGATCAATTCCCATTCATTGAAGTAGAATGGCAGATGAACAAATTAATGGAGCTTGGGGTTTCAATTCAATTTAATCCCGTTGACGATGTTCTCCATGTTCCTGCATCAGGATTTATTTCAACATTACAAAATTCAATCCCCTGGATAAATAGTTTACTTGCTAGTTACTGATTTACCGTAACTCCCCTAGCCTCTAATTGTGGAATATAAATATTTTTTGATGTATCGCTGAGAGGGTTATAAGTAAGATTTACAATATCACCATTGTTAAGACCACTATTGGTCACTAACGTTTTTATATCACTAATATCATTAATTCTCAAATTAATAAATGACAAACTGAGTAAATTGCTCAAGAAACTAATATCATTTAGATGCAATTGTTCGAGACCTATTATTTAAATATTGACTAGGCCTGATATTACTGAAATATCAGTTATTGGATTAGTAGAAATATCTAATATTTGAAGATTTACTAAGCCTGATAATGGTTGAATATCAGAGATACTATTCCATCCCAGGTCTAAAGTTTTGAGTTCTGTTAAATTTGACAAAGGTTCAATACTGGAAATATTATTGCCCGGTAGATTGAGACGTTCAAGTTTGGTTAGTCCTTGGAGTGGGCTTAAATCTGAAATTTTACAATAACTACCGTAAAAATGCGTTAGATTTATTAGTCCCGCCAACGGAATAATATCCTCGATAGGAGTTAAGTATATATCTAAGTGAAATAATTTAATAAGATCTGAAATTGGACTCAAATCAGTAACAGAACTGTATGCTAAATTAAGTTGTTCTAAGTTAATTAGTCCTGACAATACGCTAATATCACTAAGATTTCTTTGTGATAAATATAAATACTTAAGTTTCGTTAAATTGGAAAGGACTCCAATATCGGTAAAATCATTTCCGCCTAAATATAATATTGTCAATTCAGTGAATGCTGATAAAACACTAATATCACTAATTTTATTAGAGCTAATTGCTAATTCATTAAGTTTTATTAAGGTTGCTAATGGAGTAATCTCGGTAATTTCATTATTCGCAACCGAAATATCACGAAGTTTTATAAGTCTGGATAGAGCACTAATATCAGTAATATTATTACTACCTAAATCTAATTTTTCAAGTTTTATCAAACCGGATAAGAGGCTTACATCAATAATATCATTCCATCTAAAATCGATTGTATCTAGGTTAGTACAATTCTCTATTCCGGTTATATCAATAATCTCTCGACTATCTCCTTCTAATTTTGTAATGGTAAGTAATTCAGTGTCAAATATTTCCCCTGTTGGTTTATTTAACACTTCTCTTATTAATGCTTCAAAATTTGCATCAGGAAATTTTACAGAAATAGGATCTGAACCGGTTGGATTTTTCTTACAGGAAAAAATAAATAATATAATAAATAGCATTGTGAATAAACGGCGTGCAGAATACATAAATAAATCTCCCTTTTTTCTAAGGATAAACTAAGGTAAGGATAAATATAATTAAAATAAAAAAGGGAGCGTTTTGCTCCCTTTTTTATTGTGTCCTCTGAGAACGGTGATTATCAGAGGTTATACGTCAAACCTATTAACACCTTACGTGTTGCAATACTCTCTTTAACTCCGGCAGGAGTATAAATATCCCAACTCTCACGAGTCCAATCACTTTTTAGACAGGTAAAATCGAGACTAACATTATTATCCACCTTAAAACTAACCCCGGCACTGTATGTGATTCGGTCATCATTTATATCACGCAAAGGCGATGGTATTCGTGTGTAACCAGCTCGTAATTTAGTGTTCAATCCCGGTAGTAGTACTTCACCACCTAATCTATACTCAAGTACCTGATCATAGTCACGAGCTAAAGCATTATTCTCGCTAACCATATTCCTGTAATCTTGATTATGTAATTCATAATCAGATCCTTCAAAACGCGTTTGTGACCAGTCACGGTAGCGAGTAGCAGCAGATAGAGTAATTAGCTTATTTGTAAAAGCTATTCCGGCATCGAATATAAAGGGTGTTTTAAAAGTATACTCCCAATTACCGGTATCCTCAGTAGGATCATTTGTGCCATCATCAAAGACTAAATCATCGCTAAAAGAGTGTGTTTCCTCAACGTAATATTTTGATGGTAAAGTTATAACTCCCCCAACTTTTATCATATTATTGAGGTCAACCATTCCACCAAGTTTGAGATTAAATGCATAATAATCTGATAGCAAATATTGATTTACAGAGTATTCATAAAAATCTCCAGGATATACATTATACAGATCATCATCGTCAAATTGTGAAAATCCCAAATTATATTCTTCCTTGCCATGTACTAACGAAGTAGTTAATCCAATTGTGAAATTAGGAGAAAGTGCAAGAGCTCCACCAAAACTCCATTGATTTAATCCGCCTTCGCTACGAACTTCTTCTTGTCTGTAAACACCTTGATCAAATGGATAAAAGTATATATCGCCATTTTCATCTTCAATCTCAAAACCAATATCATTGGAAACATCTCCAAACCCTTCAAAATACAAGTGATCATCATAATCTAATATTTTATTGTAGCCACCAGCTATTACAAAACTCCCTTGAGAAGTAGGTAGAGGCATTACAAATCCAAGTGATTTAAGCTTAGTAAATCCTTGATTATTAGCAGTTAAATTGCCCATATATAATTGCATCGTTGGAAAATTGCAAGTGTGATAATTCTGCATGAATCCCAGTTTTGGTAATCGAACCTAAGCCAGCCGGATTCCAATAAATGCCTGAATAATCATCTGCTACAGCTGTGTAAGCACCACCCATCGCCAAAGCACGTGTACCAAACCCTTCTTCATTTTCTGTAATGTGTATTGCATCATAGGCACTTTGTCCGTTTACTAACCCGATTGTTAGTAGTAATCCGATATTCATCTTCATAATTATTTTTTTCATTTTATTTCTCACTTCTAATTTCTTCTTGATCTACTGCTAGTATTTCCGCTCGACGATCTTGAACTAGTTCCAGATGATGAAGACTTGTTACTACTCGTTGAGCGATATGATGAACCACTACTAGATTGTGTGGATGAACTACTTTTTGAAGTACTTTTTGTGTTACTTTTAACAGAACTATTGGAACGAGTGGTACGTTTATCGGCAGTTTTCGAAACATAACTCTTGGGATTTGAAACTCTATTAACAGCCGATTTAACTATTACCGGTATAGCCCTACGGACTACACTTTTAGAAACACTTTCTCTCGAAGTATTTTGTCTTGCAGGACTACGGTCAACCACAACTTGTGTACGACTAGGTGATGTTCTATTTGCTGTAGAAATTGTTGATCCACTAGTATTTGGTTTAACCATTACCTGTGTTCTAATTCTTGTACTGTTTGTACTCCCGCTTGGAATCCGATTTAAATTGCTATCGGTATCTTTCTTATTAGTAGAACGTACTCTAGTGTTTGATTTTGTATTATTTTTAGTGTCATTACGTTTCACATCGTTTGATTCTGTTCTAGTTCTTTTTACTTCTGAACCAGATGGTTTTCTTGGCACTTGTTTTTCAGTACCGGTGTTGGTTCTTTTAATAACTGTCCGTTCATTTGTAGAACTCGGTTTTTTAACATTCACTGGATTAGACACGCCATTTGTGTATCCATTGCTGGTTTTTGTATTGTTACGTGTGGTATAACTGTTTCGATCACCATAATTAGTTCCGCGGCGATCCCAATCGCGTTTATCGCGATTATATTTTTTATTATACCAATAGTTGTCACCATACCAGTACCCGCCACCATAATTATTATAATGATGTGTCCAATAATATCCATGTTGATAGGAATACCAAGGACTATGTCCCCAATATGAATTGTAGTATGGATAATCCCAATACCAACTTGCATAATGGTTATTCCCGTAATAAGGAGAGTAATTATAATAACGATATGGATTATAATAGCGGTTACCCCACGAGAAACTCACATTCCAGCTAAAATTGTCATAATAGGGGCTGTGCATATTATAATAGTTTGTATCATCGTAATAATAATGATACTCTTTTACTTGGGTAACGGGAGTTTGAAGTGTAAAACCTTTTTGGTAAGCTGTTGAGAAGACCGAATCACTTTCTACATAATTTATATGTCCATATTCGTCCTCAAAGAAAACGTTACCATTCTCATCTTGATAATATACCAAAGAATCATCTACTACAGGTTGTATGTATGTATAAGTTCTGGTTTCATAGGTCGGTTGTTTGACAACTTTCACCTTTTTGGTTGATTCCATTTGTGTGTAGCAACCTTGCAGAATCAATATTGAACCTATTGTTAAAATTATAATTATTGAATTTTTAATCTTTTTCATTTTTGTTACCTCATCGCTATTTATACTCTATTATATTAGACACAATAACTATGCCAAAGTTAATTATTTCAAACATATCATCATATGTTATTATTTATCAAATACTTACCGAATATTTATTATGGAATGAAATTAAATTGATTATTAATATGCATACTTTGTACGCATATTAATTGCATACTTTGTATACATATTAGATAAGGTTATATCGTTTTAACTTTTTATACAACCCTGCCCGACTTAAACTTAAGGCAGTTGCGGTTTTGCTAATATTACCCTTATTTAATTCGAGTGCTTTAGTGATATATTTTTTCTCAAGTTCTTCCACAAGTTTTGGCAAAGATGATATATGACTATCTGAAGGTAAATTGTGCCTAGTTTCTATTTTTGATCGGTTTACTTCCCACTCGGTATTAAGATGTTTTAATGTTATTACTTGCTCGTTTCCGGCTAATATTACAGCGCGTTGAATAATATTTTCTAGTTCACGAATATTCCCTGGATACTGAATTGATAGTAAATATTTTAGTGCATCATCAGACAAACCTTTAATATCTTTCCCTGCTTGTATCATATATTTATTTAGGAAATAATTGGTAAGCAAAGGAATGTCGTCCATCCTATCCCTTAATGGCGGAACATAAATCGGAAATACGTTAATTCTATAGTATAGATCTTCTCGGAATTTTCCTTGTTTTACCATTTCAAGAAGATCTTTATTTGTAGCAGAAAGAATCCTAACATTGACCTTTTTTGTTTTATTTGAGCCAACCGGCTGAAATTCGCCTTCTTGGATTACTCTCAACATTCTTTGTTGTAATGTCGATGAAGTATCTGATATTTCATCTAAAAATACCGTTCCGCCATCTGCCACCTCAAATAATCCCAATTTATCAGCTACTGCATCGGTAAATGCACCTTTTTTATGGCCAAATAAAGCACTCTCTAATAAAGTATCTGGCAGAGCAGCACAATTTTGAGCTGCAAATACTTTATCTTTACGTGGTCCATTAAAATGGATTGCTCTTGCAATTAATTCTTTTCCTGTACCTGTTTCACCAGAAATATATACAGTTGTATTGGTAGGTATGACTTTCTTCATTAAATCATATACATGATTCATCGTTTCGCTATTGCCAATAATATTGGCAAAATTATAATTTGCTTCTACATCCTTTTTCAATACAATATTTTCACTACTTAACAGCTGATTGGAACTTTCCAGCTTATGCAATAATTCTTTATTATTTTTAATTAAATGATATCGTTCAACTGCTCTTGCCATTATCAATTTTAAATCATCAGGCTCCCAGGGTTTTTCGATATAATAATAAATTTGACCATCATTTACTGCTTGTATAATTGCCTCTATATCGGTGTATCCGGTCAATAAAACACGGGTTGTCTCCGGTTGTATTTTAATCGCTTCGCTAAAAAATTCTGAACCAGTAAGTCCGGGCATTCGTTGATCGGCCAAAATAGCCGACACCTCTTGCTCACGTAACACTTGTAATGCCGATCTCCCATCCAAAGATAATATAACATTATAATCATGCCGTAAGGTGCGATTGATTGAATTCAGGACATGTTGTTCATCGTCAACGATTAATATTGCTGGATTCATTTACTTTTCTGTTCTGGTTTAAATGGAAAAGAAATTATAAATGAGGTGCCGGCTTTCTTTTTGCTTTTTACTTGAATATCACCGCCATGCGCTTGAATAATTCCATAACTAATGCTTAATCCTAAACCTGTTCCCATACCAATCGGCTTGGTAGTGAAAAATGGTTCAAATATTTTATCAACATGTTTTTTAGGAATACCATTGCCATCATCTTTGAATTTTACAATTACATTGTTATCTTTTATTGCAGTTGAAATCCAAATATTCCCGTCGCCTTCAATAGCTTGAATTGCGTTAAGCAACATATTTAGGAACACTTGATTAAGCTGCCCGGGCATACAACTTATTGGCGGTATATCTGAATATTTTTTATGCAATTTGATACGGTTGCCTAGTTCCTTTTCAACTAACATAATGGTTGAATCCAGATCCTTCATGAATATCTGCATATTTAAATTCTGCTTCGTCTAAGCGTGAGAACTTGCGCAGATTTCCAACAATTGTTTTTACACGCTCACTACCCTCAATGCTTTCTAATATCAGTTGATCAATATCACTTTTAATATATTCGGTGGATACTCCGATTTTTCCTTCGTCGCTTTGTTTTAACAAATCGATATATTTCTGCAATTCCTTCATATTTGCATATAAATATCCAATTGGATTGTTCAACTCATGCGCGACACCTGCTACTAATTGGCCAAGACTTGACATTTTAGCACTTTGAATTAATTGTGACTGTGTTTCTTTTAATTCAGTATATAGTTCTTCTAAATTTAGATTCTTTTCTTCCAATTCATTTACATAGCGTTTTTGCACTTGTGATTCGGTCAATGATTTTGTTAATGTTTTAGTCTCTTCAATATATATATTGTTCTCTATTGCAAGCGCCGCCTGATTTGCTACGGTAGTCAATAATGTTATATCTTCTTGCTGATAGAATTTCACATTTTCATCATTACATAAGATTAGGATTGCATATAGTTTTTTCTGTCTTTTTATAGGGATTACAAGATCAATATTTAATGGAAATTGCCGAAACTCATATGATATTTTTGTTTTAGCAATATCATTATTTGTTAAAAGTGTTCTGATCTGTTCCTCGGCAAATGTGATTGGTTTCCATTTTATGCTTTCATTTGAAGAAAAATATTGTTTACCGGTTTTATTATTATTTATCTCAAAGATCCCAACAAATTTGGTTCCTAATGCGCTTTGAATCATGGTAACCATTTGCTCATATAATTGTGCGTTATTCCTTATCGAGATAAGCTCTTCCGAGAATCGATGTAGAACAAAACGATACTCGAATCGCTTTAAATTTATTTGGCGCAACTTTTCGATGAATCCGGCAGTAAAAATAATTATCACCAGTAATACTAAACTTTGAACTCCCAACGTTTCAGACACCGGGCGATCACGCATACTTGACCAAAATATAAATAAAATTGATAGTACAATTACCAAAAATATTGTGGTCTGTTTGGACTTCCATAAGTATCGCTTAATTGCAATGAAGGTGAATAAACCAATTAATGCAATTATGAATAATATTAATGCTAGATTTAATAAAAAGGATGGTTGTCGAACGACCAATCCAATAATCTGCTGCGTACGTTTAAAATATTTTAATATTCCTGATGCTTCTTCGATCACCAGAGATTGATTAGCGATTATACCATCCAATTTAACTTCTCTTCCCGAGGGGAATACCGCAAGTACAGAATATGTTTTATTCAGTTGCACTCCAAAATGAGTGGTCAATTCACTAGCCGATAAATAGCCCGAATTACTTGAAATTTCTCTATAACCTACTAATCTATTACTAAGAGCACTGTCAGATTCTTCGAATAGCCAAACCTTTGTACCGATTGCATCTCGATTACTATATATTCCTTCAAATCTAAATCTGAGGTAGCCACTATCCTGTAGCAGATTTACAAAAAGTTTGCAATATGTATCTTTGTTAGATACAAATAAATCCAAGTCTCCATCATTATCCAAATCTGCAACTGCTGCTCCTGTACTATAATTTGCATCAGGATATTCATATTCTTCAACCAACTCTGTATATGTCAATTTAAATTGCATATTCCCGAGATTTAAAAATAATTGATTGGGGCCAATGTTTGTAAAAAATACGTCGAGTAAACCATTATTATTAAAATCAGCAATGACTCCCGAATATGCCGGATAATCATTAAAAAGTGATGAATTAGCGGTTACATTGGTAAAGTTGAGCGTCGTTGTAGCAGAATCAAAATCGTTTCGATATAGTTTGCTAGACTTATTTCGATCAGTGACTAATATATCTAAATCACCGTCATTATCCACATCTCCGAATGTAACACCATTTGAATTTAATGAATCGGTTAAGTGTGTTATTAAAATTGGTATTTGTTCAAAATAATTACCACCACTATTTAATAATAGTAAGTCAGGTTCAAACCAATTACAAATATATAAATCTGGATAACCATCAGCGTTTAAATCGCCAAAAGCGGCTCCTTGGCTAACGCTATGATCATTTAATCCAAATTCAACTGTCATTTCAGTGAACACTTCCGGCTTTGTTTGTATAAATAAATGGTTTATCCCGTGTTCATCAGTAATAAACAAATCAAGATCGCCATCTATATCTACATCAGCCCAGATTCCGGCATTTCCGCTAATTTGATGTTCCAAACCGCTATTTTCAGTATAATTGACAAAATCTAATTTATTTTGTTGTTTATACAATGCGGTCGTAACGCCCCAACCGACAGTTAAGACATCTTGCAAACCATCATTGTTGAAATCAATTATACTAGCTCCCAATTCCAAATTTTGCAATCGATGCGGAGTTAAATTGCCACCCAAACCTGTTCGTATTGTTTGATCCTTAAAGGATGAATTCTCACCTCGATTGATCAGCAATCGATTTAATTCTCGAAAACGTGTAACATACAGATCGGGCGATCCGTCATTATTAATATCGCGAAAAGCAACACCGTAGGCATCATCAAACTCAGGAATAAGGGCAATTTCTCTTTCCTCTTGCGAAAACATGGCATTAACCCAAACTGTATCTACAGCGTTTGCTAGCATAAAATCTGATAATATGATTAAAAGGAATATTGTAAAACGCAGTCTGATGGTTTTTAGCATTTAATAAATTTTAATTAAAACTACTTATTAACAATAGTCTATATTTTTTTTAACCATTTAATTTAACGCAAAGATTGTATTGTACGCTTAGGTTTTAAAATTTACAATAGCAAAAATATCCCACCAAGATGAAATCCTTTTCATACCATTAAAACCTAATTTGGGGAGAAGAATACTATTCGTTATAATTAATCTTTAAGGAATAATCATTATTCTCAATTCTATTATATATAATTTGGACACCGGTTGGAAGGTATGTCCATGTTCCTTCACCATCATTTTGCCATTGATTCAAATTTTTTAAATTAATAATTCTATTTTTTGTGATTTGGTGTGCAAATGGAACTGTATATGTTCCTTTGACCGCTACATTATCCATTGTTGAGATCATAATAGAAGTATTAATATTATTGTACATTGACATAATGTTTGTTTTATGTGTATTTGATACGAGGTTGTTAAAATAGGGTAGGGCAGAAAAGGTTATTATGCTAACGAGTGTGAAAAGTGTTACTATTTCTGCAACTGCAAGACCATCTTCTTTTTTCCAAAACATTTTAGATCCCCCTCTAAATGCTTAAAACTTTTAAAAAAGACCTGCTCAAATAATTGAGCAGGTCTTTTAAAATAACTTAATACGTTAGTAGGCGACCGTCACTGTAAAGTCATTGTTGCCAACACGAGCGTAAGTAATTGTTCCACCCGTTGGAGCATAAGTCCATACTCCACCAGCATCTGACCAATCAGCGCTTACTTCTTGTGCCATATTAGCAATTGTAACCTGTGCGGCTGTTGGTGTTCTCCAAACGCCATTGGTTGCTAAACTATCCGAGGCAGCTAAGACAACGCCTGAACTTACAACTCCGGCTACAGCATCAATATTTGCTTCATGTGCAGTTTCTACTACATTTAGAAAGGCCGGTACAGCCACAGCAGCTAGGATACCGATGATCGCAATTACTACGATCAATTCGATCAATGTGAAACCCTTCTCGTTTCTCAGTGTTTGTTTCATGGTATTCTCCTTTTTTTATTACCTGCCTTTCAAAGCATCAATTTTCATGATGAGAATGATCGCTCTTGAGGCGTTAATTTCAAACATCTTGTGCTTATATAGTAACAAATACCATGCCACAATACGTAAGCTGTTGTTATTATAGAGATATGTAACATTTTTCAATTAGATAATATTCCCATTTTAATACAAGCTGTTCCACAATAGAACAGCTTGTATTTAGCTAAAATAGCAAACTAATTGTATATACTAAATAAAAACCGAGTAAGATAAGAGCCAATCCGAATAGGACACGCTTGGTAAAGATAAATACATCAATAGATAATAACTTACCTTTTTTTGCATTTACTTTCTTTTTGGATAGTCCCATTAGATAGTCATTAACACGAATTAATAACTCAGGTGAAAACAATAGATAGAATACCGGCTAATACTAAAAATCCGGCTGTTAGGATAATTGTGATAGTAATAAATAATTGCATATAATTTTCCTTTTAAATTTCTGTGAAGCCGCCAGTAAGAACGGAATACCCACCAGAACCAAATAAACTTAGTCCTTGAATTCCAATATATTTTCAGACTATTTGTTTGTAGCTTCAATCCTAAGCACCATATCATCAGCTGGTCCAATAATTTGGGTAATATTAAAATTAAATTCTTCAAAGTTTGTTGTAAAATTTACAGTAGAATTTCCGACCCGGGAGTCATTGGCTGACCTCCAACGGTCCTTGGTAATCCCTTTCCAACGCTCAATTAAGATATTGCCATTTAATAAATTCTCTAAATAATCGCCATTTTGAAAGTCTCTCTTTGGTTTACATTTGACGCATATCCTTTCCAGCAGCCAGGGATAAAGTTAAAATATAATCTTCCCCTAATTCGTGATACCACATTCATTAATCCAAAACACTGTTATTTTGTACTTTTGACTACCAAAGAAAAAACAGCTGTCTGCTCCGGTTAGATACAAAGTGTGGAAGAATCCATGGAGGTGTTGCACCATCGCAACTTATCCCCCAATAACGCCCAGCCCCAGGACCGACTCCGTCGAGGATCAAATCAAAATCGTCATCATCATCAAAATTTTCATCTATTAATGAATCTGACCGCAGACTGGTTGAATCATTAATGATAATATCCGATTGCTACTGGAGTGTGTACCCCTTGAAGTTATTTGCATTATCTGATTGGTTGGGTCAATCGTTAAGGTGTCTACAATAATATTTCCGTTAAAAAAAGGATATGTACCTGCTATGTCAGTCCAATCCCGTAGTTATTAGTTTAATCATGGCATAATCAATACCCGAAACAGCTGCCCAGTGTGCTTGTGTAGCTGGAATAGTTATTAGCGGAACTTGTAACATTCAACGAAATAGAATTTGAAAAGTATAAAACCATTAATCCAACTATCACAGCAATAATAATTGCTGTAACTGAGACTACAAAACCTTGTTCATTTTTAACGATTTTCATTATTCCCTCCCAATAATCAAATGTTAATATCTCAAAGTTTCCGGAGAAACATCCGCTGTAAAGCGCGATGATTCATTATTCCTTGTAAATAACAACGATATACGAATTCGTCTAATTGGAGTTGCCACATTATCATTAACATCAAAATACATAAAGAAACTATTATTAAAATCAACATCACGTGATATTAATTCTTTATTTCCACCACCCAAGCGTCTTGTAAAGGTATCATCATTATTTATTTCATAATCAACCACTAAATTGGTATCGAGTGTAGTTGTAAACCTAAAATTTGTTCCAGTTGCTGTTATTATTGAATGAGTCAATCCCGCTTCACGGGTAAACTTTTTTAAACTGGAAGTAGCATCAATAATTAGTGATTTTCTGGATTGAACTCTACTAAACGCTTCTGTGCTTCCCATTATATAGATCACAAGTAAACTGGCTATTACGCCCACTATCACCATTGCAACAACCAATTCTATCATGGTGAATCCGCTAGATTCATTCAAATCTTTTGGTAAACTGTCTTTTTTATTTTTTTAATTTCCATGAGCTGTCATGATAGATGTTAATACAATCGGATTGGGCAAATCGGCATGATTTACAGATACTACAATTCGTTTATAATCGGTAGCATACAGACAAGGATTCAATAAATTCAACCAGTATGATCAACATAAAACACATTGGAAGTTGCCTGATATCCTGCATCGGTATACCCGGGAATAATATTCCAATTTGCTCCAATAAAATCGTCTATATCGTCGCGATCACCGCCATTGGAACCCAATGGATACGTCCATGGTCTACCTGATGTATTATAGTTTTCATCAAATCTGTGGGCTCGAATATAATTCATCACTGAATTGGCATAAGTAGTACCTTTGGCTGTGGTCTCATTTCTTACACTTTTAACGTTCAGATCAATTACTACAAATAGTATGCCTGTTAAAACAAAACTGACTATTACGATACCAATAATTGTATCTATTAAAGTAAAACCGGATTGATTTTTTTTATAATTCATAAACATATCCTGTTTCCTCTTCTATCACAATAGTTACTGTACCATTTAGAACTATTTGTCCGCCGGTAGTTGGTGTACCCCACCAATTGTAGTCAAAGCCACCTCCTAAAGTTTCTGAAGTAATTGCCACACCATTTAACTGATCCAAATCGATGATTGCAGGTTGATTGGTAGCTGGGTCAGTTAGCGTTACAGGATTTGAACTTGGTGGAGTGCTATATATTCCATAACTGTAAGTATTATTGGCTACATCAACTGTAAACCACGTATTTATGTGATTCGTTACTGCAAAATTATTTATATATCGTAAGTCATCCTTTAACTTATCGGATGCAACTCTCAAATTCATGCTATCCACCGTATTGGCAAACCTAGGAAATGCAACAATTGAAATAATACCAATGATCATTATTACAATGATCACCTCGATCAAAGTGAATCCATTATTCTGCGTATTTTTAATATGTATATTTCTGAATTTCATTTTAATTATTTTATTTCACAATATCGATCATTTTCCACATAGGCAAGAATATTGCTAACGCAAATATTAATAAAAATACACCAATAAAAATTGTCAACATGGGTTCAATTGCCGAAGCAAGGCCTTCAATTTTTGATTTTACCGAAGTATCATATTGTTCGGCAATATTAAGCAACATATCATCTAAAGCCCCCGATTGTTCACCGGTGGCAATCATCATAATTGTCATTTGAGGAATATATTTACTTTTTGATAGCGCGTCCGCAATAGGGATACCCTTTATTACTTCCTCACGCGCATTTGCGATCTCTTTGGCAATAACACGATTCCCGAGCGTCTCCTCAACGATTTCTAGAGCGTTAACAATTTTTACACCACTTCTACTTAGGGTTTCTAAGATATGTGCAAACCGAGCAATAGTTGACTGTAAAATAATATCCTTGAATACCGGCATAGCTAATTTGATACCATCAAATCGATAAGCACCCGCCGGTCGCTGAATATAAAATCGTATTGACAAGATTGTTACTACAAGAACTATAGCCGTGATAAACCAATATTTAGAAATGATCACACTAAGTAATATAAGTGCTCTAGTTGGCAGTGGTAATGCAATTTCTGCATTTGCAAACATCTCAGCAAATCTCGGCATAATAAAACCGATGGCAGCTACAAAAGCTAACACCAAAACCGATATTACAATCAGAGGATAACGCATAGCTGCCTTAATTTTATTTTTAACAGCAATATCATGATGTAAAAAGCTGCGTATATGCTCTAGAATTTCATCAAGTCGTCCGGTAGTTTCACCGACTTTTACCATATTTACATATAATGCATTAAATACTTTTGGATACTCACTGAGTGCTTTAGAAAACACCATTCCACTACTTATTTTCTCAATGATATCCGTAATAATATTTTTAAAAGAATCTGATTCAAATTGTTGTACCACCGTTTGCAGACTTTTAATTAAGGGAACACCTGCTTTTAGCATCACTACCATTTGAGAAGTAAAGTTTTCAAGATCTTGAGGCTTAACTCTATAGAAACGATCTTTAAAATTTCCTTGAAATAGTGGCTGTTTAACTTTTGTAATTGAAATTGGGAACTCGCCTTTTTGAATTGCTGCAAATTTTAATTCAGCAATCGAGGCTGCTTCTACAACCTCTTCGACCATTGCCCCGTTAGCATTAATAATTTTGTATTTATACTCTGGCATATAAAAAGTATTTATTTATTATTTTTTACAAAAACTCCTATTGTAAACAAATCAATCCTCTAAATTATATTTTTTCAATTTTCTATATAATGCAGATCTGGATATCTCTAAAGCATTGGCTACTTTAGATAAATTTCTACGGTAAACTACTAATGCGTTCTCAATTGCATTTTTTTCAATTTTCCATATTGGGAGTACCTTTTTATCGGCAATATCATCCTTGATGGTGTCTTCCTCTGTTGTATCGTAATCAACGTCAACATCCGCAAGTATTTTCTTGTTTAGAATTGGGCCGGAAGAGTAGAACAGTATTCTTGTCAGAACGTTTTCTAATTCTCTAATATTGCCTTTTAAAGGCATTTCTTTTAGTTCGTCAATTAGTTCCCATGACATAGATTTTATTGGCAATGCACTTTTTTCCAACATTTCCCCTATTAGATAAAGACACAAAAGCACAAGATCATTACCCCTTTTTACTAATGGCGGAAGTTCAATGGGGATAACATTTAATCTGTAAAACAGATCCGATCTAAAACTCTTATCCTTTATCATTTCTTGCAGATTACGGTTTGTAGCAGCAACATAACGCGCATCGATCTTCTTTTCTTTCACACCACCCACACGGGTAAATGTTTTATCTTCAAGCACTCTTAATAGTTTTGCCTGAAGATCAAGCGGCATATCACCTATTTCATCTAAGAAAAGCGTACTTTTGTTTGCTAATTCAAACTTACCTTCCTTAGGGTGATCTGCACCTGTAAAAGCGCCTTTTTCATAACCGAACAATTCGCTTTCTTGCAAAGTTGATGGAATTGCAGCACAATTAAGTGAAACCAATTTCTGTTGATTTCTATGACTAAGATCATGAATCGTATTGGCAATTAATTCCTTTCCGCTACCGCTTCTACCAAGAATAAGTGTAGTAAAGTCCGTTTGGGCAACTCGCGATAATTGCCGATATACTTGCATCATCTGTTTTGAATTACCAATCAGAACATTGAAGCCATTTGGCTTCATGTAAGATTTTGCTGCCGGAGACAATTCCTTAATTAATTTATAATATTGCGAAACATCATCTAATATTTTTGGAATATTTTCGATAGCTTTTGAAAATGGTATTACACGAAACAATGACGAACAAGGAGTAAACATTTCGCGACTAATATCTGCATCACTACTAATAACGATTACGGGTACAATAGCGTTTAACTTTAATAATTGTTTATTAAATGCATCAAATTCACCAGCTAACGTTGCCCAATCAACAAAAATAGCATCGTAGCTGTCAATAGCTAAATAAGACAAAATAGAATTTGAAGTACTAGCCTGCATGACCTTGTTGGAATTATTTGATAACAGTTTATTAACTTCCGAGACAAAGTTTCGGTATTCTTTTGAGCGGTCTGTAGTTATTCCTAATATATATTTCATGATATCATGTCTAAATTAATGAAAGTCGTGACATTTCACTTATTGATGTAGTTCCGTCTAAAACATATTGCCTAGCAGAGTCCGACGAGAGTCACCATTCCTTGTTTTACTCGCTGCTTTCTCAATTTCATGAGAGGTGGCGTGTCTATTAACCATATCAGATATTTCTTCATTCGGGATCAATAATTCGTAAACACCGGCTCTTCCTGCGTATCCATTGTTACGACAGTTAATACAGCCAACCGGTTCAAATAACTTGCCTTTAAAATCATCTTTTACCTTCAAATGATCTAACATTGCTTTGGTAGGTTTTATGGCCTTTTTGCAGTCGGGACAAAGTCGGCGTATTAATCGTTGCGCTAATACGGCTCGGACTGTTGAGCTTACTAAAAATGCATCGACACCCATATTAAGTATTCTTGTATAAGCAGACGATGCATCATTGGTATGCAATGTACTAAATACAATGTGACCGGTCAAAGCAGCCCGTATCGCTAATTCAATAGTTTCGCGATCGCGCATCTCACCTACCATAATGACATCCGGGTCTAAACGGAGCATTGCTCTTAATGAAGCAGCGAAAGTTAGTCCGGCTTTTTCATTTATTTGGCTTTGATTGATATCATCTAATTGATATTCTATAGGGTCTTCAACTGTTAAAACATTTATTTCAACTGAATTGATCACATTTAAAGTAGCATACAAAGTCGTTGATTTTCCGGAACCTGTTGGGCCCGTAACCAACACTAAACCATGTGGTGCATGCACAATTTTATCCCAATCAGCTCTCATTTTACTTTCAAAACCAAGTTTATCTAATGATATTTGTCCACGAGAAGCATCTAATATACGCATTACCATTTTTTCACCTAACGGTGTAGGATATGTTGCAACTCTAACGTCGACCTTAATCTCATCGGCCTCATACCTAAATCGACCATCTTGATGACGTCTTGTTTCTGCAATATCCATTCCAGATAAAATTTTCAATCGCGATACAACTGATGGTAATGATTTTATCGGTATTGTATAATACTGTTGCATAACACCATCTACCCGAAATCTGATTCGCACATCTTTTGCTCTAGGATCAATATGAATATCACTTGCGCCCATTTTAACTGCGCTATCCATTAACATATTAACTGCTTCAATAATTTCGGTTTCAATCGATATTTCCTCAGATACTACTGATGAGGAGGGGGCAAAAGTTTTATCTTCTGAAATTACTGCGTGCTGCTGAGATTCCAATTCCTCAGGGCTTTGTACGCGATGATGTAAATCAAGAGCTTGTGCAATACTACGTTCTGTTGCTAAGACGACATTAATCTCCATGACTGTTTCTTCACTTAGTTCATCAATCACATGAACATTATTTTGGTCGGCACAGGCTACAGTCAATACGTTTTCGAAATGAAATAACGGCATAACATTTAATCGCTTAGCGCTCTTTTCGCTAATTAGATTTAATGTTTTCTTTTTGATTTTATAAGTTAATGGGTCGATCCAAGGAATTCTCAATTGCGCGCTAACCATCCTAATAACATCATCTTCCGTAACCATTTTTAAAGAGATTAGGGCTTTCCCCAAATAAATATTATTTTCCTTTTTATATTCTAATGCTTTCTCCAATTGAGCGTCATCAATTTTTCCCGCTTCAATGAATAGTTGTCCTAACTTTTTTCTAATTGCTACCATTAAAATTGTCCTATCATTACCGATAAAATCCTAGGTACCAATCTATAATGTCGGTACCCCAGAAAAATGCTACAAAACATCCAATACCTAAAAATGGTCCAAATGGGATTCTCTGTTTGCTAGAAATCTTTTTGTACAGCAACATAATTAATATCATAACTGCTGCAGAAATAAAAGCGATAAAAAATGCAGCTATTCCTTTTCCCCATCCAAGCAGCAAACCAATTACAAATGCATACTTAACATCGCCCATGCCCATGCTATCAACTTTATATATCAATTTCCCGATATAACCTATTATAAAAAAAGTTGCAGCCAATAGAACCGCACCCAATATATGATATAAATACAGCTCCGGTTGATTTATAAATATATAAGCAATTATTGGGAAAATACTTATTATCAACAAATTATTTGGTATCAACTGCACATCAAAATCGATGAATGTAATAATAATTACTATGCTAAAAAATGTCATTAGTAGTATGGTTTCAATTGATACGCTATAATAATTGTAGATAACCACAAATACTATTGCTGTAAGTATTTCTACCAGAGGATACCGAATGGAAATTTTAATTTTGCAATTTGAGCATTTTCCGCCTAATAATAAATAACTTAATACCGGAATATTTTCCCAAAATCGTAATTGAAACTTACAACTCGGACAATGCGAGCGTGGTTTAGTAAGTAATTCATTTTTTTGCAATCTATGGATGCAAACATTTAAAAAACTTCCAATTACCAGTCCAAGAATAATAACTAATGTGTAAATCATGATTTATTATTTAAATTTATTGATTTAACTATTCCCATCAGTTCATTTAAATCTACTGGAGTGGACAATACTCCATCCGCCCCACTATCATTTGCCAACTTTTGTTCCTTAGCTCCAGCTCCGGCAGCGAAGATAACTACTGTAATATCTTCATATTTTATATCATTTTTAATTAAACTGCAGATCTGATATCCATTCAATCCGGAAAGGAAAGAATCAATCAAAATTAAATCAGGTTTTTCTCTTCTTGTCAGATTAAAACCGTTAGTCCCATCATAAGAGACGAGCACTTCATATCCATTTTCAATAAGATATTGATAAACCGGAATTATATTGGGTTTTTTTCCATCCGCAATTATTAGGATTTTGCTATTCATAATACTTTTTAAACTTCTTCTTTGTCCAATTGAATTGTGTTATCTTTTCTATTCCAGCCCTCAGCTTTGATTTTCATAGTTAAATCCGTTTTGTGGTCCGAATAACTAATAGCCGTTTCTGGCGTAATTGTTCCATCTTGGTATAATTGCATTAAACTTTGGTCAAATGTTTGCATTCCTTCAGTTTTAGAAAATTCAAGAGCTCTAGGTAATAAATGGATTTCTCCCTTTTTTATAAGGTCCACTACTCGAGTAGAAGGAAGCAATATTTCAATAGCAGGTATTAATTTGTTATCTTTTGTTGGTACTAATCTTTGCGCTATAATTGCACAGATATTTTCACTTAATTGATTACGAGCTGCTTTTTGTAACTCGGGTCCATAAATGTTAAATATTCGTTCTACAGCTAACTGTGTATTGGTTGCGTGCATTGTGCTTAAAACTAAATGGCCGGTTTCAGCAAAATTAATAGCAGTTGCGATGGTGTCCATATCACGTATTTCGCCCATCAATAAAGCCGATGGATTCTCCCTGAGAGCACTTTTTAGTGCTCTTTTAAACGAAAGTGAATCCTGACCAATCTCTCTTTGGTTAACAATAGATTTTTTATGTGAATGCAAAAATTCAATAGGGTCTTCTAATGTAAGAATATGACCTTTTTTATTCTGATTGCGATGATCTATCATTGCGGCTAGCGTTGTGGATTTTCCTGAACCAGCTGAACCAACGATTAAGATCAAGCCCCTATCCAGCAATGCTAGCTCACTTAAACTTGGTGGGAGATCACATTCAACTAAAGTTTTAATATTTGTCGGGATATGGTGAATCACAATAGCATCCGACCCACGCTGTACAAAATAATTCACTCTGAAACGCCCAACATCCTGGATGCTGTACGCAAAATCTAATTCTTTTTCTCGAATAAAAATCTGCTCCTGTGCAGTCGTTAGTAATCCCTTTCTAAAATCCTGCAACATTTCAGTATTGATCTTTTCTTCTTGTAATTTGACATAATCACCATTGATCATAAGTACTGGAAAAGAACCAAGACTAATAAATAGATCATTAGCTTTTGATTCAAGCATTAATTTTAGTAATGTTTCAATATTATACACTATTTCTTAGTCCCACTTAGACTTTCAATTAGTCGGTCACTTTCTTTTTCAACTAGCAGCATTTCTTCCTTAGAAATCAATGATTGAGCATATAATTTTTCAATAGATTGCTGCATAGATGTCATTCCAATTTTACCATGGGTCTGAATAACAGATGATAATTGATAGGTTTTTCCCTCTCTTATAAGATTAGCAACAGCCGGAATTCCAATTAAAATTTCAAATGCAGAAACACGACCCCCGGTCTTTCTTTTTAAAAGTCTTTGTGTCATTACCGCTAAAAGTGATTCGCTCGCCATCAAACGAATTTGATTTTGTTGGATTGGCGGGAACTGATCGATTATTCGGTCAATTGTATGTGGCGCATCCATAGTATGTAAAGTTCCGAATACCAGATGGCCTGTTTCCGCTGCACTTATCGCTAAAGATGTTGTTTCCATATCGCGCATCTCACCCACTACAATAACATCCGGATCTTCTCGTAATGCGCTTCTAAGAGCTCCGGCAAAAGAATGGGTATTTACTCCAACCTCACGATGGGTCACCAACGAGTTTTTACTCTCGTGAATATATTCTATTGGGTCTTCAATAGTAATGATGTGCTTTTTTTGTGTTCTATTAATATAGTCAATAACCGTATTCAAGGTGGTAGTCTTACCACAACCGGTTGGGCCTGTGATCAAAATAAGTCCTTGATCTTGTATCGCAAGTTTTTTTAATACCTGCGGCAATCCTAATTCTTCAAATGAATATGTGTAATCATTAATCGCACGGAACACAACCGCGTCACCAAAATAACTGCGAAAAACATTAACACGAAATCTGCCAATTCCATGAAATTCTGCAGAAAAATCAATCGTTAATTCTTCTTCGTATCGTTTCCGGTGGTCTCCGCTCATTATATCAAATACTAGAAGATGTACATCATCAGCCAATAGTGGCTCTTGCTTTGTTTTTATCAATTCCCCATCAATACGATAAATTGGCGGAGAGTTTGGTCTTAAATGGAGGTCAGATGCTTTTACCTCACCCATATACGCCAATAAATCATAAATCTCCAATTTAAGATCTCCTCTTTTTTATTGACTACTAATGATTGATGGCGTAATAAAAATAAGTAATTCTCGTTGCTCTGTAGTATATGTAGTGTGAGTAAATAATTTACCTAATATTGGAATACTGGAAAGGAATGGTATCCTTTTATGACTCTCTATTGCTTGATCAAAAATTAATCCACCTATCATTAATGTTTTTTGATTTTCAACTCGAACATGGTTTTTTGAAGCACGGTCCGATATAATTGGTTGGTCATTATTTGGTCCCAGAGAAGCCGACTAATGCCTGGACCGTTGTTGATATGTCCATTGAAATAAATTGATCTTCGTTGATTCGTGGTTGAACATTTAATATTATATTGATTTCCTTTTCTTCATAAGTTGTAGTCTGAGATATTTGTGTGGTTTGAGTAACCAATACCGGATATTTTGTTCCAACTTTAAAGTTGGCAACCGTATTGTTTTTTGTGGTTATTTGCGGCTCCTGAAGCAATCGAGTCTCACTATCGGTGGCTAATAATTCTAGAACGCTCTCAAACATTGGTAGCGAAAATGAATATAAACTTAAGTTTTTTGTATCAAATAATTTAAAGTCACCAAAATCAGTCACTGTGGAACTGGGGTCTGGTACAGGGCCTATCATCTCAGAACGAAAAGTCCAGTCTATTCCCAATTTTTCATTTACGTTCAGCTTTGTCTCAATAAATTTTACTGCAATATTAATTTGTGATACTCTCACATCAAGTTGCTTAATAACAGATTCTATGTGATCGAAGTTTGAATACACGTCAGTAACAAGAATATAGTCTGCTGTCATCATACTTTGCATACCCTGAGCGCCTGCCATACCGCCCATCATACCACCTATTCCTTGCACACCACCTGTCGTACCACCTGTCATACCACCAGTAGCTCCGCCTAATAGGACTGGTGCCTCCAATAGCACCGCCCATACTACCTTGCGCTACCTGTCATACCACCCATGCTTCCCTGTGCGCCACTAGCACCACCCATTGTACTGGTTCCAAAATAACTAGTTGCGGCCACGGGAGAGTAAACCTGGAACTTACCTTTTTCTGTTAATACATTAGTTAGCGCAGTTCCGATAGAATATGCATCAGCATATTCCAACTTATAATGTTTCGTTACCAATCCTCCAACCACCTTATCCTCAACTGGCTTGACTACAATCAAATTTTCTTGTATAAACCAATCATACCCGTTCACTTTTAACATAGCATCTAAGGATGAACCAACACTGACATTTTTAAGGGTCAAAGTAACCTTACCGGTAATTTTGTCATTTGTGACTAAATTCATTCCGCTTTGTATCGCAATAAGGCGTAAAACATCAACTAAGTCTGCATTTTTCAAATTCAATGATACTTTATTATCAAAACTTGACCAAATCTCCAATTTTGAATCTTTTTTTGCAGGTTTGCTGATATTGTATTTTTCGCCTAAATATTTGGAAGACCAAATTATCCTCAGAATGTTTGCTCCTATATGGTCAATTTTAAATTCAGGAATCTCTGTAAAGTATAAATCAACTCTGGCATGTTTAAAATATTTATTGCTGATTGTCTCTTTTGCTTCAATTCTGAATAGTGGAGCAAGTTCAACTATTTTTTGATAATTCCCTTCATTAAGTGTTGTATTGGGGAATATTAAAGAAACTGTAGGCGGAGATTGCCGAATTTCCTTTTCATATTTAATATTTCCGTCAAAGATCAGATATACTCCGGTTGTGTCATAATTATTATACGGAAGTATTCGATCGATTTTTTGCGCCAATAAAAAAGAGCCCGACAATAACACTATAAGTACGGTTGAAATAAATTTTTTATGATTCATCTAAGTCTAACCTTATATTACGACTACCTTTGCGTAAAATGACATGATCGAAAGCAATTTTTATCACGCGAAAACCCTCAAATTCATCTCCTTCTTTTAAAATACTAGCAGTCATCACCGTGTCAGTATCGGTCATTATTACTGAGTTTATTAGTGAATATCCCTTGTCTCGCAAAAGAGAGATGCCACTTAATTTCAAATTAGTGTATTGACCCAATTCTCTATCTCTAAGCACATTTAATGAGTCTTCGTCTAAATAGAAAAACGGATCACTCTGCCAGTTTCCTTCATATGGGAACTTAGGTACAACATAATTAATATTGTTGATTTTGCTCACAACCATTTTTCTATTATTAGAAACAGTCTCAGGTACAACAGCGCTTATATTATCTACTAATTGAACGGTGGCAGGTTTTTTTACTTTATCCTTCTTGGCAAGAACTGTTTTGCTTAATATCAGATACACAAATAGGACCCCAAGGATACCTAGCATTATATAGAGTCGTTTATTATTAGCTTGAGCCATTAGTTCCTTTCCGTAAATACATAGGTATAAAGTAATGCTTCACAAAATAATCCACCTTTAATGCCATACTCTGTTCCAATATTAAATTTTAAAATATTAATTGTACGATCTTGAGTATTGCAATTCTTTTAAAAATTTTCCAATTGAAATAAAATTTCCATTACATTCCAATTCTAATAAATACCTTTCAATATTTTGATTTAGATGTTTATCATTAACGTTGATTTCAGGAAATGTATTAACTAATACTGGCCTAAAACCACTGATCGAAACATTGTTATTTTTTGCAGTCCTTTGAATTATATCTAATGTTTCAATATAAGAATTAGCTCCCTTTAAATTCTCTTTATAGGGAATATGCACTTTTAATGTATCAAAATACTGAAGTTGTTTTTCTTGGGCATCTTTGATTGCAGTATAATTAGCTCTTTCATGGCTTAATCTTTTAAAATCGTTCTCAGCAGCAATTATGCCTTGTTTTACTTTCCTATTTTGACTCATATCAACTATTAAAAAGGAATAAATCCAATATAAAAAAACAATCACCAGAATTGCTACTAATACAAAAAATATGGTTTTATTTTGCTTCATAATTTTAGGTCAAGGCGCAATCTGAAAAATAATTCATCTCTATTGATGAATTCCTTTTCAGATTTTTCTAAAGTCATCACATTATTAAAATAACGCATTTTTTCTAGTCGCAGTATGAAATCGGTTAGATATATAGTCTGCAACTGACTTATCTTTATTAACGAAACCGGCAATTTCTAAATGTTCTTTAAAGTCATTTGTCACTTCGACCGAATCTTTTAACCCGGTAGCATTGACAAAGTTTATTGCTGTCAGTTTAATTTCCTCAGGAACGATTGCAGAAAACAATTGTAACATTTTAATTTGATTTTCAGAATATAATCGATCATTTCTTAAAAAGTGATTCGTCGAGCTGATTATTTCAATGTCCCCTTCGAACTTGGCAAAATCTTGAGTTTCTACAGACAATCGTTGTAACTCTGCTTTTTTTGAATCAATCGCCCTTTGTCCACGCTTAAGAGATGTGCTACTGTAAATTCCGGTAAAAATAAATAATGGGACTAATAGGGCCAATAATGAGGCGGTCACCTTGCTAAAAAATGAATATTTATAATTTTCACGAATCGGCATTGGGGCAACATTAAAATCTTCTACTTCGTCTGCTACTAAGGCAAAATTCAGTGCAAAATTAGGATATTGTTTAGGGGGTATATCAACATCATCGTGAATATAATATTCTCCGGTTCGCATAGGGTTTATCAATTCTACATTTTGATATATGTTATCTTTAACAGATTCAAGCAATCCGGGGAATGATGCAGTCACACCATCAAATAACAACTCTTTCCATTCTAAATCAGATTTTTGATTTTTAAAATAATTTAGTGTGCGGTTTAATTCACTGTTGATTCTTTCCACCACTGGTCTGACTGCAATTGTTATTTTATTTAAGTCAATGTTAGAGTTTGCAGTAACTCCCGTCAGATTTTGGGGATAGCCATATTTCATCAATACGTCTTTTGCCATTGTAAGATTGATTACTTGTCCCGATTCATTCGTTTCAACTTTTTTTACAATCGCATTATAAAAATCCTGAGCACCTAAGGCAATTTTACGGGAGAATTGCAAGATATGGTCTGTTACCACAATGACTAATGTTCTAGATTCACCCATGTGTATTATTACGTATGAACCAATATTTTTATCAGGATAATTCTTGACAAATAACTTCCACAATAAAACAGATAACGTAGATGTATATCTTAGATTTATATTATTTCTTTGAAAAATGTGTTTCAACAGCATTGATAGACTCAGTTTCAGCTACTCCAATAACAACATCTTGAGTTTCTCCTTCTGGAGCCTTGCTTAGCAATCTCCCAGTTAACACTTTTATTTTCTGTACTGAACGATAAATTCTTATTAGCATTCCATTCAACGAGCTCGGCTAACTCTTTCTTTTTTAATTTGGGACTTTTTATAACTAAAGTTTTTGAGGGCGTGTTCATCGAAAAATATGCCCCAAATGATAATTTTTTATCCTTTGGATCAATTTCATTTTCCAATACATATGTTAACAAATCGTTGATTCCTGTAATCATGTGATTACCTACCTCAAATGGCAGACTAAACGATTTGACCTTTTCAATCTCAGTTTCTTTTAATGAAGCAACAGTCTGCAATAAGTAAATAGTATTAATATCTACATAGATTGCTATTTTTCTTTTATTATCAGAAAAATAGCGTTTTAAATATCGTAAACGAGTTTTCCAATTTGGTTCTACACTAACATCTTCATAAAATGTTATAAGTGTATCGTTAAACTCGGGAGGTAAAATAATATTCTTACTTTTTGATTCTTCAAAATCTTTCGGAAGTTCAGTCCTCGACAATAAATCACTTTTAATATCATCGGAATATTCAGAAGGATACGAAACTTCTTCTTCATCAGCGGATAGTCTAGCTGCTAGTTTTGCAACTTCGGGATCTGCCCTGGTCTCACTTACGTAATCATCTGTTTCTAAAACTGGTTCTTCGTCATCTGACTGAAAAAGATCTTCATTTTTTTCTAATTGTTCGGATACATCGGCATCTTTTTCAATATCATATTGAAGCGGTCCTTTTTCCGTGCTTACATCATCAGTGATAAGGGTCTGTAAATCATCTTCATCAAAATCAGCAGTTTCTTTCTCTGGTATCGATTCAGCTTGTGGAATATGTTGGGGCGTTTCCTCATCATCTTTAAAAAGTAAATCGGAATCGCGCATGACTTCATCAGAGCTTACTGCCTCTTCGGAACTACGTTCCGCGCGGAGTATCTCGAGAAGTCTATTGGTTGCTAATATTCTCTGTTTATCTTCCTTACTCATATACCAAATTATTTTGCTGAGTGAATTTAAAAACTAAATCAGCATCAACTTTTGATTGACCCGTAATGAGCATTTCAATAAGTAAGTTATGGCAGGTAACGATAATCTTTCTCGGAAATCCTTTTGTATATTTGTAAATAAGGTTTTTTGCATTTTCGGTAAATAATTCTCTTTCCTGTGGCAAACCGGCTATTTTTAAACGATGATCTATTAATCCACTAGTATCTTCTTTATCAATATTGCTGATATTGAACATATAAGTAATTCTATCTTTAAAATTTTCTATTGTTTTAAGTGTATCAAGAAATTCCGGCTGTGCAAAGATGGAAAACTGGATTAGTTTCATGCTATTCGTTTCAAAATTTAAAAGCGACCGAATTATTTCCAGCTGATTAGGACCCATTTTCTGTCCTTCATCAATAATCATTACTATTCGTTTGTTGTACTTTGTTGTATAGTCTATTAAAAAATGCTCAATTTGATTCATCATATCGGTAATCAAATTTGACTCATCACGAATATCGAACATCTTTTTCAGATGCATTAAAAATTCTTGATTATTACGCCAAGTTGGATTCAAAATTAAAAAGAATGTATAATCAGCCGAATTATCGGTAAAACGGTCTAATAATAACCGGGATATTGCAGTTTTACCGGTTCCGATACCTCCCACGACTACATGTAATCCTCGATTTAATCTTAATGATATCTCCAAACGATTTAAACACTCACGATGCTGTTTGGATTGAAAGAAAAAATCAGGCTCAGGGGCCATAGAAAATGGTTCGCGTGCCAAACCCAAAAGTTTACAATAATCTCTTACACCTTTTTCAACTCTTGGAGTATATGTTACAGGCCTTGACGGGCGCGGGGGACGTGGTGGGATAAATGGCTTGATAGGTTCTTTAATGTAAGGCTTTATTGGGGGAGAGATTGAACGTTCATTCTCCATTAAGTAGATAAATTTCACAATATTACACCAATTTTTTCAATGTTTTAAAATATCCTACTTGAGTAATACGTAGATAATTGACCGTAGTACTCCATTCTATCAACGGTAAGTTTAACTTTTATTCTCGTAAAAACCAATTTGATTATTGAATATTATTTTAAAAATTATTTTCACTTATTAAGGCGCAAATAGAGGGCTATCCATCAACCCTCTATTCTTTTAAATAATTATTTACGGTGGCATTTTAGTGTTATAAAATTAATAATACAATCAGAAATTCCCCCATTTAATTATAGGAATAACACCAAGTTAATTATTCTATCCCTAGCAATTCGACTTCAAAAATCAATGTTGAACTACCGGGAATATTGCCTGTTGCCCGTTCTCCATATGCCAAAGTCGATGGGATAACTAATTCCCATTTTGATCCAACTGGCATTAATTGCATGGCTTCTTGCCAACCCTGAATAACACTTCCTACCATAAATTTGGATGGCTCCCCACGGTCAACAGAACTATCAAATACAGTTCCGTCAATTAACTTACCGGTATAATGAACCACCACACGATCTTTATCAGTTGGTTTATCTCCATATCCCTCGGTTAAAACTCGATATAGTAAACCGCTTTCCAATGCGACAACATTCGCATTGCTTTTTTTATACTCTGCGATAAACGACTCGCCCATCATAATATTTTTCTCAGCTTGCGCGGTTGCTTTTTTAGCTGCATCATCTCTTAATTTTTGATCATAGTCTCTTACTATTCTTTTCATTTCACCAACAGATAAAAAAAGCGAATCTCCGTTGTAAGTATTTTCAAAGGCACTTAAAAATATCGCGGGAGTTATATCAATGTCTTGTAAAATGAAATTGGCTGCTAAACTGGCTCCATAAGCATAGCTGGTATCAGTCTTATATGTTTCAATAAATCCTTTAAAAAAGGCGTCCTTTTCGTACTTAAATCCTCGAGATTTAAAGGTTGTACCAACATCAGAGCCAATACTATAACTAACTGAATCTTGCCAGGTTTTTATATCTACATTTTCGGGAATATTTACTCCACCTGAACATCCAAACGCAAAAATAAGTGCTACTATTATTAAAATCTTTTTTATCATCATTTTCCCTATTTATTTAAGTTAATCAATTTGAACCAATTAAATTTTTGTTAGTTTAGTAGTAAATTAGCTCTACAATTGTAAGATTGTATTCAATTTTCAGAAGAAATATAGAATATATTTCTAAGAATCCGATCTTATTCTTTAATAATACTATATCCCAGCAAGCCCAAGCCAATTAGTATAGTAAAAAATGCTATGATTAAAATATCGCTTTGAAATATAAATTTTATTATTTCACCTAAAAATCCTAATAGAAATATTAGTGCCCCCAAAGCAATTAGTATTAATGATACTTGCTTAATGTTCATGATAGCCTCAAACCCATATAATATTAAAAAGATAGAATTAGTAATTCTTTATAGTAGAATTTAAATAATTATAATAAATAAAATAACGTTAATTAAAAATAATAGTTAAAAAATAATCTTATTAATTTAACCACATATTTTGAATATTCTTTAAATCTGCATACTGTAATTCGTACTTAATAACAATTCTAACCGTACCAATATGGAACACTTTGTATTATACTGATAATTTTATCTAATTATATTAAATGCTAAACACAAGTAAAACAACAATATATGAGATTGGCACATTTTTTGTTGTAATTGTATAGGAAGTTATAAAATAAATTGAAATAACTATTGAATCGCAAATGACAAATGAAATGAAGAAAAAAATATTAATAGTCGATGATGAATCCGGGATCGTTAGACTCTTATCGATGCGCCTTAAAGCAAAAAACTATGAAGTGTTTGTTGCATATGATGGTGTAGAGGGAGTTCAGATTGCACAAAAGGAGATTCCTGACTTAATATTAATGGATATTAAAATGCCAAACGGTGGCGGAATTGCTGCATTTCAAAAGTTAATTCAATCGGAAATAACTAATCGGATACCGGTTATTTTCATGACTGCTTCCTATCCAATAAATGGAATACAAAATCAAGTAATTAAAATGGGGGCTAAGGGTTGCATATCTAAGCCATTTGTTAATGAGGAATTTGAGCGAGCGATTGCAAGTACTTTTAGATAATTAATGATCAATTCAAGATTGTACTATGATGTTAAAGAGCTAATAGAGGGAATACTAAATTTTTATTATTATACGGCAGAAATCGACAAAAATGCTGCTGATTTAAAACCATATAAAAAAGCAATAAATCATCAAGAGGTGTTGCTTACCCTATATGAGATTGGAAATAAAAATTTATTATTCAACATTAATGAAGCGGAATATTTACAATTTTTAATAGAGTTCAAAAAACATAAAGATTACATCGATAATTTGTCGCAGACTGATCCGTATGCCGCAAATATAGCGATTGCAAACCTATGGGGTCCAAATGAACTACAAAGAAAATTCATTAAATGGTTTGTAGATAACGGGTATTCAATTCCAGTTAATTCTCAAATATTAAAAATTGAACGGTTAATGTCCAACTGAATTGAATAAACAAAAATCCTTCTCGACAAATATGATTTATTGAGAAGGATTTGAGTGTCGGGGTGAGAGGATTCGAACCTCCGACCCCCTGCTCCCAAAGCAGGTGCGCTAACCGGGCTGCGCTACACCCCGAAAAATGATGGGTGAGAGATGGGATTCGAACCCACGACCACCTGGACCACAACCAGGAGCTCTAACCAACTGAGCTACTCCCACCATTCGGCTCTAAAATGAGCGGCGAAAATTAAATGTGATTTAACTTCTAAGCAAGTTGAACTTATTCAACACTAAACAATATTTTAGTCTCAAATAGCTTTTTCAAATCAATTTGTAAATTGTAACTTTCACTATGCGCTTACTAAGCCGATATATCATCAAAGAATTGCTTTCGCCATTTGTGTTTTCATTATTAGTGATAATTTTTATCCTATTCGTGCAATTTTTGCTACGCGCAATTGATAGGTTTCTTGGTAAAGGTATTGATGCATTCACCATTCTTGAATATTTATTTCTAAACTTAGCATGGATCGTCGCTTTGGCGGTACCGATGGCAGTGTTAATTGCTGCGCTGATGACCTTTGGCAGATTGTCAGAAGACAATGAAATTACTGCCATGCGGGCGGCAGGAATCAGTTTCTTGAAAATAATAAGACCAGGATTAATATTTGGAACTATTATCTGCTTAACACTTCTTTATTTTAATAATTATATTTTACCGGAAATGAATTTTAAAGCTCGAATTTTATCCGGAGATATATATCGCAAGAGACCGGTAATGAGCATCGATCCGGGGCATTTTATTGGCGACCTACCGGACTACGGAATGATAATCGGAGGTAAAACCGGTGAAATTATGGAAGATGTACGGATTTTTAGTAAAAACAGTCGCAATAAACAGATCAGTATATATTCAAAGACCGGTGAATTGGAAACAATTGGGAGTGAATTGATACTTACACTTCATAACGGTGAAATACACGAATTAGATATTAACGATTTCGGCGAATATCGACGAATACAATTTTCGAAGCATAAAATCAACATACCGGTAGAGGACCTTTTGTTGATGCGTCGTGATACGTCCAATCGTACCGATCGAGAAATGACAATTCCAATGATGCTTGAAAGGAAGAATAGCTATCAAGAAAGAATAAATAGTGTATGGCAACGAATGGGCAACAACTATTTCAAAGCTATCGATGATTCTACCGTTCCGAAAACACTCAAAATTACACTGTCTGAAATAGCCAATTATCAGTCTAAAGTTGAACAGGATACGTTATTATCACAGGTGGATATCAATGCAACTAATCGTAAAATTAAAACCCTAGAAAGGCAAATGACAAATGAGTTCAATTTGTTGAATAGCTATCAAAAAAGTATCAATAAATATGGTGTAGAGATACACAAGAAATTCTCATTGCCAGTAGCTTGTATATTATTTGTTTTATTGGGTGCACCATTAGGTGTTTTAGCACGCAAAGGCGGTTTTGTGGTTGGTATGAGTTTGAGTTTCGGATTTTTCTTAATTTATTATTTGCTATTGATTGGCGGAGAAGAAATGGCCGATAGAAATTATGTATCTCCGGCAGTTGGTATGTGGGCACCTAATGTGGTTTTATTTTTAGTCGCATTCTATCTTACAGTCAGGACAGTGCGAGAACGTGCGCCACTACGCATAAAATGGCCTTCAATTTTTAATCGTAAAAAGCAGGATTAGCATGATACCTTCGGAAATTATAAAACAAAAACGTAATGGAAACGAAATTTCACATTCTCAAATCAAGGATTTTATTAATGGTTATCTAAAAGACGAAATACCTGATTATCAAATGTCCGCGTTACTAATGGCTATTTTTTTTAATGGTATGACAGATTCTGAAATATCCGCTTTAGTTGATGTTATGCTGAATTCCGGTGAAAAAATTGATTTTTCTCATATCAGCAACTACGTTGCCGATAAACACAGTACGGGCGGAGTTGGAGATAAAGTTTCGATTATACTTGGACCTTTATTGGCGGCAGCTGGGATAGCAATTCCAATGTTAAGCGGTAGAAGTTTGGGACACACAGGTGGAACTCTTGATAAATTGGAAACCATCCCCGGATTTAAAGTTGACATTAATCTTGATGCCTTTCGCAAACAAGTTGATTCCATTGGCATTGCAATGATAGGACAAACCAAAGATATTTGTCCTGCTGATCGCAGAATGTACGCACTACGAGATGTTACCGGGACTGTTGAATCTGTACCATTAATCTGCGGCTCTATTATGAGTAAAAAAATTGCTGAAGGGATTAAAGGATTAGTATTGGATGTAAAAACAGGGAATGGTGCTTTTATGAAAAATATTGATGATGCCCATTACCTTGGCAATATGCTTAAAAAGATTGGAAAAGCGTTTAATATCAATACGGATGTTATATATACGAGCATGGAGCAGCCTCTTGGTAATACAGCCGGATTATGGTGCGAAATCCAAGAATCAATTGATGGATTAAAAGGAACAGGACCAGATGACACAATGCAAGTTACTTTTGAGCTTGGAGCTAAATTATTAATGCAAGCCGGATTATCAAAAAACAAACAAGATGCAATTGCTTTGCAAACCGAATTGATTTCCACCGGAAAAGCATATGAGAAATTTATAGAAATGGTTGAATATCAAGGAGGAAAATCTCGTGATATAGAAAACTATAAGCAACTTCATAGTCCTAAATACCAAACCATTATTATATCCAAGTCGTCAGGATATATACAAAGTATAGATACTTATCAAATAGGATTGGCAACTGTAGAATTGGGTTGTGGCAGAAAGAAAACTGCTGATAAAGTAGATCCGACAGCTGGTATTAATTTTTATAAAAAGATCGGAGAACAGGTAAATCAAGGTGACATAATTATTAAATTATTTAATTCCGACAGTAATAAGCTTTCCGCCGCCGAAAACTTAATTAAAGGCAATATTGTTATTGGGAATAAGGAAGTAAAACACAGACTAATATTGGACTGATAATAACTGCAAAAGTCGTAAGTATTACAAATCAATAAATACGATGTAAATCACATGTATCAACCGGCTCAGTTCCTTCAATAAATATCTCATTCTCAATAGGACAGCCTCGATTAGGTAGATCCTTAGATTCGCTACAAATCTCAATCTCAATAACACCTTCCGGCCGAATAAATTCTTCAATAGGTAGCTCTAATGTATCGTGAGCAGCTTTCATAAATCTTGCCCAAACAGGCAATGCAGCCATATTACCAAATTGTTTATCTCCTAAGCTAACTATTGGAGGACCGTCTATCCCAAACCATGTGCCAGCTACAATTTGTGGAGTAAAACCAACAAACCAAGCATCATTATAATCCTGCGATGTACCTGTTTTTCCAGCAGCTGGTCGCCTAAAGTCAAAAGCCCATCGCGATCGCGATCCGGTTCCATTATTCATAACCGACTCCATTAAACTTGTTACCACGTAAGCCGTACGCTCATTTAATACTTCCTCCTGTTCTGGGAAATATTCCGCTATTACGTTTCCATATCGGTCTTCTATTCTTGTTATACCAAATGGTTTAGAATAAACGCCTGCATTGGAAAAAGCCGAGTATGCTGCTACCATTTCCATAAGATAAACCTCTGAAACACCTAGTGCGATAGCATCGACAGCCATGATTGGTGTGCTAAATTTCATCCGCTCTGCAGTTTTTTTAATTTGCGCTGCAGGGGCTAATTTTTGCTGAACCATTCTCACAGATATTAAATTTAGAGATTTTGTCAAACCTTCGCGCAAAGTTGTTAAACCGCCCGTGGACTCATCATCATTTTTTGGCATCCATTTGATCCATTCCCCATAGCCATCTTGTCTATTTAGAACAACTTGTTGATTTAATATTTCTTCGGTAACGGGATATCCATTATCAATTGCTGTTGTATAAATAAATGGTTTAAAAGTTGAACCGGGTTGCCTTGGAGCTTGCGTGGCACGATTATATTGATCATGATAATCAGGCCTACCACCAACCATTGCAAGAATTGCTCCTGTTTTTGGGTCTAATGCCACAAACGCCGTTTGAACAAGTAATTTATTGCGCAATTTTTCATATAGCCGTCGCTCGCCGCGCATCATCATTTTGACTGAATCAATTGGATATTTATTAAAATCGACCAAATCTGAAAACAGTCTCCCATCATTGAACACTTGAGAATTATATCTTTGTTGATTTTCTATAATCTGATCTCTTACCACATCTTCTGCAATAGATTGTAATCGATAATCAATTGTAGTGTAAATCTTTAATCCGTCTCGATAAATATTAATATTTAAATCTTTATCCTCTTTTTCTAAAAAACGGCGAATATATTCTATAAAATAAGGAGCAAATCCATCTTCGGCAGTTTCAGAAATATCTAATTCTGTCATCGCTTTGGCTGATTCCATTTCATCTTCGGTGATATAGCCCTGTTTAAACATTAGTTTTAAAACGATATCTCTTCTGTTAACGGCTCTATCCCAATGATTCAACGGAGAATATGAAGCCGGTGAAGGCAACAGCCCAACCAACATGGCACTTTCGCCCAAGGATAAATCTCTGGAATTCTTTCCATAGAATCTTTTAGAAGCAGCTTCAACACCGTAAGTACCATGACCAAAGTGTACAGTGTTTAGATACATTCCTAAAATTTCATCTTTTGTATAGGTGCGTTCAATTTGGATAGCAGTAATTATCTCTTTGATCTTACGCCAAATTGTATTTTTAAAACCGATTGTCTCATATAAATTTCTTGCAAGCTGTTGGGTAATTGAACTAAAGCCCTGTTCATAACTGAATGATACAACATTCACGACCAATGCTCTGAAAAAACTTGGAAAATCCAACCCCCAATGTCTTTCAAATCGTTTATCCTCCGAGGCAATTGTAGCGTTTTTCATATAATCGGGAATGCTGTCAAGATTGACAAATACACGTTTTGTCTGGAATAATTGATCCATTAGAATTCCATCCCTTGAGTAAATTTGTGTTACAAGGTCTGGGTCGTAATTTTCTAATTGTTCAATTGATGGTAGTCCTCGCGAAAGGATAAACAATAATAGTAAACCTACAACAAAACCAACTCCGGCTATTTTAAGAGCTGAACGAAATATACCTTTCCACTCTTCGGAATCTTGATTTCTTAATATTTCACTTATATTTCTCATAATATATTTGGTATGTTTTCACCTATCTTTAGAGAAGTTACATTGCAATAATTTAATTCCAATTTTATAATTTAAGTATCTACTATATCCCAATCAACTGATTAGCTACTTTGTCTGATGCAGCTTTAATCTCCTTGTGCAAAGAATTTCCGTGTGAGTCCATTGTAACTACAGCTTGGAAATCTTCTACTTCGATTATCCACATTGCTTCTGGTACACCAAACTCTTCCAATTTTATAACATCGTGAACTTTTTTAACAGCTTGACCTTGTAGAGTAGCTGCACCGCCAACCGCATGCAGATATACCGAACCATTTTCGCCAAGGGCTTGTAGTGTTTTTTCGCCCATACCGCCTTTACCCATAACTCCACGTATTCCGTATTCTTTGATAACCGGACCTTGGTACGGTTCTTCACGAATTGAGGTAGTTGGTCCTGCGGCTACAAAATGCCACTCATCACCAACTTTTTTTACAACCGGTCCACAATGATAGATAACACTCCCTTTTAATAATTCTCTGACTTCCTGAGGTTTATCATTTAATAACCATGTATGCGCCGAATCTCTTCCGGTAACCATAATACCATTTAAAGAAACTTCATCACCCATTTTTAATTTTCTAATATCAGCTTCACTGACGGGTAAATTAATTTTAATCATAGCTTACCTCACTTTCTGTAAAATGCATGGAGCAACGCCGATCAGCCCAACATGAGTATGCAAGCGATACAAAGAATGATGCCGGTAACCGATGTGCCGCTCCGACTTTTACTCCCAATACTGTTGTTAAACCACCGAATCCCATTGGACCAATTCCTAATTTATTTAAATCGGTATATAATCTTTTTTCTAACTTTGCCAATTCCGGATCGGAATTAGCATCGTTCAATTTGCGAAAAAGCTGTTTTTTAGCTACCACCATACCCGATGCTCTATCACCGCCGATACCAATACCGGCAACCCCTGGTGCACAACCCAAACCCTGAGCATTGTTGATCGCATCAATTATACATTTATATACACCATCTATATCGCGACCAGCCTTTAATCGTCCATCCGGTAACTTATATTGATCAGACACGTTTTCGCATCCACCGCCTTTCAACATAAGTTCTACTTTAATACTTGACTCATCCCACTCTTCATAATGGAAGTAGGGTGCCATAATACCTGTATTATCTCCGGAATTCTTTCCGGTTACCGAATCTACGGCGTTTGGTCGTAGATATGATTTTTTTGTCGCTAAACGAGCAGCTTCTGTAACTGCTGACTCTATTTTCCTAAGGGATACTCCTTCAGGAATTGTAACAAAGAATATTAATGTACCAGTATCCTGACAGATTGGTGTACTATTGGTATTTGCAGCTTCTGCATTTTTGATCATATAATCTAATACAGACTTTGCCGGACTACCCTTCTCTTCATTATCCCGAGCATTTTCCATTGCTTGGGTTACATCGGCGGGTAATTGTGTTGATGCTTTGCGGATTAATTCAGTAACTGCATCACGAAAACGATCTACATCTAATTTGAAACTCATTATTCACTCCAATTAAATAATTATTTTACTTCCCAGATATTCCCGGAATTGAGAAGTGCATCGACATTGCCTTTCCCTTGTTTTTTAATTGCCAAATTGATTTGTTCATGCAATAGATCTTCATAGATTGGTTCATCAACAGCATAAATAATGCCGATTGGTGTAGGGAATTGCTCATCGTTAGTAAACGCACTCAACATTGATGCAATAAAAATATCTTTAGCATCATGAACAAGCACATCATCAATGCTTACATTATCATCTTTATCTAGATCAATGATTTTTGGAACGTTACAATCAAGATGTATTCCAAGGTTATGATTTTTACCAAACAACATTGGCTGACCATGTTCCAATTCAATAATATTATCAGAAGCTACTTCCTTGTTTGTCAAATTTTCATAAGCACCATCATTAAAGATGTTACAATTTTGATATATTTCAACAAATGAAGTGCCTCTGTGTTCATAAGCACTCCTTAAAATAGATTGAATATGTTTTGGATTGCGGTCAATAGTACGTGCTACAAAAGTTGATTGAGAACCTAACGCTAACGATGTCGGATTGAATGGTCTATCCAAAGAACCCATCGGCGTTGATTTAGTTACTTTTCCTAATTCTGAAGTAGGTGAATATTGACCTTTTGTTAATCCATAAATTTTATTATTAAATAATAAAATGTTTATATCAAGATTTCTACGCAACAAATGAATTGTATGATTGCCACCAATTGATAAAGCATCGCCATCACCTGTTACTACCCAAACTGACAAATCGGGATTAGCGAGCTTTGCCCCGGATGCAATGGCAGCTGCCCTTCCATGAATCGTATGAAAACCGTAAGTGTTCATATAATAGGGAAATCTACTTGAACAACCGATACCACTTATGAATAAGAACTTTTCTCTGGGTACTCCCAGTTCCGGCATCACTCGTTGAGCTTGTTTAAGTATTGAATAATCACCACAGCCCGGACACCATTTTACAGATTGGTCGGTTACAAAATCCATGCGAGTTAAACTTTTAGTTTTGTTTTCTTGAATATCAGACATCTATATACCTAAATTTTTCTTAACACTATTGACAATCATACTAGCCCGAATTGGACGGCCTCTAACAGAATTAAGCCCTTTGGCGTCCACTAAATACTTATCTCTAATTATTGTCTTAAGCTGACCCATATTAACCTCAGGTATCAATATGTGTTTAAACTTTTTAAGAAATCCACCCAGGTCAATTGGTAACGGATTCATATAACGTAAGTGGACATGGCTTACCTTAAGATTATCTTTCTGCAATCTCTCAGCAGCAACTCGCCCAGGACCAAAAGTGCTTCCCCAAGTTAAAATCAACATATCACCTTTATCATTCCCAAATACCTTTGTAGGAGGATAATCATTGGCTATATTTGCTATTTTCTGATGACGTATACCTGTCATTACTTGGTGGTTATCAGCTTCATAATTAACATTACCGGTAACATCTTCTTTCTCTAATCCGCCTATGCGATGTTCAAGATTGGGAGTTCCCGGTATTGCCCAGGGGCGCGCTAAAGTTTGCTTATTCCTTTTATACGGAAGATATTTATCATCTCCGTTATATTTAGTTTCAAATTTTACATCGATTTTGGGTAGATCGTCCATTTTGGGGATTGGCCATGGTTCGGAACCATTGGCAAGATATCCATCCGACAGAACAATTACGGGAGTCATATATTTTATTGCAATCTGACTTGCTTCGAAGGCAGCATAAAAACAATCCCCCGGAGTTGATGGAGCAATTACCGGCAACGGGGCATCGCCGTTTCTACCAAGAATTGCTTGAAAAAGATCTGATTGTTCGGTTTTAGTCGGTAATCCCGTGCTAGGTCCACCTCGTTGAACATCAATTACAACCAAGGGCAATTCTGCCATTATCGCTAAGCCAAGCGCTTCGGTTTTAAGTGCCATTCCCGGACCAGATGTTGCCGTACACGCTAAACTCCCAGTGAATGCCGCTCCAATTGCAGAAGTAATTCCCGCAATTTCGTCTTCAGCTTGGAAGGTTTTTACTCCGAAATTCCTGTAACTTGCCAAAAATTGTAATATATCTGTGGCAGGTGTAATCGGATATCCACCAAAGAATAGTGGTAATCCTGACTTCTCAGAGGCAGCCAATAAACCTAAACTAATCGCATAATTACCATTAATATTGCGATATTTGCCAGGTGGTAAGGTGGCTTTTTCAACTGTATACCGCGCTGTGAACATTTCGGTTGTATCACCATAATTATAACCTGCATTCAATGCACGAGAATTGGCTTCAACAAGACCCGGTTTATTTACAAATTTTTTCTGTAGCCATTTGATTGTACTATCAGGATTTCGATTATACATCCAAAATAGTAAACCCAAGGCAAACATATTCTTAGTTCTTTCCACATCTTTTGAGGAGATATCAATATTCTCACAAGCCTTTACAACTAAGTCCGTCATCCCAATGGCATGAACTTCATATTGACCTTCTAACGAACCATCTTCAAGTGGATTTGTTTTGTAACCCGCCAATTGTAAGTTTTTATCGCTAAAGGCATTTGAATTAGCAATAATAATTCCATTGGGTTCTAAATCATCTAAATGCACTTTTAGTGCCGCCGGATTCATTGCCACTAATACATCCGGTCTGTCACCTGGTGTATGTATATTTTTGGAGCTGAAATGTAATTGAAAAACACTTACACCTGCTAATGAGCCGGCTGGAGCGCGTATCTCTGCAGGGTAATCGGGTAGAGTACTTAGATCATTGCCAAATATAGCTGTTGATTCTGTAAAACGTGAGCCGGTTAATTGCATACCATCGCCGGAATCTCCTGCAAATCGAATCACTACATGGTCAATGTGTTTAATTTTTGTTTTTGCCACTCAAATCTCGTTTAATTAATTATTAATTCAAATTTTTCCAAGCTATAGAATCAGATTACTGCTGTAAACTAAAATTATCATCGTAAGGTATAACTAGTTAGTATCAATAATAAACAGAAAGTTACTAAGTATCATTTACGCAAAGCAACGAATGAAGAATTAATATAATTTCAATCTTGTGATTCCTTTGAAACGTTAAGCATTTTTAAACGATTTTGTTCCAATTTACACAATTCGCATTATTCTTTTAGATTATATACTTTATTTGTAATATTTGACAGGAGGAAGTTATGCAAGAGCAAACAGACCCTAGACAAATTGCACTATTCCCAGAGCTTTCCAAGCACGCTACTATACCATCTATTACTACCCTTCCGGCATTCGATAGAGCGCTTAGTAATCTTATTAAAATCAGCGATCTGGGCGCTTTTATTGAATTAAAAATAAGCGGAATGGAAAGATGCTATTCCATTAATATGCAAGAATTGAACATTCCACCCGATTTTATTAAAACAGACACTGCAACAATTCCATTTTCAATTCATCTTTTCCCAAATGATTTCAGAAATGAGTTGAAGAAAAAAACATTTGAAGTGAAATCATTTTTTACAGCACCTAACTCGTTCCGAACTTCATTTGGATATTTTTTATACCGTTCACATTTTTCAATGTGGAAACTCTACCTTGAAAAAATGAATAAATCAATTAAAGAATCTTTGTATTCCGAACTGGGACATGGTAAATACTCAAATTATTTCTTAACACACTTCAAAGAAGGTTATAATTATATAAAATCTATTGTGGGAGTTGTTGCACCATGGGAGTTTGAAGATGATATTGATATCAAACATATTCAATTAAGACGTAGTGAATTATATGAAGATTTAATGACAATCTCATCATTGAAACCAGCTGAAGTAACCTATCCGTTTGATCTGTTGATATGCAAGACAAATCATATTCCAATTACACTTAAAGATTTTGTGGAGAATATTCAAATAAATTCAATCTTCAAATCAATTCATCTAGAATATTTGGCGGATAAAAAGATTACAAGTATTGAAGATATAAAACAGCTCGTAAAAAACGTATAGTTTGCTATTTCAGTAAAATTTCCGGCAAATTCTACCCTAACTATAAATCAATTATGGACAAAAAAGAAAAAATAAGACTCACAACACTTACGCACGGCTCTGGTTGAGCTTGTAAAATAGGTCCAGAAGACCTCTCCCAAGTTTTGGGTAAGCTTAGCTCTAAAAAAGACAAACGCGTTCTTATCGGTTACGACGATAATGACGATGCCGCTGTGGTACGCCTAAAAGACGGCAGATTGTTAGTACAAACTGTAGATTTTTTTACCCCAATTGATGATGACCCATATACGTTTGGTCAAATTGCCGCTGCCAATTCTTTGTCTGATATCTATGCAATGGGCGCCACTCCCCTATTTGCACTTAACATAATCGGTTTCCCGATAAATACTTTACCTAAATCTGACCTTACAAAAATTTTGCAAGGTGGCATCGACAAAGCCGAAGAAGCAGGAATTTCGATTGTCGGTGGACACAGCATAGACGACCCTGAACCAAAATACGGATTAGTTGTTACCGGAGAAGTCGATGAAAAAGACCTAATCACTAATAGCAATGCTCAACCCGGAGATAAACTGATACTCACAAAACCCCTTGGCACAGGAATAATCGCTACTGCGGTGAAACAGGGCAAAGCGGATAAAAAAGCAAGGGCAATGTCCGCAAAATCTATGGCAATGCTTAACAAATGGGCTGCAGAAATAATGACAGAGATTGGTGTGAATTCCGCAACCGACGTAACCGGATTTGGCTTGCTTGGACACCTATCAGAAATGTGTGAAGCAAGTTGCATTTCTGCTAAAGTTGATTACCAAGCATTACCATTTTTACCAACGGTAAAAGAACTTGTGGAACAAGGAATTGTCCCCGGTGGAACTAAACGCAATTTGAAATTTGTTAAGAACAAAGTGCACTTTGGCAAACACCTAACAGATATTGACAAGCTACTTTTAGCCGATGCCCAAACTTCCGGTGGATTGCTTATTTCGTTACCTGCTGATAAAGCAGAAAAATATATCTCTAAATTCAATGAATTGTCAGAAATAAAAGCAACAATTATTGGAGAAATTGTAGCGAAATCTGCGCAAAGTATTTATATATATTGAAACATTATTATAATTTAATAAATGATATCTCATCGAAACACGATTTATTATGACTATTAATTATCCTTTAGAGGTATCAATCTTTACTGTGTTAGTAGCACAGTTTCTGAAACTTCCAATTCATTATTTTATGTATAAAAAATGGATTCCAACTATTATATTCAGCACGGGAGGAATGCCGAGTTCTCATTGTGCATTTGTTAGTGCGCTAACACTTGCTCTTGCTTTAACAGAAGGAATTGCCTCCCCATTGTTTGCAATTAGTTTTGTTCTTGCCGGTATTGTAATTCATGATTCAATAGGAATTAGAAGAGAAGCGGGCAAACACGCAACTGTACTTAATGACATGAAAAAAGAGTTTTACGATATTATTAATGAGTTAAATAAGAGGAAAGCCATTAACAAACTTATTGTTGGTAAAAGATTAAAAGAATTACTCGGTCATGAACCGATAGAAGTTATATCGGGAATATTACTTGGCATTACAATTGTCTTGATCACTTATTATTTCTTTATATAAAAGGAGAATATCATGAATAAAAATATCCGCCTAATAGCATTATCATTTATCATTATGATTTTAGCAGCTTGTACTGCAGGATCTAATAGTATGCTGAACACCGCCAATATCTCCGGTGAAATTGCCGGATTTTGGCAAGGATTATGGCACGGTTTCATAGGCCTATTTACTTTTATCATTTCATTATTTAAAGATAATGTTACAGTTTATGAAGTACACAATAATGGTGGATGGTATAATTTCGGTTTTATTCTTGGAATGATGATGTTTTGGGGAGGTGGAAGCAAAGGTACTTGTTCAAGAAAAAAGTGCTGAATCACTTATTTAGTTTAATTATATAAAATCTATCACTCATATAAAAATACAAATAAATCTTTAATTAAATAATGACCACCCGGTCATTATTGTTTAAATTCTTGTAATGGATTCTTTCAATGCAAGTACAAATAAGTTTGAACAGTTAGCGGATTTAAAGCAAAAAATCATAATTGATGCATCCGTTAGCGAGTTTGCCAATAACGGTTTTAAGAATGCTAGTGTCAATAAAATTGTGGAAAAAGCCGGAATTTCCAAAGGTTCTTTATTCAATTATTTCAAGTCAAAAAATCTGCTGTTCGACCATATTTATCAAATTGCACTGCGCGAGGTAAAATCCTATTTGGCAAAGGTGCGAGATGAATCTGCTAACGATGATTTCTTCACTCGTTTTAGCAACATAATTAATGCAGGAATAGTTTTTATTAATAAACATCCACGTTTAGCAAAGATATATTTCCGGTTGCTAAACAGCAATGACTCTCCGCATGGAAAGGAGATAATTCAAAATTTACATAGTGAAGCAATTCGATATCTTACTGAATTTGTTGAGAAAGGAATCGAAAGGGAAGAGCTCCGAAGCGAACTAAATCCAAGCACAGTTGCATTCTTAATGGAAAGTATTTTAAACCGCATTCTGCAAGTACATTATCTTGATATATTTGATAAACATTCCCCTAATTCTAAAATTGATAACAATTGGATCGATGATATTGTGAATACATTAAAAACAGGACTATCAATGGCTTCAACAAAATAAGAATTAAGAACCATTTTTAAAAGAGGAAGACCAATGGAACAAAATAAATTAGATAAAAAAATATTGGACATGCTGAATAAGGGTAATGTACTTACCCTCGCTACGGCCGTTGGCAGTAATCCCTCAGCAGCAAATATTTACTATTATAATGATGGGTTTGATATGTACTTTTTTACATTCAATCCAACTCGCAAAGCCGAGCAGATCAGAGTTAATCCTGAGGTGCAATGTGTAGTTCGACCAGACGGAGAAGAAGGAATTAAAGAATTGCAAATCACCGGATATGCTAATCAAATAAAAGATGCTGATGAGATAAAAAAAGCCAAGGAAAATATTTTATCCGTTACAAAAGCATTTCAAAAACAAATGGATGATGAATTCCTGCAAAAAAATAAAATAACAGGATATTACAAAATTGTGCCAACAGTTATTAAGTATGTGGACTTCTATTCTGACACTCAATTCGAATGGAAAGAATTTCCGCAAAATCAAAAATCACTTTTATCAAGCATTGCATCCAAGTTTTTGAAAAAAGTTGGATTATATTTCCGCGAAATGCGAGCACCATTCTTTACCGCGACTGTCGTGCCTGTAGCACTTGGCGCGGCTGTATTTTATTATCAATCTGGTGTATTTCATTGGCCGTATTTTTGGTTATCATTATTGGGAGCAGTACTCGCCCATGCCGGAACCAATGTCGCAAATGATTATTCCGATCACATAACCCGCAATGATGAAGTCAATAAACTATTCACTCCGTTCAATGGCGGATCGCGTGTAATTCAAGCGGGGCTCATGTCACCTTCTCAAGCATTCTTATATGCAATTGCGTTATTTGGTGCTGTCGTTTGGATTGGTCTATCGCTAAATGCGAATCTGCATGGAGCGTATTTTGCATTTAGTCCGTTATTATGGTTAGGTATTACCGGTATCGCTTTAGGTATATTTTATACTGCCAATCCATTTAGATTAAGCTATCACGGATTTGGCGATATCGCAGTAATGTTGGGTTTTGGTCCGGTAATGGCATTAGGAACACATTATGTTCAAAAACAAGCATTGATTCCTACAGAAGTATGGAATTTTGATGCAGCATTGATAGCATCAATCCCCGTTGCAATATTAGTTGGGCTAATCCTATTTATTAACGGATTCCAAGATTATTTAGCTGACCGCGAAGTTGGAAAACGGACATGGGTTGTTCGCTTAGCGGACACTGGAGATATCGCTGATTTTGCGAGACCATTTAAAGCTTATAAAATTTCTATTTACATTACGTTTTTGTACATACTTGTACTCGGAATTATCGGTTTCTTTTTCTCGCAAATTGCTAGTCCTTGGGTATTGTTAGCTCTCATTCCATTCATACTAGTTAGAAAAGGAATTAAATCAGGCGAAGAATGGCTTGGAAAATGGTCGAGCAAAGATGCAAATAGACAAATCTTACCTTACGAATTATTACCTGTAAATGTTACTCATATTGGAACCCATCTAACCGTTGGTCTATTATTGGTTCTTGGATATTTTTTAGGCAGTATTATTTAAATATTATGACCTATAAAAAAGGAATTTAGAAATAATAGGATAGTTTATTGGGCTAATTAGTAATATTCACTAAGTAAATCAACTATTACTTGATGAATAATATACAGCTAGATAAACTGGATAAAACATTCGGCCGGGTAGGCCTTCACCAATATATTGGGAAGATAATTCTAGAGCAATCAACTAATACCAAAACACTTGGCTCTATTGTTTATAATGGAATTTCTTTCAGCGATAAAATTAAAGTAGCAGATATTGGTTGTGGGTATGGCAGATGTATTGATCATTTAAAAGCAATTGTTCCAAGAGATTCCGAATATGTTGGGATTGATCCATTAGAAAGCAATCGCACTACTTTTCTTACAAATACAAAAATTGCCGATTATAATGGAAAATATATTTGCGGTGATGCCGACCGAATTTCTGAATATCCTGACAATTATTTTGATCTAATATTATGCAATTTTTCATTGTATTTTTTCATTGATACATTACCAACCATCGCAAAAAAGTTAAAATCTGATGGATTATTTATTACCATTACACACTCGACAAATTCACTTAAAGAACTACTTGTAGAATTAAAGACTGCATTAAATCTGAAATCTGAACCAACTTGGAATGAACTTGGTTCAGAACAGGTATTGGATAATTTTAATTCTGAAAATGGATCAGAATTATTGCAACCGTATTTTGATAATATTGAAAAAATAGAATATCTTAATACTTTAGAATTTTACAATAATGATATAGATAAACTTTTCGATTTATTAGACTTCAAAAAGACATCCTTAATTCACCACAACAATTATGTTGATTTTATCATGACCGAAGAATTCGATGATAAATTAAGGAATGCCATCACCACCCAAATCCACAAATATGGTAAATATGTTTTAAATAAAGATGATGCTATTTTTAGATGCCGAAAAACAAAATAGGGTAATTACATGACAATTCAACGCAAATATTGTCCAAACTGCAAATCAAAAATAACTCGCAAAAAGATTGAAGCTCGTAATCGCGATTATTGCCCCGAATGTGATACAATATTTTATGATAATCCGCTACCGGTTGTTTCGGCTGTCGTTCCAAATAAAAAACGTGAAATTCTTTTAGTATTGCGAGACCGAGATCCCTACGCCGGACAGTGGTGTTTACCATCGGGATTTGTCGAGCTAAATGAATCGATTGAAAAAGCGATAATTAGAGAACTGAAAGAAGAAACGGGAATTAAGGGTAAAGTCCTAAGACTATTAGACACGAATTCTCGCTACAACAAAATTTATGGGGATTTAATTTGGGTTACATTTGAAGTAAAAAAAACATCTGGAAAAGTTATTGCAGGAGATGATGCAAGAGATGCTAAATATTTCCCAATCAATGATTTACCTAAATTATCATTCTCTGCTAATCGGCGTGCCGTTAAACGCTATATAAAAACTTATCGAGATTTATGGCAAATGGAAGATTCATTTAAAAATATTGAATGGTAAGCAAAATAAGTCGAAGCTCGATTTGCCCACGGATTCATTATATAAAATAATTAGTAAAGATTCACATCTCATTACCGAAAATTGGGTGTCCGAAGTATGCAAACATCCGAGCACTACAAAATATGGTAATTATTCACATGATATTTTATATGAACGGGCTTACCAGGTTATATCGCAATTCAGCGAATGGATGACAACACCCAAAGGACAAAAAAAACATATTTGGGATTATTATACAAAGGTAGGACAGCAAAGATTTGAGCAAGGGTTTAAACTGTCTGAAGTAATAAGCGCTTTAAGTCTTACTCGAAAACAAATATTTTCACATGTATTAGCAAATAGTAATGTTTGGAAAAAATCAATAGCAATGTATCAGGTTCTAGACTTTATGTGGCAAGTCAATTACTTCTTTGATAAGGCAAATTATTATGTCACTTACGGTTTTGAAACCGTAAATACTCCTTCAAGTAAATAATGATTTAAAAACATAGTTTTTTTTTTACTAATTTCTTTTAGGATATATGAATCTGCTATACCTATTTAAAATTATTTTTATTAACTTACATTGAAACATTAAAGGCTACACTATAGAATATCTAAAGAATATACTGTGCATTTTATAAATGATAATACTCTAATGCTTTGCCAACCCAATCCTATTTTTATATACAATTATCATAATTCCATACAGATATTCAATCAAAAATTTATACGGAGTAAAATATGAAAATTAATTGTTGGGATTTTAATCAATGCGGAAGACAATATGGCGGGAAAAATGTTGAAGAATATGGAAAATGTCATTCCATTCAATACAAATCATTTAATGGTATTAATGGCGGGCTTTTTGGTGGAAGATATTGTTGGCACGTGTCGGGAACTTATCAAGATGGAGATCCAACCTGCAGACAATTAAAAAAAGTAGAAAATTGCGATGTCTGTGAGTTTTTCTTAAAAGTCAAGGATGAAGAAGGTGTAAATTTCGTCCTTTAATTAATTTATCAAGGAATCACAATGAATTACTGGCGCGCTCCACTAGATATCAACAAGATTGAGGTACCACACGGAGAAGTACATATCGACATCGAACAATGCAAAGGTTGTGAATTCTGCATTGAATATTGCCCAAGAGATGTTTTAGAATTATCCAAAGATTTTAATCGAAAAGGATATCATTATCCAATCGTACTTAAGCAGGGAGCTTGTGTTAATTGTACGCTTTGCGAAATGATTTGTCCTGATTTTTCAATATTTGTCATTGAGGGAAAATCGAGCCATCCTAATGTTGACGACGTTCTAAAAAGAAAGGCGAAATAATGAAAGCAGATCCAATTGGAGTAGCGACAGGGAGTCACTATATTGATGGTGACCACGCCTGTGGCGAAGGTGCAATTGCAGCGGGATGTAGGTTTTTAGCAGGATATCCTATAACTCCATCAACAGAAGTCGCAGAAAGAATTGCGGAACGTTTCCCTTTAGTAGGTGGAATGTTCATCCAAATGGAAGATGAGATCGCTTCGATGGCTGCCATAATTGGCGCCGCATGGGGTGGACCAAAAGTCATGACGGTCACATCGGGTCCCGGTTTCTCGCTAATGATGGAAAACATCGGACTTGCAGTAATGTTAGAAACTCCCTGCGTTGTGGTAAATGTTCAACGCGGAGGTCCATCAACCGGATTACCTACTCTTACCGCTCAAGCCGATATGATGCAGGCGCGTTGGGGATCTCATGGCGATTACGAAATCATTGCAATCTCACCTAACTCTCCTCAAGAATGCTTCGATCTAACAATTACCGCGTTTAATTTATCGGAGACTTGGCGAGTGCCAATTATGTTCATGATGGATGAGTGTGTGGGACATATGACTGAAAAAGTTATCATACCAGAAGCTGACCAAATCGATATCGTGCCTCGGAATTTTTATGAAGGCAAAAAAGAAGATTATCGACCATTCAATTTCAATGGTAAAAGTGAAATTGCACCAATGATAAAAGCAGGAGAAGGTTACAATATTCATCTTACGGGATTAACACATGATGAAAGAGGATATCCTACACTTAACGCCGAAGCTCAAGATAAGAATGTTAGACATTTGGTCGATAAAATATTAAAGAATGAAGAAAAAATACGTTTACTCGAGGAAGACCAAATTGATGACGCTGAAGTAATTGTGATTTCTTACGGAATAACTTCTCGAGTATCACTAAAAGCTGTGCAAGATGCTAGGGCAGCAGGAATAAAAGTCGGAACAATTCGACTGATTGTTGTATGGCCGTTTCCTGAAAAGTTAATTCGAAAGCTAGCTAACAAAGTAAAAGCATTTATCGTTCCCGAAATCAACCTTGGTCAGATTTCTCTTGAAGTTGAGAGATGTGTAGGCGGTAAGGCAAAAACTATTCACGTACCACATGCCGGTGGCTGGGTTCATGATCCAAATGATATTTTAAAAGCAATCAAGAAAGGTGTAAAATGAGCAAGATTTCCACACCAACGACGAGCACTTTAAGAGTTCCAAAATCTCCCGAACCTTTGAAACATCCTATGAAAGATTACTTGCGGACAGAACGATTTCCGCACATTTGGTGTTCAACTTGCGGAATTGGAACAGTTCTAACTGCTTTTATAGCCGGTTTGCAAAAATCAGGACTAGATCGTGATAAAGTTTCCGTTGTTTCCGGAATTGGTTGCTCTGGTAGAGCTGCTGGATATTTAAGATTAGATTCATTTCATTCAACACATGGACGTGCTATACCCTTTGCAACTGGCTTAGCCCTTGGGAATCCCGAGTTGAAAGTTGCTGTAATAAGTGGAGATGGTGATATTGCTGCAATAGGCGGCAATCACTTTATTCATGCCGCTCGTAGAAACATGAATCTAACCATCATTTGTATCAACAATTTTAATTATGCTATGACCGGCGGTCAAGCAGGGCCTACGACACCTCAAGAAGCTAACGCATCTACAGCTCCGTTTGGAGCTTATGAATATCCGTTTAATTTACCATTCTTAGCAGAATCATGCGGTGCCGTTTATGTTGCACGTTGGACTTCATTACATGTTCGCAGGGCAACCAAAGCTATTGCGGAAGCTCTTGTGAAACCAGGATTTTCATTTATTGAAGTAATTGCTCCCTGTCCAACTCTCTATGCTCGCAGAAATCGTCTTGGAACAGGGCTTGATCTAATGCGGTTTTATCATGATACTGCAAAAATACAGCATGGTGCGAATACAAAAGATATTGACATTGCTTACCAAAAGGAGATAATTGTCGGAAAATTCATTGATAAAGACAAACCCGATTTCTTTACAAACAGAAATAATTTTCTACAAAATAAGTTAGGCAACAAATATGTTCCGTATAAAGGAATCAAGTAATGGATATTAGATTTTCAGGTTTTGGAGGACAAGGGATAATAAAATCAGGGATGCTGATTGGAAAAGCTGCCTCTATATTTGACAGCAAATTCGCTACATTGACCCAAAGTTTTGGACCGGAAGCCCGTGGTGGTGCATGTTCTGCTCAGGTGGTTATTGATAATGATAGGGTTTTATATCCATATATTATTGCACCACAAATTTTAGTGTCAATGTCACAAGAAGCTTATGAAAAATTTATTGGTGACCCAATCAAGGGTAGCATAGTACTCACAGATTCTGACCTTGTAAAACCTAAAACAGTTCGTAAAGATGTTAAAATTGTATTCAATCCCGGCAACTCGGATTGCTGAAGAAATGGGAAATCGCATTTTTGCGAATGTTGTAATGGTTGGTTTCTTCACTGCAATGACAGATGTTGTAAGTCTTGAAGCAATGAAAAAAGCATTGCCAGGATCTGTTCCAGAACGATTTTTAGCTACAAATATTGAAGCCCTGGAAAAAGGTTACGAATACGGTAAAAATCTAGCAAAGAAGTAATGACTATTTCTGATAACCACATTTAAAGAATTTTATTAGAAAACATGAAAAAACAATATCGTTTTCTGATAAACCTAATATTCAATACCCAATCGGAATAGTTGACCCATCTCCCTGTATGGAAGCATGTCCTGCAGGAGTAAATGTAAAAGCATATGTTTCACTTATCGCAGCGGGTAAATTTCATGAAGCATTACACGTTGTGCGCGAAAAAAATCCCTTACCCGGTATTTGCGGAAGAGTGTGTACACATCCATGTGAAACTTATTGTAATCGGAATCAAGTTGATGCACCAGTTGCAATTCGTGCCTTAAAAAGATTTGTTGCTGATTATGAATTAGAACATCCTATTCCTAAACCAAAAGAGACAGCCGGAACCCGCAAAGAAAAGATTGCAATTATTGGTTCAGGTCCGACCGGTTTAACTGCCGCGCACGATCTTGCGAAAAGTGGTTTCAACGTTACAATTTTTGAAGAATTATCTGAACCGGGTGGAATGCTCATTGCCGGAATTCCCACTTATAGAATGCCTCGTGATATTTTAAAAATCGAAATAGATTATATTCGCAATTTAGGTGTAAAAATAATTACCAATAAAAAAATATCCGGCAAACAAGCTTACAATAAGTTGTTAAAAGATTATGATGCTGTTTACGTAGCAATCGGTGCTCATATTGGAAAGAAACTCGGAATCCCCGGTGAAGATGATTATAAAGGATTCCTTGATGCAGTAACTTTTTTACGCGACGTAAATCTTGATACACCCCAAAAACCGGGAGAAAAAGTTATTGTAATTGGTGGTGGAAATTCAGCTATTGATGCCGCACGCACTGCATTAAGATTAGGTTCTGAAGTAAATATTGTTTACCGCCGGACTCGACAGGAAATGCCAGCCAACGAAGAAGAAATTAAGGATGCCGAAGAGGAAGGCATTAAAATACATTATCTTGCTGCACCAGTAAATATAATTGGTAAAAATGGTAAAGTTACCGGTTTGGAATGTACTAAAATGAAACTCGGGGAACCGGATGAAAGCGGTCGAGCCAGGCCGATACCAATTAAAAATTCTGAATATATTATTGAGGCGGATGTTATCATTCCGGCAATCAGCCAAGAACCCGATCTATCATTTTTGCCAAAAGACCATAATATAGATATTTCAAGGTGGCAGACTTTTACTGCTGATAAAAATACTATGGCGACCAATATTCCAGGAGTATTTGCGGGAGGCGATGCAGTAACTGGTCCCAATACCGTTATTAACGCCATTGCACAAGGACATGTAGCTGCAAATTCAATTGAAAGATTTATTACTGGAGAGAAATTAGAACAATCAGATAGCAAAACTAAGCCGATTGAAACTGAAATTAAAATTGACTTAATAAACCAACCGAAAACAAAACGTGCTTCAATACCGATGCAAAAAGTCTCAGAGAGAAAGCACAGTTTCAAAGAAGTTGAATATTGCTTTGACAAAGCTACAGCAATTGCTGAAGCTCAGCGTTGCTTACGTTGTGGACCGTGCGATGAATGTTATATTTGTGTATCGGAATGCGATAAAGGATTATCGGTATTCCACTCTCCAGATAGTCATAATGATTTTGTATTAAGATTACCATCAGATTTTGATTCTAAAGATTTAAGAAATGGTAATATACTTGGCACCTTAAAAGCGGCGAACGGGAAAGATATTACAATCGGGTTAGATAGCTATATTCCGTTTGTTAAAGAGAATTTATGCCGTGGCTGTGGCGACTGTGTAACTGTTTGCGAATATAACGCCTGCCAATTGATACAAAAAAATGGCGATATATTAGTATCTCAAATTGATTCTGAAATTTGTCGCGGTTGCGGAACTTGCGTAACATTTTGTCCATCAAGTGCTATTCAACCAGGTAGATATACATCTGATTGGCTATCATTCAAATTTAAAAATATTGATCTCCAAAAACAGAACATTGTCGTGTACTCATGTAACTGGAATGGCGCTGATTTTGAAAAAGTAAATACTTCTAAATACAAAAATACAAATTTTATTTTTATTCAAACAATGTGTACCGGACGAATTGAGTCAACATTTATTTTACAAGCTCTTGAAAAAGGAGCCAATGGAGTATTAGTTGTTGGCTGCAGTGCTGATGAATGCCATTATGAGTTTGGTGCAAAACGCTTTGCTGAAACTTATGCTAAAGTTCAACAATTAGCACATATGCTTGGGTATGACAAAAATCGCATTGAGTATGAAACAATTTCCGATAAAGACACTGATAAATTCGTAGAAGTAGTTAATAATTACGCGAGGAAGTTCAAATGATAGATCTTGTAGATCAAATTAAAGCTACTAATGCCTACGGTTGTTTGGAGTGTGGTAAATGCACAGCAGTTTGCCCTGTTTCACTCTTTAGTAAAAGCTACTCTCCTCGCTCAATGTTAACAAAAACTATTCGAAATGAATTTGCTACATTATATACCGACTATGATTTATGGAGTTGTCTTACCTGTCGCCGCTGCGATGCAGTCTGCCCTGCAAATATTGACTATAGCACCTTAACTCAAATTATACGTTCATCTGCACAAGATTCCGGCTTTCAAGGGAAATGCTCACATTCAGGAGCGATGGAGCTTCTCCAAAGAACCATGACAATGAAAGATATCAAACAGAATCGCCTTGATTGGGTCACAACTGATTTAGAGATAACAGATCATGGTGAAATATTATATTATGTGGGATGCGCTCCTTATTTTGATGTATTTTTCGACGATTTAGATATTTCAACTATCGATGCCGCCAAAAGTAGCATTAAAATTTTAAATAAACTTGGCATTACTCCAGTTGTAATGTCTGATGAAAGATGCTGTGGACATGATCTTCTATGGAATGGCGATATTGAAAATTTTAAAATGTTAGCAGAAAAAAATATTGAATCAGTCGAGAAAACAGGTGCAAAGACAATCTTGTTTTCCTGTGCCGAATGTATGAGCGCCTTTATGAACTTATATCCTGAACAAGGGTTCAAGGTTAAACCAAAATTGATGCACATGAGTCAATTCTTAGCGCAAAATATGTCAGATAATAAATTGAATTTGAAAAAGTCTGATATGGATATCACATTTCAAGATCCATGTCGATTGGGGCGCCATCTGGGTATTTATGATGAACCACGCCAAGTCTTGCAACAAAATGATGGAGAACATTATCATGAAATGATGCGGCATGGAGAAAAATCGCTGTGTTGTGGAGTAAGCGCTTGGATGAATTGTGATATCACATCAAAAGGTATTCAAAAAGAAAGATTAAAACAGGCAAAAGAAACCGGGGCAGAAGTATTAACAGTTGCTTGTCCCAAATGCCATATCCATCTATCTTGTACAATGAAAGATAAATTTGTCAAAGATAATTATCGCATGGATATCCGAGATATATCTACTGTTGTTTTAGAGAGAATGGAATAACCAAATGCAAAAATTATTAATAGCTGATAAGATAGGACAAAAGAATGAGTGAAAACGATTTACGCGTTGGTGTATTTGTTTGCGAGTGCGGAAGTAATATTGCTGGATCACTTGACTGCCAAGCTGTTTCAGAATATGCAGGAACACTCCCAAATGTTGTATGCTCAATAGTTAATAAATATACTTGTGCGGAACCCGGACAGCAAGAAATTAAAAAATATATCAAGGAGCACAAACTAAACCGTGTAGTTGTAGCTTCTTGCTCTCCTCGCATGCATGAACCTACATTTAGAAATTGTGTAGAAGAAGTAGGGCTGAATCCTTACCTCCTTGAGATGGCAAATATTCGTGAGCATTGTAGCTGGGTACATTTAGACAATTATGACGGCGCTACATCTAAGGCTAAAGACATCGTCAAGACTTCGGTCGCTAGAGCGCGATTATTAGAGGAACAAACCGAATCAAAAGTACCAATGACAAAAGAAGTGCTCGTTATTGGTGGCGGTGTGGCAGGTATTCAATCCGCATTGGATTTAGCTGATGCGGGTTATAAAGTAAATTTAGTAGAAAAGGAGGCATCCGTAGGCGGGCTAATGGCAACATTAGACAAGACTTATCCCACCATGGATTGTTCCATATGAATACTCGGACCAAAAATGATGGATGTCGGTCGACATCCCAATATAAATTTATACACATTTAGTGAAGTAGCAGAAGTAAGCGGATATATTGGCAATTTTAATGTAAAGGTTCGCAAAAAAGCCCGATTTGTAGATGAGACCCAATGCAATGCATGTGGTGAATGCGAAAAAGTATGTCCAGTTGTAGTAGCCGATGAATTCCAACAAGGTTTTTCATCCCGCAAAGCGATATATATGCCGTTCCCCCAAGCAGTACCATCTGTTTACATCTTGAATAATGACGATTGTCTTGGACACAACCCAATAGCATGTGGTAAATGTTCTGATGTCTGTGAGAAGAATTGTATCGATTTCGATATGAAGGATGAAATCATCGAACTGAATGTCGGAGCAGTTGTCGTAGCTACCGGTATGGATGTTTATGATCCAACCGAGATGAATGAATATGGATATACACAATATGAAAACGTGATAACAAGCATGGAATTTGAAAGACTGATATCTGCCGGTGGCCCTACCGAAGGTCACTTATTCCGTCCAACCGATAGAGAAGTACCAAAGAAAATTGCATTTATCCAATGTGTAGGCTCCCGTTCTCATTCAAAAACAGGTAATCCGTATTGTAGCAATATCTGTTGCATGAATACAATTAAAGATAGTCTGCTTATAAAAGATCACTATCCGGACACTGAAATAGCCGTATTCTATATGGATATTCGTGCTTTTGGAAAAGGATTTGAAGACTTGTACATCAGAAGTAAAAAATCCGGTGTACAATATATTCGGGGACTTCCAGGTGAAATTTTCGAAGATCCAAAATCAAAGAATCTTACGCTTATCGTTGAAGATACTGTTGCCAATACAGTTAAAGACTATAATTTTGATATGGTGGTCTTATCAGTAGGTGTAATACCAAGACGTGATAGTGATGTGGTTCAAAAACTTCTCACACTATCTCGTACTGAAGATGGCTTCTTTATGGAGTCCCATCCTAAGTTGAAACCTGTTGATGCACCTACAGGTGGCGTGTTTTTAGCCGGCTGTGCGGAGTACCCCAAAGATGTTAAAGATAGTGTTACTCAGGCAAGTGCAGCTGTTGCCCGAGCGGAAATATTGCTTAACTCTGATATGATTAATATTGAAGCAATAACATCAGAGTGCTTTACCGATTTATGTACATCATGTGGTATTTGCGTAAATGTTTGTCCATTCAATGCTATTCTTGGAGCTGACGCTAAACAAGGGACACCTGCTGAAGTCATCGAAGCTTTGTGCAAGGGTTGTGGTACTTGTGCAGCTGAATGCAATTTTGATGCGCTCTCTATGAAACATTTCGAGGATTCACAAATCACAACTATGATCGATTCCATGTTAGACGAAAACCCAATGGATAAATTAACGGTGTTTGCATGTAACTGGTGTTCATACGCAGGAGCCGATTTAGCCGGTCTGTCTCGATTACAATATCCTACATCACAACGTATCATACGCACAATGTGCAGTGGTCGTGTCGATTCCGATTTTGTTTTACACGCTTTTGAAAAAGGCGCGCCTATTGTACTTGTTTCCGGCTGCCATTTTGCTGACTGTCATTACATAGATGCTAATCGTTGGACACAAAAACGTGTTGAGAAATTGTGGGATAAATTGGAGCGACTTGGAATTCGTCCCGAACGTTTACAAATGGAATGGATAAGTGCTGCCGAAGGACAGAAATGGGCAAGAACAATGACCGAGCTCGAAGAAATGCGTAAAAAAGTTACAAAGGAAGAAGTGGAACACACCAAAAAAGTGCTGAAAGAAGATCGGGAAAACGCTGAGGCGAAACGAGCGAAAAAACAAAATAAAATTATTGAAAATACTGATGATTCTGTAACGAGCATCGGTTCTTCTATATAAAATTTGAGAAATTATTATGGCTGAAATAGTAGATTTTAAATGTTTAAGATGCGGACACGAATTTACCGGTCCTTATGATAAAAAAGTCCCGATGGAACGGTCGTGTCCAAAGTGTAACAGCAATAGTGTTCGAAAAATAAAAAAAGCAATTAAGAATTAGTATATTATAAAAGATTAGATATATATTTTTTGTAACAAATTAGCTATTCATTAGTCTAATGCTTGTGGAATATTAATCGCGGTATATGAATTATAGATATTGATTTTCGTGTCTAACGCACTTCGAAGCTTCAAATCTCACTGTTCATTATTTATTAATTACAATTAAAACGAGAGGACAATATGTCAATACTATTAGATTCATTAAATAAAAAAATCCCCGTTTGGAGAAATGAAGCAAAACAAATCATAGAAGAGAAAGGTGATAAGGTTATTAGTAATGTTACGGTTGCCCAAGCTTATGGTGGGATGCGTGGCGTTAAAGGTTTAGTTTGTGATACTTCAGCGGTTTCGGCTGATTCAGGTCTAATAATCCGAGGAAGACCGTTACTGGAGATCACTGATATTTTACCTGAAGAAGTCTTTTATCTATTATTAACCGGCGATCTGCCTGATAAAGCTGCTCTTAAAGATCTACAATCGCAGCTATCCAAGCATGCGGAAGTACCGAAATATGTTTGGGATGTATTACGTGCCATGCCCAAAGATTCACATCCGATGGTGATGTTCAATGCTGCAATATTGGTTATGGAAAAGGAATCTGAATTTAGAAAACAGTATGATAAAGGATTACAAAAACAAGATTATTGGAAAGCAACATTGGACGATGCTATCCACTTAGTTGCAAAACTACCGGCTTTAGGAGCAGGTGTCTACCGAATTCGCTTTGATAAAGGTGCTCTCATAGATCCTGATAAAGATTTGGATTGGGGTGCAAATTTTGCCAACATGCTTGGAATAGAAGACCCTGACGGATTATTAAAAAAATTGATGCGTTTGTATCTTATGCTGCATTGCGATCATGAAGGCGGAAATGTTAGTGCATTTAGCGCACTTACTGTTGCCTCGGCCTTATCTGATCCATATTATGCTGTATCAGCCGGATTAAATGGACTAGCCGGCCCGCTACATGGCTTGGCAAATCAAGAATGTTTAAAATTTGTATTGGATATTAAAGACCATTTTGGTGGCTCACCTTCACAAGAAGAATTACGCAAATTTGTGTGGGACCGTTTAGAAAGTGGTCGTGTTATACCAGGATATGGACACGCAGTATTACGTTGTCCAGATCCGCGCTTTACTGCATTTATTAATTTTGGTAGAGAACATATCAAAGGCGATCCTGTTTTTGATATCGTAAGTGACTTGTTCGATGTCGTGCCTGATGTTTTGACAGAACAAGGTAAAGCGAAAAATCCGTGGCCAAACGTTGATGCTGCATCCGGCTCATTATTATATCATTTTGGTATGACAGAATTCAGTTTCTATACTGTTCTATTCAGTATTTCGCGCGCTATGGGCATGGTTTCGCAGATGGTCATTAATCGTGCATTAGGTATGCCAATCACGCGACCGAAATCAATAACTGCTGAATGGTTAAAAGAAAACGCATAAAATAGGAGAATTTATTATGGCAAGGAAAAAAATCGCCTTAATAGGCGGTGGACAAATTGGTGGAATACTAGCGCTAATTGGTGCACAAAAAGAGCTAGGTGATATTGTAATTTTTGACATCCCACAAGTTGAAGGAATGGTCAAAGGTAAAGCATTGGATATTATGGAACTAAGACCGCACGATGGATACGATGCAAATATCACAGGAACGAGTGATTATTCTGATATCAAAGGTTCCGATGTTGTTGTTATCACCGCTGGCGTTCCAAGAAAACCAGGCATGACCCGCGATGACCTACTTTCAGTTAATTTGAAGATCATTACTGACGTAGCTAATAATGTAAAAAAATATGCACCTGACGCATTTGTAATTGTTGTTTCCAATCCATTGGATGCTATTGTGTATGCATTTCACAAGGTTAGCGGACTTCCAAAAAATAGAGTTGTTGGAATGGCAGGAGCATTAGATTCAGGTCGTTTCCGCGCATTCATTGCGATGGAAACCGGACTATCGGTACAAGATGTATCCTGTGTTGTTCTTGGTGGACACGGACCAACTATGGTTCCGCTTTCAAGATTAGCAACCGTTGGTGGAGTACCGATCGATAAACTACTCTCAAAAGAAAAGATCGAAGCCATCGAACAACGCACTCGTGAAGCAGGAACCGAAATTGTAAAATTGCTCGGCAATGGTAGCGCATTCTTTAGTCCTGCTGCTGCAATAATGGAGATGGTGGAATCTTATTTGAAAGATAAAAAACGTGTTATCCCATCTGCTGCACTATGCGAAGGCGAATATGATGTTGATGGATACTTCATCGGAGTCCCCTGTGTAATTGGTTCTGACGGAATCGAAAAGATTCTTGAAATTGATTTAACAGCTGACGAAAAAGCAGCTCTTAAGAACACCGTGGATCATGTAGCGGCTGTAGTAGAAGAAACCGGATTGTAAAAGACCCATTTAATATGTTAAAACCCCTCAAGGCTACAAAACCTTGAGGGGTTTTTTATTGTGTCATTCCGCGCTTGATGCGGAATCTAGCTTTTCATTAATTCCCGACTAAATCGGGAATGATAAAATATTCTAGTTTTTATTTAATATTTCTAATTGTAATTTAATGCGACTATTTTAGTCGTATTAATATGTTAAAACTTACAAAAAAGATCGAATACGCCTTAATTGCTCTGCAGCATATGCAGAGTAAAAATAATAATGAGGTAACCAGTGTTAAAGAAGTAACAGATAAATATGATCTCCCTGCATCTCTTTTGGCGAAAGTTTTACAGCAATTAGCAAAAAAAAATATTATTGAGCCGATACAAGGACCTAGCGGAGGATATCGGCTTAACAAACCGCTAGAAGAAATAAAATTGAACGATTTTATTGAGATAATTGAAGGGCCGGTTGGTTTAGTTGATTGTTTACATGACCCGGATTGCGGTCACATAGGAACATGCAATATTCGTATACCAATTGAACGAATTAATAATACGATTAAGGACTTATTTTCAAATATGACTCTAGCAGATCTTACTAAATAGGAAAATTATGGTAACTGAAGAACAAGTAATTGCAACTCTCAAACAAGTTTTTGACCCGGAAATACCGATTGACGTTTGGAATTTAGGATTAATATATAATATTGGTATTGGTGAAAGTGAAGATGCCAACAAACAAAATATAAATATCACGATGACATTAACTACACCCGGATGTCAAATGGTTCAACACATTAAAAATGACGTTAAAACCAAAATTGAAGCAATGGAGAATGTCAATGAAGCATCTATCACTATGACCTTCGATCCGCAATGGAATGTAAATATGATAAGTGACGATGCCAGGAAAAAGTTGAATTTATAAAATGCCTCAAGTCCCACAAAAATCAGATTCCTTCAAAGAACGCGAAGATAAAATAATCGATGATGCTATAAATCAAGATTATAAATATGGATTTGTGTCTGATATTGAACAGGATATAATTCCACCGGGATTGAATGAAGATGTTGTCCGATTAATCTCATCCAAAAAAAATGAACCGGATTGGTTATTGGAGTGGCGGTTAAAATCATTTAGAAATTGGGAAAAAATGATTGAGCCAACTTGGGCAAAAATCAAATATCCACCAATTGACTTCCAAGCAATCAGTTATTATGCTGCTCCAAAAGAAAAGAAAAAATTAGGCAGCTTGGATGAAGTTGATCCAGAATTATTGGACACCTATAATAAGCTTGGCATACCATTAGATGAACAAAAAATGCTTTCTAATGTTGCTGTAGATGCGGTCTTCGATAGCGTTTCTGTAGCAACAACCTTTAAAAAGGAGTTAGCTAAGCATGGTGTGATATTTATGCCGTTTTCTGAGGCAGTCCAAAAACATCCTGATCTTATAAAAAAATATTTAGGAATGTCAGTCCCCCCTGCCGACAATTTTTATTCCGCGCTTAACTCCGCTGTTTTCAGCGATGGGTCATTCGTTTATATCCCCAAGGGTGTTCGCTGTCCTATGGAATTATCTACATATTTCCGAATTAATGCTTCACAAACAGGACAGTTTGAAAGAACATTAATAGTTGCAGACGAAGGAAGTCATGTCAGTTATTTAGAAGGTTGTACCGCACCAATGCGCGATGAGAATCAGCTCCATGCCGCTGTTGTAGAGTTGATCGCTCACAAAGATGCAAATATTAAATATTCCACCGTTCAAAATTGGTATCCAGGAGATAAAAATGGTAAGGGTGGTATATATAATTTTGTTACAAAACGTGGGTTATGTAAGGGTAGTAATTCAAAAATTTCATGGACACAGATTGAAACAGGCTCAGCTATTACTTGGAAATATCCAAGCGTGATTCTAAAAGGCGATAATTCTGTTGGTGAGTTCTATTCTGTGGCAATGACAAATAATTATCAACAAGCAGATACTGGTACAAAAATGATCCATATTGGAAAGAATACAAAAAGTACCATCATATCAAAAGGGATATCAGCTGGAAAATCTCAGAACACTTATCGTGGTGGTGTAAAAATTATGAAATATGCGGAAAATGCACGCAATTTCTCACAATGCGATTCTATTTTAATTGGTGATAAATGCGGAGCACATACTTTCCCATATATTGATGTACGCAATCCATCAGCACAAATGGAACACGAAGCAACCACATCTAGCATCGGAGACAATCAATTATATTATTGCAATCAGCGCGGAATTTCTACAGAAGATGCGGTCTCTATGATCGTGAATGGATTTTGTAAAGAAGTATTCGCCGAACTACCGATGGAATTCGCCGTTGAAGCACACAAATTAATGGAAATCAGTTTAGAGGGATCGGTAGGGTAAAGCAATTTTGAGTTTTAAATGAAATATTTTAAATAGAGAAGATACTATAATGTTAGAAATTAAAAATTTACACGCCTCAATTGAAGGAAAAGAGATATTAAATGGAATTAATATCACGATCAAAACAGGTGAAATGCATGCAATAATGGGACTTAACGGTTCTGGTAAAAGTACTCTTGCTAATATAATCGCTGGAAGCGAAGCGTACGAGATAACAAATGGTAAGGTTCTTTATAATAATAAAGATTTATCAAATTTATCACCCGAAGAAAGAGCTCTGCAAGGAATTTTCTTGTCATTCCAATATCCGGTTGTTATACCGGGTGTTAATAATACATATTTTATAAAAGCAGCTCTAAATGCTAAAAGGAAATATCGCGGTGAAGCGGAATTAGATGCTATGGATTTTATGGTGTTGATCAAAGAAAAATTAAAAATGGTAGGAATGGATGAATCGTATCTTAAGCGGTCAGTTAATGATGGTTTCTCCGGCGGTGAAAAGAAACGAAATGAAATACTGCAAATGATTACATTAGAACCTACCTTGGCAATATTGGATGAAACTGATTCCGGATTAGATATTGATGCTCTTAAAATAATTGCGAACGGTGTTAATAATTATCGTAAAAAAGATAATGCGTTTTTAGTAATCACCCACTACCAAAGATTACTAAAATATATCGAACCTGATATTATACATGTTATGATCGGCGGCAAAATCGTGAAGACAGGCGGGAAAGAACTTGCACTCACACTTGAGGAAAAGGGATATCAGTGGTTAACTGATAAAGCTACAGTATAATTATAATTTTATGCAAGATAAGCTACAGTTTGAAACATTTTTAAAAAAGCAAAGCGATGAAACTCAGGCTAAGCAGAACATTCGTAAAGATGCATTCAATAATTTTTTGAAAATCGGATATCCCACAAAAAAACATGAAAATTGGCGTTTCACTAATTTAACATCAATAGCAAAAACTGAATATAGATTACCCAACGGTAAAATGAACAAGATCGATAACAATATAGTCAAAGAACATTCTATTGACCATAGTCACAGAATAATATTTGTTAACGGTCAATTCAATGCTGAACTTTCAACAATCGACCATACTAAACATATTTCAGTAAAAAATATTTCCGCATCATTTAACGATTTAAATCGAAATTCTGCGAACAATAGTACAAATCCGTTCATATTATTAAATAGAGCATTTGTCACAGGAGGTTATTATATTGAAATTTCTCCCAACCATGTTGAAGAAAAACCTCTACATATTTTAAACATCATTTCTCATGAAAACAATGACATACAGCAGCATCAACAAAACCTTATTAAAATTGGGGAAAATAGTCAGATTTCGATTATAGAAGAAAACATTAACCTGATGAAAAAAGGATTATTTAAAAATAGTATTTATAATATTCAAGTTGCAGAGAATTCGACACTATCCCACATTTTCTTGCATCAAAATCATACTAAATCTAAAGATCTAAATCATATTTTTGTTGAGCAACAAAATGACAGTTCATATAAAAGTTATTTAATAAACATCGGTGGTGATTTAATTCGTAATGATATAAATGTTCAAATCGATGGAGAAAATTGTAGTACAGATATTTCCGGATTAAGCTTATTGTCTGGTAAAGATCACATTGAAAATTATACTATTGTGAGCCACAATAAACCAAATTCAAATAGCCAACAATTATTCAAATATATTTTAGACGAATCATCTGAAGGTGTATTTAACGGATTAGTGACTGTTCAACCTGATGCCCAAAAAACCGATTCACAGCAGACAAACAAGAACATTCTGCTATCAAAAAAAGCATTAATGAACTCTAATCCACAATTAGAGATTTATGCTGATAATGTAAAATGCTCGCACGGTTCAGCAACCGGTGAATTAGATGAAGCTGCAATCTTTTATTTGCGTTCAAGGGGAATTGATTTGATGTCTGCTAAATCACTTTTGATCGAAGGGTTTGCAAAAGAAGTTATTGATAAAATCAAAAATGATTCGGTTCGCGAAAAACTGATCCATGAAATTCTAAAAAGGCTAACTTCCTAGAAAAATACTATGAATGATTTGCAAGAACTCTATCAACAAGTAATTATTGATCACAATCATAATCCGCGAAATTTTCACGAGATCGAGCATCCTTCGCATTCGGCAAAGGGACATAATCCACTCTGCGGAGATAAAATTGATATATATTTAACAATAAAAGAAGATATTATAACAGATGTTAGTTTTACAGGATCGGGTTGCGCTATATCGAAAGCATCATCGTCATTGATGACCGAAGCATTATTAGGTAAAACAGTAAAAGAAGCGAAACAGTTATTCGATTCTGTCCATAAAATGATTATCAACGGTAAAACCGATGTTGATGACATCGGCAAATTGGCGGTACTATCTGGTGTACATAAATTCCCGGCGCGTGTAAAATGCGCAATATTACCTTGGCATACTATGAAAAGCGCGCTAGAAAGAAGTACTCAAACAACAATTACAGAATAAAATTATGGGTGTGGAAAAAATAATATTAGAAAGAAATGTCAAAGCATTTTTAATACCATCGGGTGATAAAGTAACATTACAAAAAGGTGAACCTGTAACAATAACCCAAGCGTTGGGTGGCAGCTATACAGTTATGCTGAATGGGAATCTTTTTAAATTAGATGGTGAAGATGCAGATGCAATTGGTAAGAAAAATGTGCAAACTATAATAAATCCTTCTGATAGTCAGAATAACGAAGTAAGTGAACAACAAGTATGGGATCAGTTGAAAACTGTTTATGACCCTGAAATTCCTATCAATATTGTTGACCTTGGATTAATCTACGATTGTAAACTAACAAAACTTAAAGACGGCACTAAAGTAGAAATACAAATGACCCTAACTGCACCCGGTTGTGGGATGGGTCCAGTCATAACAGCGGAAGCAAAACAAAAAACACAGGGCATTCCCGGTGTTAAGGAAGTAAATGTAGAACTTGTTTGGGAACCTCTTTGGAATCGTGAAATGATGTCCGAAACTGCATTATTACAACTTGGAATATTATGAGCAAGTTTGACGTAAATAAAATCCGCTCCGATTTTCCTATTTTTAAGGATAAATCATTGGTTTATTTAGACAGTGCTGCAACTACTCAAAAACCTAAACAGGTTATTGGTGCAGTATCTGATTTCTATTCCAATTATAATGCCAATGTTCATCGCGGTATATATGAATTAAGCATAAGAGCTACCGAAGCATATTATTCTGCAAGGCAAAAAGTTGCAAATTTTATTAATGCACCTGACTGGCGCTCAATCGTCTTTACAGGTGGAACAACTGAGTCTATTAATTTAGTAGCTTATAGCTGGGCAAGGAAGAATCTAAAAAACGGCGACGAGATATTGATAACTGAAATGGAACATCATAGTAATATTGTTCCTTGGCAATTGGTAGCAGAAGAAACCGGTGCAATATTAAAATATATTCCAATTAAGAGAGATGGTACTCTAGACCTTAGTAATATTGATCAATTAATCACCAATAAAACTAAAATTGTAAGTGTCATTCATCAATCAAACGTATTTGGTACAATAAATCCTGTTAAGGAAATAATTAATCAAGCCAAGCAAGTTGGTGCTATTACCTTGATTGACGCTGCACAAAGTGTTCCACACAGTCATGTTGACGTACAGGATTTGGATTGCGACTTCCTAGCATTCTCCGGTCATAAAATGTTAGGTCCCACCGGTATCGGTTTTTTATATGGAACAACTGAACTATTAGAATCAATGCCACCATTTATGGGCGGCGGTGATATGATCAATTCTGTAACAATGACTGAATCTACTTGGAATGATATTCCATATAAATTTGAAGCTGGTACTCCAAAAATCGCTCAAGCAATTGGATTAGGGGCGGCTATTGATTTTATAAATAATATTGGATTATCAAACATACAAGACTATGTGAAGCATCTTTTAAATATTGCTTTAGAAAAATTGAGAACAATTGACGGATTAACAATCTATGGACATCAAGTTGGTGAAAGTAGTTCTGTAATCAGTTTCAACTTGGAGGGAGTCCACCCACATGATTTAGCTCAATTTTTAGACCAGGATGGCATAGCCGTTCGCGCAGGTCACCATTGTGCTCAGCCAATCATGGATAAACTCGGTATTAGTTCCACGATACGCGCAAGTTTTTATCTGTATAATACTACAGAAGAAATTGATAAATTGTGTGCAAGTTTAAGGAAAACCGCAAACTTTTTTAAGGAATTATAATGCCAAAAGAACGCATATGTTGGGAAAACTATTTTATGAACATTGCACGAGAAGTCGCAACTCGCGCTACTTGTGATAGAAAAACGGTTGGGGCTGTTATTGTCAGAGGTAGGACAATTCTTTCTACCGGTTATAACGGCAGTTTACGTGGATTAAGCCATTGTGATGAAGTTGGTCATGAAATGGAAAACGGACACTGTGTTCGTACAGTGCACGCTGAAGCAAACTCAATTGTACATGCAGCTCGTCATGGTACAAGACTGGAAGGTGCTGAAATTTATATTACTGCTTCCCCGTGTTATAACTGCTTCAAATTAATTGTCAATGCGGGCATAATAAAAATTTACTATGGTGAGTTTTATCGTGATGAGCGCATTACAAAACATGCTGAAGAACTTGGTATTGAATTAGTACATCTAAATGAAAACTAAATTCAATTATTTCGTAAAATATTAAATATTTCTTCCCTAACACTACCTTGAGTAACAACATGCTCTGCGTGTCCATGTTTTTTTAACCAAGGGGTTGTCTGAAAATCTTTCGAAGTTATTTTGCCAGTATATTGCTCAATTACTCGTCTACCGGAAAATCCAATATTACCTGCATGCTTTTGAAATAATCTAATTCCACGGGAACCATATCCAATCGCGACACCGCCCAAAGTTGGATCTGTGATAATAGTAATAACCGATAAGCCAGCTTTCTCAACGCGCGTTAATGCAACATGCGCTTTGGGTATACTTACCATAGATGAACAACCTTCATGCATGCGCGCTCCGCCACCGGAAGCTTGTAACACCATCGGTTTTTTATTTTTAATTGCTATTTCTGCCGCTCTCCAAATCTTCTCTCCTGTGCTCATACAAAATGAGCCACCTAGAAAGCCAAAATCAGCCCCACAAAAAACAATGTCCCTATCCATTATTTTAGCATCACCGGTGATCATTGAGGTCATTAATCCAGTTTTTATTCGGTCACTTTTTAATTTTTCTTTATATTCCGGGAATCCCAAAATATCCTTATCAATAATTAATTTGGTCTCGCTGTGTTCAATAAATGAGCCTTCATCAAACAAGTTGTCCATGCAATCCCAAATTGATAGTCTTGTATAACGATAACCACAAATATCACAGACAAATCCATTGTTTATTAATTTATCAAATCTAACCGGATCATATTTATGAATCCCGTTTACATCATAGCAGCCTTTGTGTCGCTTAAGATACCCCCCATTTTCTGATTGTGGGATACGAGATACTTTACGCTGAATTGCCTCTACTTGTTTAATAGTTGTTTCAGACCACTGACCAACTGTTGACCATCGATTTACTCTGTTTGAAAACAAATTTTTCTTGGGAATACTATTTAACTTTGTAATTGCTTTTTTGAGATGGCCGTTCAATGAGGCTATCGCTTCTTTTTTGAAGCGATGTGCCGGTCCTTTTGATTCTGGCACTAATACGTCAACAATACCTAGTTCAAATCCTTCCCGTGATGTAATGCGGGATGCAGAAGCTGCTTCGTTGGCCCGCTCACGCGTATGAAACAAAATTGATGAACAAGCTTCCGGTGTTATGACCAAATATGTAGAATATTCCATAGCCAATGTAATATCGCATCCGGTTAATGCGATTGCACCACCGCTACAAGCACGATTTATTATTACAGAAATTGTAGGGACTGTAGCTTCGGCTAAAGCTTGAATTGTATTGCCAATACGCCAAGCGATTCCCCGTTCCTCTGATGCTTCTGTTGGGTCTGCCCCGGGAGTATCGACGAAAATAATTATTATTCGTTTTTCTTTATTGGCAGCATAAATTGCCTTAAGCGCACGTTCATATGAGGCTGGTGTAGGCATACCATCATTCCATTTGTGCATTTCCCCGTTATTGCGCAACAAATTGGTTAGTTCTTTATAATCAGATGAAGGGCCAGTTTGCTGTCCAATCAACATCACAGGTATTTTTTTATCATCAATCCCAAAACCTGCACGATGAGTTTGTATCAAACAGGCACCATAATCATCACTTTCAAAGCAAAGTTCAGGTTCAGAGAATATTTCTAAATAATCTAAGTATTTTGGTCGTTCAGGGTGAAACGATAATAGATATTTCTCAAACTCATCAAGTTGATGATAGTCAATTTTCCCCTTGCGTTCAAATGGAAGATAAAAATGATTTGCCATATTAATTGCTTAAACTAGTTCACTAACTTATATAATGTAAAATTATAACAGAATTTATACTTGTGAAAGTTAATAAACTTTTGCTATTCCACCATTTGATATAAGCAATTATACAATATTAAGATAACTTCTTTAATTACAATGCTGTTGCAACCATTTCAGCAATATCTAACACTTGCATAGAATCCTCTTTACCTTTTACCTTCATTGCATCATCTAACATAAATGTACAAAAAGAACAGGCAGTAGCTACAACATCAACTCCTGTATCAATTGCTTCCTGAAAGCGAACATAATTAATTCTTTCTCCATCATCAATATCATACCACATATTTCCACCACCGGCTCCACAGCAAAAGCTATTTGCCTTATTTCGTTCCATCTCAATTAATTTACCGCTTTTCATTACAGAATCAATTACAGTTCTAGGTGCTTGATATTCTCCATTGTGTCGTCCTAAATAACATGCGTCATGATAAGTAACTTTTTGGTCCAAATATTTTTTCAATTGCAATTTACCGGAATCTATCAATTCTGTAATAAATTGTGCGTGATGTTGAACTGTATAGTTTCCATCAAAATCTCCATATTCATTCCCGATGGTATGGAAACAATGCGGGCAAGGTGTTATTATCTTATTGAATTTATATTTTTTAAACGTCTCAATATTTTGCAATGCCATTGTCTCGAAAAGGTATTCTTCACCTAAGCGGCGGGCGGAATCTCCAGTGCAAGATTCTTCATTGCCCAGTACAGCATAATCAATATTGGCTGCTTCCAATATTTTTACCATCGCTTTTGCGACCTTTTGATTGCGCGGATCGTACGAACCAGCACAGCCTACCCAATAGAGCACATCAGCCTCTTTTTTCTCTGACATTAATGGCAACTCAATGCCGGCATCTATTGCCCATTTTGTGCGCTCGCTCGGAGAAAAACCCCACGGATTTCCGGTATTCATAGTTTTTTCCAAACTCTCGGCAGCTTGCGGATGTGGCTTGCCTTCTGATAGTACTAAATATCTACGCATATCAGTGAAGGTTGGAATATGATCAATCAAAACCGGACATTCCTCCATGCAAGCACCACAGGTAGTACAAGACCATAATTCATTTTCAGTAATAGGTTTCCCAACAATGCCTTCTACACTATTTTTATGTAAATATTTGCTATATAATTCTTGCCTAATATCCGTAATAATCTTCATCGGCGATAATGTTTTATCAGTATTAAAAGCCGGACAAACATTTGAGCAACGCCCGCATTCTGTACATGCCACACTATCCAATAATTGCTTCCATGTAAAATCTTCTAATTTGTTTGATCCTAATGAAATCGCATCAGCGTCCATATCGGGATCTTCCATAAGCTTGCTAACAAACATTGGTTTAACTTTGCCTCTAACTTCGCGATTGGTTAACGCAATATTTATTGTAGATGCAAGCGTATGAAATATCTTTGTATTGGGAAGAAATGCTATCGCTAAAAATGATAATAAAGCATGACTCCACCATAAATATGGTGCTAAAGATGTCCATGTTCCATTACTAAACAAACCAGTTAATCCATATCCAACCCATGAGTAATGCGCGGTTTGTGGCGTGTTTATAGCCAAGCGTGCTGCTTCTGACAGATATCCACCAACTATTAGCAACAAGATATATAATAAAACTCCCGTATCTCCAAACAAATTACCTCTTCCCTTGAATGCATCTTGTGGCAAAGATTTTGGCTTGCTAAAGTGTCTTCTAAATAAAGCCATCAACACTCCAATCAGCGCCATCATTCCGCCGTTATCATTTAATAATGCAAACCATGGAGTATCCAAATGTGGTAAATAACTAACGAACCATCCTCGGGCAACAAAAAAGTCTACTGTCGTAGCAAATAGTAAAATAAAGAAACCAAAGGCGAGGAAAAAATGCATTATTGATGCATAGCTAAACGATTTCCTAAAGACCCTTCGTTGTAGGATTCCATAGTAGAATAGATTAAGAAAAGCGGGTATTATCTTTATTTTGTAATCGGGGTCTTTTTTACCGATGCGAATAGCAAGAAAACGCCGAAAGTTATAAATAAAAATTACTATCGCAATTAATGCGAATAGATACAGTACAGCCGGAACGTGGTGAGATTCTTCCACTACTCCCTCCTATATTGTTTTGTTAGGAGAATTATTGAAGTATTGCCATTTCATTTTTTGTAGAAATGGCAATACCCATATTTCTATTGATTTTTAATAGCTTCTGTTAATTTTGGAACGATTTCTAAAATATCACCAACAATACCATAATCAGCAACCTCAAAAATAGGAGCAGCCGCATCACGATTTATCGCGACAATATTTTTAGATCCCTTCATTCCCACAACATGTTGTATAGCACCTGAAATGCCTAACGCTAAATATAAATTAGGTGTTACGCTCTGTCCTGAACTACCAACCTGATGCGCATTTGGCAACCAACCTGCATCAACAATTGGACGAGAAGCTCCAATTTCTGCTTTTAATGCTGTTGCTAAAGCAGTTATTAACGCCATATTCTCTTCTTTACCGATACCTCTACCAATTGATATTATCTTATCTGCCGATGTTAAGTCTACACCACCTGATTCTTCTTGGAACGGTTCTTCGGACGTTGTTTTCAATTGTGATGGATCTAACGTTACAGATTCAGTGCGTATATTTGCGGAACCCTTTTCAAGATTATCAATTGAGTAAGCTGCAGATTGAAATCCAATTAAAACCGGTCCTTCAACATTCGTTTCGATATCAACAGTCAGTTTACCGTGCAATACTTGTTTGGTGAACAATGTTTTACCACTATCTACTTTATATCCCGTAACATCAGTTATTAATGGCTTTTTAAGACGTGCACTAACTTTTGGGAAAAAATCACGGACTAGATATGAATAACCTGTTAATACAAATTTAGGTGATTCTTTTTCTATAATTTGTTTGATTGTTTCAGCATAAGCATCGGCAGAATAACTATTTAGTTTTTCATCCTTGACCTCTATAACCTCATCAACCTTAAAACCTGCTGCTTCTTTAGCCAGATTGTCTGAGTTTATACCAAATGCCAAAACACTAACTTTTTGATTAAGGTCTTTTCCCAAAGCTTGTGCAGCTGCCATAGCTTCCTTACTAATACGATGAATTGCTCCATTTGCTCCTTCGAGTATTACTAAAATATCCATTGCAACTCCTTATATAGCTTTAATATTTTTTTTGAAAATATCGATCATACGATCTACAATTTGATCGGTTGAACCTTCTATCATCTCAGTTCGTTTCTCGGCTTTATGCGTATACATTTTTGTTAATGTTTGCATAGGTGTTCCACTTCCTTTCACGTCGCTCTTAGCGATAGCTTTAATTTCTTTCTTTTTAGCGCCCATTATGCCTTTGAGCGATGGGTAACGTGGCTGATTTAATCCTGATTGAATTGTGATGCAAGCCGGGAATGGTAATGTTACCCATTGGAACCAACCTGATTCAAGTTCACGCTTAACACGTAGCTTACCATCTTTCAGCTCAACACCCATAACTAATGTAGCGGTTGACATTCCTAACAATTCACCTAAAATAACACCAGTTTGACCTGAACCTAAATCATCGGATTGTAAGCCGGAAAGGATCAAATCGAATGCTTCATCCTTGATTGCATCAGCAAATATGCTTGCAATAAAAAATGGGTCGGTTTCATAGGGAGCTTCTTCTTGGATGTGAATTGCTCTATGACCACCCTTAGCCAATGCCTCCCTAATAACTTTTGGGGTTCGCTCAGCTGGTCCCATGCTAATCACCACAACTTCTCCTTCTCCACCGGAACGTTCAATTATCTGCAAAGCTTCTTCTAATGCATACGAATCACTTTCATTGGTAGTAAAATTAATTGATCCTTCAGCTACCCATTTGTTGTTAGAATCAATTTTCAAAGGCGACTCACTGCCTGCCACCTGTTTAATCAATACACCTATTTTCATAACGTGCCCTCCAAAACTATAAAAAATCTTATTTAATATTCGTCAGGTTATTTATTTTATAAAATAAACCGACCGGTCGGTCTATTTTACATGATTTTCTGAATTATTACAAGAATTTTTCAGAAATATCGTAACATTTTACGTAATTAGACCAATGGAAATTACTAAACAAGACCTATTGGTATTATATTAATTTGATTCGACAATAGAATGGGGATAAATAAAAAGCGGCAGGGGTTGTCGCACAAAACTGGGAGCGGGGGAACTACCAGCAATTAGTGTAACGCACCCCTACCTACTAACGTTTAAAGCTACCAATAATCTTATAATCTCAACAAGTAATTTTTGTAATTATAAAACTTCCATATTTATTAAATTATTGGCGATAATTAATCGTTACTAATGAATATTCTAATGAAAATTGATCATGTAGTGTTCCATTTTATTAATGGGACTATCGCCAATCCGATGCTTAACTGGCTTATGCCAGTTGTCACAAATGAAAATAATGTTGCGATACCTTTAATACTCATTATACTATGGATGATATTATTTAATGGGAAGCGTGGGAAAATTGCAGCGGTACTATTAATTCTTGCAGTGGTTCTTACAGATATTATTGCTGCTCAGTTAATTAAACCATGGATTGGTAGAATTCGTCCTTCCCATGCCATGTTAGATGAAATAAATCTATTAGTTTCTAAGGGTGGGAAATATAGTTTTGTGTCAAACCACGCTGCTAATACCATGTCGGCCGCAACCATCATCGGCTATTTTTATAAAAAATGGAAATATATGACAGTTGGGATATCGCTCATTGTTGGATTCAGTCGTATTTACGTAGGAGTTCATTATCCATTTGACGTGCTTGGAGGATGGATATTTGGCTATGCTTTGGCCTGGGGAATCTTAAGCATTTGGGTTGTCCTCAAAATGCGTGAAATAAAAAGAGGACGAATATGGATCAATTATACTTGAATTACCTAATTAGGTAATTCAGTATCCGGCGGTTTTATGCCAAACTTTGGAATACCTTCTTGCTGGTGGACTTTAATTTCTCCATATTTCTTTTCAAATTTGCTAATATTATCATTTAGTGCCATCATGAATGATTTAACATGGGGTGGAGCCATAATTATTCTTGAATGAACTTTTGCTTTTGGTAATCCCGGGAGAATACGCGTGAAATCCATTACAAACTCAGCTGGTGAATGAGTAACTACAACAAAGTTAGAATATTCACCGGAACCGGCCTTTTCATCTAACTCAATATTTATTTTTTGCATACTAGATTGTGGTTTTTTACGATCCATTGATATTCCTTATAATATATATTCTATCGAAAATCACTTTCGTTAAACTCTTCCCAATCTTCTTCTATTCCTTTGAATTCTTCAATCACTTCCGGCAAATCATTATCGGTGTCGTTTTGGATGTGTTCATTTTCATAAAAACTTAGGATATCCTTCTTTTTTTCAAATTTTGAAGGATCAACATCTTCTTCTTCGTCCGGTTCTAATCTTTCTATATCTTCACTATAAATATCTTCGTCAAAGAAATCAAGGTTTTCAACAATGCCGTTGGTCATCAAATATTCTAAGAAGTCTAGATACTTACGATCTTTCAGATCTGTTTTACATTCGACGCAAACCAGATTTTCTTTTATATCTTCTTCATTCAATGGCAATTCGCAAGCGGGGCAAATTATTCCTTCTAACATTAATAAAATCCTCTAAAATTGGGCGGTAATATAATTTGGTAGAATTTGGTGGTCAATACTTAGTTGTAGAATATTATTGTTTTAATAACATTCTAATTAACAAATCCTTTTCCGCTTCTGAAAGCGATTTCCCTCGCCGGCCTTGCATCGCTTCAGCGGAATTAATGAATTTTGTTTCATTTGCTTTCATATGCTTTCCATTAAGAAACCACGTAAATGGACTTAATCGTTTAGGCGGAAACCCACTAGTAACAATGTTACATCCCGGACCAATATTGGTTCCTGTGTTGAGTGTAGTTCCAATTGCGAAGGTTGTGTAGTCACCGACAAATAAACCAATAAACAATTCATCGGTTTTAACGACATTGCCATTAACAGTGACATTAATGGAGGTGTAATTATTCTTTAGATTGCTATTAGTTGTACCTGCACCAAAATTCACCCATTGCCCTATATATGAGTTTCCTAAAAATCCGAAATGCACTTTATTTGACAAACCTTGAATTATGGTTACGCTTATTTCACCACCAATTTTACATACCGGTCCAATAACACTCCCCCTTATGAATGAATGTGGCTGAATAATTGTGCTTTCTCCGATATACAATGGACCTTGCAGTAAAGAAAATGGTTGTACTCTTACATTATTAGATAAAATTACCGGACCATTGGATGCATCAATTACGACACCAGGACTTAATAATTTTATCGATTTAATGTAGATATCATCTTTATTTATTAAGTGGATTCCATCAATAGTTTCATTCCTCAATTTATTAGATTGAAAATGTACCTTATCAATATTGATGGCATCACTTATTGAATTAACTGCATCCCAAAGATATTTTATGACTTTTGATTTAATCTCACTAATTGTTGGGCAGGCTAAAATTTTATCCTTTACCGGCCCACCCATCTTCAGCCAATTATTACCTATATCCTTTCTTAAATAGGCCGCAGTTAATACACCTTCATTATAATAAAATTGATAATTATTGTTTGATATTTTTTCAATATCATCCTTTGTCCATAATACATTTCCGAGTATCCACAGTCCCTCTTCGACCTGTGTTGGATTTACGGTTAATCCTGGATATAATTCTTCTGTCACATATTTTAACTCAGGGCGAACTATTAATGCAATTTCCGCATCAGGGAAATACTTTTTAATTCGTTCAAAAAAGGTAAAAGCGCCACAGCGTAAACTAAATGCCGGTCTTGTTAATACTATCGGTTCAAGGTTTAATACTTCATTATTTTCATAAATATAAATTTTTCTCATAGACCTAACACCTCAAGTATATATTCATATCCTCGTTCAATATAGTGTGTTTCATTGTTACTTTCGATCACAATATTATAGATGTCTCCGCCAATCTCAGAACCGAATCCAATCCTTAGTATAGAACTAAATGAGCCTACAATCTGATAAGAAATAGGGTTGAATAATGGATCTAAATTGACCACGCAATTGAATTTTCCATTCGTCAATTTCTTTATAGTATCGTCTGTCATTAAACCGTATTTATTAATATCATTTACCATAATTGGTTGAAATCGTTGTGCTAATAATGGGTCTAAACTTTCTTTTTGTTCTTCCCATCCTATAATTTTATTGATTGCACTAAATTGCCCGCGCGACTCAATAGATTTTAGGAAATGCTGTGCCATTGGTAAATGATTGCTGTCTCTTGGCAAAAATATTAAAAGTGATCTGATACCTTGGCCAATGGGTGATATTTTTTGAAATTTATTGTCCGGTTTTTTAAACCGAAATTTCTGCCACCACCAAAAAGCGATTTTTGTTTTCAAAGATATTTTCATTAGCTAATATAACTTTTGCGAAATTATGAAACTGTGTAGTTTTTACCATAGGTTATTATTCATGTTCCATAAAAAAGAGGAGTGGTATGAAATATCCAAAACCCGGCGAATATCCATTTACTAGCGGGATATATCCCGATATGTACAAAAAACGTTTATGGACTATGCGACAATATGCCGGATACACTTCAGCTGAAGAATCAAATAGACGATACCGCTACTTGCTTGATGAAGGTGTAACAGGACTATCAGTTGCTTTCGATTTGCCAACTCAAATAGGATATGATTCAGATCATCCAATGGCAGAAGGAGAAGTTGGCAGGGTGGGTGTACCAATTTCATCAATAGCGGATATGGAAAGGTTATTTCATAAAATCCCCCTTGATAATATTTCCACGTCAATGACAATAAATTCTACTGCAATCATTTTACTGGCAATGTATATCGCAGTAGCGGAAAGAAAGGGCATTTCTGCTGGAAAATTACGTGGAACAATCCAAAATGATATTTTAAAGGAATATGTAGCGAGAGGAACATATATTTTCCCCCCAAAACCATCCATGCGCCTTATTACTGACATCTTTGAATACTGTGAAGACAATCTGCCAAAATGGAATACAATATCCATATCAGGATATCATATCCGCGAAGCAGGGAGTACGGCTGCACAAGAGATCGCTTTTACTTTAGCAAATGGAATTTCATACGTGCAGTCTGCCATAGAAACCGGTTTAGATGTCGAACACATTTGGAGAACGATTATCATTTTTCTTTAATACACACAATGGTTTTTTAGAAGAGATCGCCAAATTCCGTGCAGCACGCTCCTTATGGGCAACCATTATGAAAGAAAGATTTGGCGTCACCAATCCAAAAGCGCAAATATGCCGTTTTCATACTCAGACAGGTGGTTCAACTCTAACAGCTCAACAAATTGATAATAATGTTGTGAGGACAACTATTCAGGCTCTGTCTGCTGTATGTGGTGGAACGCAATCTTTACACACAAACAGCAAAGATGAGGCATTGGCATTACCAACCGATGATTCGGTAAAGTTAGCTTTAAGAACACAGCAAATTATTGCTGGTGAATCAGGAATAACAAATTATCCCGATCCGTTTGGTGGCAGTTATGTTGTTGAGGAGTTAACCAGTTCCTTACTAAAAGAAGCCGAAAAAATAATTAATCAAATCGATGAATTGGGTGGTTCGGTTTCAGCAATTGAGAATGGTTGGATGCAAGATGAAATAACCAAAAGTGCCTACGAATATCAAAAAGCTGTCGATAATAAGGAAATAATTGTAATCGGTGTAAATAAATTTATCGAAAAGGAATCAATCAAACCGGAATTATTAAAAATTGATACAAAGGCGACTCAGAGACAGATCAAATTGCTTAAACAATATAAAAATAAACGCAATAGCAATAATGTTAAATCAGCATTGAAATCACTTGCAGAAAAAGCTAGTACTACTCAAAATATATTCCCGCAAATATTAGATTGTGTCAAAAACAATTGCACATTGGGAGAGATTTCCGATTCACTACGAACAGTATTCGGTGAATATAATCAAAATTAATTACCATATATCGGTTAAATAACACTAATTTATCTGAATTTTAATATACTAAAGTAGAGGATATATATGAAAAAAATACTGATACTGCTTGCGATCATCTTAGTGGTATCTTGTGCTAAAAAAGCTGTACCTATGGCTGAACCAAAACCCGATGATACTGCTATAACTGAAGCAACCACGCAGCCAACGATGAAGGTATTGTTGTTGAACCATTCACCGTAGATCGTGGCGAAGGAACAATCGTGCCGGGTACTGGTAGAGGAGCCATATATGATTAAAAGAGGTGACTATTTATCCAAGATTGCGAAAAATGAATATGGTGATTGGCGTAAATGGCGTGAAATTTACGATTACAATCGTAGTACTATTGGTGACAATCCTGATAAAATTTATCCCTATCGATTTTTGCAATTATTAAAAGCTGCTACAGTTTCGAAAGATTGCCAAGTGGAATTTTATAGCTATACTATTAAAGAAGGTGATACTCCTTGGAATATGGCTCGTGGCATCTTTAACGATGAATTAGCATGGATAATCATCTATATGGATAATCAAGAATTGATTGACCGTAATGGCGGAATTATTTACCCGGGGATGGTCTTTCAATTACGTAAGAATTTAGATCCCTGTAAATAATTTACAAATAATGATTTCTTAAAAAGCCGTTGTTTTAACTTACACAACGGCTTTTTTAATTAATTATATTTATTAGCAATGTTTGATTTAAACTTATTTCAAAATAATCTCTCCACTGATTCTATTGGTCTGCGATTCAATATTTTCCCGAATTAGATTCAACCAACACTACAAGCTTGGAAATTAATTACTAAAAATGCGTTAAATGGTACGGTTGTTATTACTGATAATCAGATCAACGGTCGTGGAAGACAATCCAATAAGTGGCTATCCACCCCATCAGAGAACTTGACATTTTCAATTATTCTATATCCTAATTCTCCACTAACTCAAATTAATTATTATTCGTTGGTAGTCGGGTTGGCGATAACAGATTGTTTATTTGATTATAATATTAGTGCAAAATTAAAATGGCCAAATGATATCTTAATTAATGGGAAAAAGGTTGGTGGAATTCTTTGCGAAAGTAAAATTATGCGGAGAATTAATTAAATCAATGGTAATTGGTATTGGTTTAAATGTTAATGTTGAAAAAACTGATTTACCGCAGGCATTGCAAAATGCTACATCATTATTTATTGAAAGTGGAAAACAATTTCAATTGGAAAAATTATTAGCAAATATTTGTAATCACTTGGAAAATAGAATTAAAAATGCAGTACTGTAAGCTTCACACCTATTCAGATTGGGAAGCCCGTTGTGCACATTTAAACCAAACAGTTACCTTTCATTTTGATAACCAAATTATTAGGATGGAATATTTAAAGGACTTTCGCCAACTGGTCAGGCGAGAATGCTTATTGACAATAAAGAAGTTTGCTTTGACAACGGGGAATTATTCAATTAAAGCTTATTTGTAATTGATTCTATAATATTCAAGAATTTATCGATTTCAGCATGAGTATTATAAAAATGCGGTGAAATGCGCAGTTTATTATTTCTTAGCGATATCGAAACTCTCAATTCAGCTAGTCTATTATGAATTATCTCATTATTATTTTTATTAGGATGGCTTACATAGACTATTCCTGATTTTACAGCTCGGCTACTTCTATCAGATATCACTTGTAATCCAATATCATTCAAACCGCAGACTAAATAGTCAGATAGTTCAATAATACGGTTTTCTATTTCCACCGAACCCGACTCTAATAATAATTCGATTGCTCCGGCAAACGCCCATATTCCTAAACTGAATTGTGTTGCATACTCAAAACGACTCGCATCAGATTTCAGTGGTTGGTCATAATCATGAAAATTCATCATATCACTGCGACTATGCCACCCTAAATGCGGAGGATTTATTTTGTTCTGCAATTCTTCTGTAATATAAATAAATCCAATTCCATGTGGACCCAACAACCATTTTGCTGTTCCGGTAGATAAAAAATCTATCTCGGTATTTTTAACATTTAAATCTAAAGCTCCCAATCCTTGCATAGCATCAACTGCGAGTAAAATGTTGCGGTCATGACACCAATCGGCTAATTCTTTAAGGTCATTGCGATAACCGCTCGAATATTGCACCCAACTAACCGAAATCAGTTTGGTCTTTTTTGTGACTATGGCTTCAAGGTCATCCGGTGTAACTCTACCTAATTTTGTATCTATAAATTTGACATCCACACCTAGGAATTTTAGATCGTACCACGGATATACGTTGGAAGGAAATTCATTTCTATATAAAATAATATTGTCGCCTTTTTCCCAACTTAATCCGCGCGCTAATAATATTAAACCATCAGTAGTGTTTTTAACTATCGCTATTCTATCTTGTGTTGTATGTAACAACGTAGAAAAATCTTTTCTAATTCTATCAGATAACTTGTGAGTATCTTCAGAGTTATTGATCCTATCTGATTGCACTATATTGATATATTGCTCAAGATAATTACGCGATCTGTTACAAAGAGGCGATACAGAGGCATGATCAAAATACAATTGATCCGATTTAAGATGCGGAAATTCGGAGCGTACTTTATCTAAATTCATTAATGCGGAAAATTAATATCTGTGCAGAGGAGAGATTCTAATATTGACATCAAATCCATCAAATTTATTCTTAATATCTTTGAGCAATTCATTACGGATTGTTATGTTGTCTTTTTTTGTCAAACCGGCTTTTGTATTTATTCCAAATAATATAACATGATGTTTTTCAGTATCAACAATTCTGATATCATGCCATCCGGCAATCCGCGTTTCATCCTTCCAATTGTTTTCCAAATACTTTTTTACTTTTTGGATCATTGGATTATTGACGCTGATCGGATCAATATGCACAGTTGGTTCAATATTTAATTTATTATACATTATCTCTTCAACATCTTCGGCAATGTCATGAGCTTTGGCAGAAGAAATTTTTTCATCGATTTCAACGTGGATACTAACAAATTTATCTTTACCATAACTGTGAACACTAATGTCGTGCACGCCCAGTACACCTCTAATTGTCGAGACGACCTGTTTAATATCATTAATTTCGTCTTCGGCAGGTGGTGCTCCAATAATGTCATCCACTGCTTCTTTGGCAATTGCGAATCCAGTCCAAATCACAAATAACGCCACTCCTATGCCTGCCCATCCATCAACTGTATCATAACCATATTTCCCGGCAACCATTGCAACGACCACCAAGGTTGAAGATAATGCATCTGATCGATGATGCCAAGCATCGGCATGGAGTGTCCCGGAAGAAATCTTATGTGATAAGAATTCTGCATAACGCGCAATTAGTTCTTTCAGAAATACAGTAGCTAATATTATAAAAACCATTACCCAGGAAGGTGAAATTGGAGAAGGATTTAGTATCCTCCCAATTGATGATCTAATGAATTCAATACCAACGACCACAAGTAAAATCGCAATTATTAAAGTTGCGATATATTCCACTCTGACCGTGTCCATAAGGATGCTCAGCGTCCGCCGGTTTTTCGGCGGTGTGGAATCCCCAAATCACCACACCCGATGATATAACATCAGAAAGGGTATGGATCGCATCAGCGATTATGCTAACCGACCCAACCACAATTCCGATGATAATTTTTATAACAAACAGAATTCCGTTTACTAAAACTGATAGCCATCCCTGTAGTTTGCCAATTTTCCCGCGGTACAGACGCGCGGATTTTTTATCTTCTTTGACGAATTTATCAGTTATATAATCGAAAAATGCCATAACAGTTTTATCTCCAAACGTTTAGTATCACGCCCATCATTAAAGCGCCAACTAGCCAATATCCAGTGTTGATAAAATAATATTTCCACGGTCGGTCTTCAAAAGCGATGGCGGTTAAAACATAAGAAGCTGTATATCCTAGCCAAACCCAAAAACCAGTTATAAGTCCTAATGTTATTTTTTCGGTATCTGGGTACACAAAAACCATCAAATCAACTAAGTGTGCGGTCACATATGCCATCAATAAGCCAGCAATGAACATGATACCAAATGACTTAGCCATGTTAGAATTAGCCTTTTCCTTCTCCAGCTGTTTCATTGTTTTGCCGATAGATTCTATCCATGCATCACCAAATAATATTTTGGTGTACCATAATGAACCAAGTGCAAAGAACGCAATTGCAGAAACTAAAATTGCCCAATAGTTAATATCATACATATTTTACTCCTCTTGTCTATTGTTATTTTACAACAAATAATACAAAATATATTTTGCTTTGGCAAACAAGTTAAATTGAGATACTTCTATCCAAGAATATTCTATTAATTATTATAAAAGATTGTTGTCCGCAAATGAATAATAATCATTACCGGCGATTATAAGATGATCATGAACTTTAACGTCAATTGTAGCTTCTGCGTATTTCAATTTTTTAGTTATTTTGATATCTTCATTACTTGGTTCAAGATTGCCACTTAGATGATTATGAAAAAAATCAATGCGGCTGCATTCTGTTTGAGAACTTTATTAATCACTTCCCGCTGATAAACAGCTGAATTTATAAGTGAGCCGTGGAATAGCTCTTCCATGCCAATTATTTCATTGCGACCATTTAAATATATTACAGAGAATATTTCTCGCTTGTTGTCGCGTAAATTATGTTTTAAATAATCTAATACTTCATCGGATGATGTAACAATGTTATTTCCAATTACTCGGTCTGCTAAGTAGCGCCGTGCAACAGTTTGGGTTAATTTCAATCCAAAGACGTTATTCTGTCCAATTCCATCAACTTCTTGTAATTCTTTTAAGTCGGCTTCTAGAACAGCATTTAGAGAACCAAACTTCTTGAGGGCATCTTTGGCAATTTGTTTACAATCTTTACGGGGAGTGCCTAGCGTAAGTCATAATTCAACAACTTCATAATCATGGAAACCCTGCAGACCGCTTTTTAAAAATCTTTCCTGTAAACGTTGACGATGGCCGGTTGCTGTTTTATCCATTAATAGAAAATAATCAATATAGATTTGTTAATTTTTGAAGGAATTCGCGCATCTCAAAAATATTGCCGGTCTCAAGACTTCCGGTTTTCCATTTAATTCCAAAATCTTCCTCGCAATCTCTGCCGTCATTTTGTCTATATAGTTTATACAATTCATCATTGCTGCGGACTTTATCAGCATTTAAACTTGCCACAATACGATAAATCACCTCATCTTTCAAATCATCTATAACTCGTTTTGGAAATCTTGTAACAAGTAATTCTTTTTCAAGTTTTGAGAAACTGATTCCATTCAAAATATAATCTTCAAATGCCTCATAGGCAATTGGAACAACTTTTTTAACAAAGGATGCCATAGCATCAGCAAATACTCGTATTTCATATTGTGCATGTTCATCCATCCGTAATCGTAAAAAGTGGAAAATATTGTGCAAGTCATTCTTCCAATACCATTCAGTGTATAGATTTACGGGTAAAATACCGCGAGCTAACTCCCGTGCAATTCCGGCTTCATTTAATTCATTGTAAATTGAAAATGTTTTTTCAGATATTTCTTCAAAATATTTTACAACTTTTTCTTTCAATTCGTGTGGAACTTCGGTCTCATCACGTCCTTGTTTATTGAATTGACTTTGGAAGTGGATATCCTCTTTTTGGGGAATATAGAAATCGTGTTGTGCTTCAGAGTATCTTAAACTATACTCATTAATATTTGCTGTGCGATGCCTTACCCATTGCCGTGCAACAAATATCGGCATTTTGGCATGAAATTTTAACTCGACCATTTCAAATGGTGTCGAATGCCGATGCCTTAACAAATAGCGTATTAATGCTTTATCACGATTTACTTTGGTAGTTCCTTTGCCATAACTCACGCGTGCAGCTTGTACAATTGCAGCGTCGCTACCCATAGAATCAACCAAGCGGATGAATCCTTTATCTAAACATTTTGTTGCACCTTGTGGATATTCTACATCTAGCCATAATTAATTAATTTTTTTGTTGAAATAAACTTACTGTACTTGCCAAAATATTTTTATGAGTTGCGATTATTCCCGGTGTAATTAAGGTTTTTTCATTATTATACGTTATTGGATTACCATCTAAAGTTACCATTTCTCCACCGGCTTCTCGAATAATACAATGTCCTGCGCAAACATCCCATTCATTTTTCGGTCTCAATGAAGCAAATATATCGGCTTTCGCCGCAGATGTTAATCCAAGTTTGTATGCAACACTGCCTATTGCGCGCTGTTCTTTAAAATTGTTTGAATAGGGTTTCCATAGGCCATTTCTTGTTTCAGAACGACTATTTAAAATAACCATTTCCTGAAAATTTAATGAAACAGAACATGATAATTTTTCACCATCTAAGTATGCACCCTCACCCTTAGTAGCTGTAAATAATTCCTTACTAGCAGGGTTATATAAAACACCAATAACAGGCTCACCATCGTCTACCAAAGCTATACTAACAACAAAATGCGGAACACCTTCGATAAACTCTTTGGTTCCATCAAGCGGATCAACAACCCAAGCACGATTGCATTCTTAATCGTTCCTTTGAATCAACAGTTTCTTCAGAAAGCCAACCATAGTTCGGATATTCTTTAGTTAAAGTTTCTTTTAGATATGCATCGGCAGCATTATCTGCCGTAGTCACCGGATTATGATAACTTTTATCGCGAATCTCATACTTTGATTTATAATATTGCATTATGATCGATCCGGCTTCTTCTGCGGCATCAATAGCCAGATTTTATTTCATTTTTCATGGGGCAAAACTTAGGTAATTACTCACCAATTTTATAATCTAAATTTGGTGCAAGCCATTTTTTAGCTTCAGAAACTGAAATGCCTTTACGTTTTGCATAATCCTCTACTTGGTCTTTTGCTATTTTGCCCACATTGAAATATTGAGATTGTGGATGGGCAAAATACCATCCGCTCACCGATGCTGCCGGATCCATTGCATAACTTTCCGTTAATGTAATCCCTGTATGTTTTTCAACATTCAGCAAATCCCATATTTTCTGTTTTTCGGTATGGTCGGAGCACGCAGGATACCCAGGAGCTGGTCGGATTCCAATGTATTTTTCTTTTGCCAATTCATCATTGGATAAATTTTCATCTGCGACGTAACCCCAAAATTCCTTTCTCAATCTTTCGTGCAATCGTTCAGCAAATGCTTCAGCTAAGCGATCCGCAAGTGATTTTATCAATATAGCAGAATAATCATCATGCTGTTTTTCGTGCTTTTGAACTAATTCTTTCACGCCGATACCGGCAGTAACAGTAAATGCGCCAATCCAATCTGTTCTGCCAACAGATTTTGGTATAATAAAATCTGATAAACAATAATTCGGTTTACCTTCAGCTTTGCTAACTTGCTGACGTAAGTGATTTAATTTTGTTAAACTATTATTATTAAATTTATCGGAATAAACTTCGATATCATCGCCTATGGAATTCGCCGGGAATATTCCAAAAACACCTTTAGCTTGCAATAATTTGTCGACGGATATTTTTTTCAATAAAATCTGTGCATCGTCAAATAATTTTTGAGCTTGTTCGCCAATTCTTGAATCTTTTAAAATAGCTGGATATTTCCCTTTCAATTCCCAAGTTGAAAAGAAGGGCGTCCAGTCAATATAATCAATCAATTCTTCAATGGAATAATCCTCAAAAACCCTATTCCCGACAAATTTTGGTCTTGGGGAAGAATAATTTTCCCAATCAATTTTAACTTTATTTTCTCTCGCATCTTTAATTGACAATAAGTCTATAGGTTTTTTTCGGTCAGAATATTTTTTTACAATTTCTTTTTGCTCAACCCGTAGGGCATTCACAAAACTATCATGATTAGTCTCACTTAGTAAATCTGAAACTACCGACACACTGCGTGATGCGTCCGGTACATACACTACTATCTCACTATAATTAGGAACAATCTTCACTGAAGTATGCAACTTGGAGGTTGTTGCTCCCCCTATCAGCAATGGGATTTTTATGCCTTGCCTCTCCATTTCGGCAGCAACATGTTCCATTTCAGTAAGCGATGGAGTTATCAAACCGCTCAATCCAATTAATTGGGCATTTTCAGATTTCGCAGTTGCGATGATTTTTTCTGCAGGAACCATTACACCAAGATCAATCACATCAATATTATTACATTGTAAAATAATAGAAACAATATTTTTACCAATATCATGTACATCGCCCTTTACAGTAGCTAAAATAATTTTTGATTTAGCTTTTGTTTTCACGGCATCAGATTGCATGGCATTAATGAATGGTTCAAGATATGCTACAGCTTGTTTCATCACACGGGCACTTTTTACTACTTGTGGTAAAAACATTTTCCCTGCGCCAAACAGATCACCAACCCGATTCATACCATCCATTAATGGATCTTCAATTACCTTTACAGGATCGTCAAATTCTCGCCTCAATTTTTCTATATCATCTTCGATATATTCTGTGATCCCTTCAACCAAGGCATGTTTAATTCTATCGATAAGTGACATATTCCGCCACTCTTGTATTGCTTTCTCTTTAGTCTTACCATTTTTAAACTTGTTAGCGATAATTAATAATCTATCAGTAGCATCTTCTCGGCGATTGAGAATTACATCTTCTACAGCTTCGCGCAATTCTAAATCAATGTCATCATAAATAACTAATTGACCTGCATTAACAATTCCCATATCCATACCGGCTTGAATTGCATGATATAAAAAGACAGAATGCATCGCTTCGCGGATGGCATTATTACCACGGAATGAGAACGACAGATTGCTTACACCGCCACTTATTAAACAACCTGGATACTTTTCTTTGATTGCACGACAGGCATTAATATAGTCCACTGCGTAATTATTGTGTTCAATAATACCTGTTGCAACTGCGAAGATGTTAGGATCAAATATTATATTTTCAGGAGACATGCCAGCTTTTTCAGTTAAGAGTCTATAACTCCGATCAATAATTTCCAATTTGCGCTCTAAATTATCAGCCTGTCCTTTTTCATCAAAAGCCATAACCACAGCAGCTGCACCATAGTTTTTAATTAATTTGGCCTGACTAATAAAAATATCTTCACCTTCTTTCAAACTAATACTATTAACAATCCCCTTACCTTGAATATTTTTTAATCCAATTTCTAAAACCGACCATTTAGACGAATCAATCATCACGGGCACTTTTGCTATATGCGGTTCGGAGGAAATTAATCGTAGAAAATTTTCCATTGCTTTTTCAGATTCAAGCATGGCTTCATCCATGTTAATATCGATAATTTGAGCCCCGCCTTCAATCTGCTCTCTGGCCACGCTCAACGCCTCATTATAATTTTCTTCTTTTATTAATCGGCGAAACTTTGCTGATCCCGCAACATTGGTACGCTCACCAATATTAACAAATAATGAATCTTTTCTAATTATTGTGGATTCTAAACCACTTAAAAAAGTATATTTACCTCTCTTTTCAATCTTCCGAGGCTTAATATTTTTTACGGCTTTAGCGATTATTGAAATATGTTCGGGAGTTGAGCCACAGCAACCACCGACTATGTTCACCAATCCTCTTTCAGCAATATCACTCGCAATTTTTGCCATATATTCGGGAGATTCATCATACTCACCTAATTCATTTGGTAACCCTGCATTAGGATGGAAACTCACCAAACTTTCGCATATAGTTGATAATTCTTTAATGTGTGGTCGCAGTTGCTCCGCTCCAAATGCGCAGTTTAATCCAACTGAAAATAGTGGAACATGACTAATTGAGTAATAAAATGCATCTAATGTCTGTCCTGACAATGTTCTGCCGCTTGCATCGGTGATTGTTCCAGACATCATAACTGGTATTATTTTTTTGATTTTGGTGGACACTCCCTGAATCGCAAATAAAGCAGCTTTAGCATTTAGAGTGTCAAAAACAGTTTCGATCATTAATAAGTCAACACCACCTTTAATGAGTGCTTCGGTTGATTCAGAATAATTTTCAACCAATTCATCGAACGTAACATTTCTAAAACTTGGGTCATCAACCTTTGGTGACATCGAAGCAGTTTTATTTGTTGGGCCGAGTACTCCAACCACAAACCTAGGCTTATCTGGCGTTTTTTTTGTGTACTTATCCGCGACTTCTCTAGCAATTTTTGCTGAATAATAATTTATATCATAAGTATGCTTTTCAGTATTATAGTCAGCTTGAGATATCTGAGTGGCATTGAACGTATTAGTAGATATTAAATCAGCTCCAGCTTGAAGGTATTTAGAATGTATCTCTTTAATTACCCCTGGCTTTGTTAAAGATAATATGTCATTGTTACCTTTTAAATCAGTAAAATGTTTTTGGAATATTATCCCTCGGAAGTCCGACTCACTTAACATGTAGGACTGAACCATGGTACCCATGGCTCCATCCAAAATTAAGATTCTATTTTTTGCTATTTTATAAAGATTGTTCATAATAAAAAGCCTCGAGCTAATCGAGGCAATCCTATGCCATTTTAGCTCTTTTTTAACGTCGCGGCAATCAAGCCCAAATCACGACTAATTATTTGTATGTAATTTAATCAAACTATATTTAAATATAACTAATAATTTTCTTGAAGAAAATCGCAATTGCGCGTATTTTCTAATAGGGTTAGAAAGACCTGAAGGACAAACAAAGCTACGTTTATTTTTTTACCGATATTTGAAACATTTATAAAACATAAGATTTTTTTTCTTCCTTCCTCTCTTTCTCCCCCAATAGAATAGAATAACATCCGCACGAGCGGATAAGATACGTGTATTATCAATCGCATTTTTGCGTATTAGATAACCATACACATGCAAAAGGTGGTTTTATGAAGAAAGAAATTTTTATAAGTGAGAGTATGGGGGAAACCCGAATTGCTATCCTTGAAGAAGATCGTTTGGTTGAGGTTTATGTGGAGAAACAAGGACAACAACGAACGGTTAGTAATATATATAAAGGGAAAGTAGAGAATGTAATCCCAGGAATGCAAGCTGCTTTTGTTGACATTGGCTACGGTATAAATGCCTTCTTACCGTTTTCGGAAATTCATACAGGTGAATTTCTTTTAGCTGATGTAGATAGTGATGATGCTAAGCCAAGCCGAAATAAACACTCAAATAATGGCAATATTGCAGTTGACCTTCATTCCGGGCAAGAAATATTTGTCCAAGTAATAAAAGAGCCCTTTGCAAATAAGGGCCCTCGTGTAACAACCGAAATCGCAATTCCCGGACGACTACTAGTTTTAGTTCCTAATGTCAATTATATTGGAATTTCCAAAAAACTTTGGGATAAATACGAACGCAGACGTCTAAAAAAGATTGCCAATAATCTACGAAATAAAGATTTTGGATTGATAATCAGAACTGTAGCCGAAGGTAAGTCTGAAGAGCAAATCACAAATGATTATGAAATGCTCGTAAATCACTGGCAAAAACTCGAAAAGAAAGCCAAAAACTTGGATGCTCCAGCTTTGATATATGAGGATCTTGAAACTGCTTCAAGCATAATTCGGGATTTACTTACAACCGATGTTGGCAAAATCACCATCGATTCCAAAAAATTATATAAAAAATTATACAGCTATTTAGATGATGTCTCTCCAAATCTATGCGAACGTCTTCAACTTTATAAGATCAATGCCCCATTATTTGAAAGCATGGGAATTGAAGCAGAAATAGCCAAGCTGATGAGTCCTCAAGTAAGAATGAAAAGTGGAGCATATCTTGTAATTGAAAAAACTGAAGCAATGGTGGTTGTCGATGTTAATAGCGGAAGATTTATCGGGAAACAACTTCATGAACTAAATTCACTTAAGATAAATCTTGAAGCAGCACGTGAGATAGCACGGCAGCTTAGATTAAGAGACCTTTCGGGATTAATCGTTATAGATTTTATTGACATGCGCGAACAAGAAAATCAGCGGAAAGTTTATAATGAATTACGAACTGAGTTAAAAAAAGATCGTGCTAAAGTAGCGGTTGCCCCCATTTCTGAGTTCGGGTTACTAGAAATGACACGTCAGCGAATTCGACAAAGTTTATTAGATAGCATGACAGAAGAATGCCCAACGTGCCATGGAGCTGGGCAGATAATTTCCAAAGAAACACTTTTTACGAGAATTGATCATTGGCTCAGACGCTACAAATCTAAGCATCGTAATTTGCGACTAAAGTTACTACTTCACCCTGAGATAGAAGAATATCTGCGAGTACACAAGAAAAAAGCTCTGCGGGGCTTAATGTGGAGAAATTTTGTATTAATTAAGACAGAAGCAAATTCCGAGATTCACCGAGACCAATTTGAATTTATTTCTTTGTCTGATGGAAAAAATGTAACAAATGCACTTGAAAAGGAAAATTCCACGACTTAAATTTGCAGGCTTTTTTAGGAGATAAAATGTACGCAATCGTAAGTATAGCAGGTAAACAATATAAAGTTGCCGAAGGTGACAAGCTCAAGGTGGCTCGCCTGTCGTCAAATGTTGGTGATACAATTAATTTTGAAGATGTATTATTAACTGATGACGGAAAAGATATAAAAATAGGGAAACCAATATTAAAAGATTCTGTAGTCTCTGCTGAAGTTGTCGAGCATGGACGTGATAGAAAAATCCTTGTATACAAGAAAAAACGCCGTAAAGGGTATCAAAGGAAAAATGGTCACAGACAAGAATTTTCAGCAATAAAAATAAATAGTATTACAGCATCTGCTCCGGTAAAAAAGACACCAACAAAAAAGGCGCCGGCAAAAAAGACAACTGCTCCTAAAAAAACAACGAAAAAGGAATCCAAATAATGGCACATAAAAAAGGACAGGGTAGCTCCCGAAATGGTCGCGATTCAAATTCTAAAAGACTTGGCGTAAAAGTTTACGACGGTCAGACAATTCTATCCGGTAGTATTATTTTAAAACAACGCGGAACAAAAGTGCATCCTGGAGTAAACGTAAAGCGTGCAGGAGACGATTCTTTATTTGCCATATCAGATGGTATTGTAAAATTTGGCAAAAAAGGTCGCGATAAAAAAATTGTAAGTGTTATTTCTTAACAATTACTGAATATTAATTATTTAAAACCCTCATCTAAAGTGAGGGTTTTTTTATATTTTTCAATTAATTATATTTAATCTTATAAAAACACTAATGACAACCATTTATTTAATAGTAGTGTCAAAATTATTGAAATGAGAAAGAATCGTGGATAGGATTACTAGAGACCTAATACTTAAAGCTCAGGCTGGCGACACTGAATCGTTTCACGAAATTGTTACAAAATATGATACAAGAATAATGACACTAACTTTACAAATTGCACAAAATAAAGAAGACGCTGAAGATATTTATCAGGAAACGTTTATTAAGGTATATAAGAATATATCAAAATTTCGTTTTGAGAGTGATATTTATACATGGATATATCGGATTGCGGTAAATACCGCATATAATTATAAGCGAAAACATTCGAAGATTTCGGTTATTGAACCCAAAGAAGAAAATGGTTACGATTTTTTAGACTGGATCTATGACCCCAAAAGCAATGAAGATAATCGTGATGAATTAATTACAGCAATTAACCAATCATTATTGGACCTTTCTCATCAACAAAGAACAGTATTTATTTTAAAACACTTACAACAATTAAAAATTAAAGACATCGCTGCAATATTAGATATATCTGATGGAACAGTGAAAAAATACTTATTCCGTGCAATGGAAAAATTACGTGTTAGTCTAAAGGAATATCATTATGCCTAACAAAATACCAGAAAACAAAAAAAAGCAAGCTTCTTTATATATCTGTAATGCGTTAAGTATTACTTCAAGAAGGAAGTTTGAAAAAGAATTAAAAACCAATTCAGAATTGTTTGATTTTGTAAAAGAGTTAAAATCGACCATAGAAACAACTAGAGAAATTGCTACTATCTCCCCCTCTGATGAATTATTGCACGGCAGTAGAAATTTATTACGTGGTAGAATTCAGGCAATCGACAAGCAAAAATTATCCGGCTCTGTAATATTAGCTATTCTTGAAAAGATTAAGTATCGCATTGCATCAATAGTAAAAGTTCGCCAACCGATTTGGGCAGTTGCTACATATGTTATAATCGGACTGCTTATCGGACGGCTAATATTTACACCTAATGGAGATAAACCAATCGATATCAATGGTCAAGAAATATTAGATATGAACAGATTAATACAATCAGGAATGTTATCTGATTTAAAGATAGATCAATCTACTCTATCTCCATCTTCATTAAAATTAGTTTCTCACACAGATAATAGATTTAATGTCTCAGGAAATGTAAATGATCAGAATATTAGACAAATATTATACTATTTACTTTTAAATGATGAAAACACAGACAATCGTTATAAAGCAGGTCAACTTGTTAGTAGAGTTACTCCAAATGACGAGACAAGGTTGGTATTAATTTCTTCCATTTTATCAGAACCAGATCAAAAGGTACGCTTGCAATCTATGAAAACATTGTCCGAGTATAATTCTTCTACCGATTTGGTCAATGCCTGCAAAAGAATTTTGCTGGATGATCGCAATTATAAAATGCGAATTGAATCATTAAATATTCTGGAAAAAAACAAATCAACTGATTTGATTCCCCTACTTGAAGTAGTTAGTAAAATGGACGATAACTCGAACGTTCGCCGGAAAGCACAAAATCTACTTGAAGAGTTACAAAAACCTGTATCAATTGAAAACAATGAGGCTACACTATGAAAAATACACTTCTAATCATATTAAGTGTTTTTATTACAATCAGTGGATTTATATTCGCTCAAAGCGATGATTGTGATGGACATGAAAAGGTTGAAAAATATAAATTTAATACACGACAATACAAGGACTTGGATGTCTCTATTTCCTATGGTCTAGGTGAACTTACTATTGGTCCAAGTAATAAAAAGGATATTATTGAAGGTACTATCAACTACGACAGTCGTAGGATTACCCCAAAAATCAAGATGGAATCTGTCTCCTCTAGCGGAGTACTATCTATCAAATCTGAGAAGGATAAAGACAAAGATTCTTGTAAACGAAAAATTAAGGACTTTGAAAATGAGTTGGAATTCTATTTTCCACCTCAAATAAAAACTGATTTATTTTTAGATTTTGGTGTCGGCGATGCAGAAATTGATCTGACTAATCTTGCAATTACTAAATTGGATATTAATTGTGGGTTGAGTGACGTTGAGCTTAAAATTAACAAAAGAAATGGTGTCAGATGCAAATCAGTTAATATTGAGAATGGCCTTGGCGATATATCCGTTTATGGGCTAGGTAATCTCGCTGCTGAGAAAATTGATATTAATATAGGATTGGGTTCAGCGGATATAGACTTCAGTGGTGAAAAAATTTATGATTCTGAAATAAGTGTTGACGTTGGCTTAGGATCGTTAGATATGGTTCTACCTAAAAACACCAATATTGAAGTATATGTCGATGCTTCATTCTTGTCATCCGTAGATATTTACGGACTTAAACAGAAGAAAAATAAATTATGGGTTAGTCCGAATTGGGAAAGTAGTTACCCAACTATATCAATGGATATTAATGTAGGTATGGGTTCAGTTGACATTGTAATAGAAGATTAAAAACATTATTTATATAATAAAAAAGCACCCAATAGGGTGCTTTTTTATTTGTATTCGTTTTCATTATTTTATCATTTTTAATACTTCTGAAATCAACTTTTCAATCCCCTCTGCGGCTTCTGCCATATTTTTGGCTGCCATATAGGCAGGTGTAGAAACAATTCTCATTTCCTTATCAATTACCACTCCTCGAGCGGGGCACGTTACATGATTTGATCCCATACTATTAATATCATTTGCTGTTTTTTCGTCACTACCAATTGTTAGATCTGCAGACAGGTCATCCTCATTCAATATTTTAGCCATCATTGTTGGAGCAATACACATGACGCCAATCGGTTTCCCTGTTTTATGAACTGCTCGCGTTAATCTTGCAATTTCAGGGTTGACAGTGCAATTGGCCCCAGCCATCGCGTAATCGCTAAGATTTTTAGCGACGCCAAAGCCACCTGGGAAAATAAGAGCATCTATATCCTTTTCCAATATTTCGGAAATACTTTTGATATCTCCGCGAGCGATACGAGCAGATTCGACTAAAACATTTCTTCCTTCACCATCCATTTCCTCGCCGTTTAAATGATTAATTACATGCAATTGGTCAATGTCGGGCGCCATCATAATTTTTTCTGCTCCGGCTCTATCTAGGGCTAACATTGTGATTACTGATTCGTGAATTTCGGCACCATCATAGACACCACAACCTGATAATACAACACCGACTTTTGGCATATATCCCTCCTATATTAAATTTATCGATACTCAACAAAATACGATACTAATTTATCTCAATCAATACTGTTACTCAAATCAATTATTGATGATATATTTCGCATAAAACGATTATACTTTATTCGCCTTATCGGAGAATCATAAAAAATATCATTAAATTTATCCTCTTCCAAGTTTAACCAATCTGAAAGTGTATATTCTCGTACTTCACGTATCGGTTTGAACAAATCTTCATTAGTATATTGTTGTTTCTTTTTATTCCAAGGACAGACCTGCTGACAAATATCGCACCCATAAACCCATCTATTTATACTATTCTTTTGAGTAATACTAAAATCTAATTTATACTCCGCAGTTAAATATGAAATACATTTGGTTGCGTCCAATTGATATTCCGAAAGCGCTTGGGTAGGGCAAGCATCGATACAAGCAGTACAAGAGCCACATAGGTCTGTTTTAAATGGTTCATCAAAATCTAATGGAGTGTCCAACAATAATTCACCTAGGAATACCCAACTTCCCAATTCATCATTGATTAGAATAGTATGTTTACCTTGCCAACCCAATCCTCCGCTCTGTGCCCATTGTTTTTCCATTATCGGAGATGAATCAACACATATTAATCCGCTTACATCAGCACTAATATCAGTTTTAATATATTGCAATAGTTCGGATAATTTTTGTTTTACAATTACATGATAATCTTTACCCCAAGCATAATTGCTTATATTAATCTTTGAACTTCCTTGGGCTCCGACTTGTTTGCTTGTTCCAGTAAAATAATTGATTGCAACCGAAATAATAGATTTTACTTGTGGAAAGTAGTTTGTAATGGTTTTGCGTTCTTCTTTTTGGGTTTCCAACCATTTCATTGTTCCATTTTTTCCTGAAGTCAGCCAATTGTCATAGTAATCATTATACTCTAGTTGAAAAGTCGGGGAACTAATTCCGACCTTTTGAAATCCAATTTCTAAAACTTTGGATTTGATTAATTTAGTCAAATCCGTACTGTTCATTGGCATTAAGTTAGTTTGACTTTTTTACTGCGAACTAATTTTTCAAGCCATAAGATTGAGATGATTGTTTTTACATCTGAGATTTGACCTGCCCAAACCAATTCCACAGCTTTCTTGTAGGAAACAGGATAGAATTCAATACTTTCATCGCCCATCTCATGGTTTTCAACGTTTTTAAGATGCTCACCTAAATAAAGCCATATAATTTCGTCACTAAATCCTATGCAGGTATTAATTTTTGTTAGATATGTGAGTTTTTGTGGAATATAGCCAATTTCTTCCTGCAATTCTCTTTTGGCGGTTGTCTCTACTTCTTCACCCGGATCAATTTTGCCTGCCGGAACTTCTATATGAATTTGATCTGTGGGATAACGGTATTGTCGGATTAATCCGATTCTACCATCCGGCAAGATCGGGATGACTGCGGCTGCTCCAGGATGTTTGGTATATTCTCGTACTTTTGTTTTACCGCTATGTACTTGTACTTCATCAACAAATATGTCCAATAAACTGCCTTTAAAAATATTTTTTGAAGACAGTTTTTTCTCCTTAAGTCGCGTCATCCCGTCCTTGTTACAAATTATAAATCAGCTAATGCTTCTTTTGCTTCCTTTTGTAAGATACGGTCGCTATCATTGTCAGCAGTAATCGCTAAAGCGGCTTTATAAGCACTTTTGGCGGCTGTTTTATTTTTCAATGCTTCATATGATTTACCAAGCCAAACATGGTGACGTACTTCTTTAGGGGCTATGCCGATAGCCTGTTTAAAGAATTTTACTGCATCCTCAAAACTTGCTTCAGGAAGCTTGGCATAAATTAAACCAGCAATTTTTTGCTCAACCCAACTTAAATCTGAAAGAGCAAAATTCCATCTTCCCATTACATGATAATTTCCATCATCGGTTGGATCTAATTCAATTGCTTTTAAAGTATGCTTTTCTACTTCATAGGAATTCAATATTTTTTGTTTTGATCCTTCGAGTTCTCCAACTCTACCAATCAAAATTCCGTACCACTTATGTGATTCAGCTCGATCATCTTTCATTTCAAGAGCTGTTTTTGCATACGCGATTCCGGCATAGACATTTTTTGATATAACACTTTCATCTTCAGAATTGTCCGAAAATGCCCAATGAACACGAGCCAAGCGCCAAATAACTTCATAATTGGTCGCTTCTAACTTTTCAGCTTTTTTTAATAGATCAAGACATGCGGTAAATTCATCATTGTCATATTTAGCATCTGCTTTGACAAGTAAATCGCCAAAACCCTGTGCCATTACAAGACCAGTGATAATTAATAGCATACTAATGATTTTTTTCATTATTCCCTCTTATTGTTATTTTAGAAATATTTTTATCTAAACGGTCAATTAACCTATATAGCTTCACTTTTCAAAACTACAAGAAGATTAGGTCTGTTCCAATTAATATTTAACGATTTACGGAGAAAATTTTATATATACCGGTCTATGATCAGATACGTTCTCATCATATTCAGTAATACCTTCCGTAAAATATTCTTCCAATTTTATTACTTCTATTACAGCTGAGTTTTCAAATTCGTCAAATAGGTTTTTATTAATTAAAATATGGTCGAAATGTATTGCGGGATATGAACTGCTCCAGCCCTGCCACGACCAATTTGCCGCATCGCCTGTTGCGATGTTCATGTCGGCAAATTTAAAGTTTGTCGAATCGGCAATAAATATTTTGAAAACATTAGTTGAGTCAGGTTCTTGAATTGCATCATTCCAGTCTCCTCCCACAATTACATTTTCAGTACTTAGATTAGCCATGATATAACTATGCAGTAATTCAGATGATTTTAGTCGCCTATATTCTTCGTCCCATTTCCCATTTTCATCAGGGACATAACTAATTATATTATTTCCGCAACATTTATAATGCACATTTATAATCGTTAATTCTTTGGTAATTCCATTGTTTTGCCATTCAACTTTTGTTAATAGTGGCGGTCTGCTGGCGAAATAATCCACAATCTCTTCTTCAAATAAATCATTGCTATTTTTAACTTTAACCGATCCATTTTTATAGACTACAGCTAGGCCGAGACCTACACTATTTGTGTGAAGCAAATAATTGTAGTCGGCCATATCATTTAACATGTTTGTAAATGTACTTTTCGATTGTATTTCTTGCAACACGTAAATGTCAGCATTTAAACCCTCGAGTATTTCTTTAACATAATCATCGGATAAACCATTTTGAGGGAATCGTTCAATATTCCAAGTAACTATTTCTATTTTATTTGAATCTCCAATTGATTCAATATTTGGAAGTAGTAGCACATTATCAGTTGAATGTGTTGGATTGCCCGTTTTGCATGTTGCAATAATTGCGCCGACCAAAATCAGTAATATTATTTTCAATAAGTGTTTTATTCCCATGTTATTTTTCTGTCATTAATATGAATTTTACAATGATAAACAAAGTTGGTTTCATAAGTGTTATGGTAAAATTACCGACATATCCAACATTTGTGGAATTCCTAAAGATTGTGACCCAAATTGTATACCATATTTAATATCATAGGCGCCTAACTTTATTCCAATTCCCCCGGATATTGAAGCAACTTCATCAGAAAATTGAGTTCCCAGTAATAATTGCAGCTTATTCCATTTAGCAATTCCCCCGATTCTTAAAACTATTCCATTTGTCATTGTTGATTTTTCTAAAGCTACATAAATCGAATTATCTATTTCATTAAAAGCAAAATTATAACTTGAACCAACAATCATACGAACAGGTAATTTGGGCGTTTCTCTATAAAGTTCAGACATGCTTCCAAAATTAAGTAGACTTAAACCAACAGTAAGATCTTTACAGATATTGTGTAGCAGACTTAAATCTATTGCGTATCCGGTTGATGATTCGTCGAATAATTGTAACGATATATATCTAATTTTTATTCCTAATATTCCTATTCGAGTTGTTCTATTGAAATTACCGTCAAGTGCAAGTGCTGTAGTTCCGTATAGAGCCAATGGTTCATCGGTTGGGCGATCAGTTCTTAATTCGATGTCATTCAATGCAATATAACGAACATTAAAGCCTGCCGACCCACCTAACGCATTGCGATTATAACCGAACGATGATACTTTAATTCCTCCTAGCCAATTACCATAAGACGCGGTTAAAGTAGGTCTTGATGCTACCTTAATTAATGCGGGATTTATTCCAATTATCAATTCTGTGGAATTTTGAGGAATTGCTAAAAATTGTGTCCCAATTCCAAATAATAGACTTTGGAAAAACAACATTGATGATGTTATTTTAAAAATTAATCGCATATGATATTACATGAGTTAAACTAGTGACCGGCTCAATTACAAGTGCATAGTCAATAAATGAATCAAATTTACCATATTTCTTAAATAACAAACCTCCACCTAATGCAAAACGGTTATTACGATATCCGGCACGAAAAAAATAATCATCATAGCTATATTCAGCGCCCACTTTATAGCCCATACCTAAATAGTCACCTTCCGCAATAAACGATTCCACCTCTCCAACAATATTCACAGAATTTATCCTATACTGAACTCCAGTAACTACTTGTGTAGGAAATTTATCCTTATAAACTATCCCCAAGTCATCGGTTAATTTATTTGACCATTGATAAGCTGAATTAATATTTTTAACAACTATAGCAATATTGCCATTTGCAATAAATTTGTATAGAATACCGAAATCAAAACCAACTCCTTTTCCAATAATGTTTCCATCATTATTAGGAAGTTGATTTTTCAATATCTTTAGTGTACCACCCACATTCAAGCGATTGATTGGTGCAATCCCAAATGTAATTAAAAATGCATTTTCAGTTGCCTTCAATTCATCAGTGTGGATACCAACTAAATCGCGTCCGTCAATATATTTTACCCCAGCTCCAATCCAACCTATGCTTATTCCTGCTACCGGTGGCAACGGCGCTGTGAAACTAATTACTGATTGATACCTATCCAATGATAAAAATTGATGAGAAAATAACAATTTCCTGTCTGATAGCGCTGAAACACCTGCCGGATTAAAAAATGCCGGAAATTGTGAATTGTTTCCTGCTGCTAAGGCATTGCCCATGGCAATTGACCGTGCATCTACTCCATATTGAAAATAATTTCCTGCAAAACCGGCATGTTCCTGTCCCATAAGGACTGCTATACTGATTAAAAATGCGGTGATTGTTTTTTTAAACATTACTTTACAACCACTAACTTGATCCAATGATCTTTTTGTGTTGAACTCTCATCAGTTGCATATTGTAAATTAACAAAGTACACACCGTTAGCTACCAATTCACCTCGTGCATCACGCCCATTCCATTTAATAGCACCCGGATTAAGTTGCCAATTGAATTTCTCTGAATAGACTTTTTCCATCGCAAAATTATAAATATTCATGCTCAACTGTTGCACTGTATTACTACCAATATTGAACCGCACCCAACCATCATCATTCAATTGATTATGAGAAAACGGTGAAAAAGGATTTGGATAGGCGTAGATTTCATCTATATCAAACGCGGCGCGATAAATTTGCCAATTATCTCCTCCAGAATTATATGAACGGGCAAGACCATCGGGTGTACCGATCCAAATTAAAGATTTTTCAAAATACTCTCGGTTATCAGCGGCAACCGAATAAACTGAATTGCTCAATATTTCATTAGATGAAACCGGTGTGGCTTCAACTGCCGGGGGAATTAACTCCCAATTTGTACCATCAACAGATTTCCATAAACCGCTATCCGAGGCGATTAATACAGTTGAGCCCTGAACTGAAATATCATGACACCGTTCACCAATTAATGCATCTTCTATTTCCCACGTCTCGCCATCGTCTTTGGTAAAACTAACTCCTCTTTTTTCTGTAGGCAGAATTGCATTTACTGTTACCGCCCATATGATGCGATTTTGATTAAATTCTTGTTTAGCAATACTCAAAACCCAATTACCTGAAAGATTATCTGTCGGATGCGAATAATGACGCCAATCAACACAATCATTTTCGCCTAAAATACCGCGATTTATACCATTAGCTGTTCCTACCCAAACAGTATCTCCATATGCTAATACTGAGAATCCCTTATGATTATGATTGCCACCCTGTTCTGGATCACTGGAATCAAGATAAAAATCATTTAAAATTAATTTTTCATCAATTCGCATATAATTATTTTCATCGCAGGTATGTAATTCTTTTAAGCTATCTAATGGCAAAGGTACTCGCTCAAATTTATCCACTTCAGTTAAATCCAACCGCCTTAATCCACCTGCCCAACTGACAATCCATAAATAATTCGCACCAATATCCATATCATAAGTAACGTTTGTTAGTGCTTTTGTTACTGGTCGCGCTTTAAAATATCCTACTCCAAATTCAGCTAAAGAATCTTCTATGGTATCTATTGGTTGATCAAATCTATTCCATACAATCTGATCAGCTAACCCATTTTCGGTTATATAAATACCGGTACCCAAAGGTATACCACTTTCCTGTGATGCCCCTGCAAGTGCCAGCATACTATCTTGAACAGCCATAGATGCAATTGAATCATATAAGAAGCGAGGTTCCTCGTTTACTAAATTCATTGTATCTAAAGTAAATATCGATGATGAATCGTACATCACAGAAATACCTTGGCTTGTGCCAATCCATGTTGTTCTATCGCCTTGAATGGCAATGCAATTAATAACATTACTACGTAGTCCTGGCCCCAGGCTTAAACTTGCGTTATTGAGCTGAGATAACTTAAAAAGAGGTATCCGTTCCGATTGCCCAAATATTAATTGCGCTAAAAATATAATGAATAACGTTTGTTGTATATATTTTTTCAATTACTGGGTTAAAGAGTAAATATAATTAGTAAGGAGGCGCCCGACCTGCTCTAAACTTTCGGGTGAACAATTCTGAGGTAGGTCGTTTAATGTATGCCAATAGTTGATTCTTTGATTGGGATAATTGAAATCAATCAAATCGATAGTGGGTATATCCGCTATCTCCCATAACGGAATATGGTCGTCGTAAATATCATATCCCAATTTATTTTGAAATGCAGACAATTTTAACTTTTCAGCTAATTCCCAAAGCTCGGTCATTAACTCGGGTGCAACCCGATAGGAGTTCCTTTCAATTGGTATTTCTAAATTCTTATCACCTATCATATCAATAATAATTCCATAATCCGGTTTTTGAATTGGCAAATGTTCTGCAAAATACTGAGATCCCTTTGCCCAACTATCATTAATTCCTTCAACGCCCATATCCTCTCCATCAAATAAAACCATTGAAATATTGATAGGGGGAGGATTTGATTTAAACATTTTTGCTAATTCCAATAAAACAGCAGGCCCGCTTGCACCGTCATTTGCTCCGATTATCGGTGTAAAACGATTGGCGGAATTTAAATCCATATCAGCCCATGGGCGAGTGTCCCAATGAGCCCCTAATAAAATATGCTTATTACTTTTTGCATTAAATTGAGCAATTATATTTGTTAAATCATATGTTTTGTTGAAATGTAATTCGGTGTATGCAAAGTTTTGTATAAAAACAGTGTCTGAAAATTCCGTTAAATTTTTTATCAAAAATTCTTTACAATTATAATAACCTTCGAAACCCGGGTTCCGAGGACCAAATTCGCACTGTACTTCAAGCCAGTTGAAAGCAGAATTCCCATTAAAATTTAATTTATCAGTTTGACAACTGAATAGAATTAAACTTGAAATCAAAATTATATTTTTTTTCATTAAAATTCCGTTTATTATCCGCTAATTGCGAGATTCAAATCAAAGCCAATATCACGATCAATCTTTTTACCAACGTGTTTAGAATCACTTTCGCGATATTCTAAAATTACACCACCCGTCACACGTGATGAAAAGGAATAAGAAATTCTTAATCCCGTTTTCCAACTTTTGTTGAATCCTATTTCTGTTAAAGTAGTAGTATTTTTTGTTGCTAAAGTTCGGCTTGAATTGAAATCAGCATTAAATGTGAAATTCATTGTGTTCTGAACTCTATAGTCATCAAAGAACGGAATAGGTATTGTAAATCCACCTTTGTGTGCATAATTTGAGCTCAAACTTACTGATTGATCCTTTTTTAAGGTTAAACCGGTTGGGCTTTTTTCTGCAGTGTTGCTCAAATTATGTCTTATGTTTAGCGAAATTCCTTTTGGTAATGACATGGTTAACCCCACTAATGGTGAAAAACTTGAATTAACCCGCGATTGTATTAAGTAGTCTGCAAAACTATTTGCAAAATCCTTAATACCAAAGAATTTAGTTGTTGGAAGACCACCGATTCCTTCAATTTTCCATGAGCGCACTTCCTTACCTGAAAAGGCATGCTCAAGCGAAACGGATTTAGCAAACTTCTTCAATAACGGTAATTTTTCTAACCCGGTAACACGCATGGTCCAACTTGTAAACGGTAATCCCTTGTCTAATCTTTCTCCATAGGCAAAGTAATCACGAGAAACAGAATGTAATTCCAAATCTGTTCCTCCACTGCGGTTGATGCCTAATTCCTGAATATAGTTTAGATTAATATTCGCTCTAGTTGATAGAGCAAATCCAGATCTCATTGATAAATTTCGAGTTAAATTCCAATTTCCGGTATTTGTGCCAACACTCTCTGAATGCGATAATCCATGCTCAGATAACCAACCAAATTTATATCCGACTGGTACCTCACCTTGTACGCCCAATCCGGTTCGATTTAAATTAGAAGAGTAAGTCATATTAATTGGATTTATCTTTTTTAAAGTCTTATGAAATGTTGCTAATAAATTGATTTCCTTTTTAGGCTTTTCCATATCTTTATCCAACATAACCGGTTTATTGGTCGTATTGACGGTATCTTTTGGAGTTTCGCCGTCCTCTGTTTCTATCATCCTTCTCCGGCCACCCGCTTCTACTTCCTGAGGGATTCCACTGATCTCTTCTTCAGTTATTCGTCTTGGTGTTCTTTTTTGTTCTGGTTCCCCGCGTTGCTTGGTTTCCGTTGGTGGTTTATAGACCGTTTCTAACACCGATACTAAATTCAATGAAAGATTCGACGACATTCTCAATTGTGTTCCAATATTTGCGCCATCTATTGAGCTATTGAGAGGCTTATCCCAGCGATACGCGGCAGAATAGGTAAAATTCGGTTTTAACCATTCAGCAATAACAGGGTTGAATGAAGTATTAAGATTTTCATTGGTATTAGTAACTATTCCAGGATCTAACTCTTGAATTGCCTTTATTACTTTTGCGCGATAATCATCCATATCGCTATTTATTCCACTGCTGTATTTCGCCTCTAAATTATCTGTTATATTATACGCCAAGTTCAAGGTACGGTTTAGTCCTAAATTGTATTCATCTTGTGATCTGCCTCCGGCCCTTGAATCTTTTTGAATTAATTTTTCTGAAAAATCGATGCCGAGGTTAAGACTGCTTGGTGTATAGTAAAAATTTGTTTCACTTAATCTTTCACCAAATAAAGGTATAACTTTTAACCACTTAAATGGCTTAAAGAAATTATCTCGGGCAAATGCATGACTATAGGCCAATTTCCCGGTATAAGATTCATTCCGGACTTCTTTCATTATTTCATTTGATGTAAGTGTTTTGTTTGAAGAAAATCCTCCGGTCATATCGTCAATTGTGTATCTTAGCCACTTATTATTAGACTTTCGATTTCGTGCAAAAGTAGTACTAAAGCTGATTGTTTCGGATTTGGTCATTATGGAATCTGGCACTGCTGATGGGTCTACACGCGCATCGGAACCCGGAAAATATTTTGGGCGATTACTTGAATTAGCATACGATATATTCATTGGGATTGATAAACCCCAAGATTCCGGTAAAAATTTCTGCATTTGTAAATTGGTATTGACACGAATATCTTCATTTGTTTGATTCGTTCCCAATCGCTGCTGTAATACATGAAAATCTGCATCCTTACGACTATAAATCACTGATGTCTTGCCAATGTCTGCTAATTGAATGTTAGATTGAACTCGCATAGCAACACCTTTTTCCTTTTTCACGCCACTCAACCTAAGTTCATCAATCCATACCTGCCCGGTTATTGGCTCATTAGCCATATTCCTTACTCCAACAATAAAATGTTGAATTCTGGATAAGGCAGGTTCACCTTTAATTGTAACTTTTTTACCAGTTAGCTTTCCCTGATCATCAGTAAAAAAGTATTGTTTTACATCTAAAGAATCTTTGAAAATATCGGTGCTGTTTAATTTTTCAATACTTGTAGAATCTTGCAATTTTAAATTTGTTAACCAATCTAAATCTAAGTCAATGGCATTTCTATCAAGGTTCTCGTCCCATCCGCTATAAACCGGTTGCGTAATTTCATAATATTGATCACCTAAACCAAACAACATAAATAACTCTACATCTGTCTCTTGAGTGCCAATCCATTGACTGTCATCTCCATAGACAAACATTTTTAATCGATCATAGGTAAGATAACTTTGCGCACGTTCTCCAGTTAACGAGAACAACGTTTTTTTAGCTGCACCTTTATTATTTGCAGGTAAATTCTCAAACTTTAATACCAATGACTGCTCTTTGGAACGTGTGCCATAAATTGGATTATATTCACCTTTCACTCCTTTGGGTGGGCTGTACTCAGGATTATCTTCGGTATTTATAACAGTTATCGCAAATGCGCTATCTAACTTGGCATATGTATTGGAAGATCCTTCAGCCACACCTAATTCTTGCCAATCATTACCGACTAAGTTCGATTTTAGCAATTCCCAGTTCCGCATTTGATGCAATTCCAGTCCACACTAAACGAATATATCGAATTTCACTCCAATCAACATTATCAACTTTCTCAAAATGAGTCAACGGTATCCGAAATAGTTGCCAGCCGGTTGGATTACCATCACTTTGTTCAGTTTCAGTAACAAAATATTTTGAACGGTCTAAAGGAAATGTTTTTGTAAAATAATTATTGTTTTTATCAAGGAATCCGGAGCGATCTAAATCTTCAGAATCGGGATATCTTCCTCCTACTGCTTGTCTATTACCTTGCGTTCCATTGACTTTCTTATAATTGCTATAATCCTGTTGATCATCGTAAAACCAGTTATCACCATTTGGATCATCCAAATCTTCCACATCAGAATTAATCAAAACAGTTTCACCATTAGCATAATATTGCTGAAAGGTCAAACCGGTTGAATCCAAAACACCGCCCCAGCCGTCTTCATATTCATCTCGTGCTCTATCTAATCCCAAGTCTTCTCCATCATCTAAGATGCCATTACCTTGCGAAAATCCTGATTCGGCAATATCTTCGGTATTTAATTTTCCGTCTCCATTCCAATCTTCACTTATCTTACCAAGATCAACAGTTAAATTACCCTCATTCCCTTTTATCCATATCTCGAAAAATTTACTTTGTGTTTGGTCATAACTGCCTGAAGAAAATCTTGATGTAATTCCTGCCCAAATTGAATCAGGTTGAACGTTATTTTGGTAAGGCAAGATTTTTGAATTCAATATCAAAATATCTACTGTTTGGTCATTTGCCTGAACAGAAGTTGATTGGTTTGGCCATATACTTTTTGTGGGATATTTTGTAAATGGACTGTACCAATACATTTTTGCTCTATTTTTTTGACTAAATGACAAACCGGTAGTAACATCGATTGGTGCAGACGAGGCTTTCCAGTTTTCATACCTTACACTTGGACTATTACTTCTTTTTGATCCTTCAAAATCATCAATGTACGCCACTCCGTTACGATCGCCGGTGGCGGAATTGGATACAGAGTTTGGATTCGGGAATACCTGCGCAAATTCTCCTTCTATTGAGAATGATGACAAGGCGTCGGTTTTAATTAACGGCAACCGGTCAAGATAGTAAGTAAGGCGGTCTAGATCTGTACCATATCGACCATTTATATCCCAAATAAAATTTCGCATTGGTTCGTAACCAACTTCAATTTTCTCATCTATAACCGATTGATTATAATATAAAGCAGTGGCGCCAATAAATGCATTTTCACCAATATCCATTTGAGCTCGGCTACCAACAATTACTTTCTTATCAAAGCTTACTAATTCATTTTTTTCATACTTAACATCAATATCAGCGTTTGGATCAATATCATCCCTAATTAAATTGATGGTTCCGGAAAAATAGTCGATGGTATAATCTTGGTTCTTGATTAAAGGAGAACCATTTGCCGTGACCTCTTCGCTTCCTTCAACTATCATAAATCCTAAGTTAATTGTTGAACTAAGATTTGCATAATCCGCTTCAATAGTAAAACGGCTATCGCCGGTATAGTCGGCGTGCACAGTAGATGTATACATTTTACCTTCGCCAAGTGAACTAGCCAATCCTTCGTTGGTATTTCCTCCTTCAATTTCATTAGCAGGTACAAAAGGTAATAAAGCAGGTAAATGAACTTCTCCGAAATTCAAAAAAACAATATTGTCAATATCTACTTTGTCATCGGGGATTGTTGCACCGTTCTCATTTTTATTATCTATCCCAAATTGGTTGATATATGTTTTGCCGGATTTGTCACGGTCACTTACGGGGGTATCATAATTGTTAATTATGCGGACAGCAAATCCAGTGGAATCAATATTAGTGGCTCCCAAATTATATACGTTCTTAAACATTAGGTCCCAAGTTGGGTGATTTGGATGCGGTGATTGAGGCTTTATCATTTTCAGGACAAGCGTGGAATCACTTATTATTAGCCCGTGCCCAACAGTTAATACTGTATCGCCTGTACTTCTATTCAATAATTTATAGCTACAGGCCAAAATCTGATCCTGGCTACGATTCCTTAAACGAACATAACCTAAATCCACACTTAGGGAATAATCAATATCGCGTTCCATACGTAAAAATGTACCTTCCTTATTATAGGTAACATTTTCATTCTTTTGGGCGGGATCAATATATGCTGTACCGACATCGGCAGCTGGATTGTTCGATTGATCGAGTTTATATAATTCAAAATCCGCAATTTTTAAATTACCTCTCAAATGACGCCCTTGAGCATCCAACGGGTAGTAGGGAGGCAGCTCGATAGATTTGCCATTGACTGTTGTAGTAACACCATTCCGAAACCATTCATGAATAAAGAAATATTGACTTTTTACGTATTCATAATCTTTAATATTTTGAGTCTGCGATTGTCCGGCACCTTTATAATTTTGTTTTGCTTTTTTTGTTTGTTCAACTGCGGCAATTGAGGTTATATCAATTGGTCCAAGTTTGCTGATTGCCTTAACACCAAACAATCCTGCATTATTTCCGGTAAATGTTACAAATTGAGTAGCTGGCAATGATAGAGAAGTATTCCCTGCTTCCACTTTTTGCAGGATTTCATCTTCTCGTCCGGTGTAAGTGATGCGGATATTATTTTCCCAATCAAAATCACGTTCGGAATCTTGGTCCATCGACACACTTACCCTATCCCCAATTGTTCCTTCTATATTAAGATGTTGTTTCTGATCAATATCAAAGCGGGTTTTCTGACTTTCATTATAGCTTGATGTGGTTAATTCTTGGTCCTGATTGATTAACTTGCCTGCCACCGTAACATTACCATTAACTCGCAACGAAGCTCGACCCAAATCTCCAAGATTAACACCTACAAGTTCTAAGGACTTGCTTCTTTCTACTCCGCTCTCTTCAGTGGCAAGTTGTTTAGATACTGGCAATTTCTCGATAAAAAAATATTTACTATCATATTTGATTTTATTTTGAAGATACCAATCAAATGAAGCCGTAAATGGTATTTTGAGCTGAAATCCATTAACTTGCTCAGAAATTGTGATATATTGCCATTTATTATCAATTTTTATGATTGTTTGAGGTTTAAAAACACTATTTCTTAAAAATCCTCTATATCGTATTAATGAATCACCTGGTAAACCAAAGGTTGGCATAGTTCGGAATGGATTAACAACATAGGCCGAAGAAAAATATCTACCATTGCTAGTATCTGATGGCATTATAGTATTTTGTGCGCGCAGATTTATCGCTAAAGCGCTAAGCACTATGAAATATATTGTGGTTTTCCGCCCTATGTTCAAAGGCGTTCTCCTATTTGTTGTTTTATAATTAGTGTCTAACTTGTTAGACGCCCAAACAAATAGCGATAGGATTCTATATGTCACTCCTCATAATTATTAAGTGAGTTTATATTTACCTAGTAGTATACGAAATTTTTCTAATGCAAGTCCACGATGACTAATTTTATTTTTTTCAGCCATGGATAACTCTGCTAAGGTTTTTCTTAACTCCGGCACATAGAAAATTGGATCGTAGCCAAAACCTTGCTTGCCACGCGATGCTTCTAAAATAACACCGTTTACTACGCCCTCGACCCATTGCTCATCTGTATCTGTTACAAAGGAAATAATTGTTCTGAATTGCGCTTGTCTTTCATTTTTAGGAACAGTCTGTAAATCTTTTAGCAGTTTTTCTAAATTTTCTTTGTAAGTAGCAGTTTCACCTGCATACCGCCCGGAAAATACTCCTGGAGCTCCATTTAGATAATCCACTTCTAAGCCGGTATCGTCACCAATGGCCGGATATCCTGTGAGTTTGTGTACAATTCTCGCTTTAATTAATGAATTTTTGAGAAATGTATCTCCTGTTTCAGCAATGTCAGGAATATCGGGAAACTCATCTAATCCAATAAATTGATAAGGTAAATCATGCAATATTTCCTTTATTTCTATCAATTTATGCTGATTATGGGTTGCAATTACAATCTTTTTCATAGTTACAAATTAATTAAATCTAATCGGATTCTTGCTATAGTAAAACATTGCTTTATGCCTTGGGAACTAATAATTTCTGAGCCGTTATTTGTAGAATAATTTTAAGTTGGCTCGGTAGCTCAGTTGGTAGAGCAGAGGCCTGAAAAGCCTTGTGTCGGTGGTTCGATTCCGCCCCGAGCCACGCTTAATTTTTCGACGACAAACCCCTCTAAAAAGAGGGTTTTTTTATTTATATAAAAACTAGAAAAAAATAGGGAATTTTCATTTTTTCCGCAAGCTTCAGCGCTGAATGGTGATGAAAAAAGAGCAGCAGCCTTTTTAACTATCTTTTTTACATCCTGTCTGATGTCAAATAACTTATCTACCTACTTATTATTTAAATTATTTCATTCAAAATGTGCCCCTTTTGTGGGTATACGTGTAGATTGCAGTAATTTAGAGTTTTCGAAACATAAGCTAAAAACAACCCCAAGGGGTTGTTTTATATAACTACTTACGTAGCTGTAATATTATTCTAATAACTATTATTATATATCTAGTAAACACTAGTATTTCACCTCCTTCCTGTTGTTCTTTTCTAGTTCAGTCATGATCTCATGATAGCAATCTCCATCTTCTTGGTTATTCAGATCCCATGCATAGGTCACTGAGGGATTGGCTTCAGGCGGGAACTGCGGATAGTGTGAACCATTTTGAAGTATTGATCCGATCTCTTCTATTAACTCTTGAATAGATACCTTCCTTCTAATCGTCATATGGCCCTTATCTTCTTCTATACTGTCATAATCAATTCCTACCACAAAGTCCCTAACGCTAGAAGGGCAGCTCATCGCCGGTTGATCCATCTAGGATATGCAGTAGTTTATCCATTCTGATCTTGATCTCTTGAAGGTCTTCAGATGTCCAAGGCTTGAGGCTTTGACCAATCGACATTGTAGCTATCTTTAGTGCTACTTGTCTATGTATATCAGCTGTCCTATCATCTAGGTACTTCAAGACTGTCTGCTTTGGTTGATTTTGTGCGCTGCCATTAGCCGGAACTACTTGCCATTCTAATCGGCCCTTATCGTCCTGATTACGCCGTATGACTAGCTTGGTACCCTTTCCATACTTCTTGAGCTCCTGATGTAATGTATCATCAGCAAATAGCCCTTGAGCTTCACCATCATGTTCAACACCATACAGATTCCACGGCCCATATTGTGATTCTCCGCTTTTACATTTATCATAGGTAAGTACTACCGGATAGTCATGATTGTACTTCTTGACCTGCAGTGTCTTCATCTTTTCGTTCATATGTACTCCTTTTTATTAAACAACACCCCTAACAATGTGTTAGGGGTGTTCACAGTACATATACCGGAAAATTTGAAATAATTACAGATTAGTTAGGGAGCTAGCTCGTGATTTTTGATAGAAAGTATCCTTATCAAGTCTATATATTAAAAGTTGGTGGCGTGGTAGGGAGTTTTTAGTATAAAAAGATGTTTCTATAGTAACACCGATGTATGAAGGTAAGTACCAACCATTACAAACTACAAATTGTTGCACCTAATAGGTTCCTGTTTCTATTGGGAAGTATGGAAATAAATGATATTTCTTTGGTAGCGTTGCCGTTTGATGTAGGGCTAATTTCTAATTTGTCAAGAATATAAGTTATTATTTCAGATGTCGTGTCCAATTGACCAATTCCAACATTTCGTAATAGTTTTCATAAATTAAAATATTAATATCTATTTATGAATAACGTTAATATTTTAGAAGTACAACCTCTAGGCTTCCCCTGGAAAACATATGACCCGTTTTTATTCTGCGCTTATCATAAGGATAATTATCCAGCAGGAAATAATAAACTAGGTGTCGGTTCAAACTATTTACATGGTAGGAATGTTGGTAGTGATTTTAATATCAAAGATGGTTTTCGAATGTATCATGGTAATGAAATCCCTGGTTTTCCAAAACATCCTCATCGTGGTTTTGAAACCATAACAATTAATAAGGCTGGGTATGTAGACCATAGTGATTCTTTAGGATCGAAAGGAAGATTCGGGAAAGGGGATGTTCAATGGATGACTGCTGGAAGAGGAATTCAACATTCAGAAATGTTTCCGTTACTTGATAATAAGAATCCGAATCCCCTTGAAATATTGCAAATTTGGTTAAACTTACCACAGAGAAATAAATTTGTAAAACCACACTTTAAGATGCTTTGGGATGATATGGTTCCAAGTATTGTAGAACTAGATGAGAATGGTAAATCGATAAATATCGATGTGATTAGTGGTAAATTGAATGATATCAGTGCACCAAGCCCCAATCCTGAATCCTGGGCTAATCATGCAAATAATAATATTCTCATTTTAACTATGAGAATGGATTCAAATGCTTCTTGGGTATTGAATAGAACCACTGATAGTATTAATAGAACAATATATTTTTATAAAGGTGAAACACTAAATATTAATAGTAAAACGATAATGGACAACCATCTTGTTAAGGTAAAATCTGAAGAAAGTACAATTTTATTAAATGGCAATAAAGAAAGTTTCATTTTATTACTTCAAGGACGACCAATTAATGAACCTATTGCACAATATGGTCCGTTTGTTATGAATACTAAGCAAGAGATTCGGGAAGCCTTTGATGATTATCATAAAACACAATTTGGTGCATGGCCATGGCAGGAACTTGGCCCTATTCATGATAGGGCAATTGGAAGATTTACAATGGATACCAAGGGTGTTTATAAATATAAGTAGGACATAAAAACCTTCTAAAGAATTTAATATTTGATATAAATCTTTTTTTACGAACTTTCCTTTTAATATGGTACCAATAAAACCTGTCCATAATGATAATTTTTGGTATATATACAAATTTATTGAAATATAGTATGTGACAACAAAAATTATTTAATTTACTCTAAATGTATATAATTAGGAGTATGCAATGAAGCTACTAACAAGTTTGGTAAAATCCGCGATGCTAATCCTTGTGACGATATCTTCATTATCAGCAAATGAACTTTGGAAAATATCCTTTAATAATGGCAAAAGTATCTCTTGTGAACAACTCAGTAGAGTGGAAAATGATTCATTATATACATTGATATTGGGGGAGAGTCAATCCTTTGCAATCAATGATATTTCCAATATGACAAAATATAACAAGAATGTTAATTATAGATTAATTGGCGGTAGTGTGGCGGGTGGATTGCTTGGCTTATTAGTAAATCAGTATGCGGTCTCAAGTAAAAAAATGAATAGAAGCAATCAAAGTGTTTCAGTTTTAATTGGAGCCTTTACAGGTGCAACAGTATTACAGTATTTATCAAATAATGGTTCAATTAATTTTTCTAAAATGACAAACAATGAAAAAAACAATGTTATAGAAGGGTTAGTTCTCAATTCATTTTGATTCCATAATTTTTTACCTGTGATTTATAATACAGTGCTATACAGTCTAAACATCGTTAAGAGGAACTTTTTGTAAAAGCTTTATACCCACACTAAAAAATATCCACAATTCAGATATATTTAACAATGTAAATGTTAATAATCGACTGTTACACCCCTTGCTTCTAATTGTGGGATATAGGTATTAATTGATGTATCGTTGAGAGGATTATTTCCTAACCATATTTCATCACCCGAATTAACTCCTGTATTGTTAACTAATGCTATTATATTAGTGATTTGATTATTCGATATATTAAGTTTGGTTAAATTTACTAAAACCGCCAATGCACTAATATCTGTTATTTGATTGTTATATAAATATAAATTTTCAAGTTTAGCAAAATTAGACACTGCACTTATATCGCTTATATTATTATTATATAAAAACAATCCAGTTAGGTTTGTTAACATGGAAAGTATACTAATATCACTAATTTGAAGTCCGGCTAACGATAAAGCTTCAAGATTAGTAAGACCAGAGATAGGACTAATATCTGTTATTTGATTCCCAGAAAGATAAACTAGTTTTAATTTCGAGAGTTCCGTAATAGGACTAATATCCGTTATTCGATTATTACGAATAGATAGCGTTTTTAAGTTGGTTAAACCAGAAATTGGACTAATATCCGTTATTGTATTCCCAAATAAAGTCAGCTCTTCTAATTTAACTAAACCTGCGATTGGAGCTAATTCAGTTATTGTATTTCTTGATAAGTTTAGTGTATCCAAATTAACACAATATTCTACACCAGTTATATCAATTATCTCTCGTGAATCTCCATTTAATACATTAATTGTTTGTAAATCAGTATCAAATATATCACCTGTTGGAATTTCTAAAGCTTCTCTTATTACTAATTCAAAATTTGCATCAGGAAATGTTATTACTTTAGGCTTGGATTCTGTCGCTGACTTTTTACAAGAATGCACTAAAAACATTAGTAAACATACAAAAAGGATATTTTTACAATACTTCATATTAGATCCTCCAATAGTATAGGGTAATTTAATGTCCGCTTAGCATATCTTTCAGTAGTTTTGTATTCACAGAAAGCGTATCCACAATGTAGATATTTCTAACTATATAATTACTATTCTCCCAAATAAAGAGAAATAATTCCGATAGTATTATTTGTTCCGTGTGCTAAAGCTGCCGGCCAAATAGACCATCGACTAATAAGCGTAACTGTACCAAACACAAATCCACTAAATGTAGTACCTACAATACCAGTAGAGCCTTGATATGAGTGAATCAGGCCAAACATTACGGATTGCAATAAAAGTGCTGAAATTTGTGCTTTGCGAGAGTCTCCAAATATATAAGACAGTCCACGCATTAATAATATTCTATAAGCAAATTCTTCGCCAAAAGCTGCAAGAGTCCAATTTGTAATTAATAGTACAACAAATGACATTGTTGAACCTTCAACATCAGAGAACCGTTCTAAGTTACGTGGACCGCCAAGCAGTTCTTCAATTATTGGATTTAAGGTATAAGCGAATACTCTCAGTACAATAATGGCTAATACTGCAAGTCCGATGTGTTTTAAATTAAATAAAATTAACCTTTATTTATACACTCAAAATAGGATGTTTGTTTTAGTACTAACTAACGGCAAGAACCATATTTGATAGGTGTGGTGATACCTCAAGAATCGAACTTTTTAACAATCGTTTTTTCATTATTATATTGCTATTTATTATTAAACTTTTATATCGATTTATCTTTTAAAATAAATCATCTTAATAAAATCCTTAGATTAGGTTAAATGAATATAAGGAATGATTACTATTCACTAATGATAATTTTAAGACTACAATTCAAGTATTATGTATATTATCAAGATTTTCGAAGTTTTATGTCACAGAAAACTTATTCACAATGTGGGTATATTTGACTATATTTTTTTATTGTTTAATTACTTACAACTTTGTCACTGTTGTTTTTCAATGTCATTTCAAAAAACTAATACCACGTTCCATCTCTATTCATTTCCCCAATTTTATTCCACTTATTGTCATTAATTATAACGATATAACGTATAAAGTCGGTTGGATACCAATAATAATTACCATCAATTATTTCTCCCCTGAAACTACCTTCTTGTCCATTTGAAAGATAAAATCAAAAATTGTTGTTGTCTTCTATTTTGTTATAATTTATTAATGCAAAAGCTTTATGGATTATTTCCCCATCTGATATTCCATGGCCATCAATCACCATTATTGTGCTATCAAGTTTGAATTGTATTTCTTCAGTTTGATGAAAGTTATGAATGGTTCGGTCTTGTCTGATTTTCCAACCATTCCCTTCCCATTGCCCAGTCATAAAATTGAGTTTAGGAACTTTAGCTTTTGAAAAAGAATCAATTTCAAAAGTCTGACTATTAGCAATTGCAATAATGAAAAGACAACTTTAAATTGAAAATAGTGTCTCATTATTAAGTATAAAATATATGTATAAGATTAAACACATAATCATAATTTTATCTTTTCTGATAATCGTTTTCCCTCTGCGATCTCAAGTTGGAATAAAAGTTGGTCCTGCATTGTCAGACATAATTTTTGAGGTTGAGGGGCAAATTCCCTATTTGGGATATGGTACCAATTCTCTTAGTCATAAATTGCCGTATATAACATACCAGTTAGGTATTTTTAAAAATTATCAAATAACTGATAAAATTGGCTTCCAACCAGAAATACTCTATGTAAAAAAAGGGCTGAACTACAGCACTGAATTCATATACGAAGATATAAAATATTTTGTAAAAATTCATTACCTAGAAATACCAATGTTGCTGAAATATGATTTTACAAAAGAACCAAGAAATCATTTCGGCTTTTTAATAGGTCCATATTTTTCGTATGCTATTGATAATATCCGCTACATCCACACTGAAAATCAAGTACAAAAAGAGAAAATGTCTAACATAAAAAAGTTTGATTGGGGTCTTGCATCAAGCATATCTTATAATTTCACAATTCAACAAAACAAATTAATTGTTGATTTTCGTACAACTTATGGATTAGCTGATATGATGGGACTTGTTGATGGATATATAAAGGAATATTATGGTCCAAACCAAGAACGATCAAGAAACGTAAACCTCGCACTTACATTTGGATACCTACTGAATTTTGGTGATAAACGATGATCAAAATATCAGTAAAAAGATACAGTATTATTATATTTTTTGTAATAGTTGTTCTATTACAATTTGGTTGTAAAAAATCTATTAATTCTTCAGATATTGATGTGGAAGCAGAGATATTAAAAGAGATGGATGATAAAAGAATTCCTTCAGTTGTTGCAGCCATAGTTAAGGGCAATGAAATTGTTTGGGAAGGTACTTTTGGATTAGCAGACGTGGAAAGCACAAGATCAACTGATCGAATAACCCTGTATAATATTGAATCAATATCAAAGCTATTTGTATCTATTTCTATATTTCAATTGTGGGAAGATCATAGGATTGATCTATCTGCGGATATAAATGAATATTTACCATTTGACGTTCGGAATCCGAATTATCCTGACATAGCGATAACTCCCCATATGTTGCTAAATCACACTTCTAGTTTGGCTTGGCCCGTCCAAATTGAAGACCATCTACCTGACTTCGAGTACTTTTTTGACTTAGACAATGTGCCTCCAATTAGTGAATGGGTACCACAGTATATTCTTACAAATGGAATTCATTATCGACCTGCTGTTTGGAAAAACTTCAAACCGGGGACACAAGAGCTATATTCAAATATTGGTGTATCCTTACTTGCGTTGATAATTGAGAATATTACAGGCATAGATTATAGAGTTTATTGTCGAGAAAATATATTATTACCACTAAGTATGGAGGATTCAGCTTTTCGTCCCGAATATTTGAATGAGGATCTATTAGTTACACCATATTACAATAGTAATCACCCGGTTAAACAATTTACTTATAGACATTATCCTGCAGGTAATATAAAAAGCAATCTATCTGATTTTTCAAATTTTATCAGTACCATCCTGAATTTTGGTGAGCATAACGGAATCAGGATACTTGAAAAAGAAACATTTGATAAAATGCTGGAATTGCAAAATTCAGCCACCGGTATGGCAAATCTATGGAATCGTCGGTTAGGTAATCGTATAGCCAAATACGGTGGCGGAACAGGCTATAGTTCCTTTGTGGAGTGGCAGTTTGATTCGGATATTGGTTTTGTCATTTTCTCAAACAAATACAATGAATCAGTTTATCCTCATGGACACATTTACGATTTAATTCGGTATCAAAGTAATAATTATTAAATCTAACTTCCAAAAGCCGACGTTTTTGGCACAGTCAAATTAGACCATTTGTTTTGGGATACATTTATTTGGAAATAAATGACACACAATTTAATTTAGATCCAATATGCTTTGTCTATCGCGATTTACAGACAATTTTGTTACATCCGGGCGCGAATAGTGGCCAACGGGATCAAAGTTTTGCCTCTCTTCATAAACTCTGTTAATATCAATTGTCTCTACAATTAACTTTTCCTTTCCTACAAATGGTTCAGTAACCCATTTCCCATCGGGGCCGGCAATACAGGAGCCTCCATCTGCCAAAATATCAGGACAATTTTTTAATATTTTTTCAACATGGGGAGTGTCTTTTGGAAAATCATTAATTGTCATTAATCCTGATACTGACACCACAAATGATCTTGATTCTTTTGAGACAAACCTGGTTATGTCTTCAGTAATACTTTTTGCACCAGGCCATACAGCAATATGAAGGTTTTCACCCATTCCATATAGTGAGGATCTTACTAATGGCATCCAGTTTTCCCAACAATTAAGTCCACCCACTTTAAACTCATTCAATTTATGAACTTGCAAACCATTCCCATCTCCTTGAGACCACACAAGGCGTTCATCATATGTAGGTTGTAATTTCCTGTGAACTGATTTTATATGTCCTTGCTGATCAATATAGACCAGCGAACAATAAAGACTATGGCCCCCACGATTTTCAGCCCTTTCAATAACACCAATGTAGATGGCCATATTGAAATCATTGGCTATTTTGCAAATGCCGTCAAGGTCTCCTGACTCTATTTGGATTGAGTTTCTAACATAGTGAGCAAATATTTCTTTTTGTACGGTTGAGTTAAATTCAGCCCCATTAGTAAGTGATATCCAAAATGGATAGCCAGGTAAAATACCCTCGCCAAAAACAACAATATCACATTTTTCCCTGCCTGCTTTATCTAAATATGATTCAACTTTATCTATTGTTAGTTTTTTATTTAACCACACAGGTGAGATCTGAGCTAATCCAATATTTAACAAATTTGAATGATTCATTTAATTAAATCCTATATTTATAATAAAATTATTGTAGCGTATATTTTAAGAAGTATTCCATTTTATTTAATTCTGGACATGTAAATTACACTGTCGACCACATCTATGAATAATATTATATAAATAAACGCTTTTGACACTAAAATGATGTTGTTTAGTCTGGTAAACCTTGGGGGAACTTATTATATTACCTCTGAGATATTAACTTGTATGCATTTATTAGATATTGATAACAGGAATTAAGATATGACAGTTGCAGAAATACTCAAACAACTTGAAGACTTTGGAGATGAGAACACAAAAAATACTCTTATGAAGCATGGAGCAAAAGAACCATTTTTTGGAGTAAAGGTAGCAGATCTAAAACAGATTCTTAAAAAAACCAAGAAGAACCACGAACTATCATTAGAACTATATAATACAGGTAATTCTGATGCGATGTATCTAGCTGGTCTAATGGCTGATGAAACAAAAATTACAAAAGAACATCTTAATATCTGGGTAGATAAGGCCTATTGGTATTATTTGAGTGAGTACGCTGTACCATGGGTTGCAGCTGAAACAGAATACGGGTTTGAAATCGGACTGGAATGGATTAAGTCTAAAAAAGAAAGAATTGCATCAGCAGGATGGGCTACCTTAGCCTACTATGCTGGAGTAAACGAAGATTCTGAATTAGATATAAATATGTATCGAAAGTTGCTTGACATGGTTGGGCGAGATATTCATAATGCTCAAAATAGAGTAAGACACACAATGAATGCTTTCGTAATTGCAGTAGGGACTTATGTTTCTGGGCTCACCGATAAATCAATGGAGATAGCTGAGCAGATTGGGAAAGTAAATGTCAATATGGGTGGTACCGCCTGTAAAGTTCCTCTTGCAGCAGACTACCTTCAGAAAAATATTGAAAAAAGTAGAGTCGGGAGAAAGAGAAAAACTGCTCGATGTTAATAATTTTGAGTTATCTGATTATTTGATTAGATGATCTTTTCTTTCAATTTACCGGAAACAAATATAGCGTGATATTCTAATTCACCTTTTTTATCCCATCTCTTCCATACACCCTCTTTTATATCGTCCTTTAATTCTCCCTCAGACCATAGCTCACCAGACTCTCTATAGAATATCCACTTACCCTGCATCTTACCGTTTATAAATTTCCCTTTTGCTTTAATATTACCATTTTTCAAATAAACAATTCTTTCATCTCCAACCTGTTCAGCTACCCTTTGACCATTTTTGTATTTCTTATTAATATCCATTTAATTTTCACTTAGGTTTAAAAACCACACGTTATATAAAAATTATTTATATTGCTGTATTATTAAATACAGATTAACTGTATTTGAGATTTAATTTGGTCTATATCTTATTAGGGTGTAATATTATTTAACAATTATTTAGGCGAGACAGGCCCGAACTTTTAATTTTAGTGAAATTATTGTTCCTATCTTCCTGTCTCGCTTTTTATCATCGTTTTTTACACTCAAATTATTCTTTTTGTTCTGGGGAAATTTACACAGATAGCATAACTCCATAGTATGTTTTAATTAATATTCTCACTGATTTATGTTATTTTCCAAAATGAAAACAGAAAGAAAAATAATACTTTACATTGCGACTAGTTCTGATGGTTTTATAGCAAGAGAAAATGGTTCTGTTGATTGGCTTGAAAAATATAATGATCTGGAATATGATTTTGGATTTAATGAATTTAAAGAACGGTTTGAAACAGTAATCGTTGGAAACACTACACAGAAACAATACCCCAACAAATATGATGGTAAAACTTGTTATGTGTTTTCAAGGAACCCGCAAGACAATATTGAGAATTTAATTTATGTATCCGGTGATGTTAAAAAATTTATAGAAGAGACAAATCCAATAGGTAATATTTGGCTGGTGGGGGGTGCAGATTTAGTGAATCAATTCATTAGATATGACTTAATTGATGAATTAATTATTACTATCATGCCAGAGGAAATTGGAAGTGGTATACCACTATTTCAAGAACCTGACTATATGGTAAAATTTAAATTTGTAGAAACCAAGAAATTTGGTGAAGTTGTACAGTTGATCTATACAAAATAATTTATCATAATCCATTGCCTGTTAAATATAAATCAACTTATTTTTCTACCATAATTCAAGGACTTTGAATAAATGGCACATAACACAAATCATTCTGTTTATAATAATTTAATTGATAGATTAAATAGATTCCCGCAAGGAGCTCCTCCTTCTGAATTGTTGACCAAGATTCTAAAAATACTATTTTCTGAAAAAGAAGCTGAGCTTGTGTCATTAATGCCAATTAAACCATTTACTGCTGAAAAAGCTTCCAAAATTTGGAAAACCGATCTAAACCAAACTAAAAATATCTTAAATAAATTGGCCTCGAGAGCATTATTAGTTGATATTGAGAGGAATGGCACAACTACCTATACTTTGCCGCCCCCGATGGCCGGTTTCTTCGAATTTTCTTTGATGCGGGTTAGAAATGACATTGATCAAAAAACTTTAAGCGAGTTATTTTATCAATATGTATCAATTGAGGAGGATTTTGCAAAAGCACTATTTACCGAAGGAAACACACAATTAGGTCGAACTTTCATTCACGAACCAATTTTATCTGAAGATAATGCGCTATATGTTCTAGATTATGAAAGAGCTACCCACATTATCGAAACTGCTAGTCATATGGGTGTAAGCATGTGTTATTGCAGACATAAAAAGGAACATCTTAAGAAAAATTGCGATGCTCCGATGGATATTTGCATGACCTTTAATAATACTGCTGATTCTCTCATTAGACATGGACATGCCCGTAAAGTTGACAGATCAGAAGGGATGGATCTACTTCAATTGGCCTACGATAATAATCTTGTTCAGTTCGGTGAGAATGTGCAGAAAAGGGTAAGTTTTATCTGTAATTGCTGCGGTTGCTGTTGCGAAGCAATGAACACCGCAAGACGATTTGGATTAATGAATCCTGTACATACTACAAATTTTATTCCACAAATCGACTCTCAAGATTGCAATGGTTGCGGTAAATGTGTTAATGTGTGTCCGGTTGAAGCAATGACATTAGTATCAGCAAATAATCCATCTAAACCAAAAATGAAACAAGCGCGTCTAAACGAGGATATTTGCTTGGGTTGCGGATTGTGTGCTAAGTCTTGTGATAAAAACAATATAACCCTTAAACCAAGGCCCAAGCGAGTGATAACTCCCACTACTGGTGTTCAAAAAGCTGTAATTATGGCTATTGAAAGAGGAAAACTTCAAAACCTAATATTTGACAATCGTGTATTGTGGAGTCATCGGGCTTTATCAGCTGTATTTGGAGCAATACTAAAGCTACCACCAATAAAAAAAACGCTCGCTAAACAACAACTTAATTCAGCTTACGCTGAAGCTGTAATTAAATAAAGTATGTGGTCTAACTTAAGCACAGATATATTTATAGCGATTCCTAATTCTCTGCTAGTTGTTGTACTTGAGTAAAAACTCTCATAAAGTTTCCACTCCATATTTTTTCAATTTCTTTTTCTGAATAGCCCCTTTTTACTAATTCAATTGTGATGTTTTTAATCTGACTTACATCAAAACAATCTTCCAATCCACCTCCACCGTCAAAATCGGTACCAATACCAACATGGTCTATTCCTGCTACATCAACAATATGGTCTATATGGTCAACAGCATCTGAAACTGTTGCCAGTTTGGGAGGATATCGTGCATCAATTGCTTCCCATTCTTGATAGGCTTTTTGCTGTTCATCGTTCGATAATTCATTCCAATTATTATATTTTCTTCTGAGTGATTGTCGGGCATTAATTCTAATAGAATCCTGTTCAATGTCTTTAACATAATCGCTTAAGATACACATCTGAATTACACCTCCATTTTCAGCAAGTCTCATAATCATTTCATCGTTAATATTTCTTTCCTTATCACATAATGCCCTAGCACATGAATGCGAGGCAATTACAGGAGCTTTTGACAATTCCATTACATCATAAAATGATTTATCAGACACATGCGAAATATCTATTATCATTCCAATATCATTCATCCTTTCCACAACTCTCTTTCCGAAATCACTCAAACCATTATGTTCAGTAGTATCTGTTGATGAATCACAAATGTCATTATTGCTACTATGACAAAGTGTAATATATCGAGCACCAAGGTTGTAATACTCATTGATGTTGGCAATATTTGTTCCGATTGGATAACCATTTTCCATACCAATGTATATTGCTCTTTTTCCTTCTTTTTCTAATCTATAAGCATCAGCAGGGACAAGCGCAATTTCAGCCACATCAAAACTTCCAGCTAGGCTACTTTGAATTGCCTCAAAGATTGATAATGCTTCTTCTTTTGCTTCATTATTAGCTTCTTCTGTTCTAGCACCCTGTCCAATATAAATTGCAAAGAAGGCAGCGTCTAACCCTCCTTCTTTCATTCGTGGAAAATCAACTTTACTATGAGATTCTTTTGGGTCGTTATCCTTGTTGATATCAAATCCAGGGTCTTGTAATCGCATTGGCGTGTCTGTATGAGTATCCAAGGTAAGGACATTATTATGAATAATATCAGCTTTGGCTACTATATCAATATTTACATTTTTTTCTTGTGGTGGTATGCAAGATATCACTAACAGTGTAAAGAAAAAAGTTGAGAAAAATGTTTTATTCATACAATCCTCCAATTGTTGATAGGTGTCCAACAGCAGGTCAAATAAAATGCTATCAGTGTAGTTATGTCTTATCTTAATTTATACCTTATCTAACAAATATTACCAATCAGAAGTTCGTAAAAAAGGGGCTTGTGAAGATTAAAAAAATATTTTTATTAATCCATTGTTTATATCATCAGTAATATTAACAGTTAATTCACATGGATAGACAACAAAATGAAAAAAATAAATTCCTTTATTGCCGTACTGGCAATTGTATCTTTCATGCTAGGTCAAGAAGAAAATAATTCACCAACTTTTAATGTAAACTTTTCTCAAGAGCTATCTGAAGGCTCGATAGATGGGCGTGTTCTGCTTCTAATTTCGACCAATGATGAGGCTGAACCACGTTTTCAGATTTCAGATGGAGTTAATTCACAATTGGTATTTGGAATTGATGTTGAGGGGATCACTTCAATCGATAATATTAAATTTGTTGGGAATGAATTTGGATATCCTCTATCAAGTCTTTCGGATTTACCTGAAGGTGATTATTATGTACAAGCTTTGTTACATAAATATGAAACATTTAATCTATCAACAGGTCATACTGTTAAGTTGCCAATGGATAATGGTGAGGGGCAACAGTGGAATACTTCACCTGGTAATTTTTTTAGTAAACCACTGAAAATGCATATCATGCCAGGTGTTAGATTTGATATTAAGATGACTGAAGTTATACCACCTATTGACCCACCTCAGGATACTAAGTACATTAAGCATGTACGTATGAAAAGTGAATTACTCAGCAAGTTTTGGGGCAGAGACATGTATTTAGGTGCCAATGTGTTATTGCCTGAAGGATTTGAAGAACATCCTGAAGCACATTACCCATTAATAATATTCCATGGACATTTTTCTTACAGTTTTGGTGGTTTTAGAACCGAGCCTCCGGATAAAGACCTTGAACCAATTTATAGTGAGCGTTTTCAGTTAGAAGGCTACAATATAATTCAACAGCAGGAAGCATATGATTTTTACCAAAAATGGATTTCTAAAAATTTTCCCCGAGTAATCATTATAGAGGTGCAGCATGCTACTCCATATTATGACGATTCTTATGCTGTGAATTCGGCCAATATGGGACCTTATGGTGATGCCATAACCTATGAATTGATACCATTTATCGAACAAAGATTTAGAGGAATTGGTGAAGGATGGAGCAGATTTACCTATGGTGGTTCTACAGGTGGTTGGGAAGCCTTGGCTGTGCAGGTAATGTATCCTAAAGAATATAATGGCTGCTTTGCTGCTTGTCCTGACCCTATAGATTTCAGAGCTTATACAGTAGTGAACATTTATGATGATAAGAATGCGTATTATATAGATGGCGACCATAGAAAGGTCCTAAGACCTGGGACAAGAGATTATTTGGGCCATATTAAAACTAACCTTAGAGATATGAATTATCGCGAGCTTGCCTTGGGAACTAAAAGTAGATCAGGCCAACAATGGGATATCTGGGAAGCAGTTTACTCACCTCAGGGAGAAGATGGTTATCCGGTAAGGATTTGGGACAAGAAAACAGGTGAAATAGACCATAATGTAGCAAAATATTGGAAAGAAAACTACGACTTGCGCTATATTATGGAACGCGATTGGGCCAAACTAGGTCCTGACTTAGAAGGTAAAATCAATATTTATTGTGGTGAAATGGATAATTACTACCTGAATAACGCTGTATATCTGATGGAAAAATTTCTAGAAAACACCACTGATCCATATTATAGCGGTGAAATTGACTATGGCGCACGCGACGAACATTGCTGGAATGGTGACCACGATAATCCAAATGCTATTTCAAGGCTCCGATATAATACAATGTATTTGAACAAAATTCTAAAGCGCATTGATGAAAGTGCTCCTGAAGGTGCTGATTTGACAAGTTGGCGGTATTAGGGGCATAGAATAACAAAAAAGTTATAGGAACGGATATGAAGTTTAAATCAAAACTATCCATAATATTTGTTTTAGGTATCTCAATAATACCGTGTATAGTAGCGCAGAAAAATCCGGATGTCCTTACTCTTGAAAGGATTTTCAAAGAAAACGAATTCAAACTAAACCAATTTGGGCCTGCAGTGTGGCTTGATGATGGTTCCGGATACACTACCCTTGAAGAGTCGAGCAAATTTCCTTTGGCCAAGGATATAATTAAATATAATCCTGAAACCGGAAAGCGTTCCGTTCTTGTAGAAGCCAGTCAATTAATCTCAAAAGGAGCACTTGACCCATTATTGGTATCAGACTATCAATGGTCAGAAAGTGGAAATAAGTTGTTGGTTTTTACAAATACTAAACGCGTGTGGCGATATAATACCAGAGGTGATTACTGGGTCTTGGACATCGATACCGGGGAATTAATCCAGCTTGGTAAATTTGCAAAACCATCGACTATGATGTTTGCTAAGTTTTCACCAGACGAAAGAAAGGTTGGGTATGTAGTAAATAATAATATATATGTAGAAAACCTAAATAATTCGCAAGTAATCCAACTCACCAAAGACGGCTCTTCAATAATTATCAATGGCACTTTCGACTGGGTGTACGAAGAAGAGCTTGATTGTCGTGATGGTTTTAGATGGAGCCCCGATAGCAAGACTATTGCATATTGGCAATCTGATACAAAGGGAACAGGCGTCTTTTATTTGATCAACAATATTGATTCACTATATTCTAAACCTATTCCATTTCCATATCCAAAAGCAGGAACCACGAACTCAGCTGTTAAAATAGGTATTGTGTCTGCTAATGGCGGAAAATCAAAATGGTTTAATATCCCAGGAGATCCTAGGAATAATTATCTAGCACGAATGGACTTTATTCCTAACTCAAATGAGATTATGATTCAGCAATTGAATAGACTTCAAAACAGAAATTCCGTTTGGATTGGCGATATCAAGTCTATGCAGATAAAAAAAATATTGACCGATATGGATGAAGCTTTCCTTGATATTCATGATAACATTCAATGGTTAGACAAAGAAAAATATTTTACTTGGACTAGCGAAAAAGATGGTTGGCGACATCTGTATAAAGTCTCTAGGAATGGGGAAGAAATTGACTTGATCACTAAAGGAGATTTTGATGTTATTAATATAAATTGCATTGATGAAAACACTGGCTATGTATATTATATCGCATCGCCTACAAATTATACACAGCGGTATCTTTACCGTAGTCGTATCGATTGCAACGGTGTTGCTGAACGTATTAGTCCAAAAGATATTGAAGGACAGTTTTCATATCAAATGTCACCAAATTCAAAATGGGCTATTACCACATTCCAAAATGTAATTACACCAAATAGGATATCTGTTATCAGTATTCCCGAGCACACTGAAATTACCGTACTTGAGAGCAACGCTAAACTAAAAGCGAAATATGATTCATGTAATTTAAATCCCAAAGAGTTTTTCAAAATTGATGTTGGTGATATTGTATTTGATGGTTGGATGATAAAACCAATTGGGTTTAATCCATCCAAAAAATATCCATTAATATTCTATATATACGGTGAACCATGGAACTCAACTGTTCAGGACCATTGGACTAACAGAGCAATTTGGCACCAATATTTAGCCCAACTTGGGTATCTTGTTATGAGCGTGGACAACCAGGGAACAAATGTTCCGAGAGGGCGAGATTGGCGTAAATCAATCTACCGGCAGGTAGGTATATTGGCTGCCCACGATCAGGCAAAAGCTGCTAAGGAAATAATTAATCAATTTCCTTTTATTGATAAAAATAGAGTAGGTATGTGGGGCTGGAGTGGAGGCGGTCAAATGACCATGAATTGTATGTTCCGTTATCCTGAAATTTATAAAACAGGAATTGCAGTTTCTTTTGTATCAGATCAAAGATTATATGATACGATCTATCAAGAGCGTTATATGGGACTACCAGATGATAATTTAAAGGGATATTTTGATGGTTCACCGATCAATCATGCTTCAAAATTAGAGGGCAACTTGATGATAATTCATGGTACTGCTGACGACAATGTTCATTATCAAAGTTTTGAAATGTTGGTTGATGAGCTAATAAAACATAATAAGCTATTTAGCATGATGTCATATCCTATGCGTTCTCATGGTTTATCTGAAAGAGAAAACACATCGTTACATTTACGCAGGACCATGGAAGATTTCTGGATACAAAATCTGCCTCCTGGTGGTAGATGAATAAGATAATTAACGGTAAAACTATAAGAAAACCTCTCAGATTAATAAAAAGAAGCGCGATGGCTAAGCACTTTACAATGGTGGAAGCCATCGACAGCATGGTACATGCTTTCGCATGCCTGTCCTCCGACCAATGTTTTGTCCCAAAGCGATATATAACAAAAATGAGAGATGAATCATTAACCTTTTTAGTAAAACCGGCCTTTATTAAAGACCACGATAAATCAAGCATTAAAATACTTACACAAAAAAATTCAAATTTTATACCGGATATCCCTACTATTTTAGGTGTCGTATTATTGATAGACAATGTGACCGGAGAAATATTATCAATTATGGATGGTGAATTTATCACAGCTCTCCGTACCGGCGCTGCAAGCGGTCTGGCTACAAAGTATTTTTCAAAAGAGGATTCCCGTAATTTGGCGATATTTGGATGCGGAAGCCAGGGAAGAACACAGCTAAGTGCAGTAACTGCTGTAAGAAATATTGAAAATATTTGGGTTTTCGATAAATCTCGTGAACAGGCCGAATCATTTATTGAAGAAATGAACAAGGAAACGTCACTACAAATTAAATATACAGGCGATTTGGCCATACTGAAAGATGTGGATATTATTTGCACAGCCACAAATTCTACTAAACCATTATTTAACAAAAATCATATAAAGAAAGGAACTCATATTAATGCTATTGGTTCATTTCAACCGAAAATGCAGGAAATTGATCCTGAAATAATTAAATCTTCCCGAATATTTTTAGATGATAAAGACGCTTGCATTAATGAGAGCGGTGATTTAATTGATGCAGACCAAAATACCAAGAAAGAAAACATTATCGGTGAGATAGGAGACTATGTTTTATATAAAATTAAAGGAAGAATTTCTTTAGATGACATTACAATATTTAAAAGTGTTGGAACAGCCATTCAGGATCTTGTAATAGCAGACAGAATTTATGATAAATCCCTAAATGAGAATTTTGGCGAGGAGATAAGACTTTATGAATAATATCCCCAGTATTTTTAATGATGTGATTGGACCTGTAATGCGAGGACCTTCCAGCTCACATACAGCGGCATCATGGAGAATAGCCAGAATATGTCTGGATATTTTAAATGAACCATTAAAGAAGGCATTTATTGAATTTGACGCCAATGGAGCATGGGCACTTAATTATCGTGAGCAGGGAACAGTCATGGGGATTAATGGTGGGTTACTGGATATAGAGATTGCAGATCCACACTTGAAAAATACAGAACAAATCGCCATGGAGAACGGGATCTCAATTACTTACGAAATCAGTTCCTTCCCAACCAAGCATGCAAATACTGTCCGACTTTCATTGGAAGGTGTTAATGGAAAAAATGTTCAGGTTGTAGCTGCATCACTTGGAGGTGGATCGTTTGAAATTCAACAAATCGATAATTTTAATGTTAATATTTATGGGGATTATTTCGAATTAATCATTTGGAGTAAGAATATTTCATCATTTTTTGATTATTTACAATCAATCATTCCCACAAACGCCATACTTAATCAATATTCAAATAGTGATGAATATCTGATAAATATTAAGTCCTCGAACAGTATTCATGCCGAAATAACTAATCAATTGAACAATAATTCTGACATTGATCAAATCATTACTATTAATCCGGTAATGCCTATAATCTCAGGTAACGAAGGCGAGTTGCCTTTTTCTTCTATTGCCTCTCTTTTAAACTTCGCTGAAAAAGAAAATTTAGATTTGGGTGAACTTGGATTAATTTATGAGCAATGCCTTAGTGGCCTTTCTGAAGCTGAACTTCAAAATAAAATGACATCTCTTATTGAAATTATTGAGAATAGTATCAGAATAGGATTAGAAGGGACAACATACAAAGACCGCATTTTGCCGCAACAATCTCATCTGATTGAAAAGGCAGAGATAAAAGGACGAATTCTACAAAACAAGTTGGTGAATAGAACAGTTGCAAATGTCTCAGCGATTATGGAAGCAAAAAGTGCCCTGGAAGTTATTGTAGCTAATCCAACAGCAGGTTCGTGTGGTACCGTTGGTGGAGTTTTTAAAACAGTTGCTGAAGACTTAAACTCAAGTAAAGAAGAATTAACAAAAGCTTATTTTGCCGCCGGGATTGTCGGTGCATATTTTGCGGCAGGGTCTGGATTCTCAGCCGAAGAACACGGATGCCAGGTTGAGTGCGGCGCTGCTTCCGGAATGGCTGCAGCAGGCATTGCCCAATTGTTTGGAGGAACAGCCAATCAAGCTATCAGTGCTGCATCGATGGCTATTCAAAATATGATTGGATTAGTGTGCGATCCGGTAGCTGACCGCGTTGAAGTACCCTGTTTAGGTAAAAATATAATTGCTGCTATGAATGCGCTTTCTTCAGCAACAATGGCATGTTCAGGATTTGATGCGGTGATCCCGCTTGACGAGGTGATTGAGACCATACCGAGCGTGAGCAAACAAATGCCAACATGTGTTAAATGCACAGGCAAAGGAGGATTGGCAATAACCCCGACCTCCACTAACATAAAGAAAACCATTAATAATCTTAATTAATAATATCATGAGAAAAAAAATCATTGGGCTTATATTTATATCATTATGTTTTTCAGCAGTAATTTTTGCACAAGAACCGGTTTTTACCAGACAAGATACATTAAGAGGGACCATCACTCCTGAACGCGCCTGGTGGGATTTGACCTATTATCATTTACAAGTAAAAGTCAGTCCTTTAGATAGTAGTTTTGTGGGTAGCAACCTCATTGGATACAAAGTAATCAAGCAGAATCAATTAATGCAAATCGATTTGCAGCCACCAATGAAAATTACTCGAATCACTCAAAATGGAATTGATCAAAAATTTGAGCAAGATGGAAACGCCTGGTTTGTTAAATTGACCGATCAACAAAAAAAAGGAGAAGAAAAGTATGTGTTGGTTGAATACGGAGGAAAACCTCATGCAAGCAGACGACCCCCTTGGGATGGGGGAGTAAACTGGGGGAAAGATCTTGAAGGTCGTCCGCTGATCACAACCTCAAACCAAGGCATTGGTGGCAGTATCTGGTGGCCTAGCAAAGATCATCCCTACGATGAACCAGATAGTTTATTGATAAGCGTTACGGTTCCTTATCCCTTAATTAACGTATCCAATGGAAGATTGCGTAATGTGGAAAACCATTCTGATAAAACCAGTACTTACCATTGGTTTGTTTCCAATCCCATCAATAATTATGGAGTTAATATAAATATTGGGAATTACGTCCACTTCGGAGATGTGTATAAAGGAGAAAAGGGCGATTTGGATTGTGATTATTGGGTGCTGGATTATCATTTAAAAAAAGCTAAAAAACAATTTAAACAGGCTCACCTCGTGTTGGAAGCATTCGAATATTGGTTTGGTCCATATCCTTTTTACGAAGACAGCTATAAATTAGTAGAAGTTTCTTATCCCGGAATGGAACACCAGAGCTCCGTAACTTACGGAAATGGATTCAAAAACGGATATGGTGGACGAGATGTGAGTAGTACCGGTTATGGGATGAAATTTGATTTTATCATCATTCACGAATCAGGTCACGAATGGTTTGCAAATAGTATTACCAATTGGGACGAAGCGGATATGTGGATACATGAAAGTTTTATTGCCTACTCTGAAAATTTGTTCGTTGACTATTTCTGGGGAAAGGAAGCCAGTGCGGAATACTGTCGTGGAACAAGATTGAACCTTGACAACGATCGTCCCATTATTGGCATTTACAATGTAAATTATATTGGATCGCACGATATGTATTCCAAAGGAGCCAATATGCTGCATACCTTGCGACAATTAATAGATGATGATGAAAAATGGCGACAAATACTGAGGGGGTTAGGGCGCGAATTTTACCACCAGACCGTAAAAACAGGACAAATTGAACATTATATCAGCGAAAAAAGCGGAATAGATTTACAATTGTTTTTTGACCAATATTTAAGGGATACACGCATTCCAACTTTTGAATATGCACTCATCAATGGCCAAATGCAATATCGCTGGACCAATTGTGTTAAAGGATTCAACATTAAGATCAAAGTTTATATTAATGATCAAATGCATTGGCTCTCACCAACACAAAAATGGCAAAAACTGAAGCTTGAAAAACCCATCCGATTGGTGGAGGTTGACCAAGATTTTTATGTGGCCACCTTTAAATTAACAGAAATAATAGACCAAAAATAGTCGTTTTACTAATGACCTGTCCTGTCTCAAAGTATTGAGCTTAAAGAATACATTTTATGCTATTTATTCCTTTTTGGCAATCAGAATTTTCTAATTTAATTGGTATAAGAAGTGTTTATTATATTGAGATTATATTGTTGATTGGCTTCTAACCTGAAACATTGCTTAACATACAATGACATAATTCAGGTCGTAGTTTTAATGTAGTAAACCCGCCAATGAAAAATAGAAAACCGCCCTTAATTTGGACGGCTTTCTATTGATCAATTAATAAAACTATGATTGATTTGATTGTGTAGTTATTCTAACCCATGCAATAATATTGAATTAAAAATTAATTTATATGAAACATCCGTTGATCCTCGGAATAATGGACTAAAACCAAATAGGACTAACTGGCCATTACCCTTTCTTAGCCATATAATATTTGATTTATTACTTAATTCTTCTTCATTTTCGCAATATCCGCTTAGCAATATTTGTTCATCAGCATATTTACCAACTACCCGTCTATCCATATCAAAACTAGGAATCGAGGTTGAAAATATTGGCTTACCTCGTGAGAATATACCAATATTTTGTTGCATGCCTAGTGTAATGGGATGATCCATAGCTAGAGAAATTTCAAGAAATGATCCGGGGCAATATAGTCCGTTCTTCTCCATATCTTTGCTAATGTCTTTAAAAGGCAGTTGGAATTCCTCAATGTCCTCTTCAGAATGTTTTATTTTTAAAATTCCACTAAAGAGTTCGGTAGATGCCCCCCAAGAGATAATTATACCATCATCATTAAGATAATCTAGCAAGTTTTTAATGCCCTCTTCTCCAATTCCTTTGGTGAATTCAGGTGGATAACTGCTTAAGTTATAGGTAGCATCATTGGACTTCCATTTTCCGTCCATCAAAACTGATTTGTCCCGATCTGGGAAGATTACAACGTCATAGTTTCTAGTGAAATCAATTTTTGTAAAATCACCAGGTCGGATTACATTATACGGAATATAGTAATTATCAAATATAAATCTTGTCCAACCAGCGTCCATATCATGGAAATAAGATTCAACCAAGGCAATCCTTGGTAATTTAATTGGTGCAGTTGCTATGGGTATCTCTTTACTGATGATAACTGGTGCAACAGTTATATCTCTCAATAGACTGCTCAATTTTTTCTGTTTAGAATTTCCATAAATAAGGAAACTTCCTTCAGGTAATATTTTGCCGTTATGTGTAAGCGAATTGATTAATCTTTGAGGTGTTAAGCCAAGACTCAGGGCATGAAATGCTACTTTATAGCTTTCATTATTATTTACGTTAAATATTAATGCCCAATAATCGTCCGGGATAGCACTAGTTAGTTTAAAATCATCTGTGATTTCATCTAGCAATAATTCAAAATCAACGAAACGTCCTTCTACTATTTCAACTGATTTTACTCCTTTATGCAATGGAATTGACCAACTCGTTATATCGTATGGTTTTATTATTTCACCATTCGGCGTGTAATGCCTAAGCGGGAATTTCTGTTTTTCCATTACCTCCTTAATAAATGCTCGAAAAGGTTGGGCAAGTGGTATTACAATATCTCCCGGATAGAAATTTTCATTATTTATAATATATTTATCTTTTAGCTTATATACAGAGACTCCGTGATCTCTAAGTAAATTGACTGTTTTGACAAAGGTACTGTAATCATGCTGTATTTGCGGCAATATGTAATAGAATGGAGGCTCAGATGTTCCTTTTAAGACTTCCTTTTTGCATAGATCATTTCTGAATTCAAGTATATCTTTTCTATGCAAGGATGCTGTTTTAAGTATTGATTTAGTAGAACTAATTTCATAGTCAACAATATCACTTAATCTCCACCAGCCACCTTTCCAAGGCAAGGGCATATTGACACTCTTTTTGTATTCTGATAAACCTTTACCTGAGACTTTTAGTTCATTTTGTTCAACATAGATCGGATTAGCATATTGCACACTGGCAGCTTCAGTTAGCATGCCAATTATTCCTTTCCATATGCATGTTTCTGTGGAACCGGGCCAGTAGTCATCAAATAAATAGTGCTGTGATACACCGGCCTGACCAGCTTTTGTCATATCCTTACTCATATTTGAACCAAATATTCCTATCCAATTCCAAATTGATTCATCTATATTCTCAGCAATCGGATCATGAAATGGTGGCACAAAATATCTCGGACCAGTTGAACCCATTTGATGTTTTTCAACCATCACTTGTGGAAACCATTCAGTATATATACCCGATATAGCATTTGTCTCATCTTGCGATAATGTAACAAAATCGCGATTTATATTATGTCCAATATATTCATGATATACACCAGGTAAAGAACTGCCGTCCCATTTTGTATTCTTATATTTATTAAAATGGTTTACGATCATATTCATTCCATCAGGATTATGACAGGGAACCATCATATAGACAACATCATCTAACCATTTGAGAGTTAATGGATCATCAGAAGAAATTAAATCATAAGCTATTATAGGTGCTGATTGTGATGGGCCAACTTCATTTGAATGCATTGATAAGGTTGCTAAAAAGAATATTTTCCCCTCCTTAAAGAATTTTTCCCTTTCCACATTTGTTAGACCGGGGTTCAAAGCTAATTTTTTATTTATTTCTTTAAGTTTTTCAAGATTTTTAATGTTCTCTTCGGAAGAAATAAATACTATATACATATCTTTTTCTAATGAGGAATTTCCGATATTTAGTAATTTTAATTTTGGTGATTCTTTGTCAAGTGTCTCTAAATAATTAATAAGGTCTTCATATAAAAAGAGCTTCCCGTCAGACCCTGGAGTAAAACCAAAATGTTTTTCTGGTTTTGTAAAATTTGTTGAATTGTTCAGTTGTGAAAACCCTATGGATAATAGAATATTTACTAAAATAACAATTCGATTAAGATTTGAAGGATACTTCATAATATATTCCTTTTCTTTGTAATGTAATTGAAAATTACTAAAATTAGAAAATTAATACCCTATTTTTATATTTTGAGGTCCGATAGTAACATCTGTCCCAATTTTGATATGCAAATTAATTAACTAAAAAAGAAGTAATGTACAGGTTAGTATAGCTATAGTGTAGAAAACCAGTTAAAGTATAAAGGAAAACCGTCCTAAATGGGACGGTTTTCCTTTATATTAATTTCTCGATTAATTGAAAAATAAGTTAATTATTAATCTAAATCTATACCATAATGCGTACTAATGTCTAATGGAGGCATTTGTCCGTTGAACTCTTTTGCATCTTTAACATACCAGTCGTACCAATCAAGAAGACGGTATAGCATATCCCTTTGGGAGGTTTGTTTTCGGTTACCATGCCCCTCACCCGGGTACTGAACTAATCGCACGGCGGGATGGTTGTGCATTTTTAAACGACGATAATATTCTATACTCTGCGAGGGGTGAACTCGGGTGTCGTCCGCCCCTCCTACGATGAGAACCGCAGTTTTACTCTGGTGTGCATAATAAACTGGGCTACGTTTTAAGTTCTCGTGCCACATTTCCTCCAAAGGACGACCAAAATGAACGTATAGCATCTCATAAGGAATATCGGTTGTACCTTGCAGACTAATTAAATTGCTGATACCCACTGACATAACAACTGCTTTTATTTTTTCCGTATAATATGATGAGAACCATGCAGCTGCGTAACCTCCATAGGAACCACCGCCTAATCCAACACGATTTTTATCAACTAGTCCGGCATTGATTAGTGCATCAATCCCATCAGCGATGTCGTCGAATTCTACTCCAGCTGGATCGCCAAACCCTGCCATTGCAAAATCTACACCATAGCCTGTACTTGCTCGATAGTTAGGATAAAACACAAAGTATCCGCGTCCTGATAGTACCTGTCCAGGATCGGCATAACGCGACATCCATCCATTATAATAATTCGCTTCAGGACCACCATGAACTGTCACTAATAAAGGGTATGTTTTACCTTTGTCATAGTCTGTTGGGTATATTAGAATTCCTTCCAATGCTTGTCCGTCACGTGCATTGTATTTAAAAACAGATTGCTTACCGAGTTTTCTTTCAGCTAAAACAGGATTTAAATTAGTTAATTTATTAAACGACTTGCCCGGTGACCAACTTACCAATTCGCTTGTAGATTTCGCTGAAGATGCGATCATTACAAATTTTTTAAAATCTTTAGTATATGATGGTATGTTAAAAATCATTCCCAAATCTTTCGAGTTCAGTATTGTTTTTCTGTTTCCACCACTTATGTTAACAGTACTGAGTTGCGGCCAAACACCTTCTCCAGCTCGATATAAAATAGTATTTTTATCTTTCCATCCAACCCAATTTACATGACCAGCATAATTTGAAGGTGTTAGATTCTTTAGGTTACTGCCATCAACATTAATCACATATACCTGACTCTCCTTATGATCATTTTGATTCAGTGCAGCGCCAAAGGCAATTTTAGTTCCATCAGGACTAAAAGCATAATTGCCAAGCTTGCCTGGATTATGAGTTAGTTGAGTCAATTTCTTTGATTCAATATCTAAAAGAAATATTTTGCGGAACATATACATATGGTCAATTAGGTTTTTCTGAGATATATCGGCAGCAATCGTTGCACCGTCAGGACTAAATTGAAAATCCCAAACGGTAACATCATTGGTTAATTGTTGTGGATCAGAATCGTCCTCGATACTTTGAAGATACAAATTTCGATGTTTTAAATTTTCCTCAAAAGTAATGAATTTGTATCCTTTTTCTTTTAGTTTCATCTCTAAGGCAGTAGGAGGTTCGATTGCGATATAGCCAAGTTTTTTGCTTGATGGATGCCAGTTAAAATTTATTATATCAGTTTTGGAATCCGTAATTTGATAGGCCTCTCCCCCATTTACTGATATGCACCACACTTGAGTTTTAGAATCATCACCTCGTCTCATTTTAAATGAAATGGCTGAACCGTCCGGTTTCCATTGAATTGATGATATATTGACTTCTCCAACAATAAACGGAATTGTTTTAGTGCCATTATACATTTGCAAATATAATTCATTATATGCTCCGCCCGGTTTATCATCCGCTTTTCTTGGTATTTGAACAGTATAAGCTATCCATTCTCCATTGGGACTTAATTGAGCGGCACTGCAATATTTTAAATTTAGTAGATCATTAGGCGAAAGTGTTTCTTGAGAGTAGAGTAAAGAAGTGAGAAATAGAATTGGAATGTATAAATATATATTAAATAGATATTTTACAAAATTAGTTTTCATAGTTGACTCCAAATAATTGATTTGATTTTATTTCGATAATAAAATTTACAAAAATTAAAAAGAAAGGTTAAGCTTATTATTTAGTGTGTAGCCCAAAATAACTGTCAACCATATTAAGACTTACAGGCTGGTGTACCAATAGCGTAGTAAAAATGTCTTTAAAGAAATACTCGAACAGTATCTTTTGGGGGTGGTATTCTTTTCTTACCAGATATTGATTTTATATTGAAAATGTTTGATAATTTGTCGCATAATTGACAAACTTTATTTGAATAACTGTGATAAACTTGAATGTTGCAAAAAGGTGTATGCTTTAATTAACGATCTTATTATTAAAATGTGAATACATAATGAAAAAATCAATCATATTAAATTTATCAATCATTGCAATATTCGCACTTAGTGCATGTTCGAGCATCCTTAATTCCGAAGAACCTATCAAAGTTGGTAAAAGTGCTCCGGACTTTGCCTTACAGTCTTCTGAAGGCCTTGAGGTAAAATTATCGGACTATTCTGGCAAGGTGTTGCTTATGTTCTTTTTCGGGAACGGATGACCATCATGCCGAGCGGTCGCTCCTAAAATCGAAACCGAACTTGTAACTCCATACATTGACCACAGCGACTACGCCGTTATTGGGCTTGACCAATGGGACGGCAATGCTGCATTAGTGGAATCATTCAAAAACGCTACTAAGGTATCATTTCCCCTCTTATTGGGTGCATCAGGTGTAGCTGCAGACTATAAAACCACCTATGATAGGCTTGTACTAGTAGATAAAGACGGCATTATCACTTTTACCGGGACACAGGTCGCATCATCAGACATTCAAGCTGTTAAAAACACACTTGATGAATTATTAGCTGAATGATCGGACAATTTATTGTGAATTATTTCCAAAAAAGGATTAAACTCAAATGAGATACCTTAAACAAGCTCTTGTCATATTAATAATACTAAATTTTGGTCTAGATGCTCAGACGGTAAGAAATTTTGAGCTAAAGGACCTGGAAAATAACTACCGCAGTTTCAAAGACCTCAAGGGTGAGAACCTTACTCTACTGGATTTCTGGGCTACCTGGTGCTCGCCCTGTAAAAAGGCCATTCCTGAGCTGAACAAGATTTACAATACGTATAAAGATAGGGGGGTTGAGATTATTGGTATCAACGGTGATGGACCACGTAGTATCTCAAAAGTGGCACCATTCGCAAAAGCATTGCAGATTAAGTATCCGGTATTGGTTGATATGAGCTCGGAGTTGAAATCTGAGTTAAACTTGGTGTCATTTCCATCGTTGATAATTGTAAACTCCAATGATAAGGTCGTCTGGGTCCATGAAGGATATACCAGCGGCGATGACGAAATTATCAAAGCGGCCATTGAAAAGCACCTTTCAACCAAGTAATATAAAAAATACTGTCACTACTAGACTGCTATTAGCAATTTTTCTAGGTGTAGTAGGCAATTCATATGGTCAATTCAGTGGCAATAATCTACTAGAAGTGCAATATGGGCACCTACCACAGGACACTGCCTCTGTTCCAACTATCTATGACCGGGCTGTCATTAATTTCGACTATAAATCATTCAGGCTCAATACGACACTTGAGCAATTCCTGACCCCGACTGACGGTAGCAGTTATCTGGGGATTTCCCAATTCTTATTACAGTACAAGTCTGCTCCTTTGGAAGTTAAACTGGGTAATTTCTATGAGCTACTTGGCCGCGGTCTGCTACTACGTTCTTTTGAAATCCCAGGAGCGATCCTGGAAGACCTTAGCTATCGTTCCAGGCATTATTTCAACCGAGATATTTTGGGAATGAATATTGGATTTCGTCATAATAATTTCAATGCCAAAGCTTTGTATGGTAAACCATTGAATTATGTTTTCCCGCCAACTCAGTCATTTGCCGACAGGCGCCCTGATACCATTGGAGCGATATCTGCGGACTACAGTTTAAGAAAGCAAGTAGTAGGACTATCGGCGATGTATCATTCAAACAGTGGAGAAGATCGGCTGTACGGGTCGGCTTCTGCTGCCGGGAATATATCAAGCGGTCTTTCATACTATACGGAATTGGCAAGGAACCTAAGTGATTTTGAGATCGGCGATTTCTCTGACGAGTCATCTTTCGCGTTTTACAGCGGCATAAATGTTGCTTACAATAGTATTGGTTTAAGTGTTGAATACAAGAACTATAACAATTTCCTGATCGGATCTGGTATTAATGAGCCCCCAGCCCTGGTAAAGGAACATTCATATAAGGTATTAAACCGTAGTACTCATGTGCTGCAACCAACCAACGAAACTGGTTATCAGCTTGAGCTGTTCTATACCTTTGCTGATCTGTCCACTCTCACATTTAACAATACCCTAGCCAGGAATGATTTTGGAGAGGTCTTCAAGTTCATGGAATACTTCATCGAATACAACTTTAATGTATTTGACCTACATGAGATCAAACTGTTCGCAGACTATGCAAGGGATCCTTTCAAACTTGAGGAGTGGCGCGTTTCGGCCGGCGGACACGCTGACTGGAAGGTGTCAAAGTATTCATCTTTAAGAACCAACTACGAATTTCAGACTTTTTCCAGGCTTAATGAAGGTATTCAGAACCATGTAATGGTGCTGGGATATTCTTATAGATCAAAATTCATTTTCAATCTGGAAACCGAATACAGCGACGATTCATTTATAACCGATGATGAATCTAAAATATGGATCGGCGTAAGTACTAGGTATCGACTGAATAACAGCCACAGTCTGCAGCTGTTTGCCGGTGAACGGCGTGGTGGCCCGGCCTGCAATGCCGGCGTCTGCTATGAGGTGTTGGATTTTAAGGGAGTGGAGCTACGATTGGCTAGCAGGTTTTAGGCATATAGCTCAATATTGTAGTTATATAAAGTTTACTCTTTAACATTTTTAAAATTTAATTTTTACGAACAGTTGAGCCAACAACCAATCCTGCGCTAATTAATACTAAATTCTTTATAATATACTGACCTTCCAACGTAGGAGCATATGGGAAATGAGAAAAAGTCTCCATAGGGAATAATAATAACGGCATCATTGCACCTAACATTTGTAAAAATAATAAAAATAATGTAACCCGTAAATATTTACCAAATATCAATCCAATTCCAATTAAAGTTTCCCAAAGAGCCAATAATAATATCGTGATATTTTTATCAATTAACCCAAAGGTTAATTTATCGATTGTATTTATTGCTATGCCTTGGGCAGGGCTTAGGTCGGGAAAGAATTTTAATACACCAAACCATACGAATATAATCCCAACACTTATTCTAAGAAGTAAAATACCATGCCTTATCATAAAGGCGCTGAGTACATCGTCTATTATTTTAAAAAATGTTTTCATCTAATTACTACCTTAACTATTTATAAAAATTGTCCAACAAAGATAATCATTAAAAATAACTCAATCCACAGAAAGTGCATCTGCAATATGCTTATAATTGACTATATGCAATAAGCCCCACAAATATGTGGGGCTTAGCTGATTTATTTATTTGGAAACAATTTTGGGTAAATCTTAATTGCTATCAATCCAGAAACATACATTGTTAAACCAAACATTCCTGATACCCAAAACATTGATGAATGAAAATCTCCCATGGAATCTTGAATTAGAAGTGATATGGTCATGGCTAATGATGCATTTCTTAATCCAGTTTCAAGGGATATTGCTCTAATCTGATAATTTGAAATCTTCAGCAATTTAGGGAATAGACCACCAACAATTAATCCTGATACTGTTAGAGAAAATATCATTGTATAGAAAAGAACCCCATGACGTTCCGTATCGGCAAAACCCTCTAAATTGTTTAAAATTCCCGCTATCATTAGAAATAACAAAGCAATAATACCTAATATATTAAATATTGGGATGAGTTTTATAGCCAACGATTCATTTAATTTTCTAAACAACATGCCAATCCCCAGTGGAACAATCACAAGAACAATTATGGTTAATGCAATAGTGTTTGTTGGTACTTTTACATCGGGAATATTTGCACAATATGCATTTAACAATAAAGGTACAAAAAATATTGATAGAATAGTTGATATAGAGGTTAAAGAAACTGAAAGTGCTACATCTCCTTTTGCATAATGTGTCATTAAGTTTGAAGTCACGCCACCCGGTGTCGCAGTAATCAGAATCATGCCAACATAAATATAGGGATAGTTTTCATGAAATCCCATTAAATAGCCTAAACCTGCAGCAATAAGTGGCATTATACCAAATTGAAGAATCTCACCAACAATTATACCTTTTGGTTTAGTAATTAAAACAGCAAAATCTTTGCCTTTTAATGTGAGCCCCATTCCAATCATTACAAGAAATAACATCAAAATTATCATTAACTTGAAAATTTTATCGAATGTTGGTTGTATTGGAGAAGTAATAAATTGTGCAAATTGATAATTTACATTATTAAAATCGGTATCCATGACTTTTACATCGAAATAGAGTTTACTTTCAATTAATTCATCAAGATTTAGATAATTTGGATTGGATTTATCAGGGATTGATAAGATATATATATCTCCATCAACGCTTCTAATAAAAAATAGCTTTGTTTGATCCTCTGTACCATGTTTTGAAGAAGTTAAAAATCTTAAATTACCCTTAAATTTAAGTGTAGATGCATTATCCCAGTCTAAGTCTCTTGAGATTGTGTTCAGGCTTTCGATAACAAAATTATTGCCACTATTTGCTAGTGTGGACAAATCTTTATAAAATGATTCTCCCGAATTACTTTTTCCTAATGCTAATGAAATGAAAAGAAAGAATACCACGCTCATTAAAAATATGTGTCTTATGAAGCTAGATTTTGTTTTTCTTTGAGTTTGTTCAATGTCTTTATAAATCATGTTTATACTCCCTACTTTTGTAATTAAATCTCATCCCTGCAATTTTATGATAGTTTCCACAATATAAATATTTACCAATACTGAAATTATTAAAATGGAGCTTTTAATACTGCAAATTTAGCATTTTGTGAGCGCTTATACTGCTCTTTCTTTTTTTCTTTCAAATACAATGCTTGTTTTAGTCCACGATCTCTTAAAGCATTTATCGAAACAGTAGCTGCAGTCCCACGATATATACGTTTACCAAAACGCCTAATAACCTTCCAATCGATTTCAATTCCTAATCCAGGTTCATCTGGAATTTTTATTTGACCATTCTTATCGGGATTAAAACCACCTTTTATAAATCGAGCCCAATATTCTGGTTTCCAATTTCCCTCAAGAGGGTATTCTATTAAACTCCGTTCTTCTTGCGGCAGTATGCCAATCATTTGCAATGCCACAGCAAAACCCAATCCCGTAGTCCAGGTATGAGGACAAAATTTGATGCCTGCGCCATTTTTATTTCGTTTTTGTATCTCCTGAATTAACCAATTAACAACTGATATTCCACCAGCATATGTACCTCCCACCATTACAGCATCAGGTTGATAAATATCAAGGCTTCCAATATCCAACATTGCTTTAAAATCGCGCCAAGTTGAGTTTAATTCCCCTCCCGCAATCGGTGTTTTTGTATTTTTACGAAGTTCGGCTAATCCTTCAAAGTTTCCGCGATTAAGTGGCTCTTCAAGCCACTTAACATCGTATTGTTCAATACTTTTAGCAAAATTAGTGGCCATTTCAAGATCCCATTTGGGAGTTTCGTCCACTAGGTCAACTGGCCATCCTTGGTTTGCATCCACCATCAATCCTAGATCTTTTCCAACTACATTGTTTGCGGCCCCAATATAGTCTACCATTACTGCTAAGTCACTACTTTTGACTCGTAATTTTAATCCTTTAAATCCACTATCCAGCACGCGCTTGCTGATTTCGCTAATTATTTTTTGGTCGTGATTGTGATTAGAACCAGTTGATATATACGGTTCGACATATCCTCCAGTTCCTCCCAATAATTTCCAAATAGGCTCACCTTTTATTTTACCGATAATGTCCCAAAATGCAGCTTCAATCCAACTATTACGCATACCTATATACGAAAATTCCTGTATACGCTGATTAATTAATTGCAAATCTAATGGATAAATACCCATTAGATAATTGCCCATAATTGATCCAAGCCCTGCTCGTTCAAGCCCCATAGCTGGCATAGCAGAATATCCATCTATTCCCTCATTCGTACTTAGTTTTAGAAGGTAAAAACGAACTTCAGATTGTCTAAATCCTGGAATCCAATTAGGATCAAAATAGGCCGGTTGCTTAAAAAATCCCGGTTTGTTATTTTCTAAAGGTATTTTGACAAAATACAACTCAATACAATTAATATTCATGACTTGTTATCCCTACTATTAATTTATCTCAACTATAATACTAATATATTAATTTATTTCCAAATGATTGTGAACATGCTATAGTCTGAGATTCGTCTCTTCCCCCTGTATTACCATAAATCAGAGTCTATACGTGTGAAGACAGTGTTCTACGATGACCAATTTTACAAATGTGCTACAACCGTGTTACACTTTTGTCCATCACTGTCCAATTGTGTCATATAGATTACTTATCAACAATATAATCATATACATAACAATGTAGGTTAATGCAGTAAAACTGCTAATAGAAAAACCGCCCCACTACAGGGCGGTTTTTATGATGTATATTAATATTAGTTATTCATTCCTCAAACTATCTACCGGATTTGCAAGTGCAGCTTTTATTGCTTGAAAGCCCACCGTTGTCAAAGCAATCAGTAAAGCTATAAATCCGCCAAGTAGAAAAAGCCACAAGTTTATTTCAATACGATAAGCGAAATTTTGAAGCCATTTGTTAATTGCATAAAAAGCAATGGGCCAAGCAATAATATTTGCAATCAACACCCATTTTGTAAAATCCTTTACTAATAGAACTAAGATACGTGATATGGAAGAACCAAGTACTTTTCTAATTCCTATTTCTTTTGTTCGGCTCCTCATTGAAAATAGTGCGAGACCAAACAGACCCATACATGAGATAACTATTGAAAGAAATGTTAAGTACCTCATTAATTGAAAAGTGTTTTTATCCGCTTGGTATAGATAATCAAGTTTATCATCCAAGAATTGAAATTCAAATATTTCATCAGGGTAAAAGTTATGACAAATTGTTTGTAGTTTATTAATTGTGCTTTCAGAGTTTGAAGGATTAACCGCTACAATAAGCTTATAACACATACTGTTATCAATTACAAACATTGTGGGTCGGATTTGTTTGTATAGAGATTCAAAGTGAAAATCTTTAATTACGCCAATAATTTTTCTATTCGCATATGGCCACGTACTTTCAACCGATTCTCCAATGTAGTTATTTTCGATCCCTAATTCTTTTAAAGCTTTTTCGTTAAGAATTAAAGCTTCATCGGCATCGGTTTTAAGTTTGTTCGAGAAAAAACGACCTTGCCCAATTTCAATACCTAATGTTTCAAAATAATCAAAACCAACATGTACAATAGGTACTTGAGTCCACTCATTTTCCCCCGGAGGTTTTATAGCGCCTACATTATTTAGATCATTTGAAGGGACACGGGAACCAGAAGAAACACTAGCCACAATAGGTTCTTTTAGAAGTGCCTCTTTTAGAGCATTGTATTTTTCAACATTATCAAATGCACTATTTAGCTCAGATATTAGTACGTATTCTTTATTAAATCCTAACTTCTTGCTCTTAAGGAAATCGATTTGACTAGACATAAAAAGTGCAGAGCAAATTAAGACAATTACAATTGTAAACTGGGTGCCAATAAGTAACGTTCTAAAATTAATTTTAGATCTATTAGTGTATGCATATGTTTTAAGTGCCTGTATAGGTTGGAGTGTTGAAAGAAAAAATGCCGGATAAAATCCCGCAAGAAAACTTGTTACTAGAAGAAAAACAATAACCCCCAAAATATTATTCGTTGTAAAAAGTGAAGTAAAAGAGAGGGCTTTTTCTGAAAGTGCTATAAAAATCGGTAAACTCAATTGTACAATAATAAGCGATATGATTAAAGAAATGAATAACACCAAAAACGATTCCCCCACAAATTGGAACGCAAGTTGATTACGATTAGCACCAATGACTTTTTTAATTCCAATTTCCTTCATTCTGGTTGAAGCATTGGCTGTAAGAAGATTAATATAGTTGAAGCATGCTATAAGCAAAACAAGAATTCCAATTGCTGAAAATATCAACACATATGTAATACTATTCTGTGGCTGGATATCGTTTTCTATATGTGCGGAATAGAGGTGAATATCTTCTAATTTTTGCAATGAATATTTAGTAAATGGGATATCAGTGTTGGGGTTGTAAAAAGGTTGAATTAAATTTTCGCATTTTTCCTCAAGAATGGATTTTGAGAAACCTTCTTGGAGTTGAAAATAAACCAGAAAATTTTCCCATCCCCAATTATCCATTGAAGAACCAAAAACTTTGTCAGCACTGGAAAGTGTAAAAATTATTTCATAGCGAAAATGGGAGTTTTGAGGCATATCTTTCATTACTCCTGTAATTGTATAGTCGTACTCGCCACCCAATTTTAATACTTTTCCAATGGGGTTTTCATTAGCGAAATATTTTCGAGCTAATGTTTCGGAAATCACAGTTGTAAAAGGCTTATCTAATGCTGTTTCATTATCTCCCGATACAAACTGAAATGAAAACATTCGGAATAATGCCGGGTCAGCAAAAGGTATATTTTTTTCCTTAAATTGTTTATTATCATATTCAATAATTTCACTGTCCATTGGAAAAATTCGCACAAAATCTTTTATTTCAGGTAGATTGTCAGCCAATTCTCTTGCAACACCCGGCGCATGATATGCGTGTTCAGGTTGGGTTAACCGGTAAATATTATCAGAATATTTGTGATATTTATCATAGCTAAACTCGTTTTGAACGTATAGTAAAAGTAGTGCACATACAGCTAATCCAATTGCAAGACCAAACACACTTATAAAAGTATTAGCTTTGTTTCTTTTAAGATTACGATATGCGACTTTAAAATAATATTTAAACATGGTTTTTTCTTATTTGCACTCCATTCAAAATCATTTATTCATATTTAATTGATTTAACCGGATTATTACGGGCCGCTTTTAGCGCTTGACTAGTTACTGTAATTTGAGCAATTATAAATGCAATCAGTCCACTTATTATAAAGAATAATTGATTAAAACTAATCCTGTAGGCAAAGTTCTCTAACCAATTATTCATCATCATATAAGTTAAGGGGCCAAGAAATTATTGTTGCGATTGCCACTAACGCTAATATACTTTTGGATAATAAAAAATATATATTTGGTACAGAAGCACCAAGGACTTTTCTTATTCCGACCTCTTTTGTACGCTGTTCAGTGATATAAGATGATAAGCCAAACAGTCCTAAACTTGCTATCAATAAAGCAAGTATGCTGAAAATTGTTACAATTTTACTTGTTCTACTTTCTTCAACATAGAGTTGATCAAAATCATCATCTAAAAATGTGTATTCAAAAGGTTGATCGATTGCATATTTTTTCCAAATTTGTTCGATATATCCCAGTGTACCTGTTATGTCAATTGGATTAATTTTCACAGCAGTGTATCTTCCGAATCCACCAGGACTAAATGATCTTAAATGCATTGGTTCTATTGGTGAGTGTAAAGAATTAAGATGAAAATCTTTAACTACTCCAATTATTGGGTATCAATAGTTGTGTACCAGCATTATTTTGATTAATTATAGCCTTACCGAGTGGATCGTCAAATCCTAATAATTTCGCAGCAGTTTCATTAATTACCGCTGCAGTAGAGTCAGCAAGTCTATCCGATGAAAAGAACCGACCTTGGGCCATTTCTATTCCATATGCATCTGCATAATGAAGGATCTGCAAAGAATTCTTGCCACAACATAGAATTTTCAGCCGGCTCACCTTGTATTTGCCGAACATTTGAGTTGAAATTATGTCCTATCAGACTTGTCGAATTTGAAACGATCATTATGTTTGGATCTTTTTTTAAATCTTCTTTAAAGGCATTTATTGATGCTCCAATATCATCTGTTTTTTCAACAATTATAACATTTTCTTTATCATATCCAAGGTCTTTATTTTGGATATAATTCAACTGATTATATATGACCATTGTACCCGTAAACAACATTATTGTAATAGTAAATTGAAAAATCACAAGCCCACTTCTTAACCACGATTTATGCCCTCTTGACATTGACGAACCCTTCAATACTTTAATTGGATTGAAAGAAGCCAAATAAAAAGCAGGATAGCTTCCAGAAATGATCCCTACAATTAGTATGAGTAATACTACAAATGGCAAAATTACTGGATCAGAGAATAAATTCAATTCAAGTTGAAATCCACCAATAGTGTTATAAATAGGTAATAATAATTTTACTAGTACTAAAGCAATTACGGTTGATAGAAAACTCAAAATTATAGATTCAGTAAGGAATTGTTGTATTAATAGTGATCGTATTTGATCCAAGTGTTTTTCTGACTGCCACTTCTCTAGCACGTTTTGTAGATCGCGCAGTTGCCAAATTCATAAAATTTATACACGCAATGAGCAATATAAAGATGGCCACAATTAGAAAATATCCTGACATATAAAATATTTCCATTTTGTTCAACTTCGCAATCAAATTGACTGTGTAAATGAATATCGGTTAGAGGTTGTAAATAAAATCCATATGATGCTCCTTGTTCAACTAATTTATCCCATGAAACTCCTAAAAACTGTTCAATTTGGGGACCAGCATATTTCAACACCATATCGGGGAACTTACTTGCAACATCTATCGGAGTTGTATTTTCATCAAGTAATAAATAGGTATAAAAATTATTGCTTACCCATATATCATTATTTGCCATATCCGGATAAGACATCAACGAGACCAAAAAGTCAAAGTGAAAATGTGTATTTGATGGGGGATCAGCAACTATTCCGGTAACGACATAATCACGTCGTCTATCCGAATTAATTACTTTACCCATTGGATCATCATCACCAAAATATCGTTTTGCGGTGGATTCGGTAATCACCATAGTGTTTGGTTCAACCAATGCTTTTTCTTTATCTCCCTGTAAAAGTTCTATACCAAACACGTCAAAATACGATGAATCAGCAAGAAACCATTTTTCTTCACTAAAGACCTTGTCTTCATATCGTAACACAGGAAAACCGATTTGCATTACTCTGGTAAAATTCTTTAACACCTGGAATCTCTTTTTCGAATGCTGCACCAATAGGTGCAGGGGATGCGACCATTTCAAAATCACCATTTAAAGAACCACGAGTATATACACGATATATCCTATCAGCATTCGGACTATTGTTTGTCAAAACTTGTTTCATATTGCACGTATAGCATTATCATAACAAAAGCCATGATCCCTATCGCTAAACCGGTAATGTTCAATATTGAGTAAACTTTATTCTTTATTATATTTCTGAATGCTATTGTTATGTAATTTTTTATCATTTATAGTTACCTATCTTGTATTGACGCACGTGAATAAATATGTTCTGCTAACTATTTTTAGCTATCTTCAATTAATTACCATTAATCTTTTCATTTGATATTTTACCGTCAAATAAATGAACTGTACGATGTGCATATTTCGCATAATCAGGCGAATGTGTTACCATTATAATGGAAGTGCCTTGTTTGTTAAGATCTCCCAATATTTTCATTACTTCATCACCGTGTGACTGAATCTAGATTTCCTGTTGGTTCATCGGCCATAATAATTTTTGGCTCAGATACAACAGCTCTTGATACCGCGACTCTTTGCTGCTGCCCACCTGATAATTGCTGTGGGAAATGACTGCTTCGATGACCAATTCCCATTTGTTCAAGTACATTGTTCACTTTTTTCTTACGATCAGCAGAATCCCATTTTTAAATAAAGAAGTGGTAATTCTACGTTTTCGAAAACGGTTAATTCGTCTATTAGGTTGAAACTTTGAAATACAAATCCAAGGTTTTCTTTTCTCAAATCAGCGCGTTGTCTCTCATTATAGCCTGATACTTCATGACCTAAAAAATTAAATTCTCCCCTTGTGGGATTATCTAGTAATCCTAAAATATTTAATAAGGTTGACTTACCACATCCTGAAGGCCCCATGATTGATACAAATTCACCTTCTTTTACTTCTAAATTCACATTGTTTAAAGCAGTTGTCTCGACCTCTTCAGTTAAAAACACCTTTACCAAATCTCTTGTTTTAATCATTTTATTTCCTCTATTGATTGATATTTATTAAAATTATTTTGATAATATTAGTTTCTGAACATCACCGAATGATTCATATGATGATGTGATTACCTTATCACCGGGTTTAAGCCCCTCTAGCACTTCAAATACTTCAGTATTCTGACGACCCAATCTAATTGCCTGCCTGACTGCATATTCTTCCGATTCATCAACTAAATAAACCCATTGACCGCCTGTCTTTTGATAAAATCCACCTCGTGTTAATAACAATCCCTCTCCGGGATCACCCAATTCTAATCGAATATGTTGTGATTGTCCTCTACGGATACCTTCAGGTTCCTCAGATACAAACTCCATATCCACCTCAAAGCGACCGTTTAGTACTTCAGGATAAACCTTCCCCACCCTCAATTCATGCTTTTTACCGTCAAAAGTAAATGTACCTTTCTGTCCAATACTTACTCTTGACAAGTAATATTCATCAACCACGATCAATATTTTGAACCCATCCAGTACATCTATTTGTCCAAGACGTCTCACCTTGAGATTTTGATTCACCTATCTCAGCATTACGTGAAGTAAGCTGACCTGAAACAGGTGCTTTGAGAATGAGATTGCTCATATTTCCTTTTACAATCTCTAAATTATTTTCCATGCGTTCTAAGGATTCTGCGAGTTGTTCCAATTGAATTTCTCGAAATACTGAATCTTGATGAAAAGATTTAAGAGTCAAGTCGCGCTTATTTTTTAAGTATTTATATTCATCCTCTGCTATTTCATATTCTTGTTTAGCAATCAAATTCTGACCAAATAAACTCTTTTTATTATTATAATCCCTATGAGCATTCTTTATTGCAAATTCAAGATCTAAAAGCTGAGCTTTTATAATATGAGCATTCTGCTCCATTGCTAATCGAGTATTCCTCAAATTGTTGCTTTGTTGAAAAAGTTCTGCTTCTCTATACATAATATCCAATAATAACTTGGTATTTGCTAGTTTAAGTATCGGGTCTCCTTTTTTTACAAAACTTCCCGCTTCTAAATATATTTGTTCAACAGTGCCTCCCTCGACAGCATCAAGGTAAATAGTTTTAATTGGGATCACGGTTCCAATAACTGGAATAAATTCTTGAAATTCACCGTAATTAACTGTGGAGACCACTAGGCGACTCTTGATTAACATTTAGTCGCGAACTTTTATCGCTAAAAAATATTTGAAATATTAATAAAAGAATTATTGAGAAACTGCCGATGTATAATGCAATCTTTTTGGGTGGCCATTTCTTTTTTTCTATTTTACGATCCATGTTACTCCCTATTGATATATAAGCATTAATTATCCTGCTTTATGCCTTTGACCTCTATTTATTATTTTCGTTGTCATGGATTCAATTTTATTAATTGATATGTTTTGTTAATAAATAATCTATTGTTTCAATTCTCTAATTATCTTACAAGAATTATGCCAAACAACAATTCAAACACTTTAGTCACCGTATATATCTATATTTGAATGGGTTAGGAGAACCTCAAGTTTTTTAGATGTAATATTAAATATATCAATTTGATATTTTTTTATATCAATTAACTAGTCAGATATGATTTTCCTTATCTTGTATTTATACAATTGGACAGAGATCAGTCACTTGAAGACAGTCTTTCACGAGGAGCAATTTGAAAAAGCATTCTGCAACAGTGCGGCGATTTTGAACACTACACCATTATTGCATCATATACATTTTGAATAACAATTTTTATAAGTTTCTTTTCTCGTTCTTGATTCTATAAGGCTAGTAGAATACTGATTGATAATAAAGCGATAATGGCTAGTAAAATTGTGTTTTTCATGTTTTATCATATTTTTTGTTTTCAATAATCAAAAGTCTATTATATATAATTATTTCTTACCTAAATTCAATTCCATCCTAATTATCTTATTCGTTATTTCTAAGCAAACATCAGGTGTAGAACCAAAATCACACGAATTTGTAGCCACCACAAAAGCTCTATCTAATTTTGGAGTGACTAAAACTGAAGCATACCAAATTTCATTGCTTCCGGCATGGTTAAAGGTAATTCCTTTTGCCCATGCATGTTCTGCAACACCCCAGCCACCGGCGTAGAAGTGGTCGCCAACAGGTTCGATTAATTTGTCTAAATACTTGCGTTCCAGAATAGGGTTTTCGCTTGTTAACCAAAGAGAAAGAAATTTAGCCCAGTCAGCTATGCTACAATGTACCCTACCTGCAGGTCCGATTGCTTCATCATAGTAAGCTTCACTTGGCCACCATTTCCATAAATACTTATGGTGGCCCCAAGGTTGATCAGTTGATTTGTTTTTATTGGGATTACCAAATCCGGCAGTAGACATCCCCAAAGGATCGAACAAACGTTGTTTCATTAAAACTTCCCAGCTTAAGCCCGTTATTTGTTCTGCCATACAAGCGGCAATTACATATCCAAAATTTGAATAATGGAACTTATCAATTTCATAGGTAGCCGGTGACTTAAAATTATCTTCTAAAATTGCCAAACGCCTTGCTTTAATTTCTTTTGAACTGAATGCGCCCTCATCGGTTGGATTTTTTGGAATTCCGGCACGGTGGGTAAGCAGTTGCCATAGTGTGATTTTATGATAATCTGTATGAATCCTGTTTTTTAGTTCCGGAATAGCTTCTATCAGTTTCGTGTCCCAACTAAGCTTCCCTTCTGCAACCAAAGTGGCTAGCATTGTGGCTGTCATTGCTTTTCCACATGAACCAAGATGCACCACATCATTAGTGGTAAACGCAATACCAGAACCCGCTTTACGCTCTCCTGCAGAAGCTATGGCAATTACACCTTCACTTGAGATTATTGCAGCAATCATTCCGGGTGCTTTTCCATCATTTACTACTTTCAGTAAGGCATGTGCTGAATGGAATCAGATTTATTTAATTCTGGCTTTGTTTGCGAATAGATAGCTTGAGTAAAAGCTAAGGCCATGACCAGCGATAACATAATTGGGCGTATGGAGAGAAAATACATATTTCGTTTAGATTGATAATTCATTGGTTCCTCTGAAATAATTTATTTTTATAGATATCTGACTGCTATAATTTTATAATATAATAAGGTCCTGTTTTGGTATATAGACAATTAATTATACTAACAGTTGTCTCGATATTTATTCAGGAAGGTGTCAATTCTCATCGTTTTTGGTGCGCTCAAATTTAGCCATTTGTTTTGGGAGATGCTTTTGGGCTATTTATGTGTAGAAATCCTCAGAAAGTGCGCACTCAATGGAGATTTACACCTAATTTTGTAATAATAAATTAAAGGTAAATCCAGGTGAAAGATAAAATATGCTTAATTACAGGCTGTAATACTGGAATTGGGAATTGAAGAATCCGGGAGATTGTTAGATACACATATTTATTACAAATTCTGAGAGGACAACTAATTGTTTTTTTAATTGTCTAAGTATTAAATCTTAGAGAAAAACATGAAGTATCTGTCAATTATTTCCAAATGTAACTTACTCAAAACCAGTCTCACTGCATTGTCTATATTGTTTGTTTTTAGTTGTAACATATCTCCTACCGAGATAGATTATGGCGAACCAAGATTAACTGCTACCTTACGTACTCCAATTCAGATAGCTACCAAAGGATTTTCTCAGCTTGGCCTTGGTGGAGATCGGGATGGGACCCTATATGTTCCTGAAAGTTACTCTTTTGATAAGTTTACGCCATTATTAGTTGCATTGCATGGGGCAGGTGGAAGTAGTAGCTATTGGAAGAGCTATCAAATCCGTGCCGAAGAAAGGGCTATGATTGTATTAGCAATTGATTCACGATCTAGAACATGGGATTTATTACTAGGAGGCTATGGAGATGATCTCCAATTTCTAGATCGGGCACTCAAATATGTTTTCCTTCGCTGTAATATTGATCCCGAACACATTGCTCTGTGTGGTTTTTCGGATGGAGCCACCTATGCCCTTTCCTTGGGGATTTCGAACGGCGATCTTTTCAGCCACCTTATTGGTTTTTCACCTGGCTTTGTGTTTAGTTTAGATCCTATAGTAGGTGAGCCAAAAATCTATATATCTCATGGAACAAGAGACTCTGTTTTGCCAGTGCAGGGGAGTAGAGATACGATTGTACCTACCTTCATTAGTTATGGCTATGACGTTACTTATAACGAATTTGACGGTGGCCACCAAGTTCCTGCTTCAATTTCTGAGGCAGCGTTAGACTGGTTCATAGGTCCTCCTATAAATGATGAAGAACCCGAGTTAAACCTATAGGTTCTATTACTCAAATCTACCATATTTTTTAATTGTATCTACTATTAATGGCATCAAGGTTCATTACCAAGTATACAATAAACAAAATAGGTTCAATGTAAACCATATCCACGTTTAGAATAGTTGCTGTGTGAAGTCTGTGTTCAAAGAAGAGCAATTTTAAAATTGTACTACAATCATTCTACCCTATTGTTCATTTCTGTTCAATTGTATGCAAATAGTCGATTACATTTCGCAGTTGACAAGTAAATTATTTTTTCTGACATATTTATGTTTAATTATAAAAGATTTTGACAACCAAAATGATTAATCTTAATCTAAAACGGAGTATAAGATGCTCATATAGATTTTCGTGATATAACATAAATATTGAGGGAATTATGAATAAGACTTGTAAGGTTTTTAGTGTAGTAATTATTACAATTATAACACTTGTTAGCGCAAATGATTTTGATCCAATCCAATTTAAAGATCGTGAGATAGTTGCGGTTCGCCTGACTTCACCGCTTAATATTGATGGCAGTCTTGATGAGCAACTATATACAACTCAAGCATATACTGATTTTGTTCAATATGTTCCGTTAAACGGCCATCCTGCTACTGAAAAAACAGATGTATGGATAGGATATGATGAGTCAGCCATATATGTTGGTGCTCGCATGTGGGATAGCGAACCAAATCTTATTGTTAGTAGAATTGGCCGGAGAGATGAGAATAATAATTCAGACTTGTTTGAGGTAATATTTGATTCATATCACGACAAGAGAACAGGCTTTTCTTTTCAAATCAACCCTGCAGGTGCCGTGAATGACGAAACATATTATAATGATAATTTTACTGAAAGAAATTGGGATGGGATTTGGGAAGGTAAAACAAATATTGACGATAAAGGGTGGACTGCCGAATTACGTATTCCCTATTCACAGCTAAGATTCGATGAGAAGGATGAATATACATGGGGAGTTATACCTGTTAGATACATTCAGAGAAGAGATGAATGGGATTATTTCGTGTATGTGTCATTAGAAGAAAGCGGTACTATCCGACATGCTGCTGATTTAACTGGATTATATGATATATCACCACCAGATAGAACTGAGATAAGACCCTATTTTACTGCGGGGAAGAGTATTTTACCTGGCAAAAAAATCAACCCGTTCTATGAAGGTTTCGATAAAAACATTGGAATTGGGGCGGACTTCAAATTAGGAGTTGGTAGTAACATCACTGTTGATGGTACTATTAATCCGGATTTTGGTCAAGTTGAAGCGGATCCATCAGAAATAAATTTATCGGCCTATGAGACTTATTATAGCGAGAAGCGTCCATTTTTTATTGAGGGTCAAAATATATTTCAATTTGGAAGGGGCGGCCCGACAAACAATATGAGCATGGATTTCAGCGAACCAAGATTATTCTATAGTAGACGCATTGGTCGTGAACCACAGGGATGGGTAAATGCCAGTCCAGACTCTATCAAATATCCCGGTGTTACAAATATTTTAGGAGCTGCAAAAATTAGTGGAAAACTGCCAGGGAATTGGTCAATCGGTGGATTATCGGCATTCACTAATGAAGAACATGCTAAGTACTATTATAGTGGTATAGAAAGTAAGGAACTTGTTGAACCTTCTACTTTTTACAATGTCATAAGAGCTCAGAAGGAATTTAACGACGGAAAACAAGGGTTAGGATTTATGGGAACATCTGTAACTCGTTATTTGGATGGAATTTCTTTGTTAAGCACCGATGATTGCAATTATAATATGGAAGACAGACTTTCAAATAAAGCTGCAACATTTGGGCTCGATGGCTGGACATTTTTGGGTGAAAATAACGATTGGAGTATTGGCGCTTGGTTAGGTGCAACTCAAGTATCAGGTACCAAACAAAGAATCCTAAATTTACAGAGAAGTTCCGGTCATTACTTTCAAAGACCAGATGCAGAACATATTGAAATTGATGAAAACCTTACTAAACTCAGTGGATATGCAGGAAGAATTAAACTGAATAAAGAAACAGGTAGTGTCATTGTGAATGCTTCACTGGGAGTAATTTCCCCGGGGTTTGAGGCCAATGACCTGGGCTATCAGGGTAGAACTGATATTATTAATAAACATCTTGGTTTAGGTTATAATTGGAATAAGCCAACAAAACATTATCGGAATATGTTCACAGCTCTGATTTATGCCAATAATCATGACTTTAGCGGTGTTAATATTGGCGATGAAATTGCATGGATCAGCCAGGTCCGTTTCAATAATTTTTGGAGCGCTCATGGCGATGTCTATTGGAATCTTGAAAATCTAAGCAATACAGCCTTAAGGGGTGGTCCTAGGGTCATTGAACCATCCGCAATCCAAATCAATCAATTGGGTTTTCATACTGATAGCAGAAAGGATATCACAATCGGATCACATATCGATTATTTATATAGTAATAACGGAAGTCGGAAGAGAAATTTTGATATAGAGGTGAATACTAAAATTAATAATCGTTTTAATATAAGTATTGGTCCTAAGATTCAAAAAAATATTAATACAGACCAGTATATTACTTCAATAGTTGATGCAAGTAATACAGTCATGTATGGAAAGCGATATGTGGTTGGAAACCTAGACCAGACTACATTTATCGCAAATATTCGTGCAAACTTTACTTTTACGCCGAATTTAACTATACAAGCGTATTTACAGCCCTTCATCTCTACCGGATCGTATACTAAGTTCAAGGAATTTGCTGAACCTGAGTCTTACAAATTTTTAGAATATGGTGAAGACAATTCAACTATTTCCAAAATTAACGAATCAGGATATGTAATTGATCCAACAGGTGGTGATTCCGATGATGCCTTTACAATTCCTAATCCGAACTTTAATTACAAAGCACTAATTGGCACTGTTGTTTTAAGATGGGAATTTTCTCCCGGGTCATCAGTATTTTTTGTTTGGACTCACAATGGTACTAATTTTGAAAATCCCGGCGATTTTGAGCTTGGTAGAGACTTGAGGAACTTATTAAATGCTAAAGCCGATGATATATTTGCAATTAAGCTCTCATATTGGATTGGTAAATAACATAGGGTATTTTATTCTATAAGATAAAGATCAATATAAATAATCTCTTTTTAATACTAAATTATTAAAAATATTAATTGATACTCACTTTTTAATATGATTTACCTTACCCAAATTTTAATGGCTAAGATACATTAACAAACTTCACTTAAAAACAATATTTTCTTCGATTGTCTGCTGCTTGTCGTAGATCGGCATATGAGAAAGATCAATTGTATAGTTAATTGTAAAAAAATGGCCTAACAATGTTCCACCTATTAATCCAATAATCATTGCAGTTACTCCATTATTCTTAAAATCAATTTTATTGTTACCACATATTATGTTATCAACCATGAATCCTATTGTACCGCCACAGCTTGCACCAATTAACATTGCCATATTGACATTTCCTTTAAATTCAGTAATCTGAGTAACATCATTAAGTGCCAATGATTTTATCTGACCTAATGTTTGAATCATAATAGAATCACTTTCTATACTTACTATGTCTGTACATGAAAAACTATATCCATTTGATAAAGTTATCTTCCACATATTCGAACAATATATCGCAGATTGAAAGAATAATGCCAACTGTAGGCTTCTCTTAATTAGAATGGTCATTATTTTTTATTGACATCAAAGCGATTTTAATCTTTCGACATTATTTTTAAAAGCTTGAAGATTTACATCATTCATTTTCTCTCCAATAGATACTGCTTTTTGGTAATTCTGTAGTGCCTCTTTCTTTAATCCCTTTGCATCTAATCCATCGCCTAAGCTATCGTAAACATTCGCAGAATTAGGGTAGAGTTCAGTGTTGTACTCAAATATTTCAATAGCTTTATCTATTTCATCAACTTGTAAGAGTTGATACCCTATCGTATTTAAAGCTCCCTCAGTTATTTTCGATGTATAACCATATTTTTGAGATTGATTAAGGAAATGATCCTTAATTGCATCAACGCCTTTCATAACGATGTCATTGGTTAGCTGCCAATCGGAGAAAATAAATCCTAATCCATCTGATATGGTTCTAAAAGGAATAGATGCATGATCCTCATCTTCATATTTTTTAAAAGTCCAATTAAGATCAGATTTGTTATCCGACAATAATGATTTTAACTGATTTAAACTATTAAAATACGCTGGTTCATTTCCAATTGAGACAAACAATTGATTAATGAAATTTGATTTATCACTTAACGCTTCGTTTACTTTTTTAATTACATAATCATCTTCATACATTAAATAGGGACTCGCTGAGATATGTGCATCAAATAGTTCCGGATTAGAAAATAAAGTATATACTGAAAACATCCCACATAGTGAATGCCCAAATAATATATTGAGATCGTACGTCCTATAGACGCTATTTATATAGACCATTAATTCCTCTTCAAGGAAATTCACGAAGTTTTTGGCTCCACCTGAATTTTGTAATTGTTTGCTTGGAATGGGACTGAAATCTCGATTTCTTGCTACATTAGGAATACCAACAACTATCATTCTTGGAATTTTTTGATTTTGGGCTAAAAAATTAGCCACCGCAGATGCAATGAAGAAATTTGTTTCTCCATCTAACACATATAATACTGGGAAGTTCTCATTTCCTAGTTTATATCCATCCGGTGTGCATACCCATATATCACGAGTTTCGTCTAGAATTTTTGATTCAATGGATATAGTCTGTCCTAATACAATATTATTTTTGGCTATCTGTCCAAAACAGAAAGGCGAAATCATCAATAATGCTAAAATTATTGTGATGGTTCTACTTTTAATATTCATCTTGTTTACTCCTTTGTCATTATTTTGATATTAAAGATCAAATTTAGTAGTCAATGTTCTTATTGTAATTATAATTAAACCTCATGGAATTTTTACTTCAGCAATAAACACGCTTTAACATTGTTATAATTGTTAGAATGTATTTTATATAAATATAATCCCGAGGGTAGCTTCTCAGCAGAGAAGTTTAGTCTATGCTTTCCAGCATTTTGCTTTCCAGCATATAATTCTTTGACCTTCATACCTAACAAATTATAAACGGAGATATTTATTTCTTCTGAAAATGGAAGATAATACTCTATGGTTGTATTAGGGTTAAACGGATTTGGGTAATTTTGTTGTAAATTAAAAGAATTAAGTTGGAACTTGTTATTATTGTCCAATGCTGTTGTAAATGTATCTTTAACGCAACGAACTGAATACTTCATTGTTTTATACCAATCGTATATAGAACTTTTTGCATCACTGAATGATAAATATCGTTCACGAGCTTTTAATGTATTAATTTCAGATGAAGTCCATAATACCGCATATTCATTTATTAAACTGAACTTATTAGGAATATAATGTGCGTCATATTCACCTCCCAGGTAAAAAAGTAAGCCCACTACTATTATCGGATCCGGTATTGGGGGCGTTCCAATGGGAAATTCCAGCCTCTTTCATTTTTCCACCTGCAATATTTGAGCCACCTAAATAATTCTCAAGTTCTTTCCATTCCTCATCACTTGGGACGTGCCAACCACAAGGACATGCACCTTGAGAACCGACATAGGTTGAACCGTTCATGGCAGCGTCCCAAGTATATAATCTTCCGTAAATATTTGCTAAATTTTCATCATTATTATAAGATACAACTTCGGGAATTTCAGTTCCATCGCTATAATGTATTGATTTAAGATTCTCAGCTAACCACATTTGTTCCCCTAAAATAATACTACTATATGTATTCCCGTCATAATCCGTTACCGATATTCCTGTTGATTGACCAAATAAAATGATGTTTAATAAAACAAAAAGCGTTAATACAATTAAATAGTTTCTATCTATTAGCATTGTTTATTCCTATAAATAATATTTTTATTAAATAATCGACCAAAGTCTAATGAGCAAGTAATTATTTAAAAAGACGATTTCGGTTAAAGGTTAATACATTCGGTAAATGAAAATAAAATAGCAAATTAATTGAAAGGCGGTCTCTCACCGATAATATATACCATTTACCTAATATCTTTTTTAATATTCATTAGTTAATTTTATTCTTCTCAGCAATTATGGCTATAAATATCAATAAATGGTATAAACGAATCTCCTCATTCTGGGTGATAAATATTTCTGGATGGATCTTATTAACCATTGTTTACCTGCTACTGTATTATCCTAATCAGTTAAAAGAACCTAAAATGGTTATTGGATTACTACTAAGCAAGTTCACCGGATTTTTATGCAGCATCGCCTTGCGATATTTTTATAAAAAATTAAATTACACGTCTTATTCTATAATAAAACTGGTTCTAGGGGGTGTAATTATTTCCCTTGTTGCATCTCACGTTTGGTTTATTCTTGATTTCACAATAAGCATTCCATCACAAGGTCTTAAGGATCTGATTGATTCATATTTTATTTTTAATGTCTATTTAAGAACGATATGGTCAGGATTTTTCACTTTATATTTCTGGAGTGCTTTATACTTTGTAATAAAATTTTGGCTTGAATGGACAGAACAGAAGAAGCAAACCGAACGAGCACTTCTATTGGCGCAAAGTGCTCAATTACAAATGTTGAGATACCAAGTTAATCCACATTTTTTATTTAACTCACTCAGCTCTCTAAGAGCTTTGATAAGAATAAATCAAAGAAAAGCTGAGGAAATGATTTTACAAATTTCAAAATTTTTAAGATATTCATTAGTTGCTAAAAAGAACAATCAAGTTCTATTACGGGAAGAGCTCGAAGCAATAGGTCATTATTTCGAAATTGAACGAGTACGGTTTGGAGATAAATTATATACACAGATAGATGTTGATCCAAAAGCAAATGAATTTGTAATTCCTAGTTTTTTAATTCATCCAATAATTGAAAATGCTATTAAATATGGTATGGATACTAGTACGATGCCGCTTAAAATCAACTTGATAGCTAAAGTAGCCGGATCAGTTTTACAACTTGACATAATTAATACAGGACATTGGGTTAAAGAAGGAGAAAAAGTATCTAACAACGGAACTGGAATTGGATTAAAAAATGTTAAACAGAGATTGGATTTAGCTTTTCCAAATAGGAATTCATTTAATATTATTAAAAAAGAGAATTCAGTACATATTAAAATAATTATTGAAAAAGAATAAGTAAAATATGTATAATAAAATCAAAGCTCTTATCGTTGATGATGAACCGTTAGCACGGAAAGATTTAATATCAATATTATCAGAATTCAATCAGATCCAAATAATTGGTGAAGCTGACAGCATTGCTGCTGCTCGAGAACAAATAATTAACCATGCTCCAGACCTAATATTTTTAGATATTCAAATGCCCGGTGAATCAGGATTTGATTTATTAGAATTCATCACTCCTAATACTGAAATAATATTTGTAACAGCTTATGATGAATACGCTTTTCGCGCATTCCAAGTAAATGCACTGGATTATCTCCTCAAGCCAGTTGATGGCGTACGAATTAAACAAGCCATTGGAAGAATATATCAAAGTTCCCAAGATTCAAGAGAGTCCACAGAGAAATTAGATTACAACGACTGTTTATTTCTAAAACTAAATACTTCTTATGATTTTCTTAGAGTCAATACAATTTTAACTGTTACGGCAGCCGATGATTACTCTGAAATTCATACTAATGATGGAACCAAAAAATTAGTATATAAAAAAATGCAGGAGTGGGAAGATCGCTTACCAGAACAACATTTTTGCAGAATACACCGCTCAACTATCATTAATATTTCAGAAATAAAAAAAATTGAACCGTGGCATAATCAATCCTATCATATTCATATTAATGGCATAAATGAACCACTAACTATGAGCAGACGATATTTTAAAACTATTAAGAATAAACTCCAGTAAATTATTAATATTTCCGCACACTTCAAGTGGGAAGGTGGCGGAAAAGATCAGGGGCTTTTTGTAGGCGTTATTTTACATTATTCCAACTTTCATATAACTCACCTGTTTACTGCCGTGTTTTTTATTTATTAATTCAACATGTTCTGAACATACTAAATTTGATTTTTATAATAAAAATGTAGTATCTAGGTACGCACTTTTATTCAAGAATTGGGTTATCTACCATTTTGAAGATGGTGGTATTAAATTCACTTTGCGTTGGTGATATTCAATGACCCTGTCATTGCACCGCGTATCTTATCTTTGTCCGTATAGCAGTTGGTTGTAACTACAGTACCACTCTATAAGAATAAATCCTAAACTACATTATTCAATTAATAGTTCTAAAAAAAGGAAATCTTTACCTAACGTCTTCGTCAAAATACAGGTTGACAGTTTCGGTGTTTGATAGATCCCTCAAATTTTTAACTAAGTCACTGCTCTGAGCATTGTTTTTCAGAACTACATAGAAGGACAATTCAAGCATATCGTCCCGGCCAATAGAGCGTACATTTATTAATTTATTACTTTTACAATATTTTTTAAAAATGCTCAGGTATTCTGGATTTTCACTGTCTCCTTGCATGTAGGAAAATTGTAACAGGAAATCTTGTTTTTTACTATGTCCAAACTCAAGTTTAAATAATATAAATTGAACTAGACCTATAAAAATAGTACTAATTATTGCAACTTTAAAAAGACTTACACCAACTGCTAGTCCAATTGTCAAAGATAAAAAGATAAATACAATATCACGAGTATCTTTAATAGCAGTTCTAAATCTAATAATAGACATTGCCCCCACAAGCCCAAATGCTCGTGCAAGATTATTTCCAACAACTAAAATCACAATACTGGTAATCATTGTCATTATTATGAGCGAATGAATAAAGCGGTTTGAATATCCCGAACCATGGTAGGTCCATTTATAAAATAATGATATTATATAACCACAGGATAATGAGATACTAAGTATTTTAATTATCTCGTTTGCAGACATTGAAAACTGGAAAAATTCTTGTAGGTCTTGTAATGGCATTATTGTAATCTATAATTATTATGAAATCTGTATTTAGAAATAATTTGTTCTCTATTAAAATTGTTAAAATTATCAACGCTCCTATCTATACACATCGTATATTTCGATAAGGCTTGCCTGGTAATATCTAATTGGGAAATGATTTTTTCCATCCAAATGGGAAATCCAGTATTTGATTTTAATTCAAGAATAAAGTTATTTAATAATACATTTGATGCGATTTTTGTAGTATATAGTGATTCAATGCTAGGGTAAGGAAGGCAGCGTAAATTTGTATCGAAAGTAATCCTTAATGAGTGATCAAATTTATAAATAAAGGCTTCCCGTTCATACATTACCAAAACAACTGGAACCATATTATCCCGTTTTATAAAGTAAAAAAAAGAATTTGCTTTTTCTAATGCTTGGGGAAAATCATCTCTTTGTTGAATATATTCAGAATTAAGCGGTTTTTTAAATAGGTCTTCCCAATGATCATATTGAAATGGGGCTCTTGACTTCGTTTGAGCAGTGTCAAATTTGCGTTTTATTTCTAGAAAAGCTATATTATCGAAAGAATGGTTGCGATATCCTCGCATTCGGATTTTTTTTCGAATGCGAGTTCCCGACAGTTTTTTATGATACTCCTCTAAGTTAATTGTATCAAAATAGATACTCCTCACCGTATAATTAGGCTTGGCACGTGCAGCAATGTGATCATCGAGGGTTACATAAGGGAAAATCAATTTTCTAAGTAACTCCATTTTTTCGTTGGAAACCAAATATTTAAATTCTTCACGCATTTCTAATTAATAAAATCCATAATCTGGTTAAACACTGAAGTTTTTCCAATATCAAACCTTCCTTTCACATATTGTCCAGGAAGGACATTTATTATCGGTTCCTCAATTTCAACAATTGTCAAAATGGTTGGTTTCCCTTTAAGTAATGTTATGTTTTTGTCAATAATTTTAACTAACCCGATCACTTTACTATGTCCAGGAAGTGTGATTTTGACTGACTGCCCCATGATAATAAAATCACATTTATCTAAAGGTACAGGGAAAATCACAACAAATCTGCTTTCACTACGTATTGATAAAATAGTTTCTAATAAATCGGGATATTCGACTATTCCATCAATAGGAGATATTAAAATACTATTATTGATTCGGTCATTAATTATTTTATGTTGTTCTTTTAAATTTTCAATCTTTTTTATTTGCAACTGAATCACTTCCGGTTTTAAGCCGATACTAACTGCATCTAAATGCGATTTAGCTATTTTAATATTATTTTCTGCTATTTGATATAAACTTTCTTGATATTCAAATTCCTCGTCTGATATTAAGCTATCGCTGTAAAGAGCTAAATTCCGTTCAAATATACCTTTCTGATTATTAAATCTTGTAACAGATTGAATGTGCTCAAGCCTTGCTTCATCTATTAGGGGCTGTTTATCTCCTGATTTAAACACTTTTAAATTTTGTTCTGCAGTTTCGAGTTCTCCCGCTATTGTTGATTTTAACATCAATAAATCATTCGATTCTATAGTACCCAGAGTATCACCTTTATCAATGGTACTACCAACTTGCAGTTTTGGATTTAGATTAAGAATTGTTACGTCACCTCTTTCAAATGTTAAAATTCTATTGACACTGTTGCCAATCTGTAAGCGATCATGATATTCTTGTGAATACACTTCAGGTGAATTTTTATTTAGATTCCACTCTTCCAGTGGGACTAATTTACCTTGGACAGTAATGTTAAATGGTAGATTTATTTGTGAAACTAATAATAGGGCAAGGAGTAAAAGCACTAATGCAATATATTTGGTACTTTTTTTTAGATACATTTTTAAAAATATAGTAGTTATTCTATTAAATCTTTATAGAATTTATTATTGAATTATTTAAAACTAGATTTGAATAAGGAAAGTTATTAAATAGTAAACTAACCTGCAATTAAATGATTAAAAAAAGTAAATTAATTTTTTCGAATAATGCTAAAATCAGCATTTGTTTAATTCTTTTTGTTTTTTCTAAGGGTTTCGGCCAACTACCTTCTCTAGAAACAAAATTACCAATAGTAGTAATCAACACCTCAGGAAGAACAATAGTAGACGAACCTAAAATTGATGCTAGTATGGGTATCATTTATAATGGAGAGAATGTTATAAATAAAAGTACTGATCAATTTAATAATTTTGATGGATTAATCGGCATTGAACTCCGCGGTGCATCATCCCAGTTATTGCCTAAAAATTCTTATGCAATTGAAATCAGAGATCTGGATGGAAGCGATGCAAAAGCTTCTTTATTGTATATGCCTAGCGAGAGTGATTGGGTGTTATCGGGACCATATTCTGATAAAACATTCTTAAGAAATGCAATTGCCTATAAACTTGCTAGGCAGGTTGGTAATTATGCCCCTCGAACAGAATTCTGCGAAGTAATTATAAATAACGAATATCTTGGAATATATCTTCTCATTGAAAAAATAACTCGCGATAATAATCGTGTAAATATATCAAAACTTCAGCCCGAAGATATAACTGGTAATGAATTAACAGGTGGATATATTATAAAAATAGACAATATAGACGGTATAGAATCTGATGGTTGGTATTCTGCTTATCCTGCCATAGGAGTCACCGGAATAGGCCTTAAATATCAGTATCACTACCCCAAAGCTTCTGATATTACAATAGAACAAAAACTGTATATTAAAAATTGGATATCGAAATTTGAAAATACTATGGCTAGTAATCAGCGGTATGATCAAAACCTAGGGTATTACAACCTAGTTGGTATGGAATCCATTGTTGATTATTTTATCATTAACGAAATTTGCAAGAATTACGATATGAGCTCGCGCAGTTTTTTCATGTATAAAAATAAGGATAGTCAAGACCCAAATCTGCACTTTGGACCAGTTTGGGATTTTGATCTGGCAATGGGCAATGCTTGGGATGAAAACGTTCGTTCTCCTGAAGGGTGGTACTCTGAAACATACTATCATCCGTGGGGTGCTCCACTTGGAAGACCATTTTGGTCCAAATTAATCTGGCAAGATAATAATTTTAAAAAACAATTTAAAGATCGAATAATATCAAAAAGAATTGGGACACTCTCTAATGCCAACATACTGTCCATAATTGATAATATGGCCAATGAGGTAGCTGAAGCTGCAAATAGAAATTTTAATCGGTGGCCCATTTTAGGAGTTAAGATTTGGCCAATGAACAATTATGATCATAATTTATATTTATTTAATACATATAACGCGGAAATCAACTATTTAAAAGAATGGTTTAAGGAACGTTTAAATTGGATTGATACACAAATACCACCGGGAAAACCAAGTAATTTGACAGCTGTTTCTTATCAGGGTGGTATTTTATTACAATGGGGAAAAAATGCCGAAACGGACATCGCTTATTATAATATTTATAGAAATTCTGAACAAAATTTTAATATAACAGGTCAATCAGATACTTTAGGTTACGTATCTAAAGATAAATCAACCTACTACGATGAAAATAATTTAGCAGTACACAAAACATATTATTATAAAATTTCAGCAGTAGATAATTCAGGCAACGAGAGTTATTATTCTGATGAAATTTCTATTGCTACACTTGATGTTGAAGATATTAAAATAATAGACCGATTTAAATTGGAGCAAAATTATCCGAATCCCTTTAACCCGTCGACAATAATACACTATATCCTACCCGAAGAGACTGATGTTACGGTTTCTATATTTGACATTCTTGGTAAAGAGGTGGTTCGGTTAGCATCATCAAAGCAACTACCAGGTAGTCATTCCGTCCAGTGGAATGGTATAGACAATCAAGGCAATCCTGTGGGTGCAGGGGTTTATATATATCAGCTTAAATCAAGTAATCATCTTGAAACAAAGAAAATGCTATTGTTGAGATAACGGCAATACAATAAAGCCAAATTTCCTGACAATAACGCAAGTAGCATTTAAGCCACCCGATCAAGGACCTCCTAATACCAGACACAAAAGAAGGCACAAGGCTGAAGAAACAGTTAATTTCTCTATTTATATATTAAAGAAGAGCCGCTCTCACCATTGGGATTTTGAGCAGCTCTTCTTAATTACTTTCTATTCTTAATTATTTACAAGATTTATTTAAACAATTCATACATTATATTACCATTTCCGTAATTTTGATCAAATTGTAATAATTCTGCAGCTGTAGCGGATATATCAATTAATTCTCTCTTGACATTAGTAATTAATCCATTCTTAAAGTCTGGCCCATAAGAATATAAATATATATGCCTACACCCTTCACAACTATCACCATGACCATAAAAACCATAAGGGATGCTATCTACATGTCTTCCATGATCGTTAGTTACAAACATTGTTGTTTTTCCCTTATAATTAGAATCATTGTTTATATAATTCCAAATTTGATAGATATATTCATCGGTACTTCTTATTCCCTCCACATAATTTGCCCAGACTCCTGAGTGACCTGATTTATCCGGTTCTTGAAAATTGACAAGGACCAGGCGAGGGCGGTCATTCGATAAAACATCAATTACTTTATTATAAGTTTGGCCGTCATCCCTATTACCACCATAAATTCCACAACTGAGGGAAGGTATATACTTACCTTTCCAATCGTATTGTTGGCAGTCACCTAATACGTCTAATTTATGTTTACTAGTAATAACCCATGCCTTATTGCTTGTACTTGAATTTTCTTTGCGCCAGTATTGAAAAATCGAAGGATATTGCGGTAATTCATCACCCTCATTATTAATTACTTGATATATTCCAGTGGTAATACTAGTATGGCCGGAAGTAGTTTCAGTTGGACCATTATTATAGAATTGGGTGCTTATGACTCCATAACTTGACATCCAGTCTAAACGAGGAATGTATTGATGACTGGGATCGCCCCAAGTTTCTGAATACCTTGCTCCATCCTGTACAACAATAATGACATTCTCAGTTTTATATCCTGTTTGTACATCTACATAGACAGCAGTTACTGATTTATCACCGTCCATATTAACCGTTGCGGGATTAGCTGTACCTGTTAAATCACCTTCCCAATGATCAAATCCCCAGCCAGAATTAGGGGTTGCTATCAATCGGACCTGATCGCCAACATTATAGGTATTCTTATTGGGATCTTTTGTGATTGTTCCGCTTCCCGATACTTGCGTCGTCAAATAATATATTGGAACAAATACTGCTTCAATATTTTTATTGCCATTTATTGTCAAATTGTATGGATTTGTTGTTCCGGTAATATCTCCTTGCCATTTTTTAAACACCCAGCCTGTGGAGGGTTTGGCAGTAAGTTTAACAACCTCATTATAATAATAGGTGCCTTTATTGGGATTTTTCTCAACCGAACCATTGCCCGTTATCGTAAAATTGACAGCGAAAGGAATTTTTACGAATACTGCTGTCACAGACTTATGACTGTCCATATTAACCGTTGCGGGATTAGCTGTACCTGTTAAATCACCTTCCCAATGATCAAATCCCCAGCCAGAATTAGGGGTTGCTGTCAATCGGACCTGATCGCCAACATTATAGGTATTCTTATTGGGATCTTTTGTGATTGTTCCGCTTCCCGATACTTGCGTCGTCAAATAATATATTGGAACAAATACTGCTTCAATATTTTTATTGCCATTTATTGTCAAATTGTATGGATTTGTTGTTCCGGTAATATCTCCTTGCCATTTTTTAAACACCCAGCCTGTGGAGGGTTTGGCAGTAAGTTTAACAACCTCATTATAATAATAGGTGCCTTTATTGGGATTTTTCTCAACCGAACCATTGCCCGTTATCGTAAAATTGACAGCGAAAGGAATTTTTACGAATACTGCTGTCACAGACTTATGACTGTCCATATTAACCGTTGCGGGATTAGCTGTACCTGTTAAATCACCTTCCCAATGATCAAATCCCCAGCCAGAATTAGGGGTTGCAAAAAGTCTAATATTTGACCCATGACCATAATCGGTCGTTTTACCTAGAACTATTTCTTCCGTTACATTTCCGTCCCCAATTATTGATATAGATAATGGATATTGTAACAATTTAAATACTGCCGTCACAGACTTATGACCATCCATATTGATTGTTACGGGATTGTCTGTACCTGTTAAATCACCTTCCCAATGATCAAATCCCCAGCCAGTGTCCGGGGTTGCAAAAAGTCTAATATTTGACCCATGACCATAATCGGTCGTTTTACCTAGAACTATTTCTTCCGTTACATTTCCGTCCCCAGTTGTTGAGACCGATAATGAATATGGTAACAATTTAAATACTGCAGTTATCGATAAATGACCATCCATCATTATCGTTGTTGGATTTTCTATACCTGTTAAATCGCCTTCCCAACGGTCAAATTTCAAGCCAGATTCTGATATGATTGCCGCAATACTTAATCTCTTTCCGTCTTTAATAAGTTTAGGGGTATCCAGGGTATCCACAACCGACCCATCGTCCAAAATTGCGATGTATCCACCATCAATATGTGATACAGCAGGAGTCAATACCCATTCTTCAATTTTATCTTCACAGCTAATTACTAATAAACTGAAGAAAAACGCAAACATACCTGCAATTAATAAATATTTTTTTTTCAACTGGGCTCCTTAATTATCAATGATTATGGTCGAAATATTTTTACTTTAAAATTTAAATACAAATTTACTTAAAGTAAAGGTTTAAATAAATCTATTACTATCGTCGTATTATTTAGCTATAAACCGGGCAATAAAATCGTGTTATGCGTGATCAAAGCTTTTATAGTTCGTTTAGATTAACAAATATGATACATTGACAGTCGCAACTTAAATACTAAGCACCGACCTTTTGTTAACGGTAGACCTGATTTAATCAATAACAATTGTTATTGAAATGAATATTTATATAATCGGTTTCCATTTTCACTTACTATGCATACAGTGTTAGAAACTATTGCAACACCCTCAGCTTTTGAATAGCCTGTATCATATATTTCTATTGCCCCCTGTTCTAAATTCCATAAAAATACTTTTTGATCCTCATCACTTAATATTATATAACTATCCTTTTCTTCAATGTAACAAATGGCAGAATAATCAGATGCGAAGTCTAAATAAAAGATATTTTTAATAGATAAATTATCCAGATCAATTTCTATAATTGCACCGGGATTTTTCTCATTTAATAATATTAAATTATTTTTATTAATTGTTAATCCCTCTATTCTAATATCAACAAAAGTGCTTGGGAAAAAATCCAGATCTATTCTATTAAATGCAAATCCTTGTAAATCCAGATGTACTAACTGTAATAATGATTCTTCTGATACCCAGAGTGTAGAATCGTTGGGATTAAGGGTAATTCCCTCCAAATCATCTCCTTTATATTTAAGCGTCTCTATGATATTCCCATAAAAGTCAATTTTATGAACATTTTCATTAGGAGAATCCGTTACAACATAAAGATATTCTGGTGAATTACCTGCTGTCAATCCAGATGGTTCATTTAATTTTAAGTCAATTGATTCAATTAGGGTAAGTTTATTTGATACAACACTATCATTTGAAACTGAATTACATGATAGAATTATTAACGCTATCAAAATTGTTAAATATTTATAAATCTTCGAATACATAAGTAATTAATCTACCCTTATATTGTTGAATATATTTTTGGAATCTATTTCGAGTCTTGCTCCAATTTTTGCTGAGCTTAATTGCGATTGTGCAATTTTTACATCAGTTTCACTAATTTGAATTAAACTTTTTTGGATTTTAAGCTCTGGATCAGATATTAAGACATTTGGGGGGAAAGCACAGCTTCCTTTTAGGCTATTATTTTGGTTCTTATATTTTTCGATTACCTGATTATACATTCGTTTTATTTCATTAATTACTGTGACAGGTTAGCGTAATAAAATTATTAATACAATAATAAATTACCCCATTTTAGTATCGGGATAACACTAAGCTAAAGATTCTATCCCCATAGATTCGACTACAAAAATCAAGGCATAGCTTGCAAGAATACTTTCAGAAATGTAAATATTATTATGTAATTTAATGAGCTTATCTGCAAATATAAAAATAACTGAAACAGCAATGATTTAGTAATATTTTATATCGGACAAGTTCAATTAAAATTAATTTCTTTTGAAATATTTAATAATTGTATATATAGGGAATTGTAAATAAGTGCTAAAGGAAAATTCTAATTATACCGTTTACAAATTTATTTTTATTCTACTTATTCCATTTATCGGAATTTCCCAAATCCCATACTTTGAGACAACACTTCCAATCATTATAATTAACACCAATGGTGTGAGTATTGTTGATGAACCCAAAATCAATGCCGCAATGGGTATTATTTACAATGGTACGGGAGAGGTTAATAAAACTACCGATTCATTTAACCATTACAATGGTAAAATTGGTATTGAGATACGAGGAAATTCTTCACAAGCTTTTCCAAAAAAATCATATGCAGTAGAGACCAGAGATCAAAGTGGAGAAAATTTGGACGTATCTCTACTGGGATTACCGAGCGACAATGATTGGGTACTATATGGCCCCTATAGTGATAAGACACTTATAAGAAATGCTATTGCTTACAAACTTGCCAGACAATTAGGGGAATATGCACCAAGAACAAAATTTTGTGAACTAATAATAAATAATGATTATATAGGACTTTACCTACTAATTGAAAAAATAAAACGTAGTGACAATCGAGTTAACATATCAAAATTAAAAGATACTGATATCTCTGACAATGAACTAACCGGAGGATATATCATAAAAATCGATAGATATGCCGGGACGGAAACTGGTGGTTGGGCTTCGAATTATCCACCTGAACTAGTTTCAGGTGTCGGACTTTGGTATCAGTATCATTATCCAAGTCAATCAGATATAATTCCTGAACAAAAGGAATATATTAAAAATTGGATCAGTAAATTTGAAAATACAATTTATGGCAACAATAAATATGATCAGAGTCTCGGATATTACAATTATTTAGATATGGATTCAGTAGTCGATTACTATGTGATTAATGAGATATGTAAAAATTATGATATATCTGTTGCAAGTTTTTTCCTATATAAAGACAAAGATAGCAAAGATCGACATTTACATTTTGGACCGGTTTGGGATTTTAACTTAGCGATGGGCAATGCCTGGGATGAAGGTCCGCGCGCACCAAATGGATGGTATTCCGATTTTTACTTACATCCTTGGGGAGAACCTTTGGGCAGGCCTTTTTGGTCAAGATTAATTTGGGATGATGAATATTTTAGAAATTTGTTTAATTCAAGAATCAAATCTCTGAGGTCTGGCGCATTATCCTATTCATTCATAAATAATGTGATTAATGGAATGGTTAATGAAATTTCTGGTGCAGTAGATAGGAACTTCACTAGGTGGCCAATATTAGGTACCGCAGTATGGCCAATGAATTATTATAATCACAACCTATATGTATTTGATACCCATGAAGAGGAAATTGATTATTTAAAACGGTGGTTTAAAGATCGATTAACTTGGATTGACTCAGAAATTGGTACGGGTGGTGGTAATGTTGATCTAACGGGCCCTGCAATACCAACAAATTTCACTGCAATTAGTTACAATGGATATGTGTTGTTATCATGGGATCCAAATAGTGAGGATGATATTTGGTCATATTCAATTTTCAGAGGAACTATTGATAATGGATGGAAAGATTTATTGACAAATCCACCATTAGATAAGAGTATTACAAATTTTATGGATACTTCAATAGTGGCAAATACTACCTATTATTATCAGATTGCGGCACGAGATCAGTCAAATAATCCAAGCCCAAGAAGTTCACAAATAAGTGCAACTACATTAAAGTTGCATAGTGAGGATTTGATTGGCAATTACTCCCTGAAACAGAATGCACCAAATCCATTCAATTCAATTACAAGTATTATTTATTCAATATCAAATGAAGTCCCGGTTAATATTACTATTTTTGATTTATTTGGCAAAAAAATCAATATACTAATAAATACAAATCAAGTCCCGGGTGAGTATTCAATAACTTGGGATGGAAATGACAGCAGAGGATGTTCAGTCAGTTCAGGTATATATCTTTATATGATTAGTGCTGGGGAATATCGACAAACAAGAAAAATGTTGTTACTTAAATAATTGTACTTTCAGTTAACCTGCCCTGGTGTCGGATACTCAAAATATACCCAATCATCACCGTTGCGTCCCATCGATACATCTGCTTTTTGATTACCAAATGTATATCCGTCAATAATAGTTTTTCCATCTCTATCAATCAGGATTACAGATTCACCATTACCTGAAAGTTTTAAATTTATGTGAAGTGGACCTTGGTTCTCATCACCATCACACCACAGAACCAGAAATCCTTTGGGTGGTATAGTTGTATAAACTGCATTTGAATCACAGATTTGATATGGCTTAGAGTCATTAACTTTATCACTAAAATACATTCCACCAATATTGACTGATTCATTGTTACTGTTATAAATCTCTACCCAATCATCATACTCATCATACTCATCTGCACAACAGTTTTCATTAATGGCAAGGAATTCATTGATCATTATCCCCTCTAATAGCTCAGCTTTTTCATCACAATTAAATAGGGTGACAGATAAAATAATAATCAAAATGACTTGAGGAAATTTTGATAGTGGGGAAGCATTTTTAAACATTAAAACCTCTTGATTAAAACACAGTTCACACTGGTAATATTACAGCAATTATAAATTATCATCAAAATTAAATATTGATGCTATCTGCTTCCTTGACAAATGTTTAATTTAATAAGTTTGATTTTCAATTAGTTAATTTCCGCAACCTGGCGGGAAGGTGGCGGAATTTTTATATCTCTCGACGAGAAATATGAGGCCTGAAAAGCCTTGTGTCGGTGGTTCGATTCCGCCCACAGCCGTGGTTAATATCTAAACGAATGTTACTTAATGCGAGTCTGCTTTTGGCACTCGCTAATTCTTGATGGGTACTTCAATATCTACGAATGTACCTTTACCACGCTTACTATTTATCTGCATATTGCCGCCAATGTAATCCATTCTTTCAATTAAGCTGAACAGACCAAATTTCATTTCGCTAACCGCCTTTTCTTTAGCGGCTTCCAAATCAAAACCAATTCCATCATCTATAAATTTAATTAGGTAACTTTCCTTATTAAGCTCAAAATTCACTGTAATTTTATTCGCTTTTGCGTGTTTGATGACATTATTTATCAGCTCAACGATACAGCGGTACAGAACCACCTGAGTTCTTGTAGATAGCTGATAGGCATCGGTTTTATCAGTTAGTTTGATTTTTACACCTGCATCTTTTTGCACATCTTCAAGTTTCCATTCAATTGCTGACACCAAACCTAATTCGTATAAGGTTGGCGGACTAAGTTCGTAGGTAGTTTTTCTGGTTGCATTGATAGCATGGTTCAGTGGTTTGATGAGATTTTTATATAATTTTTCATTTCCGGAACCGTTAATTTTCTTATTCAATTCGGACGCAGCCAATTTTACAGCCATCAATGATTGTCCCAATTCGTCGTGTAAATATTGTGCCATTTCGCGCTTTTGTTCTTCCTGTGTTTGGCTTAGTTGATACGTAAATGTTTTTAGTTCCTTGCGATACTTCTCTTGTTTGTTTTGGGCTTTGGTTAGCTCTGAAATATCCTCAATAATCCCATCAACAGATATAACTTTTCCGGCATTGTTTTTTACAAGTGTAGAAGATATCAATCCATCAAACACAATTCCGTCCTTCTTTCTTAACTGCAATTTTTCTTGTAGTAAAAACCCTTTGTCATTCAAAATTTGTTCAACTCTATCCAGATCATCGGTATTGGCATATAGATCTGCTAATCTCCAGTAATCCAGATCAGATTTATTCTTAAATCCAAAAATTTTTAAAAATGCATGATTTACTTCATCAAATTTGCCGCTTTTTCCTGCGAATCTTCGATAAACGCCTACATTCAGGTTTTGTGTTAATGTTTTGTATTTCCCTTCTCGGTCCATAAGCTCTTCAAGATACTCATTTTTCTCAGTTGTGTCCGTTGCAAATCCCATGAATTTAGTATTTGATAGTTTTACAGAATTAACATTCCATACCCTAGTTTCTCCGCTTTTAGTTAGGAAGGGCACTTCTACAGCAGATTTCCCTGAATCTTTAAGATTTTTTAAATTAGATTGAAGTTCACTGTGTAAATTGGCTGGCGCCAAATCAGCCGGACCCATTGTAAGTAATTCTTTTCTACTATATCCTGTCATAAGCGAAGCAGCTTTATTTACATCTGTATATTTTCCTTTGGCATTTAAGATAAATATTCCGGTCGGGGCATGCTCAATATAACTTTTAAATTTTCCCTCACTAAATTTTAAAGCTCTAGCGGATTTTTCTTTGGTTTTTATCACCAAATCATTGTGAACTGCAAAGGACAAGTCCCCCACTAGTTCCTTGAAAATATCTAATTCATCCGGATCTTTAGCTAATCTTTTATCGATGGATACCGTTATCGTACCAAAAAACTCTGAATCATATATTAATTGTGCAGAGTAGGCTGATTTTCCAACAAATAATTTGCTGATTGGGCAATCCTTACATTCTGAAATGGGATCGGAGATCACTGCTATTCCATCTTTTGCTAATGCTGCTTTTTGGCAATTGAGTATCTCAGCAGGACTTTTAGGGATAACATGATCTTTCAATTGTCCATCCAGTCCGTAGCAAAATAATTTCTTCCTTTTTCCTCCCTTTTTAAAAAGTTCTATCCAGGCATTATGATAGCCGCGATTTTCAACTAATATTTTACAGGCTTCATCTAAGGTTTTATTAATATTTTTTTCTTTTGTGATTAATTGGTTGACCTTGCGCAGAGCGTTTATTGTGTTATTTAAGCGAATGAGTTTTATTTTTATGCGGTCAGCTTGGCTGATACCCTGACTCACGTTCATAATTCCCCCACTCTTTCTGCTTTTGCAAGGTTGATGATTGCTTTTAACAGTTTATCTGCTTTTCCCCCGGCATTTAAAATTTGACTTTTTTTCATAATGAATCCATTATTAATAAATTTCTTGAGGTATAATACAGGTCATTAGCAGTAGCCACAATCACCACACAGGTGATTTTAATTTACTGAGAGGTTATTTTTTATATTTGTGGAGGAATTTCTAGTGGGAATTATTGTGCTCGGGCAAATCCATCTCCACTATGCCTTCTTTGATCGCAAGTTTTGTCAGCTCGGCAATATTCTTTACATTTAATTTTTTCATTAGGTTCTTGCGATGCGATGAGGCGGTATCAACGCTGATAAAAAGCATTTCAGCAATCTCTTTGGTTTCGTATCCTTCTGCCAGTAACTGGAATATTTCGTTCTCCCTACCGGTCAATTCTCCTGATTTTGTGAAATATTTCCCATTTAACGATAGTCTTTTAAGGATGACCTTGGAGACTGCCGGACTCATGTACATATCACCGTTTACAATCGCTTTGATAGCGGTAATCAACTCCTCAGGAGCTGATTTTTTAACCAGATAACCATCGGCACCCACACCGATAGCCGAAAGGACATACTCTTTGGCCTCGTGGCGGCTAAGAATTAACACTTTAACAGAAGGATATTTTATTTTGATTTTTTCGGTCGTATAAATTCCGTTCAGTTTTGGCATCGATAAATCCATAATTATTAGGTCGGGCAACTCATTTGAAAGGTATTCCAGCACTTCGTAACCATTTTCTGCTTCATATATAATTTCGATGCCTGTTTCTTTTTCCAAAAGCGCCCGCAAACCCTTGCGGACAATGTTATGGTCATCTGCTAAAAGTACCTTAAGATTTTTCATATCTTTATTTAGTTGGAATGGTTATTAAAGTTGTTGTACCCGTCTTTGGCTTAGAATCGATCTTAATTTGCCCACCAACAATTTTAACCCGCTCTCTGATGCCTAAAATACCAACCCGACCTGATTTATAGATGTAATCGTAAACCTTATCTACATCGAATCCAATTCCATTATCCTTTATTGTAAGGTTTATATTTTCGTTTTTATCTTGAAAATCTATTTTAACTTTTGATGCTTTGGAATGTTTTTTAACGTTATTGAGTATTTCCTGCAGAATGCGGAACACTGCCGTGTTTATTTCAGCAGCATAACTCCGTTTTAATCCATGCATATTGATTTCACATTTGATATTTGTGGTTGCTTTAAAATTATTCACATACCACTCTAAGGTTGAGCGCAATCCCAATTCATCGAGCATGGGCGGTCGCAATTCGTAGGTCATATCATGTGTTAGTTTATCCAATTTTTCTGTGAGATCAAGGCTTTCTTTGATCAAGCGTGATTTGCTCCGCACTTTCATTTTTATTTACCTTGCTTCCAATTTCTTTGAGTTTAAGCTGTATTCCGGTAATGTTTTGACCAAGATGGTCGTGTAATTCAAGTGCGATGTTCCGTCTTTCATCCTCTTGCGTTTCGATTGTCTTTTTATAAAGACTTGTCAATTTCAGCAGATTGTTTAGTTATTGTATCCTCTGCATTCTTTGTTTCGGTATGCAATATTGCATTAGCTAAACCAATTGAAACAGTGGCACTTATCGTTTCCAAAAATGCTGGATTCTTTTTCAAAATCATACTCCTCAAACTTTGCGAGACCAATAACGCCAATCACATCTTCACCTTTGAATAATGGTAGCGCGGCAAATGATTTAAGTCCGGCTTCCTTACATTCGTCCCAAGTGCATCTTAAATCTTCGAATATGTTTTTGGAATAGAGTGCCTTCTTCAATGTTACCGACAGGCCACACATACATTCACCAACATTATGTATTGGAATTTTACCTAATATATTTTTTGATTTAGTTGAATCTATACCACTAAGTATCAAATTATCACCATCCCTTTGAAAAATAAAAACAAGGTCGGATTTTATTGTCTGCTTTAATAATTTTACCGAAGATTTGATTACCTCATTTAAATTGAGACTTTTATTAATTTTTGAACTAAGCAAGTTAATTGCCCTCTGCTCACTATTAATTTTCTTGAGTTTTTCTTCAGATTTTTTGCGATTGGTGATATCTGTGTGGGTACCAACAATTCTAATCGCTTTTTCATCGTCGTCAAAAACTGCTTTCGCCCGCGAGAGAATATTTACCCAATGACCTTCTTTATGTTTCATTTTAAATTCCATCTCAAAGCGGTCAATTTGTTTTGAAATTAGCTTCTGCTGTAAATCCCAAGATTTCTTTACGTCTTCCTGCTCAGTTGTGTTTTCCCAAACAGAAAAATCATTCGGAAGTTCATGATTCTCATATCCGAGCATCTTTTTCCACCCCGGAGAGTAATAGATATCGTTAGTTTCAAGATTCCAATCAAATAAACCATCACTAGAAGCATTCATTGCATGTCTAAATCTATCTTCACTTTCTTTCAACTTTGTTGCCGTCTGCTTGCTTTTAGTAATGTCAATAATAATGCCTTCAAAGTGGGTTATTTTACCGTTTTCATCACGTCGTATATATGTTGTGTCCGCTACCCACTTAATATCACCATTTTTGTTAATTATTCGGTATGGTTCATGTATAAACGAGTTTTTATTTACCTGTTTACTATTAAGTGTCACTTCTTGAGTAACATATTCAGTATCTTCTTTGTGGATCGTTTCTGCGTAGGCAATTTTACCTGAGATAAAATCAACTGAAGAATATCCAAACAACTTTTTTACATTCTCAGTTACAAATTCGACTGGCCAGCCCTCTTCATTTTTCCAAAGGAATGCAACCGCCGGACTGCGATTTATAATTGTGTTTGCTTCATAGAGTGTATTTTCAGCATGCATGATGTCATAACCAATCGTTTTTATTTCGCTAATAAATATTTTGTCAAAAGGGGAATTATTATCCTTATTTATTGAAGCGTTTTTAAGCATTACAACAAGCTTTTTAAATTGATTCGAAATAGATCTTGCAATGATAGCAGATATAAATACTATTAGTATTATAACCAGAAAAATACCACCTATTATTGAAAATATTTGATGTTTTAAATCACTTTTTAATTCTTTTTCCAACAGATTTATTTCTGTTTCAAAATTATCCAAATAATCTCCTGCACCGATAATCCAACTCCATTCATCGAATCCCATAATGTAGGACATCTTTGGATACAGAATTGTATCATTAATTTTTTTAAATGAATATTGAAAAGAGCCACCTTCGGGTAACTTGGCTAATTCCATTTCTGTTTCATAAAAATTAAGGCCGCCAGGATAGCTTAGTTGCGACATGTTCTTCGGTTCTTCTAGTTTTTTGCCATCAAAAAGCAATGCCATGCCATCATAAGTGTTTACAAATACATAACCATCGTTTCCAAAGCGTATGCTTTCTAAGTACCCTAAAGCCTCGTCTTTGATTTGTTCAATAGAATAATGTGTAGTATCTTTTTGCATAAATTTCAGATATACAATGTGTCTGGTTACCTCTGCTTTTAATTCTTCTTCTTTATTATCAATTTCTGTTTCTTTCAGTTCCTTGATTTTATTCTGAACTTCACGTGTCTCCATGTAAGCCCAATTTGCAGAAATTAACCCAACAGAAATAATAGCAGTGGCTACAAGCACTATAATAGTAAGCTGATAAATGCTTAGACTCTTTATTTGAAAAATCCTAAATATAGAAGCCATAAGTTTATTAGAAGTATTTTTTGGCATGATTATTTCAGATTATTAAGATAAAAATAGTGTGCTATACTTGCATTGTATATGGAAGCATTCAAAGATCTATATTTATCAAATTTATACATTGATTTTATAGAGAAATAAAAATTACATACTCAAGATATAATTTACATGAATATTTCATTAAAGTATATCTAATTATTAAAATACAATCATGAATAATCTCTCCATCAAAAATTAATTTATGATATCCCATCCTTGTGATGCTCTTTGATAAGTCATTATCTGACAGATGTTTAGGTCAATCACATTAAATCAATCAGCATTTATCCTATAATCAATTGCATCATCTCCTGATATGAGAGATTCACAGTACGACATAATTTTTTATAGCATATTAGTTTGATATAATAACAAAAGTTTGTGCGAGATGGGGAGCGGGGGAAAACATTTTTGATAAGATAATAAGGATGATGTGATGAAACAGTTAATAAATAATGAGCATGGTTTCACGTTGATTGAGCTTATCGTAGTTATTGCGATAATTGGCATCTTAGCCGCCGTGGCTGTACCGGCCTTTCTAAACGTAGTTGAAACCGCGCATGAAGCAAATATCGATGCTGTATCGGGAGTAGTTAACTCGGCAGTAATGTTAGCCGCTTCGGACAGTTTAGCAACCAATGGTGTTTGGAGAACACCTACAGCTGCACAGGTTACAATTGCTAATATGGCACAAGAAATAAGTGGTGATTGGTCAGATGCTGCTGGAGTATGGACCTATGCTCCAACCGGCGGTACAATTACTTACGCTCGTGTTGGCAACAATGACTTTACAGTGACAGTCGCCTACTAACACTAAGATTAAATACAAAAAAGATCTGCTTAAAATATCGAGCAGGTCTTTTGTGTATTAGGATTACAAAACTTCTTTAATAAAAACTAATTTGTCATCATTGGGAGCATAAAAATTAGTGAATATCGCTTCTTGTTTATATCCGCACTTATTATACAACGTGCGCGCAGCATTATATTCTTCCCTACTGGATGTTTCAATATAGATTCTTGTTCCGCCAAGATCTCTAATTCGCTTTTCTGTCTCAGTTAATAAATATGTACCTAGGCCTTGTCCATGAGCAATCTTATTAACAGCGATCCAGTATATATCATAACTGGATTGCGTACAGGGAATTGGTCCAAAACAGCAATAACCATCGATTATATTATTTTTACCGGCTATAATAAAATTATAACCACTTGATATGCCCTTAGTCAATCTTTCGTCAATCAATTCTATGGCGGTATCTACTTCATAATTATGGAAACAATTAGTGGATTCCAATATTTTTCGTATTTCTCCCCGGTCGGATATAGAAACATCCTCGCGTAGAGTGAAATTGTCCAAATTGTTATCTGAATTTGTTTTCATTAATTATTGATTTAAGGCTGCATCTAAAATTATTTTTACTAATACTGTATAATTCATTCCTTTATGTGAAGCAGCAGCTACTAAACCCGCATCAGGTGATATGACAAGGATTGGCATTAATTTCTAACACATACGGAACACCTTTTGAATCCACTCTAAAATCTACTCGGGCGTATCCGGTTAGATCAAATAATGACCAACAGTGTGTGGCAATAGATTCAAGTTGTGCAATTAAATCTGTATCATTAGGGCTAAAATCGAAGTGCCTTGTTGTATTTATATATTCAAATGAATCCGGCATCCACTTTGCTTTGTAACCTAAAACTTTCGGCTTACCGTTATCATAATTAATAAAACGTATTTCAGCAGGCGGTAAAACTTCAAAACTATGTATCTGTGCCCAAAACCCCAACATTCCATTCGCGACCGTCAATATATAATTCTGCAAACCAATCAGTACTCACTTTACCGCTCAGGGTTTTTACTTTTTTCATAAAATCTTCTCGATCAGCGATAAAGACAACTGAATCTTCGTCAACGCCCACCGATGCATCTTCACATACCGGTTTCAAAATATAGGTTCCCGGTTCACAAATTTCATTTTCCGAACTGGTCTGTAGTGTGATTTCCTGTGGTGTTAAAACACCATTTTTTCTCAAGATAGCTTTTGATAATATTTTATCCGTAGTTGTAAGCATCGCTCTACTTTTTGTACCTGTGAAAGGAATATTAAGCTTTTCTAATAGTTCAGGAACTTTGTAGGCAAATTTACCGGAACCATCTATTGTTTCAACAAGATTTACTAACAAACTCGGTCTTTTGCTTATTAACTGTTTCTCAAGTTCTTTTAGATCTTTAGGTATCGACTGCGATGTTGAAGTATGCCCTAACTCTTTTAGTGCATTCTGTACAGCTTCTACTTGGGTTATCACATCTAAAACGTCTGGAGCAGCGCAATTCGGAATATTGTCATAGATAATTAGGATATCCATTAAGTTCTTTTTGTATGGAGTTTGATGCGTTCTTTGGCCGACTCCATTATCTGCTCAATTAGATATTTGTATGGAATGCCGGATAGATTGCAAGCAATAGGTAGATCAGATCGAATTGGGTTTAGTCCTGCTAATGGATTTACCTCAAGGAAATGAGGTACTCCGTTATTATCACAACGGATATCAACTCGGCCCGCATCACGACAAGATAACCCTTTCCAAACAGCTAATGCTACCTCTTTAACTTTTTCAGCAATTTCACCTTCTATTAAATGGTATTTGACAAGATCGTCATAAAATTCTTTATTATGATATGAATAAACCTCGGCCTCAGCTCCCTCCCGTAGAACAACCTCCAAAACGCCACCAATTACTTGAGCTTTAGAACCGGTGCCAATAATTCCTACTGTAAATTCTCGCCCGGGTAGAAAAACTTCCACAAGTGCGGGTTGTTGGAATTTATTTAACACCATTTTGCATTCTGTCGCCAGTTGATTTTTATCAACAACTTTAGATGCTTTGGTGATCCCCTTACCCGTTCCCTCGGCTACCGGTTTTACAAATAATGGAAAATGAAGGTTAATCTTATTTATGTCATTTTCATCCTCAACTACGTAAAAATCCGGTGTAGAGATGCCGATATCTCTTATAACATGTTTTGCCAATCCTTTGTGTAATGAGAGTGCTAAAACGCATGGATCAGAAAAGGTGTATGGGATCTCGTACGCTTCCAGGATTGCCGGTACCTGTGATTCGCGTCCAATACCACTCAATCCTTCCGCAATATTGAATACTAAATCCCATCTATCACCTTTCACAAGACGAGAGGTAAGGGTGCGGATATGTCCGATACGATCGGTTCGGTATCCAAGTTGCTGTACTGTAGATTCAATTGCATTTACAGTATCTTCGCTGTCAAACTCCGCAGTTTCTTCTTCACTGTAACCATTTTTCAGATATTCGGAACGCAGATCATAGGTCAATCCAATAATTAATTTGGAGTTCTCATCCATTTTCAACTTTGCTATCATTTCTATATCAATATTCATAGCTATCATTTACTGAGAGTTGCTCGGGATATGAATATGTTTTCCCTTGATAATTTCTGAGCTTCCAACCATTTTTGTCATTGCCAATTATAGTTTTGGGTGCAACAGCAATTTTGCCCCCGCCACCGGGGGCATCTACTACAAAAGTTGGAACTGCATAGCCGGTCGTAAATCCTCTTAGCTGTTCCATTATTTGCAGTCCTCTTTTTAATGGTGTTCTAAAGTGACTGCTACCCTGAATTGGATCACATTGATATAAATAGTAAGGACGAACACGTATTTTTAATAGTCCATGGAAAAGTTCTTTCAAAATTTCTGCTTGGTCGTTTATGCTCTTCAGCAAAACTGTTTGGCTACCAAGTGGTATTCCCGCATCGGCTAAACGTTCACAGGCTTTTGCAACCTCCATAGTCAGTTCATGAGGGTGTACAAAATTTATACTAATCCAAAGCGGATGGTAACGTTTTAACATACGAACTAAAGAAGGTGTAATTTTTTGAGGTAAAACAACAGGTACTTTTGTACCAATACGAATAAATTCTACATGTGGAATCGCTTTTAAGCGTTTAAGCAAATACTCCAAACGATCCTCGGCTAATGTCAGGGGATCTCCTCCGGAGATCAGTACGTCACGAATAGTTGGGGTTGCTTCAATATATTGTAAAGCTGCTTCCCACTGTGAAGTGCTAAAATTATAATCGCCGCCACCGCCGACAAGCCGTGAGCGGGTACAATAACGACAGAATACTGAGCAATAGTCAGTAATAAGAAACAGAACTCGATCAGGATAACGATGCACAATTCCGTGAACCGGACTACTATTTTCCTCACCTAATGGATCACTGGATTCCCCAGGTGACGTTATAAGTTCGCCATCTATTGGGATTACTGATTTGCGAATCGGGTCATGAGGATTATCACGATCAATAAGATGTGCATAATACGGTGTAATTGCGAGTGGTAGATTTCCCCCTTTTTGAATGTAAAGCGTTCTCCTCTTGCTCGGAAAGATTAACAATTCTTTTCAAATCATCAATTTTGCGAATCCTGTTTTGCAGCTGCCATTGCCAGCTATTCCAATCGGAAAAAGATGTTCCTGGATAGAAACGACGGCGGAATTCGCTGCATTTTTTATTTATTGGTTCTTTTGAGGTAACACTTTGAGTTTGTGGAAAGGATAGATTGACTTGCTGAAATTGGAGACTAGTTTTTTGCCTAAAATGTAAGTTTTTTTGTACATTTATAGACAACAGTTGCTTGGTTACCAGAAGGAGGCTTTGAATCATCCCTAAGATTATGTAACGATTTATTGGATTGTGATTCCATGATTTTTTTCCTTAATAATGAAAGTTTGGTCTATAATTGCCAACGCCTGAATTAATTCAGGCGTTATCTATTATATTTCTTATTGCCGATGATGTAATCATCTATAGCAAAATTGAGGGGAGGGATGTGCGAAGGGCTGCCTTTCACTGACACGCCTCCAATATTTGGAGTAGAGTAGTCTAACCAAAGATATATTTTCGTGTTTTTATTTTGTATGTAATAAAACATTTTTCGATAGCTAAAATTACATATTTATTAATGCGGATTTGCAAGATATATTTTCAAAAATAAAATATATTTTTATCTCGACAGAACACCATTATTTAGGAATTTTTATATAAAATATATTACCATTAGGTTTGTTTTGTTCAACTCCGGCATCAGCATTATGCGCCTTTGCAATACGGCTGACAATTGCTAATCCCAAACCGCTACCGCTAGTTTTTCCTAACTGAACTCTGCGCTTGAAAATGTTTTTGCGATCTTTTTTAGGGATCGTTTCACCAAAGTCGGTAACATTTATTGTGATGTTATTCTTATCTTCGATTGCGTTTACTACTATCTTACCACCGGAACTTGCATATTTGATCGCATTGTTAATATAGTTCCTAAATACTTCTGCAATTATTGGATTAGCCTTGATCTTTAATGGTTTTGTTAACTTCAGATTCAACTCCATATTGGCATATTTCAACGCAGAAGTAAATTCTTTCGATACGGTTCTGATCGTTTCAGTTATATCAATTTCTTTCATCTCTATTTCGTCTCCGGCACTGACCTTTGCCATAACTGTAGCATTCTCGATTACCTTTAAAAGATTATCGGTTCCAGATGAAATTTCTTGCAACATCTCATTTTTAGGATCATTCTCCAAAGCAATATCCGAAAATCCTTTTATCACACCGGCCGGATTCTTTAGATCGTGTGCAATAACATCTAATAACAATTCTTTCATTAAATTTAAATCGTTTAATTCTTCACTTAGTTGCCTATACTTGCGTTCACTGGCTTTCAGAGCGTTTTCAGATATTATTCTCTGTGTAATATCCTGCGCGGCTATTATTAATTCCTCCATTTTATTATTAGAATCCTTTACGCAAGAAATGCTTAATAAAACTGATATTCTTTCACCTGCCTTTGTGATATATTTGGCATCTTGATTTGTTAACCACGAACCTTTACTGCATTTTTCCATATAATATTTAAATTTTTTATCCGTTCCAAATATTTTTTTTACAGGATGATCAATAAGTTCGTTTTCTTCAAATCCAAGTAAATTTAATGTGGCTTGATTTACCTTACTGATGCGTAGATCAGATCCGACTTTTATTACTATTAGGGTATCAGCCATTGAATTAATTATGTTATCAAGATATTTCTTAGATACTGTAGTTCGACGAAAATCAGCTATTGTATCAAAGCCTACACGAACTACAAAATATACAAATAATGCCCCAAATAAAAATATTAACCCTTCGATTGACTGTAGTTTTTGAGAATGTCCAGAAAATATTACAGATACAAATATAAATAGATATCCTATAAAAAATAGTAGCATAAAATATTTTAAGATATTCCAGGCTTTTTGGTACTTCTTATTCAAGCGAAGTTTAGTTAACTGTTGCGTTTTATAAACCGCAAAAAGCATTATTATGCTACCTATTAATATTAAAATTGCATGTACTGACATCGCTTATTCCTATAAATTATTTTTTAATCACTAAGGTAGATAAATTTATCCCTTTGTTATAATTGGTTTTACCTATATTCTGCTTATTAAAATTAAAAATACAGAGTTATTGTCTTCTATAAGGAACATGCCCAATTGCTCATAGGGATATTCCTGACAACGTTATTAATAGTTCAAAGAATGTTAAAGACAATTATCTATAAAACAAATAAAAAAAAGCCTGTCTCATTTAATCTTGAGGCAGGCTTTTAACCTATATTGATTGGAAATTAACGATTTTGATTATTCAGATATATATTTCCATTCAATACTGAACACACCAGAATTCCCTTGTTCATCATAATAACTTGTTATTCTAAATGCAGGAAATTTTCCATCTGCAGTATTAACAATATAAACATTATCATTAGGAACTATTACATGAGCATCAGTTTCATCGTACCATTCCCCCAATTCGCTTACAAAATTGGTAACAAATTCTTCCATTGCTGGAACATTGGTCACTTCTTCTAAATTTGTATTATTTATTACCGCAATACTGATTCCATCCTTTGCTCTAAATCTTGGATCACTAATTACAGGAGCTTGTGGAGCGGGTTGCCACTGTACCGCATAAAACACAATATCATGTGCAGCAGAAACATCGCTTGAACCGGAATTGCTTTTAAAACTAAAATATTCGGTCGCAGTTTTTACATTCACGGTAGAATGTTCAAATTTATCACCATTATTATTTGAATTAGTAGCATTTTTATCACAACCGGTTGTGATAAATGTAAATAGCCAAAAGTGCTGTGAGTAAGTATTTCATCTTGTTTCCTTTTTTATTTATTATCTTGATTAAATCGTAAGCCTATATACCATTCACGGCCCGGCATAGGTCCCCAAACAGCATCATAGACATCTGTTAAATTGTTCACTCCTGCATGAATCTCTATTTTTTTCGTAACAGGAATACTGATATTTGTGTGTAGTAAAAAATATTCATCAATCCAGCTATCAGATATCTCACCTACTGCCAAGCCTTCATCACCATAATAGCGTTCACCAACAAATTGACCACGGAAATTGTAATTTATTTGCAATGGTAATTGCATCCTTAGTTTGAAATTCCCCTTATGTTTTGCTTTTAAATTGATAGGACTTTCGTTATCCACATCCCAAGTATCTAAGTAACTATATCCTATCGCAAATTCAATTTTGCGGGTAAAGAAGTATGTTAGGTCTATATCAAATCCTTTGGTAATGGCTTTGTAGATATTGGCTGTCTGCCAAACATGGAGTCCTTGCTCATCATATCCATGAGAAGCATAATCTATTAGATTATTTATTTCATTGTAGAAGACATTAATACGTCCATGATAAAGATTAGTATGCCATCGTTCTAGATCAAGAATAAGACTACTAGATCTCTCCGGCTCGAGTTCCGGATTACCGATAACATAATATCCAACTTGTAATATTTTAAAATCTAAATAGAGTTCTTTAAAACTTGGTGCTTTAAATCCTTGACCATATGAAAAACGAACTCTAGAGATAGGTTCAGGTTTATACATAACTGAAAATTTTGGTGAAACATAATTTCCATATATCGAATGATTATCCAATCTTAGCCCGGTGAGAAATGTTAATTTTGGAGCGATTTGCCATTCGTCCTGACTAAATCCATAAATCAAATCAGAATTTTTATGTCCATCAGTAATTCTATTTGATTCGATTGATTCTCTCTCAAAACCTACACCGCCATTCACCAAATGATCCTTTTTATTGTACTGAAAGGTCATATCGGTTTGAAATAAATCATCAATTGTTCTATCGCTAGATTTTTTATAATCGGATGATATCACAAATTGTTCATATAAATGATCATAGTATGAATACTCAAGACCTGTTTTGTATTGCAGGTTTTCCCGATTGCCTTCGTATTCTAGTCGATTTGCAATTCGTAGGTTATCTGTTACATCTTCAAATATATTTTCAGTATTTAAAATTTGATTTTCAATAAATATATTACTCTCTAACCTGAGAATGCCTTTTAATATTTGCGGATTCTCTAAGCGCAAACCTGAATTATACTTTGTGTATTTGCTACCGTTTTCCCACAAACTATTATTATTTAGATCATTACCGCCATATCTGCGAGTATTTAAATATAATTTTGATCGCCAATTCCCTAATCCTCCTGAAAGTGTCATATTTCCGTTAAAACGACCATAACTTCCGGCATCGCCATTGGCAGAAAATCCAAACTTATCCTGTGGTTTTTTGGTAATTATATTTATAATTCCGCCCATCGCCTCGCTGCCATACAGAGCGGACGAAGCACCTTTTACAACTTCAATTCTTTCAATTTGATCAGTAGGGATTTGAGAAATATCCAATTGTCCGTTTGTCCTCCCAAGAATTTCCATTCCGTCAACCATAACTAAAATATGATCCGAACCAAAGCCGGACAGTTCAACTCCTGTCCCAAATTGATTTTCCACGACCGAGACACCCGTTAGTTCATTGAGTGCATGCGAGACATCGATTGCCCCTGATTCACGTAATTTCAACCCCTTTAGTACTTGTGTTGTTACAGGTACATCTTTTAAATATCTTTCTGTTCTAGTGCCTGTTATTACTATTGATGACATTTCAATTAATGTTTTCTCTAAGTGTAATTTTATCGGTTTATGGATAGGAAACTGAATAGACTGTGTTACTGTTTCATATCCCATCATTGTCACTTTCAAGATTCCTATATCATATGGTATACCAAAAAATGAGAAATACCCTTCTTCATTTGTAGTTGTACCAATATCAGTTCCTTCAAAAAATACATTAGCAAATGCTAATGGTTCACCACTATCACCATCAGAAATATTGCCTGATAAATTATTCCCGGTTGCAAAAAGAATGAGTGGTAAAAATGTAATAATAAGTGTGGTGCGCATTATCTGAAATGTCATTGTTTATTCTTTTTTAGGAATTTAGTAAATAGATCTTCGACCTCTTCTTCGGTTATATTTTCACGATCTTTCCCCATTAAAACCATACCATGGAAAATATAGCCCAATGCCTTTAATGTTATTTGACTGTCTATCTTTGGGAAATTCACCAGCTTCAATTCCTAATTCTATCAGCTTATGCATTGTATTTGTTAATCTAACCTGATACTGTTTCCATTCGGGTTCAATATCTTCTGCTGATGGATGTGACTGTGGCGCAAAAAATAGAAACTCGTAGAGTGCCCTATCCTCGTTTACTAATTCAATTAATTTTTTAATTATTTTAATAAACTTTCTGACGCGGTGTAGTATTTAATTATGACGACATCTTCAATGCCATCCCATAATGTGACCCAACCATTTAATAAGATAGTATTAAAAATCTCTTCTTTGGATTTAAAATAATAATATAAAGTAGCTTTACCGAAATCAGCCTCTAGGGCTATTTCGTCCATTGTTGCATGTTCTAGTCCTTTAGTTTTAAAAACTTTTAGGGCGCTATTTAATATAAGTTTTTTCCTTGCTTCTCTTTCTTCTTGTTTTCTAGATATAGTCATTATATTTATTCTTCAAATTAATGGTTTGTATTTCGAATCATAGGTCGAAATATAAAGACCTTACTTGTCCTTTTATCAATAAATATTTCAATATTGGTACAATATATCTATATTTAGCAATACATATATGCTTTAGTTCGAAGCGTTTGTATGTTATTTATTTTTATTTTTAAAAACAAACTATAGACACTAATTTCCGCATCAATTTTTATGGTAAAAAAACAAATGACTGAACCTTCTTTCGCTAGAAAACTTTATAGTACCTTAGTTTCTATGAAGTTTGCAATAATTATACTGATTCTACTCGGCATAACTTCATTATTGTCAATGTTGATCAATGAATACCCATCATTTTTCTCAGAACATTCATTGTTACATTCAATATTTCAACAGCATTCCCCCTACGCTTCTTGGTGGTATTCCATATTATTGTGGTTGCTGGTTATATCGGTTTTATTGTGCGTGATACAAAATATTATGCCGGCTATTAGATCAATTGTAACAACGCGGTTTCTGACAAGTGCCGATATCAAAAATATTCATGGCTCGGCACAGATAAAGACCAAACGCGCCATTCAATCTATTGAAATTAAAAAGTTGCTTAAGGGACGCTTATTTCATACTGTCGAATCTGAAACCAAAGGTGAAAAATTAATTTCTGCCCGAAAATATCGATGGAGTCATTTCGGTCATATCTTAACGCATATTTCCTTATTAATTATTGTACTTGGTAGTCTTATTTATACTAAGACAGGTCGTAAGGAATTCCGGTATATCATTGCCGAAGAATTTAAAGAAACTGAATACTTTGAGAATTTTCCTGACTTGTACCAATGGCATTTTGTGGTTTCGGAAACCATCCATCCAACAATGGTAGTTGATAGTTTTCGGGTACGGTATTATAATGAAGGGCATGGTCCTCGTATTTCAGATTTCCGTTCCTATGTCCGTCTCTTTGATCATGATGGAACCTTACTTGCTAAACATGAGATAACCGTAAATAGTCCCCTCATTTACAAACATGTTTCGATACATCAATCGGATTATAAACCGCTTGTAAATGAATTTTTTATGAACATTCCAAACCGTTCGCAAATTATTGGGCGCATGCAAAATGATCAAGAATTGCAAAAGAACGAAACAAATTGGATTACGGGTTTATCATTGCACGCCAATAATGGGATACCTATTATTTTTGCCGGCATGTTCGTATCGGTTATCGGTTTAATGTTGTCATTTATGTTTTGGCCTCGACAAATTTGGATAGCTATCAATAAGAATACCATAACAATTGGTGGACTCTCAATCAAAAATAAAATTGCATTTCAAAAAGAATTAGAAAACATCATTAAAAGGATAAGTAATGAATAAAAAATTAATTTACGCGCTTGGTGTAATTGTACTCGTGGTTTTAGGATATTTTGCCTTACAAAAAGAAGCTCCACAACAGGAGTCAATGCAAGCTCACAGTATGGAACAGAATTCTGAAAGTGGGTTAGAAATAGTTAAAGAGTCTGCCGTTATTCCATTTAAAAAATCATATTCGATTGATGAAGAATGGAGTTTAATGGTTAATCAATTTGAACCAAATGCCAAAATTTCAGGTCCCGGCATGATCACCTCCGATTCGGACTTAGAGCAAAATCCTGCTATAAAAGTTGACTTTTACAAAAACGGGGAATTAATTCACTATCAAATAGTTTTCAAAGAAATGCCCGGATTCCATTCGGTAAAACCCGATCAGAAATATTTATTAGATTTTATTAACTATGAAGGATTTAAAGTTTTAGGAGCAAATGGCTATACAATCGACTCCGCAAATTTAAAAATATGGAGAATTAAATGACCGAAGGACTATATCAAGATCTATTCTGGTACACTTTTATATTCTATTTAGGAGGATTCATTGCCTTCGCGATGTACTTTTCACTAAAAAAGGATTCCCTACATAAAATCGGTACGTTTTTATTGGTCATCGGTCTTCTAATGCAAACAGGAGGGTTCATAGTCAAGTGGAGTCTCGTTGGACAAATCCGTTTCCAAAGTATGTTCGAATTCCTAATGCTTATGTCATGGGCCGGGGTTCTGCTAATTCTATATGGTATCACTAAATACAAGAGTCCTTTATTAGGTGTAGTTATTACTCCAATAATTGTAATGCTAAATGCAGCTGCAGCACTGTTAGATAAATCTCCGGCAGAAAATCTAATGCCAGCATTACAAAGTAATTGGTTAACCATACATGTAGCACTTGCCGCCATTGGATCAGGCGCATTTGTAATAGCGGGCGCTGTCAGCTTATTCTACCTGTTAAGTAACCACAAATATAAAAAAGATGATAAAAAAGATTTTAATGGGTTTTTATCGATCGCTCTTATATATCTTATTTATATACCAATTGCCTTATTCTTTATATTGAAGATTGTTGGATTAACACCACATCACACTGCTTTTCAATTCATGTCACAATTTGCCAGTCGTATGGAATTCGAGAATGCTCGCACATTGCTTGGTCAATTGGTAATAGTACTCGGTTTAGTCTTTATTCCAATGATTGCTATTACGGGATATTTCTTTAAGAAAAAAATTGCCGATTCAAAAAATTCAGGGTATGGTGGTGTATTATTTGCGATATTTGCTCTGAGTTTTGCCTTATCGAGCTTAATAGTAGGAATTTTAGTACACAACAATATGATATTAATAACGCCACAAAGACATTTAGGAAGTATTTGGCGTTTCTTTGAATTTTTAGGTTCTGCTTATATTCTTACTTTAGCCGTTTTTGTATTTTTATATTACTTGATATACCGCAAGTTGGGTTTATCCATTAATAAAATTTCTGATAAATTTGATCTATTAGATGAGATTAACTATCGTGCTGTTTCATTAGGCTATCCTCTGTACACTGTTGGAGCACTTTTTGCCGGTGCAATTTGGGCAGAACAAGCTTGGGGAACATTTTGGAGCTGGGACCCTAAAGAAGTTGGCTCATTATTAGTATGGTTTTTCTATTCCGCAGTTCTGCATGCGCGCTACAATCGCGATTGGAAAGGTAGTCGTTTAGCGATATTATCGATAATCGGCACATCAATGATATTTATTACCTTTTACGGTAACTATTTCTTTGGTGGACTACACGCGTACGCTTAGTACTTAATCAAATATTCGCTTTATTTATGGATACCCGGAGAATATTCCGGGTATTCTATATCATCATGACAAATATTGCATGTTGGTTCAACTCTAAAATCACGATCTAGGTGGCAATTTTCACAATCCATTTCAATATGAGAATCACTTAGGGTTAACCCTGTAACATTATGGTTAAATACGTCTACCTCCCAGTGAATATGACAATCATCACACTTAGTAGATGGAGTAACAAAATTACTAACAGAGTTGTGACATTTATTGCAATCAACATTTTTATGATAATGACTCAGTTCAAATCCTGTAGAAGTATAATGGCTAAATGCTGGTTTTTCTTTTGCTGAATGACAAAATCCACAGTTCTTTTCTACATGACAATTACAACAAGTTTCTACATGCTCAATATTTTGTCTATTAACCGCTGGTTTATCAATATCATGACAGCGGTTGCAGTTATCACCCTTATGGCAGTCAGTACAATTTAGCCCAAATAAATTAACATGATCGGTATGATGAAAGGTTACTATTGGACCTTTAGTATATTTTGTTTTATAAACATATTTTTCTTCAGCCTCAATCCGCGGATGTGGCACTCCAATAATGTCGGTCTTATCTTGTTTTACTGTTTTATCGGATTTTTGTACTTCCACATGGCAAAATTGACATGCATTCCCATGACTCCACTCCTTATGACAACCTAAGCATTGTCTATGATATGCACCTTTTAAACTTGGCTGACTCAAGTTTGCTAAATATGGGTCAATCGTATGGCACTTGCTACAGGGTGGTATTTCACCTGATTTTTCGGAATAATGATGACACAGTGTACAACCACCACTCATATCTGACATTGAAGCGTGCAATTCATGGGAGAATACAACCGCCTTGTATAATTTCATTAGTTTATCAATTAGTACAATTTTCGGCCCTGCTTTATATGTTTGCTTACTTGAAAATTGACCACCTGGTCGAGCACATTGCATCAAACAGGGATTAAATTTGGTGGGGTTTTCACAAGAATGGCAGGATCGACAATAATCATTCATTTCAGGGTTTATAACTTTATGATTATTGGGATGCTGTGGGTCAACAATTTGTCCACTTATAAATATCGTTGTAAATAATAGTGCAATGACCAATTTAAAAAGCATTTTCATTAGTTAATTCTCCATATCCTCAATTACCGGGAAGTTCAATGCAAAAAATCTATATAGAAGTATAATTAGCGAAATAAAACCAACCGTTACTGCTATTTCTGTCCAGGCTGGAATGTAGGGACCTTTCGCATAAAGTGGTGCATAGCCTGTAATAAATACATTGAACCGATTTAATGCTACACCGAAAACTACCAAAGCAGCTCCCGAGAATAGCCAAACTGGATTCTTTCTATTTTTTTCAAACATTAAAATAATGAACGGTACTATAATGCCAAAAACCATTTCTATTAAAAACATGATTCCTTCAATACTTCCATCAAACAAATATATGTATGTTTCTCTATTTACTATGTCCATCACCTTTGCTCCAAAATATACTATTAGCAAAATTGGAATAAATCTTGCTAATCTACTTAACACCGTTATCTCAGGCTTTAACTTAAATGATCTTGATGCAATTAAACTTTCAAAAATCACCATTGCAAAACCAACCACAAATGCAGATAACAGAAACAAAAGCGGTAAGACAGGTGTATGCCAAAGCGGATGAAGTTTAGTAGTAGCAATTGCCATCAGCGTACCTAAAGATGATTGATGCATACAGGAAAGAACAACACCCAAAATAATAAATACCGACATGAATTTACTTAAAGTTTTATCAAAAATATTCAGTAGCCATTCGAAAAATCTATTTAATCTTTTCAAACCGCCTGGCAAGTCTACCTTGCCCATGAATCGCTCTATCACTACCGGAATAAATTCAATATATAATACTGTAACATATGCTAAAACGCATAGTCCTACTTCTAGAAGTACCGAATTAGGATTCCAATAAAACGGAATTAAAACATGCCAAATATTATAATACCTTCCAAGGTCAGAGAATACCCCCAAGGCAACAAAGGTATATCCCAACATAGCTGTTAAGATTGCCGGCCTAATTATACTTTTATATCCCTTCCCATGTATAACATGTGCAATAAAAGCCGTCATAAACCCACCGGCTGCTAACGCTACTCCGCAAGCCACATCAATAGCAATCCATATACCCCATGGATATTGATCATCAAGATTGGTAACGGCACCAATACCAAATACAAATCTCGCCAATAGCGATAATAAGCCGATAACCGCCAAAACTGTGATTACGATTACTGCCGGTGTAAAATAACGTGGTTTTTCATATGAAAGCGTACTATTCATCACCTTCCTCCTTTTTCATCACTTTCATAATAATACCTAATAAACCAAACAACATAACCGGTCCTGCAAATCCTTTAAATATTCCGTGTTGAATTGTTTCGGTTAATTGAGCAGGACTTTTATCACCCAGTTCAGGAAAACCAATGTCTGTAAAAGGTTGGTTTGATAGATACATCCAAGATGTCCCACCTACCTCGTGTTCCCCATAAATATGATTAACATATCTATCAGGATGGGTTCTAATGCGCTCATTAGCCACCTCTAGTAGATCATTTCTATGTCCAAAAAGAATTGCCTCAGTTGGACACACTTCAACACAAGCGGGTAATTGACCATTTTTAATTGTTCTATCAAAACATAAAGTACATTTACGGACTTGGGGCGTTAACACTTTTTCATATTCGTAAGCCGGAATTTGGAAAGGGCAGGCAATCATGCAATACCTACAACCAATGCATATATCAGGATTATAATTTACCGGACCATTTGGGTCCTTGGTTAAGGCTCCAACAATGCAAGCTGAGGCACAAGCAGGATGTTCACAATGCATACATTGAACTTTTACAGTCAAGTCTCCGCCATTAATTCCTTTTTCGGTATACGAGTTTACAACAGTGTATTGTTCTGAAGTTGGTCTGCGCATATTTTCAAATACTGAAGTGTCAGAGAACGAATCTAACGGTTGATTCGGAAGCTCATTTGCTTCATTACATGCCCATTCACATCTACGACAACCTATGCAGTAGGTTAGATCAGACAACACACCAAATCTATCGGGGTTTAATTCATCATGGTGCTTTGCTTTTAGACTTGATACACCAGCTAATGATCCTGAAGCAATAGCTAATGTTTTTAAAAATTCTCTCCGTTCAATTCCCATTATTTATTTCCTGTTTAAAGTTTTCTATTATATATCATATAAAAATAGTAGGCAAAGAATTTGGCCAAACAAGACACCTAACTCCTCTTTTAATGAATTAAATATTACTAAGATAATATAATGGAATCAAGAGTATTAAGGAATAAAAAAAACGGCTCCAAATAAAGAGCCGTTTTTATCATAGATAGCTAATTTATATATTATTTATTGTCCTGATCTTTTTTAGAGATAGAGAGCGAATCCATTTCTTTCTTTAAAAAATCTTTTTCTTCTTTCTTGGCATCTTCCAAATGAAGTGGATGTTCACGTTTATACATGTCTTCCGGCATCTTTCCTGTTAACCAAGATGTATTCATTGGATAGACATGTGGGTTAAACAACGTTGAATATAAATGCCATACTCCAATAGCTAATGTTGCTAGCCATGCTTCCCAATAATGTATTATGAGTGACACATCAAGGAATCCTTTTGGTAGAAATAGACTAAAGTAGTTGTCAAACCAGAGGAATATTCCTGTTATTATCATTACAGCAGTTCCCCAAACCAGTGCCCAATACTCAGCTTTTTCTATATAACTAAAGCGTTTGAATTGTGGTGCCTTATCCCGCTTACCAAGATTATACATGATTCTTTCGTAGAATTGTCTAAAATCTACCAGATTTGGCCACATATCCTTGAAAAATGCCTTACCTCTTGGTGTAACTAAAATGAACAGTATGTGCCAAAGTACTGTAACGATAAATATAACTGCTGAGATCCTATGGATCAATCCTCTTAACTCAAATCCGCGTTCCCAACCAAAGAATAAATTTGTTATCCATGAATCACTAAAACGCAGTGCAAAACCTGAAATAACTAAAGCAATGAAACTAACCATTGTTAAAGTATGTTGCCATACTTCGGAAGTTCTCATTCTTCTAACTTGCGGCTTTCTGCATAGAGTTCACGATTTGCCGAATTAGATCTATGATCCAGTGAATTAACATAGCACCAATGATTACAATTATTGCAATGATATATATTTTTTCTATCATATCGGCAATTGGAGTATGCAGACCGCGGTTGGTAAAACCATGTATTGGTGTAGCAGCTAATCGTTCGGAAATCTTTGGATGGCATTCTCCGCAAGTATGCTGAAGATTCGTTGGATGGATGGATGACTCTTCGTTTTTACTGGGTAGTATTCTGTGAACACCATGGCAACTAGCACAATTCGCAACATGCGTATCACCAGACTTACTTTTTAATCCGTGATAACTGTCTACAAAAGTACGCAATCTTCCAGCCGGCATACCATATTTTTCGTTAAGTCGAGCAGAATCATGACAGGGGGCACAGGTCATTTCTGCAACTTTTGCTTTTGAAACGGGAGAACTTGGATCATCAGGAGAAATAATTCCATGTTCACCGTGACAATGTGTACAAACGGGAGCATCTGTTTCTCCCCTTGCAGCCAATTGTCCATGAATTCCATCCCAATAATCTTTTTCAACACCTTTATGACATTTACCACATGTTTTTGGAATGTTGAAATGGTTAATTGTAGACTCTGCATGGCCAGGTGAATATATCTTGTGTGCAGTTTCACCGGTGGAGTGACAGTCATTACATGTGGCAGCTACATATACTCCCCCCATAGAAGCCTGTCCATGTACACTTTTTTCATATATTTGTCCTGGGTGATCAATTAACATATCATATCTAGCCGTAAGATCTAGGTCTTCATGGCATTTTCCACAGGTCGCTGGCAGATTTGTAGGATGTGCCATAGAATTTCGATCTTCTGATGGTAACACATTATGATCGCCATGGCAATCAGCGCAATTTGGCATATCAGGAACTTCTCCAATTAGTGCAACACCATGAGCTTTGTATTGATCAGCGGCGTCTTTGTGACAAGTTCTACAACCCTGGTCGGCAACCATAAAATTAGTAGCTTCACGATGTGGATCGGTATTTTTATCGCTATGACAATCTAAACAACCAAGACCCTTGTGTATCGAGCGCGAAATGTCCTTTTCTATATCAGTTCCGTGTGCACTCTCTTCATGACAATCAACACACGAATCTTCATCTATGTAGTCATAACCCGTACCTTGAGAAAATAATAAGGATATTGGGACTATCAGAATGAGAGATAATATTATCTTATTTAATTTGTTCATATGCTACCTATCTTATTTTAATTAGAGATTTTACTTATTAAGTCTTTGTACTTGTCTAGCAATCCTGAAACTAATTCTATATTATGAACACCTAGACTTTTATCGTTTTCTATTTTTTCGATTCCATTTCTAATCGAATCGACTTTTTGCCGATTGGCTTTGTCCAAATCATAATATACTAAGTTATTTAAATTTTGCTTGATCTCAAAAATCATTGTTTCGGTATTATTCTGCCAATTCCTTACTAGTTCATCATAGTTAGACTCATGGCAATTACTGCAATTCTTTCCCTGCTCCGCGGATATTTTTTCTTCATCATCTTCATGACAATTGTTACAGTCAATATCAGCTTCAAACATAACGTCCGGCAAGATTGTGTCAGAAATTTCTATTGTTCCATCATATAGATGTGCTTGAATTTGGTGACACTTTACACAATTAGTTTCTTCTTGTGAATGATGACAGGTTAAGCACGCATCCCTTGTAACTGTTGTTTCACCATGAGAAGTTTTATGAGAATGGCAGGAAAGGCATTCAAGTTTATTCTTTTGAATGTGCGTTTCATGATCAAATAGTATTCCAAATGCTTCAACTTTTTTATTTTCCTGCCCATAATGACAATTTTGGCATTTTGATGGCTTTGCAGTATTATATAGCTGGAATGGCGGCAAAGACAAGTCAGAACCGACTGACTTTAATACTTTTTTGAGATTACCATAGGCATCTAAGAGCAACTGATCAGAATATGCCACATTATGAACTACATTTCCTGTTTCAACTAATTGATAATTATATGTAGCATCTTTTAATAGTTTTGTATTACTGCTGGACATTTTTCCAACACTATTAATTTGGTCTAAGCCAAGCTTAACTAAACTTAGCTTTTCTTTCATATTGTCTTCCCATTGTTGATACAGTCTAGCATATCCTTGGCCATGACATTTTTCGCAGGATTTACCAGTAGCGCGTGTTTTGCCTGAAATACCAAATTCTGACTCATGGATAAATGTGACATGCTTTGCAATTTAGTCCTGCCGTGAACATGGGATTGGGATGATTGACAACATTTTTACCACCTGTTCCAGAGAAAAGATCAAACTGCGCTCTATGTGGTGTTTCATGACATTCTTGGCAGTCCGGGAATATATCTGCTGTGCGTGCAATAGATTTATGTTGAATTGGTATATGACAGTTTTCACATTCTACCTTGTGGTCTGTTACATGCATTTTGTGAATAAATTCTGGATCAGATATTTTTTCAAGCTTGCCTTTTTCTGCATGACATGAACTACAGCGACCTTCTAACACATCACCGGTTCCAATTACCATTCCACCATGACAATTTGTACACTCAATTTTTTGTGCGTTTACAAAACTGTGATCATATTTTACCGGTGAGTTACCACTAGCGACGGGAGCTATATGACACCAAGTACAATCATTCATGGATTTATCATCATCAACATTTTTAAAATGACATAGGAAACAAGTTGATTCTGTAACAGTCATGTGTTCGCCTTGAACAATTTGTGAATGGCAACTGGTACAGCGCAATTTTTTATTGCGTTTTAAGTTATTCAAATGAGAATTATGATTGAAATGGATATCTTGTTTAAATATTACATCCTTATTTAATTGTTGCTCTGCATGACATCCTGAACGCAGACAGCTTGCATCTTCTATTTCTGCTAATGGTTTGCTCTTTTTGTACACTCCTGTAAAATAATTTACAACCATAGATGCTGCAGTAAACTTTCCTTTGACTTTAGATTTGAATCCAGGTGGAAAATGACATTTTGTACAAGTTACATCTGAATGACTGGACGTTTTCCAGTCTTCAACATAAGGTTGCATGAAATGGCATGATGAACAAAAATTAGGTCTTGATGTTAATTCTGCAGCACCCCACAATAGTGCTAATAGCAATACAATACTTGACAGAATGAGACGAAACTTATTTTTGCGATTTTACCGATACGACTCATTAGCGGCTAGCCAAACGTACCAAATAAAATCAACACCAATAAAATTAATCCGATTAATAAAAATGTATAACCAATAATGAAAGTATAAAATCTTTGCCCAACGAGGTAGTGGTGGAATTAACTTAGACTTATATTCTATTTTTGTAAGACTCTGCAAATTCTAGGGATCTTTCTTCCTCAAATTTACCTTCAGGAATTCTACCCGGTAAAAATCACTTCGTCCATAGGGAAGGCTCCTGGTCTAAGATGAGTATTAAAGAAGTGGACTACAAAAATGAAACCAGTTGCTAATAATGCTTCTTCGGAATGAATTATATGAGCAGCATTAATTATCCATCCCGGGAACAATGATGAGAACGCCTCAGGAAACCACAATGTTAATCCTGATGACCCAATAATTAACATACCCCAAACAACTGCAAAATAATCAAACTTCTCCCAATATGTCCATTTACCCCAAGCCGGTTCTTCCTTTTTAATTCCAACAAAGTATGCCATGTGATTAAAGAAATCTTTTATGTCCTGAACTCTTGGGACCAAACTGTTGTACACCGGTGAATATACCTTTCTCTTGCTTTATAAATGCTTTATGAAAGACCTTTCCAAGATGGATAACAAATACAACACCCATAGTGAATGCCGCAATTCTATGCAATAATGCTGCTTGCTCGAAACCAATGACATTATGCACCAACCATGTAGCCATTTTGGAATGGGCATATTTTAGTGGAAGACCTGTTCCGGCAAGTATTAAGAAATGAAAGTGCCATTAAAGAAATGTAGAATTCTTTCCAATATAGCAAATCTTTCAACTCGCATTTTGGTTTTAATTAGGTTTTTTAATTGGACCATGTTTAATCCGTCGAATCATTAATCTTATTAACCAAAGAACGGTATGACTGCCAAATACTGTAACACACTCACCAAGCAACCATAACATAAAAGTGTTAATCCAGCTTAATACTTTGTTATCGGATTTTGTATGAGGTGTATAATGTTGCAAAAATTGAACAAAATTGTCATTAACATTATCATGGCATTGTGCGCACGTAGCAATTATATTATCTTTCCCAACGGAAGATGCTGGATCATCACTTGGTAATATTGAGTGATTATCATGACAGGATACACATGTAGCGAATTTTTCTCCTTGATATCCAAGCTGGTACATTTGTCCATGATAGGAAGTCTCATAACCTTCTACTACATCAGGATTTAATTGAAATTGCATAGTAAGATCACGATCACCATGGCATCGGCTACATAATTCAACAATAGAGTGGCCGAAAAATTGCTCTTCTGATTTACTGATTCGTTTTTCATCATGACAATCAATACATCCTGGTGATTCTAAGTGACCTCTCGCACGAGTCACATAATGAGTAGAATTTTCGTACTGCTTTTGTTGCTCCTGATGACAATCAGCACATGATTTTTCTAATGCTCTATCTTTTTCATGTTCGGGTGCCATATAATGATATGTATGACAATCTCCACAATTTGATTCTTTACCCATGGCAACTTTAGCAATCTCTTCGCGATGAATTGCGCCATGAGCTCTGTCTTCTTCAATTATTAAACTACCTTCATGACATTTAATACAAATTTCATCTAATTTTATGTCAAATACATTAGTAGCAACTGCCACCATGCATTTCTGTTTGGTGCCCCGTATGGCAAACAACACATGTTTCCAATCGAGGATCGTCATTTTCATCGTGGACGGTGAATTGAAGCTTCATACCCAGCATGGCAGTTCATACAAATTTTATCTAGCTTCGCAACCGATACAATGCTTTCAGTATCACGAGGTGACAAAACCCGATGTGTTGCGTGACAATCAGTACAAATAGGAGCTTTTAGGTTTCCTGATGCTACTTGTTTATAGTGAGCACTATTATCATAGTTTTGCGACTTCTCGAGCATGGCATCCACGACACTCTTCTGTTATTTTTATTTTCCAATCTTTTTTTGAATAACGCTGATCTTTCATCTTTTTCATGCGGTGAGTGGCAAGAAACACAATTAAGATTATCATGTTTATTGGGCAATCCCCAATGTGCAGAGTTTAAAAAATCATCTAATACATCTTTATGGCAAATTCCGCAGACTTGTCGTGGCTCACCTTTCCAGGTAACTGAATGTGTACCATGACAATCAGTACAAGTTGGAATAGATTTATAACCTTTCTTTCTTAAGCGGATCAAAAAAGTGATCGATAAATTCTTCTTGGGCACCTTCGTGGCAATTTCCGCAGAAAGGTAAGTCTAAATTTTTTGCATGCGGAAAATTCTTCTACACCATATAGATCCTCATGACAATCTACACATGCAAATCCTTCGTGTGGAGAGTTCTCGAGGTGTTCATCGGTTACATAAAGTGATACTTCAATTCCTCTAAGAACTTTTGTTAGCGTATCATCTTCATGGCAAGATACACAAACATCATTATCTTGTGAGAATAGAAGAAGGGGAATTCCAATAAACAATACTAATTTTTTGAAATTCCCCATCAAAGTCACTTAAAAATTATATTTTATTTAGACGGATTCGGATGAGCGAATTCAGCAACCTTTTCATCGTATTTGAATGGTTTGTGGGTTGGACTGTTTTCATTATGACATGCAGTACATGTTGCTTTGTTAACTTTTAATAAACCAACCGAAGCGGCTGTAATTTCACCGGCAAGAATTGCCTTTTTGACTTTACTTGATTTAAATTCGCTACCAGCTCCATGACAAGCTTCACAACCAACGGCTTGTAATCCTTCCATTCTTTTCACTGCTTTTGCACCGTCTTTATCATCTGCTGTAGGATTCCAGAAAGTGTCACCTTTTACTTCATAACCACCTTTCCCAAATCCGGTTGTATGGCATTTTAAACATTCAGGTGCTTTCCATGCTTCAACTTTAATTCCTTTTTCCTTTGGCAATTTTAGCCGATTTCTCGGATTTTAACGTTTCAAAAGCCTTAGCATGAACACTTGCTTCCCATTTTGTGAATTGAGCGCCTTTTTCAGTTTTATTATGGCACATTTTGCAGCTGGCACTTCCAACATATTCGAAACCCTGCGCAAGTATAAAAGTCGATAATGTTAGAAACACGATAATTAATTTTTTCATTCTGTCTCCTTAATCTATTTCTATAGTTCGTTATGACATGCAAAGCAACTTACTTCAGCAACCCCACCAGATAAATCTTGTTCCATGACAAGCTTTACATGTCTGAATATCTTCTTTGCCGTGAAAGTTAGCACCATCAGGTAATCCCACCCAAATACTAAATGCCGGATGCCCGCTTGGTCCACCAGCATGGCATTTATAACATGATACACCGCTAGTACCACCAAAATAATCATGTTTTTCTAGTCCACCATGGCAAGCTTTACATTCTTCAGTTCCTGTTACAGCAATTTTTGCCATATGCGAATTTTCGGAACTAGGGTCATTCCAATCACTTGGATGCATTGTTGGTTCGCCAAGCTTTGTACAGCCTGTTACAAGAAATATTATAAAAGATAATATTAGAATTTTTTTCATCATCAATCTCCTGTATGGCATTTTAGACAAGAGGAATCTTTTGATGGAATGTGACAAGTGGCACAGAGTTCAGCTTCACTTGCCGCAAATTCTCCGTGTAATCCGCCACCTTTAACAGTGACCCAATTATGAAAATTATGATTCATCGGCATTACTTGATTCTCGACATGGCAGGAATAACAATCTTCAATAATTTCATGACAAGTTGAACATTCCATAACACCTGCTTTTGCCTCAAAACCGTGCGTAAACATATAATCAACCGGATGTGTTTCCGGTGTGTACTGTTGAAGCTGATGACATTCTTCACAACTATTATTGGTATGGCATAATGCACAATTGCTTTCGGTGCTGCTATTCATTTCTGCGCCATGTATTTCTTTCCATGCTAAATTATGAGTTTTTGGACCTTTATCTAAATTCATATGGCAGGACTGACAGTCGGATTCATTCCAAACATTTGGATATCCAATTTCACTGTCATTATCAATATAGCTATGGCACTTACTACAATCATCAGTATTTGCTAAATGAACATTGTGTGAAAAACCAAGGTTACTAGTCGTCCAACTTTTGCTGATTGGCAACGGTCCATCAGGATTTGCGTGGCAATATTCACAATGCTCCTGTGGCAGTATCTCCGTCATGACACTCTATACATAAATCCATCTTCGGGAAAATAGTCCATGACTGTCCCTCTGCTTCAGCAACACCGGTGTGACATTCACTGCAGGACAATTCCATGTCCTCTACATGTAAACTATGTTGGAAGAGTATCCGTCTTTATCTTGACCAAAAACAAAAATTAACGGTATTAAAAATACACTTATCTTAAAACGCCACATTTATTATTATACCTCCTCTTCCATCTTGTTCAAAGTAGGGATTTGTTGAAAATCGTCCGTATAGTTTCAACATTATAAAATCTTTTGGTTGCCAACCTACCCATCCATAAGCACCTGATGATGATTTAAGATCGGCAAAATCGCCATAATCTAAAGCATTTAATGATACGCTTCCACCAAAACTTAACGGTCCACTCAGTTTATGTGTAGCGCCCAAAATTAGTCCGAACATCTTATTATCGCCTTCAAGTCCGCCCAATATTGAAGCCTGAATTTTTTTATAATTGACAGAGCTGACTAAAAAACTTTTTCCCTCTTCCGCAAGGCGATAGGAAAGTTGATTGCGCCATAATAAATCATTGGCAATCAAAGAATTAACATCAAATGTGATAGTGGGGGCAATCCCAATCTTATCACTAAGTGTTTCAAAATCAGTAAAATATTCAAATCTTTTTTGTCGGAAACCTAAACCTAAAGTATGGTCTCCAATTTTTTTACTAAGGCGAATCCTTGCATAATTTAATTTTGTTTCGCCTATATCAAATGCTATCGCATTAGAAATGCGGATGCCAAATTTTGATGTATTAAAATATATTCCAGTAAATGGGTTAATTCCATCAGCATCGCCTTTCATCCAAAAGGATACTGCAAGATTCTTTCCTATGCGTCCTTTTGACCAAGCTGCCATGAAATATGTATTATCTGTAAATAATGTGTCGCTAAAATCTGTTACTGCTTTTAATCCGCCGATCAAACTAAGAGTGCCTAATTTTTCTGTATTTAGGTCAAACTGTGCACCATCAACACGAGTATTCTGCAATGCGTTCCAAATTGCAATGCGGCCAACTGATAGTTCATGCTTGCCAATATCAAGATCGGCTGTTAAATGATGAACTCGGAGAGGATTTTGGAAATGATCGTTCTCAGAGCCATATTCGAACAATGCATCAACCCCAAACTTACTGCCGAATTTCTGATCGTAGCTGAACTAGACTGCGCCAATGTGCCTGTTCTTCTGCGTCTGTCATACTAAGGCGCGGATACATAGCGGATGATGAAATTGATATATTTGGTTTTGAACCAAATACAGTTGAAACATTAAGAATAACAATTAACAAAAGGAGTTTTGTTGACAATATGATTTTTCTTTTTGATTTCAATTTAAAATATTTCATCATCCGCCTATTTTTCATTTTAATTATATATTAAGACCCAGTTACATAGTTAAACTCACCAGGTGCGGACCACTTATGACTTTGTAAATCGTCATAAATCATGCCATTTGCACTGAATTTGAGAGTTTTAGCATTATAACCTAGGGCGTTTAACCACGCTGCAATCACTGAAGCAGTTTGTCCTGACCAACAATAGATAACAATTTCTGCATCAGGATCCAATATGTTTAAATTTGCAATATTCAACTCACCCGGTGTAAGCTGGTACGCTCCAGCAATATGTCCATAAAGGTCCCAATCGGCTTTGCTCCAATAACAATATATATCGAAGGCTGATGGGTTTGCCAGAACATCTGTATTATTAATTCCATTAAGACCGTCAACCACTGAATTTGCAATCTGATAATCAAGAATTGCCGCGCCATCTTCAGAGCCTGAATCCAATTCAGGTGTGTCATCATAATTTGGTAATGTAGTTGAGGCATCATCATCTATCCAACTACCAGGATAATCATTAGCTTTATTACCAATCAAATTATCCCACAAATTGAAATCACTGTGCCAACTGCTCATACCCCAGAGTAATGATTGAGCAGATACGCCAGCTAAACGTAATGCTGCAACACCATGACCTGAATCGTGACCACTATAACAAGCAACAACAACTGGTAGGTTGTTAGTGTTATTTGCAGCTTCATATGCAACCACATCAGCAAGTGCTACACTGTGAGCTCCTGTTATATGTCCATCTTCAAAATCTGGAGTACCTGCAAAGTATTTGTCACCTTTGCGAATATCCATGATGAAGTAGCCTGCCGGATTGGCATTCACAGTTGCTGCAGATACGCCCCAACCATTTAATATTTCTGGTAGGTCTAAATTGTTCTCAAGCATGAAATCAACCATTTCATCAAACTCAACAACACCATCTTCATTTTTATCGCAACCCGCCATGAAAAAAGCGAACATCACGATCAATATGAAATACAATACTTTTTTTGTTTTCATTTATTATTTGTTCCTATCTTTTGTTTATTAAGGTTTTTGCCAAGTATTTGGCACTTTATCATCAACTACTACAGATGTATTTGCTATCACTTCATCTGGATAATCACTTTCTACATCACTTTTCCATAAGAATAATTCCGAATTTGCATCTGCATTGATACCCTGGGCATGGCAATTTAAAAAACAATAACCGCCGCCTGTAGTATCGGTTTGTTGTGTAAATCTTTTTATGTTATGCGGGCTTGAATATTCCCAAGTTGGACGCACATCATAATTTGCTAATTGGTCGTGCCCCCAAGGTCTATAGCTATCTCTAACTATCGGGATATGCCGTACAACGATAAATTTTCCGTCGTGTAAATCTTGGTTATAATTGTAACCAATTTTAAAATCAGGATATTCTTTATAATCTCCTGCTCCGGTATGTACATCAGTTTCATCATGAGATTCTGCATAACCTGTTTGCCACCATTCGGATAAATCTCCACTAGGATCTTTAGTATGACAGCTATTGCAGTTCCTATATGGTTGCGAATGGCACACAAAGCATGCCAACCCTTCCCCCTGTCCCGGCCAGTGTACCTGATGATAAAAGTTTGGTGTCTCTAAATAGCTATGACAGTCTTCGCAATTTGGAAGGTCAGGCAGATGATAACGTGTAGCACTACCACTTGCATCAGCATGCATATTTTCCTTATGGCAATCCAAACATGTCATATATTTTGTTGAATGAATATCAGGATCGTTCCCTACCAAATGTCCTTCAAAATCAGTTGCAATTCTGCTACCATGACAAGCAAGGCAGTTGTTGGTTTGGTCCGGTGACTTTTTAAAACGATGACTTTCTATAAATCCGCCTGCAGCACTGTTAGGTCTACTTACGTGGCATTGTCCGCAAGTAGTATGACAACTCATACACTCCCTATCAAATCCTTCGGTTAACTCTGCCGGCAATCCATTAAAATTATTATGGTCTTTGTCTGCCCCCAACTCCCGCTGAGCAATGGTTGTTTGTTCTCCCCAAAGCTTAGAGTGCATACTATTGGCATTGGTAGCGACTATATCTTTATGGCAAGGACTACAATTAGATTCAGCATCCATTGAGGGATCTCTTACAAAACCAAAATTTTCAGCGTCATGAGCTGTAGCAAATTCTGCCGGTTCTTTACCGCCGTGGCACGTTACACAGCCAATTAAAGCATGCGCTTTATCAATATCTGCGTATGATTTTTGTCTTCCAACCAATTTGATAAAAACTTTTTCCCATGGTTCCAACGGAACCACTTCGCCGCCTCATCCACCACCACTGCCACCTGTTGCTTCACCCGTTGCGTACATTTTTAAAGTTGATTCACTAGTGTGGCAACCTTCGCAAGTTGATGGGTCTCCCAAATCAACTGTTTCGTGACCGGGATCACAAGCAATCCACAAAAGTGATAATAAAGGAACGGCTATTATTTTAATTTTTTTCATCATCATCTATTACAACATACATTTTATTTAGTTTACCTGCGCTGCAGGCATATTTATATACTTCGCAATCGCGACAGCTCGATTCACGACAAACTTTTGAACCTTGGTCGGTTAATGTCCAACATACTACCAGGCCATTTTTATATGCTTTACAGGCCTCACAGTCTGTTTTAGAACATTTACTTTTTATTTTCCAACACGGCATTAAAGCTAACAATGTGCGGACACCTGCAATGTTCATCTTGTTCTCAGTTATCTGCTCGCGGAAACACTGTATCCATTCTAGATCTCTTTCGGAATAAAGTCGGTGACCCGATGGGGTTTTATGGGCAATTACTAACCCTTCCCTTTCATATAGTCGCAATAATTCTGGAGAAACACCAAGTTTACTGGCAGCCATGCCGATACCAAGCAACGGTTCGTTTGAATCAAATGTCATATTTTTCTCACTACTATACGTTTTTTAATAAACTAAAAGCATATACTGTTGGAAAGTTAAAGTCAACAATACAGATAATACAAGATTTATTTATCTTGTATTCGTATTATAAATTTATATTTCTTACGTATAGATTTGTAAGGGTGGCCGAACCAACAATGCCGAGAATTACTTTGCCGTTTTTATCTCGTATATTGGACAATGCCTCATCTCGAAGGGGTAAACTTGATATAAAATATTGACTATAAAAACTGTCAAGAATTGATACCGTTACTTGTGATAATCCTAGGGGGAACATACTCGGAACTAATTCAAAAATTGAGTATCCGAGTTGGTCAGATATGCTCGGTGGGAAAAATGCGCTGTGTGAAAAAATTAATGAATCACTATTTATAACTTCTCTAAATGTAAAATTACCAAGCGATACATTATCGTTAGTTAAAAATTGAACTAAATCATTCGCATTAGACCTTAGCAATAGAGTGTCAGCCTCCCAAGTAGTTCCCTCCAAAACCAGTTCTGCCGGAGGGAGCGGAATTGTACTGCCGGTAATTATATTATTGTCTGCCGTTGTGATTTGAAATTCATATTCTTTTCCAAATTCAATTTGAACGTTTACATATTGTTCTAAGGGTTTGTATCCGCCGTAAGTAAATAGTTCTATGTAATCAATTACTTCTTGAGACTCAGATCCAATGCTAACTTCACGACGGAATTCTTCAATTGTACCAGCGTTTTTCTTCCATCCAAATTCTGCAATTAAATTACCGGAAGACTTCTCAATTAATAAAATCGATGTCATGGTCGAATCATGAATTAAGGGTAGAATCTCTGCATAATCATCCACATGCGGCTCACCCTTGTTGGGGATGCCATTACCTCTACCACCATCTTTGCCGCCAACATCATCATTTAGCGGCTCGCCCTCGTCCCATTTTCCATTACCGTTCTCATCAGTATAGCCGACCCAATCTCCATTATCATCTAAACCGTTAAATAATGATGTGTCGGTAACTAGAATTGTTTTATCAACACGAACAATCGAATTCATAAAGTCAGTCGGATTTAAAATTGCTTCGACGCGCAATTCACTAGTGTATGAACTAAAATCATCTGAAAATTCGGCAATACTAAGCTCCTTTCTACAACCGCTAATTCCAATTAATATTGATATAATCAGTATTTTACGAATTACTTTCATCAGAATTTAAATTCCACTCCTAATGACGGAAAAAATGGGAACATACCAATAGCCGTAACTGAATCGTTCTCTAAGTCCCAATCATATAATAATGTATTAAAATGATTAGTAACATTGATAATCTGAAATTTGAAATTGCCATCCCAACCAAAAGGAGTTATTTTGCGTGCCCAACTCACATCTAAACGAAGATACATCGGGTATCGTGCGGAATTTTTCAAGCCAGTCAATTCAACTAAATTTCCATAAGGATTATTATAAGTATCGCCGCCACCTTGTCCCGAACTTAAATTTTGTGTATATGTATAACCGACCGTTGGAGTGTAGGGTCGGCCGCTGCTATTACTGATTGTAAATCCAAAATTATTTTTTTTGTTTAACGAGTAATTTGCAATAACATTTAAGGTATGAGGTTGGTCGGATTGCGGTGCGAATATTTCACCAAATTCTTCGGTAATTTTATCATCGCTGTTAAAATCATATTTTTGACGATTGTAGATATAAGAATAACCAATCCAACCCGTTAGCTTACCAATGTTTTTACGTAATAAAAGTTCAATGCCATATACTTCCCCAGTTCCCTCGATATAATCATCATTCAGATCAATCGGATTATTATTTGGATTATTTGTAAGCACATTATCATATGGTTTATAATATCCTTCTAGACTTGCAAAATAACCGCTTCCAAGCCATTGCTCAATGCCTAAAATATATTGCTGCATTGATTTTGCTTTATAATTTTCAGGAATCGGCTGCCAAAAATCAACTATATTTAAAATTGCGTCATCATCATTTGTCGTAAATATAAATTGATTGTATTTGCCCCAGGCTCCTTTCAAGGCCAAATTTTCATTTAATAAATATTTAAAACCTATGCGAGGCTCAAGGTAATAATTGTCATGTAATTCATATTTTGAAATTCGCAAACCAGGTTGAAATGTTAACAATGGGGATATTTGCCACTTGTCCTGTAAATAGGAACTAAAGATATATGGTTTTTGATTTTGATTAAAATATGTTACATCATCTACACCAAACTTAAATTGCATACCTAATTGTTTATATTCAAAACCTGCGGTAAGAGTGTGTTTATTAGATATGTACCAATCCAATTTTTCTTTCACGGTCCAATCATTTATTTCGTTAAAAACGACGATCCTACTTGTTTGAGTATTGCCGACAGAATCTTGTTCAGAAATACTTAAATTCACATCGAATTGAAAATTTGTATTGGCAATCGATAACGTTGATAGGAATTTCGAATTTGGTACATAACGCCATTGCAGGCTATTGGTGAAATTTCCCCAATCCCAATCAAAATTGACTTTATCATCGGATTCACCCAAGTTCATACTTAAAACATCACGTCCTAGGTAGGTAGAAAATGTCAATCTGTTTTTCGATGACATATTATGAATGAATTTGCCCTGCGTATCCCAAAAATAATATTTCCAATCCAAATCGCTAGAATTTGGTTTAATTCTATAATATAGTCCGGCTAACTTATCAAAATAAGTCCGCCGATATGACCACATCCATGAACCTTTATATAGCGGTCCTTCGACAAGGATCTTTGAACTCAGCAAACTAACTTCTCCTTGCAATTGACTTATATCCCAATATTTGCCAAAACCTTTGCCGTTAAATAATTTGCCGTTCTTTGAGTTGCCTTCTTTCGATGTGATTTGCAAAACAGATGAAACTCGGTTTCCAAAATTCGCCGGAAAACCACCGGCGACGAACTCTGCGTCGGAAATCGCATTTGCATTAAAAGTAGAAAACACTCCGCCTAAATGATATGGATTATATAGCTCGATGCCATCCAATAAAATCAGATTCTCGTCGGTACTACCGCCGCGCACAACCAAGGCTGATGAAAAATCATTTGTCGAAGTTACACCAGGCAAAAGCTGAAGTGTGCGGAACAGGTCAGCTTCTACAAATGCAGGGGCATTTTTTATCTCACGCAACCCTAGATTAATTCTGCTGACTTCTACCTTTTCTTTAAAGCGCTGACGTTCAGCAGTAACGGTTATATCTTCCCCAGTTATTACAGTTGTTGAAAGTTCAAAGTCATGACGTTGGTCATCATTGGAAGAAATATTTAGCTCTAATGATTCTGTTTTATAACCCATCATCATGATCTTAAGGTTATGTTCACCGGTGGGTATATTTGTGATTACAAAGTATCCATGATTGTCTGAAGCTGTTCCTAGGTCAGTTCCCCCCAATACCACATTGGCATACATTATCGGCTCACCAGTAGAAGCATCTTTTAAGTAACCGCTAATTCGACCAAAATCACTCTGGGCACTTAAGATTGTTATCCAAGCGATAATAATAGCTATTGTTTTTGAATATTTTAAGAAAATCATATTTTCATAATTATTAAGGAATCTAATTAAAACTTACACATTAATTTAGACCATGTTCCATTTTAATAATGATGGAAAATCATCATGATAGATTCAATTAGTATTAATATTCTATAAAATAGTTGAAACGAATAGGTGTGTTACGGTTAAATTTTGAATCTTTTTAATAGATTACATGTACAAGCAAACCTATAAATATAAATTATTTGCGATCTATTTAATCATAATTGCTTTCATTGGTCAAGTCAATGCTCAAGTTAAATGTTGCTTTGTGTCGGCAATAGCATAACTTGGGGAAGCGGGTTACAGAATCCCGGCGTTGAAAGTTATCCGTCTCAGTTAAAAGTGCTCTTGGGAAGTGACTATATTGTAGCAAATCGCGGAGCACCCGGCAGAACCTTACTTAAATACACTTCACTACCATACATCGGATCACAGCAATGGACATATTCAATCGCGACTCCTCATGACATCGTAATTATTCTATTGGGAACCAATGACAGCGATGAAGACAATTGGGTCGAAAGGGATCATTTTAAAGAAGACTACTATGAATTGATAGACGATTACAAGAATTTCCCCGGCAGTGAAGATCCCATATTTATTCTTGGATTACCACCTCCTGTCTTTGATGAATCGGCGGGACATAGAAACGCCCCTATTATTGATGAAATTATTCCTATGATAAAACAGATTGCTAGTGAATTAAATTTAACAATTGCAAACTTTTATAATGCATTAGATGGGAAACCTGAACTTTTCATTGATGGCGTACATCCAAATGCGGAAGGGGCTGCTATAATGGCATTAGTTGCATATAATGCAATACAAGAGGCCATTTCAATATCTGACCCACCACCGGATACACCCACAGGACTAAAAACCATATCAGGAAATTCCAACATTAGTCTTGAATGGCATGCAAATACAGAGGACTGATCTTTTTTCATATACGATATTTCGATCACTAGAAAAAGATGGTGTGCAAGATTATATTGGAACCACACTAAACCAGACACTACCTTTACCGATAATAATGTTATTATTAAATCATATCTATTATTATTCAATTGATGCAATGGATATTCATAAGCACGCCAGTAAAAGAACAACCCCAGTCGCAGGGAAAACAATTGACCAAATCGCTCCTATAGCCCCGAGTGGATTACAGGTATTTCTCGAAGCCGATTCAGTAAAAATTGATTGGATACCAAACCCTGAAATTGATTTGGAAAAATATTATATATATCGCAATCCTATATTGGGTGATATTCAACAACCTTCAAGTATTGTTGGAACTGTTTATGCACCTAAAAGTGATTTTATTGATTTAGACTACGTTTCAGCAACAAACTACTATTATGGAATTAAAGCAGTTGACATCTCCGGGAACCAGGGTCCAATATCAAATATAGCAAATGTCACTACCCAATCTAGGCCATTAAGTTCAGATATTACATTAAATTTATACGAGGATATTCAACATTCATTCAGTGAATTGGATTTTCCGTTTTCTGATGCAGATGGTCATAATTTAGATAAAATAATTTTTTATAATACTAATTATCTAAATTATTTTTCTTATGATAGTGTTTTAGTTGAATATTCAATTACCTGCGATGATATCTCAAAACTTGCATTTGACCCCATTCTTAATGAATTTGGTAATAGCTATGCCACATTTGGATTTAAGGTTGTAGATAGCTTTGGCAGCGCAAGTAAAGACACAAGTATGGCAATAATCAATTTAAACCCCGTTAATGACGCTCCCCACATCGACTCGATTATAGATTTACATTTTATGGAAGACTCAAAAAATATTTTAATCCCAATATCAGGCATTAATGCTGGTCCTGAAAATGAAATACAAACTCTCTCAGTTACAGCATTTGATGATAAAGTCTTTTATCAGCATCAGGGATATTCAATATATTAGTGCTGAAGATACCGGATTTGTCATATTAGATCCAGTAGATAATATATTCGGAACCATACCTGTGACTGTTATGGTAATTGACGATGGTGGGGCGGACAATGGTGGTATAGATACATTTTCAACAAAATTTAATCTACATATTTCACCGATAAACGACCCTCCACTATTCAATTTGCTGGATAATATACAAATCCCCGAGGATTCAGAAACAAGCGTAGAACTAACCAGCGTTAAGGCTGGACCTTGGGAAACCGGTCAGCAAATAAGTATCAGTGTCCAGTCCAATAATACTAATATTTTACCGCATCCAACTCTAAACTATTTTAGTCCTGATACAACTGCAATTTTAATTTTCTCAACAATTTCTAACATTTTTGGTACTACATCAATTACAATAACTATGTCTGATGATGGTGGTGCTGATTTTGGGGGGAATGATTCAACATCATACACGATACCTGTCGAAGTCACATCAGTCAATGATTCACCGATAAACTTTAATATAGTTACACCATCAGTTGATTCAACTCTAATAATTAATAAGTCTAATTATTTAAACACTTTTTCTGTCAGTTGGGAACCGTCTACTGACATCGAAAACGATCCTATTTTTTATGATGTTATCTTTAGTGGGAATTTATCAAAACTTTCACGTTATGGTTTGAGTTCAACTAATTCTGAATATGTTTTAAAAGACATTCTATCCAGCACCGATACGATATCTGTTACTCATGGTGAGATTTCTATAGTGGCATCTGATGGCGAGTCGCAAACATATGCCCTGAATTCTGGAATCCCGATAACTATTGATGGTCGTTCATTCGCTCCGGCAAAATTACATCTTGATCAAAATTATCCTAATCCATTCAACCATACTACTTTAATTGGATTTGATCTACCAAAACAAACAAATGTTTCTATAATTATCTATGATTTATTAGGAGAAGAAATCATCAAATTAATAGATAATAAAAAACATGATCGCGGTTATAATACAATAACATGGACATGGACTTGACAAACACAATAACAATGTTACAGCAGGCATTTATATTGTACAAATTCGAATGGGAAGCGAAATTAAAAATAAAAAATTGGTGTTTTTAAAGTAATTGTTGATATTGCTTTGAGAATTAATCGTGGAGATTTTTATCAGTAATCAAAATTAATTTTTAGTAACTTTATTTGCTTATAATTACATAATAGGAGAAAAACTGTCATGAAAAAGATCATCTTATTAACTGCGATGGCCATATTAATCGCAGGTTGCGCCTCATCATTAAAACAATTACAGCGTGGAGATTATGATGAAGCTACTCAAAACAGCCGTGAAAAAATTAAGAGTAGACAATACAGACCAAGAACAAATTGAGGTGTTGGACAAAGCTTATTTGTTGGCAAATCAACAAGATTACGACCGAATTAAATTTTTAAAAGAAGAGGGGAGTCCATATAATTGGGACGAAATATTTGAAAAATATTCAAATTTAAAAGATCGACAAGCTTTGGTTAGCACGGTTTTACCCTTACAATTGGGTGGTCAAGTTATTGACTACCAATATATTGATTATGATTCAGAGATAATTAACGCCAAGAAAAAAGCTGCCGATTACTTCTGGAATCACGCTAACGAATTAATGAAAAAGGAGGACAAAGAATCCTACCGCCAAGCATATTATGAATTTCAGAAAGCCAAGGAATATGCAGGAAATATCAAAATATCAATCAATTAATTGAAGAATGCACATTGGAAAGGAATTAGCCAGGATTTTTGTATCATTTGAGAACAAAACTCAGCTAAATCTACCTGAGCAATTTAAAAATGATTTAATGGCGTTCGGTGTTACGGATTTTAATTCGGAATGGATCGAGTTCCACGCAATCACCAATCCAATTGATAACCCTTACTATGATTATTTTACAATCATAAATCTGAAGAAAATAGAAGTGTCTCCCGAACAGGTACAGCAAAAAGATCGTATGGAGACTAAAGAGATCGAAGATGGTTGGGAATATTTACTGGACGATAAGGGCAATGTTGTGAAAGATTCGGAAGGTAATGATATCAAGATTACTAAAAAACGTACGATTTCATGCACCTTAATTGAGACACATCAACTTAAAGCTGCCAAACTGGAAGGGGATATTGAACTGGTACAAAATAAACCACGTAAAGTTATTAAACAAATACCGGTTGGAGCTGAAAGTGTTTTCGAACATATTTCTGCTCGCGCGGTTGGGGATGTAAATGCATTGTCCAACGAATCGAAGGAGTTACTTAAGAATACTTCGGTTCCATTTCCTAATGATGTGGATTTAATTATTGACGGGGCAGAAACCTTAAAGAAAAGTATCCGCGAAGGTTTAGGCAATTTAAGAAGTTTAATTAAATAATATTTACGATTTCGATTTATCTTTCAAAGATAAAGTTAAAATAAATTCCGCCACCGGTTCATTTCCTGATAATTCAGGAACGGTGGCGGTTATTTTTAATGGCATGTTTACCCGTTCACCGGTGCTGATGGCAGACTCAATCAATTTTTTTACAGCTTGTCCATCGTTGCAGGTAAAGTGAGTGTCACCTTCGGGACGTTTTAAGAATTCTGCCTTAAAATCTTTAAATACCAATGAAATATTATGTCTGCTTTTACGAATTAAATCCATTGCCAATACGCCACCGGCAACATCTGCACCAATTGATAAAGCACCAAAGTACATTGATTTAAGGTGATTTTTATTCCTACGCTTAAATGGGATTTTAATAATAGCTGTTTTGTTATTTAACTCAATAACAGAAGGTCTACAATAAAATATTAACGGAACCTTGCTTAATCCAAAATATCTTATAAACCATGTTGCTTTAATTTTCTTTGATATAAGTTTCATTGTTTAATAAACCATCCTTTAAATTCATATAAATTATTAAATACTCTCCTGCCGGAAGCTATTAGTCGATCATAGGTGGCATGACCTTGAGCAATTAACACACATTTTGTTCCAATTTCATCTGCTACTTCAACATCGTGTATTGTATCACCAATTAATAATATTTCATTTGGTTCAAATTGTAATTCGTTTATCCACGAACGACCAATATCGACCTTACTATTTGCATAATGATTATCCAATCCCGATATTTTTATAAAATACTTTTCCAGTTTGTGATACTTCATTAAGTCTTCTAACATTTTTTGCTTTGCGGCAGAAAGTAACGATTGAGAAATCCCCATTTCAGAAAATTTTTCCAACAGTTTCTCTAGCACCATCCTGCAATTGAGCATCATACATTCGCTTGGTATATTCATCAATAAACTCGGTTCCGACTATGTTAAACGGTATTTTTTCGAAATCGAAACCCAATTTTTTATAATAATTAATCACAGGAAAAGTAAAAAATTCTAAATACTTCTCCTTTTCCACTGCAGGTAGTCCATACTTGAGCAATAAAATGTTTATTGCTTTGATTGACAACCAATTGTCATTCAGAAGCGTACCATTCCAATCCCACACAATGTGCTTTATTTTCATAAATAGACAGTTATTCGTATTTTAGTATAATTAATGATAATTTTAAGTATCAAGATATTACAAATTTGATGGACATTAATACACTAATAGAAAAACTAAAAAATAATTGCAGCACTAATTTGCCAGGTAAACCAGCACAAAATGCGATGTTAGCCAAGCCGCGAGTTAATATTTCTTTTCCAAATACTTTGGAACATGCAATACCTTCTGCTGTCTTGATTTTATTATATCCCGATAAAGATGATATCCGTTTTATTCTTACTGAGCGTACAAATGTTGTCCAACACCATAAAGGTCAGATATCGTTTCCGGGCGGCTCGTGGGAAGATGGTGAACATCTACATGAAACTGCGATGCGTGAGACAGAGGAGGAAATAGGTGTTCCCATAGATGAAATTGATCTCGTTTGCGAGCTCACGCCACTATTTGTAAAAGTTACCGGTTATATGATTCACCCTTTTGTCGGATTTGTTCAGCAAAAACCAAATATCTACTCCCCAACCGGAAGAGGTAAGCAATGTTTTTAGTGCCTCGATTTCCGACTTGCTTAGTAAAAGAAATTCACAAATGGAATTACGAAACATTAGAGATATACCAGTTGATGTACCGTTTTTTAAATTTGGTGAACATAAAGTTTGGGGTGCAACAGCGATGATACTTTCAGAATTTAAGCATTGTCTTGAGGGAATAATTTGAACCGAATCGGTATTGACTTAGGCGGTACAAAAATTGAAGGAATTCTTCTTGATAAAACAGGGTAATGTTTTAGAAAGAAAACGTATTCCAACCAATCGTACAAAAGGTTATGAATATATAGTAAACAATATTGCAGATTTGATTAAAGAATTACAAGGAATTTCAAAAACAGATACTTCTATTGGAATTTGTACACCTGGAGCAATTTCGCCACATACTGGCAGAATAAAGAACAGCAATACAATTTGTTTGATAGGTCAGCCATTAAAAGAAGATATCGAAGCGAGAATTGCTTGCCAAATCAAAATGGATAATGACGCAAATTGTTTTGCAATAGCTGAATCAAAATTAGGTGCTGCGAGGAGGTATAATGTTGTATTTGGTGTAATAATCGGCACAGGAGTCGGCGGTGGTATTGTAATCAATGGTAAAATTCATCATGGCAGGATGTCTATTGCCGGGGAATGGGGTCATCATACTTTATTTCCTAATGGCAATCAATGTTACTGTGGTAGAAAGGGTTGTGTGGAAACCTACATTAGCGGACCATCTTTGGAAAAGCGTTGGGAGACATTGACTGGCGAGACCAAATCACTACGTGACATCATCGCCACCGCGGAACAATTACCAATCAATATGCAAAAACATTATATTAAGTGGAAAGAGGAATTGATCAGTAATTTTGGCATTGCATTAGCTAATGTAATAGACATTTTAGATCCCGATGCAATTGTATTGGGCGGAGGTGTATCAAATATTCCAATATTATATGACGAAGGGATCAAGTCGGTATATGAAAACGTGTTCAACGATGAAGTTGACACTCCCATTTTAAAAAATAAACTCGGTGATTCAGCCGGTGTTTTTGGAGCAGCATATTTATAACAAGGATATTTAATGAAGTTTAGTCAATGGTTGAATTCTTTAGGTTTTGTTGAATTTATAGCATTATTAATTATTTTGGGCATGTCAATGTATCTTTCGAATCTCAGTTTTTTAGTTTTTAAAAACTGGTATACAAATAAGCAAAAAAATAATCCCTTCGCAGAAGAAATTCGGATAAGTCCATTTTTATTCGTCGGAATTACAATCCCGTTTCTGTTAATTATATATAGCATATTGTATCGTCACTTACATGCCTTATTGTCGAAGATATTTTAATTAATCACACCTAGAAATATAACAAAAAATAGCAAGACAACTATTTCCTGCTATTTTTGTCAAAGATATATTTACCAATAATTTTTATTGAGGATCATATGCGCAAACTTATACTCTTGATTTCAGTTGCAACTCTCATTCAAGCTCAAACTGAAGTGTTTAATCCTGAGAACTACCGGAATAGAGAAATAACAGCTGTACGATTAGAAGAACCTTTAAATATCGATGGAATATTAGACGAAGCGCTTTATTCAACCAAAGCTAATGATTCATTTGTTCAGTATGAACCCAACAATGGAATTCCTGGGAGTGAAGACACCGAGTTTTGGATAGGCTATGATGACAATGCACTATATGTTGGTGCAATGATGTTTGATAGCAATCCTGATTCAATTGTCGCCAGAATGAGCAGACGCGACCCACAAGGAGAATCATCAGATATTTTATATATAGTAATAGATTCTTATTATGATAAGCGTTCAGGATTTTGGTTTGGCATCAACCCAATAGGCTCTATTGCTGATGGAACAATATCAAATGATAGCAATTTTGATGACTCATGGGACGGCATATGGGATGGACAGGGAAGGATCAGCGAGAAGGGCTGGAGTATTGAAATTAGAGTTCCATTTTCACAATTAAGATTTAATAAAGCCATCGAAAATATAATGGGAATTGGTTTAGGCAGACGGATTCACCGAAAAGAAGAAATGGATTTCTTTACTTACATTGCTCGTGATGAATCCGGTATGGTTTCTCACTTTGCAACCATTAGAGGCATTAAAAATATCCAACCTCCCAAAAGATTGGAAATGACACCTTACGTTACTGGAAATTATGGGATTTTAAAAACTGAAGATGAAAATCCTTTTTATGACGGCAGAGATTCAAGAATTAATATTGGTACTGATCTAAAAGTTGGCATTGGAAATAATCTAACAATTGATGCCACTATTTACCCTGATTTTGGTCAAGTAGAAGTCGATCCCTCTGAATTAAACTTATCTGCATTTGAAACTTATTATCAAGAAAAAAGACCATTTTTTATTGAGGGGGCCGGAATTTTCAGGTTTGGAGTAGGAGGTCCAACCAATCGCATGAATTTTGGAACGATGGAACCCACCTTCTTTTATAGTAGGCGAATTGGTAAATATCCTAGTTATGGTTATGATGTCGAGGGCGATTGGTTAAAGGTTCCCTCAGCCACTTCCATTCTTGGAGCCACAAAAATTAGCGGAAAAATCACTGATTCTTGGGCAATTGGCGGAGTTTCTGCTATAACTCGTAGAGAATTTGCAAAAGTTAGAATTGATGATGAAGACTCTGAAGTAGAAGTTGAACCATTCACTTCTTATAATCTATTCAGAACTTTAAAGGAATTTAATCAAGGTAGACAAGGATTGGGATTAGTTACCACTTATGTTAATCGTCAATTTGATGATGAATCATTAAGGGATTTATTATCTGACAATAGCACTGTAATAGGATTAGACGGGTGGACGTTTCTCAATCATAGCAAGGACTGGGTAATTGGCGGATTCTTGGGTTATTCAAATGTGGTTGGCTCCAAAGATTTTATATATGATCTTCAACAAAGCTCTGCACGTTATTATCAGCGTCCCGATGCAGACCATGTGGAACTTGATCCAGATAGAACAAATCTTGAAGGGTTTGTTGGAAAAGCAATAATCAATAAAGAAACAGGTAAATGGAGCTTTAACTCAGCGATACAACTTGTATCACCAGGATTTGAAAACAATGATATGGGATTGAACTTCAGAGCAGATAAAATTAATAAACATATCTCATTTGGATATAAATGGCTAGAGCCTGGCAAGTTTTTTCAGCGAGCCATGCTAAATACTGCATATATGACCAATCATAATTTTGCAGGAGATAAATTAAGTGAGATGCTATTTCTTTTTGGTTTTGCGCGATTTAACAATTTTTGGACTATTAATCCAATTATTGGTATTGGTCCTAGGACATTTAGTGACCAAACGCTTCGTGGCGGTCCCTTGGTAATTGAACCATCAGGAATGTGGTCAAGAGTTTTTGCTAGAACAGATTCTCGAAAATCCGTTATATATGAATTGGGTGTAGAATATCAAAAATCTGAAAATGGCACTTATTCAATGCATGTGTCCCCCGAAATAGAGGTTAATCTCGGAACTAGATTACGGATTGCATTTGACCCCGGATTTAATAATCAGGTTCAAATTGACCAATATCTTGATTCATTTGAGGATGAGACAGCAGTCGAAATGTTTGGCACCAGACACATTGTTGCTCAAATGGATAGAAAAACCATATCCGCCGAATTGAGAGTTGATTATACGTTTACACCAAAACTTTCATTCCAGGCTTATGTTCAACCGTATATGACAGTCGGTTCATATTCTAGATTCAAGGAATTCACCAAACCTGAGAGCTATGATTTTGTAGAGTATGGCGTTGATAATGGTATGGAAATCATTGAGGACACTGATGGCAATTATGAGCTATATCCTAACGGTATCGATGATAATTCGTTTTATATAGAAAATCCTGATTTCAACTACAAAGCATTGGTGGGTAGCGCAGTGTTGCGATGGGAGTTTCGTCCGGGTTCAACCCTGTTTTTAGTTTGGACACGCAACGGTTCTGATGATAATAATCCAGGCAATTTCAACTTCAATAGAGATACGAAAGATTTATTTCAAGCAGATGCCGATAATGCCTTTGCAGTTAAACTAACTTATTGGATTGGTAAATAATTAATGCCAACAAAACCCCTCAAAGTTTAAAAAAACTTGAGGGGTTTTTATATCAAATTCATATAAGTTAAAATCATCAGCCCAAGTGGAATTGTGATTGCCGAAGCAAGGGTGGTTGTTAATACAATATTTCCTGCAATTTCTCCATGCGGCGTCATCGCATCAGCTAAAACAAAACTAATAATAGCGGTTGGGCAGGCAAATATTATAAAAAGTATTCCCAAGTCGATATCAGTATAACCAATAAAATAACCTACCGTAATAGCTAGCATAGGCGAGATTAACAATTTAATTATTAACGCCCCCAATGTGATAAATGAAGTATTTTTTAACAGCTTTATCTTTAATGTACCACCGAGGCCGATTAATGCCAATGGAAGAGTAATGGCTGCTAAATAGTTACCCGTATTTATCAATGCATTAGGTATTGGGAACCGAATTAATGAAAAAACAATTGCAAATATTGCTGCAATTATCACTGGATTCAGTGCAATTGATTTAATCATATCAAGCATGGCTTTGCTTCTTTTCTCTTTTCTGTCGGAAATTGTTAAGGCAATAACAGACAACATATAATCTAACGGTATTAAAAATATTAATATCATAACCATTTTTGAAACTGCATCTTCACCGAAAATATTCATTACAAGCGCTAGACCAATAATTACATTATTCGGCCAAAAACCACCCTGGATAAAAACTCCTCTTCCTTCCCCTCTTTTTATAAGAGCCTTTGAAAGTATCCAGCCCAAAAAGAAAATTATTAACATGCAGCCATAAACTATAATAATGATTTTACCATCAAATAATTTATTAAAATCCACAGTTGCTAATTTTAAAAATACAAGTATTGGTAGTGGTACATGAAACACAAATTTAATAGATTGCTTAATAAACTCTTCATTTATCACACCAATTTTTCGCAATACCCAACCCAAAATAACAATTAAGAATATCGGACTTACGGTATTGATAATAAAAATAATGTTATTCATTGGGTACTTTTATTTTTTATCGATTTAATCTTATTTTTATAATATTTGAATGTGAAGAATCTATTATATTTGTCAACATATTGCTTTCCCGCCCAAGCTATTCCCAATAAAAATGGAAACCAAGAAAAAAGATATACAATTATAGAAATTTTTCTTAAAAAAATATTGGTGTAATAGAAAAAAAATACCGCTTGAGTTATTTTGCCAACAATCAAGCTTATTATTATTAACCAAATACCAATATAGAATTTTTTTGTGAATTTATTGGGCGGGGAACCGTAATTAATCTTTTTGATGCTAAATTTTGTCATAATTATTAAAAATATTAAGTAAATATATTTTGCAACGTTATAAACTAATTATTTTTTGCCCCTTGCTTTCTTACTTATTGCTTTCCACATCAACTTTGGAATTTTTTCCAATTCATTAAATTCACCGGCGCCTTTTAACCATTCTCCACCATCAATTGTGATCACGTCACCGTTAATATACCCCGCTTCATCACTCACTAAATACGCGGCCAAATTAGCTAATTCAATGTGTTCTCCAAAGCGTTTTAGTGGAATCCTCTCCTTCATCTTTTTCTCGACTCCGAAGCCGGGTGGAGCCAATCGTTTCCATGCTCCCTTTGTTGGAAATGGTCCCGGGGCTATTGCCACATGCCTGATACCATATTTTGCCCATTCCACCGCAAGTGATTTTGTTATTGCCAAAACTCCAGCTTTCGCCGCCGCTGAGGGGACAACGTAACCTGAGCCAGTCCAGGCATACGTAGTAACAATGTTTAAAACTGTGCCATTTTTTGCTTTTATCATTTCTTTGCCGACGGCTTGTGTAAAATTAAATGTCCCGTTTAATACAATATCAACGACTACTTTAAAGCCACCAGGTGTTAATAATTCTGTCGGACTAATGAAATTCCCTGCAGCATTATTTACTAAAATATCAATTTTACCAAATTTATTAATTGTTTCATCAACCACACCTTGTACTTCATTCGGTTTGCGAACATCACAAGCAATTGGCAAAACTTCTGCACCAGTTTCCCGTAATTCTACTGCTGCTTCATCTAAAATTTCTTGCTTTCTGCTGGTAATAACTAAATTTGCGCCCAATTCTCCAAAGCGCATCGCCATCGATTTTCCTAATCCAGTACCGCCACCAGTTATGATAATCGTTTTATTGTTTAATAAATCTTTTTGGAACATGATTTTCCTTTCCTTTTTAAAATAAGAGTGCGAATTTATTAAAAAAGTCATGTAAGGTAATCATTATTATATAATCACTGACTTGTGTTCTGTAGTCACATCATGTAAATTAATTGTTATAATTATAGGATTATTACAAAAAGGAAATATCATGAACGAAAAAGATAAAATAATATTCGATTTGGATTCAGAAGGATTTTTCATTTTAGATAAATTGTCAAAATGGAATAAGATTATTGGAATGTTCCTGATTGTTATGGGAATAATTACTCTACTAGGCATTTTTGCTGATAGCTCCAACTTGGCATTAGCCACTTTAACAATACTAATTAGCGTTTTTATGGTCTATCTTGGAACGCGACTAAATTCAGCGGCTTCCAATTTTAAACATAGTATTTATGAGGAAGATTCGGAAGGTTTAAAAATCGGATTGAACAATCTCCGACAGTATTTTATGATAACTGGGATAACCTATATTGTGGTGATTATTTTTATGATAATCGCGATGGTCGCAGCAGCATTTTTCGGATTTGCTGTTGATGAATTTTCAGACTTTTAAAACTAGTCACCGCTAAAAAAATCTTCTAACTTATCCATAAACGTTTTTTTAGCCTTTTCCTTAACTGCTTCTTCGATGTCTTCTTTATTTTCTTTTACGTTTTCTTTACTGCTCGAAACAGTTTCTTTAACGCTTTCTTTAATTTCATCAAAAGATTTGGGAATACTGCGTCCGGTCCACAATAGAAAAGCACTATAAATAACAAATGCGGTTAGAACAATCATAGCTAGCTTGAATAATCTCTTAATCACGCCCCATACGATCAGCACTGCAATTATTACTGCCAAAATTAAAAAGAAAGGATTATGCAATAAATTGGTGAAGGTTTCAATCCATCCGTTCATTTAAAAGTTCTCCTGTTTATGCAATCTTTTTACTGTAAATAATAATAATGTTTTGTAAAATTCCGTAACCAATTTAAAACAAGTTGCCAGTGAAGAGAAACCATTTAAAATCCACAATAATATTCATGCTTTTCGCATTAGCGATATCATTTGGTCAGTCAAAATATCCGGCTGATACGCTATTGATATCAAAAGATGTGTCGCTGTTAAAAAAAATGGGGATTCTACCAATTGCCGCGTTTCAGCGATTTTCCTACAATGCGCATGGACTAAATTGCCAATTCTACCCAAGTTGCAGTAATTACGGCGCTCAAGCAATTAGAGATTACGGTATCTTGCGCGGAAGTTTTATGGCATCGGATCGTATAGTCCGCTGTAATCCGAGTTCGTCGGAGGATCATTTAAAACATGGCGGGGAATTTCAACCTACTGACTTGCGATTGATTGACCCTGTTCATCTACCAAAACCATTAATTCGTAAAAAATCACCTGCTTTGGCGGCATCGTTTTCAGCAGTAATTCCAGGCAGCGGCAGAATGTACGCCAACCGGTGGTTTGATGGATTTATGGGATTATCGCAATTCTTGCTATATGCAGCCATTACCAACTATGCCTATCAAAATGATTGGAAAGCGTTAACTGTAATTTCCGGAGGAGTTACCTTTATTATATATGGTGGAGAAATTTACGGGGCGTATCGCACGGCTAAATATTATCAACCGTAATTTAGTGTGTAACAATTAAAACTGCAATTGCAATACCTACACCATTGGCTAGCATGTCGCCCCAATCAAACCGCTTTTTTCTGGTATGACTATCATTTAATTCTTTTGCCATTCCAAGCGATATAGCTGAACCTATCGAGTAAGATAGTGCATTATCCTGACCAAAGTCTGATTTATTCTCTAATATATATTGACTACTTAATGTCCATAAACAACTGAAAGCAACGTGTTGAATTTTATCATAACCAATTGTCTTGTGATGTGTCTTTAAACTGTCCGGTGTTACATTTTGACTAAAGCAAATGCTAAATATTATTATAATTGCTACAGTAACTGCTTTCATATAATGACCATTATTTCATCAGAATTTATATTTTAAAATTGTAATTTTCATAACACAAATCATTTTGTTCTCAATATTTTTATGTATAGTAAAAACTTAAATTAAAAGAAAATGATTAAATTGATTTTAATTAACTATCTGGTTTTAAAAAACTAACTTATGGTGAAAATTGGTTACACGACAGGGGTTTTTGATTTATTTCATATTGGTCATTTGAATATCTTGCGTAATGCAAAACTTGAATGCGATTATCTTATTGTTGGCATAACAACCGATGAATTGTCATTAAAGGAAAAAGGCAGAACACCCGTTATTCCTTTTTCTGAGAGGATGACTATAGTTGAAAGTATCAAATATGTGGATTCTGTTGTCCCTCAGGTAAATTATGACAAAATTGAAGCGTGGAATAATTTAAAATTTAATATAATGTTCGTAGGTGATGATTGGAAGGGAACAGAAAAATGGAACACGTTAGACTATAAATTTAAAAATCTTGGAGTCAAAATATCCTATTTCCCGTATACTCAGCAAACTTCTAGTAGCAAAATCAGAAAAATTTTAGATTTAATCTATGAAGATAATAAATAATTGGAATTATATTTTTGTCCGGTAATTTAAAATTAGTTGGGGAATTGCATACTACTGCAAAAAAAATGCTTAGAAAAGTGTGCGGGATTCTAGACAAATACAACATACCATATGTTCTTGAGGGTGGAACTCTTTTAGGTATCATCAGGGAAAACAGATTGTTACCGTGGGACAATGATCTGGATTTAACAATAACTGAACAAAACATGGACAATGTTTTAAAATTAAAAAGAGTTTTTTGGTGGGCCGGATATAAAATTAGACCAAGAAAATCCAAAAAGGAGATGCCTCACTTTCCAGTTAATTCTGTTCGTTTGTTAAAAATTAAAAGGAAAAAATATTTTTTCGCTACAGGAATCGGTTTAATGGATATCTTTGTTAAGAAAAAAATTAATGGCAAATATTATTGGATAGTTGGACAACATGATCACGTATTAAAGTCCGTCCCGTCTCATTTTTATGAGAACTTTACCAGATACAATTTCGAAGGATATGAGTATTCTATCCCTGCTGAATATGAGGAATATCTTACTTATCGTTATGGGGATTGGAGGAAAACAGTAAAGGATTATGATTATAAAAAAGATGATAATTCTATCGATGAAAATTACTATAGTGGTTTCCTTACCACATCTCACCATAATATTGATTGAAAGTTCTGCAGTTCCTCATCAATATTTAGGATAAAATTTCGATACGAAATTATCTATTTCAACTGTAAATTTCGTTTAATTAAATCACTCTAGAGGTATTTATGAAATATTTTATTATCCTTTTTATGACGCTAACATTTCTCCACTCACAAGAATTACAAACTGTAACAATTATAACAACCGATGGATCAGAAATAATTGGGACTATTATTGAAGAGACGGATGTTGAATATAAAATAGCAACTCCTGCTGGTTTAACTATTGGTGTACCAAAAAGTGCTGTATTTAAAGTCAAAAGCTTTGATGGAATGGTTAAAGAAGGTAAACTTTTTCGTACTGATCCTAATAAAAGCATGTATCTTTTTGCCCCCTCGGCTTTTCCGATTGAAACTGGAAATAAATATTGCCGAGATTTTTGTGTGTTTTTCCCATCGATAAATTATGGTATCAATAATATTGTGTCTTTACAGGCCGGATTTGTGTGGGTGCCAACACTAAAATTAGAAAACATTCCTTTAATCGGAAGTATTAAAGCAACTGTTTTCCAAAAAGAAAAATTCGGATTAGCCGGAGGTGCTATGTATGTTAAAATACCGGATTTTTCTGACGATAACGATGATTTTAGTACAAGCGGTGGTGGTGGATTTCTTTTTGCAACTGGCACCTATGGTGACCGTTTTAATCACGGTTCATTACTTGTTGGATGGGGATACGGGCACTATGATGGCGAATGGGAATTAATGGAGAGACCAATTGTAGTTTTAGCAGGAAATTTCAGAGTATCTAATTCAATAGCTATTGTTACAGAAAATTGGTTTCCTCCTGATCTTGAATTCAGTCAATTTCCGTTCATGGTAGCCGGACGTTTTTTTGGTGAACGAATTGCAGTTGATGTTGGTGCAATTATTATTATTGATGCAATTAGTGAGGGCTTACCAATCCCGATAATTAATTTTACATATCATTTCTAAATTTAATTTTACCCATGTTGCTACCCATCTTTTAGAGAGTTTTCTTTCAATAAGAAATAATCGTAATTTCTCTTCACAGTTTTTAAAGTTTTGCCACCGTAGCTCAGTTGGTAGAGCAGTTCATTCGTAATGAACGGGTCGGGGGTTCAAATCCTCTCGGTGGCTCAGATCTTAAAAAATATACTAAATAGTTATAACTTAAAGGTTATTAATAAATTATTGCTATTTATTTATTATTGATGTAATCTCGCACAAGTTGTCAGTTGTTATGACAAGGAATTAGAAGTAGAAACGATTTATAATTATAGCAAATCTTAAATAGAAACATCCTCTATACCCCAATCAGAACTCTAGACAAAATTTAATAATCAATTAGGAAAAAGTAACATGGCAAAAAGAGAAGTTGGCACAGTTAAATGGTTTAATGACAAAAAAGGTTTTGGTTTTATCAGTCGCGAAGGCGGTGATGACCTTTTCGTACATTTTAACGAAATTCAGTCCGATGGTGGTTTTAAAACTTTAAAAGAAAACGCAAAAGTTGAATTTGAAGTAATTAAAACTGAAAAAGGCGAAGCTGCTGCAAAAGTTAAATCCATTTAGTCAATTATCACTAAATTAAAAAAGCCCCCGCTAAGCGGGGGTTTTTTTATAGTTAAAATATATTTTACAACTTGGCAGGTTACATTTTGAACATTAATTATCGCTTTTTTCTACTTCCAACAATTCGACTTCAAATGTTAGTGTTGCATTCGGTGGAATTACATCACCGGCACCGCGAACACCATAACCCAATTCTGATGGTATGGTAAGCGTACGTGTTCCGCCGACTTTCATACCAACAAATCCCTGCTCCCAGCCTTGTATTACTTGTCCGGCTCCAACCGTGAATCTAAAAGGATCTCGTCCGGGATTTTTAGATGAATCAAAGACTGTTCCATCTTCTAATTTGCCAGTATAATTAACTGTAAGTATGTCAAATTTTTCTGCTTCTAGGCCCTCTCCCACCACATTATCAACAATAATTAAACCGTTTTTCATTATTACCTCATCTTTTTCTTCATTACAACCAAAAACCGCCAATAATGCAATTAACATAACACTGGCCATAGCTATATTTATTACTCTTTTTTGCATAATAATTCTCTCATTTCTTTTCACTAAATTACCATAATTAAATTTTACTTTCTACCGCTTTGTTTTACGTAAATTGAAATATAATGAATACAACTAAGTCAATATTCAATCAACATTTACCACCTTTGGCCGATAGATTGCGCCCGCAAGTGATCAATCAGTTCGTTGGGCAAGATCATTTAGTGGGTTCCGATAAAATACTTTCTTTACTTGCCAAGTCTCGCAAGCCATTTTCGATGATTTTTTGGGGTCCACCCGGCTCCGGGAAAACTACTTTAGCAAGAATAATTGCAAATTCTTCCAATGCAAAATTTCATGAAATTTCAGCGGTATCAAGCGGTGTAAAAGATTTACGGAAAATTATTGATTTAGCTAAAAAAGAACTAGATGTTGGGAACAATACAATCTTATTCATAGATGAGATTCATCGCTTTAGCAAGTCTCAGCAAGATGCTTTATTGCATGCAGTGGAAGATGGAACTATAATATTAATTGGTGCAACTACGGAAAATCCATCATTCGAGGTTATTAGTCCATTACTTTCGCGCTGCAGGCTTTTGATTTTGAAACCATTATCAAATGATTCACTTAAATTAATTTTAGATAATGCTTTCCAAACCGATATTATCCTGCAAAAAAATAAAATTGATATTTCAGACAATGTCAAATTACAGCTTATAAAATCTGCCGGTGGGGATGCGCGAAAAATGCTGAATGCCCTAGAAATATCGATAAGTCTTTTAGGAGATAAAGTAGAAGTAACTACAGCAATTTTGAATGAGGCTCTCCAAAAAAGAACACAATTATATGATAAAACCGGAGATTATCATTACGACACTATTAGCGCATTCATAAAATCGGTGCGCGGCAGCGACCCCGATGCGGCAATCTATTGGTTAGCGACTATGTTGGAAGGTGGTGAAAAACCGGAATTCATCGCTCGGCGATTGATTATATTGGCCTCGGAAGATATTGGAAATGCTGATCCGCAAGGCTTAACAATCGCAACTGCGGGATTCCAAGCAGTGCACATGATTGGCATGCCGGAAGCCGCTATAACTTTGGCTCAAGTAACAACCTACCTTGCTTCTGCCCCAAAGTCGAATGCATCTTATCTCGCGCTAAAAAAGGCACAAGGTCACTTAAAAAATAGCGGAACACAGTCCGTTCCACTGCATTTACGAAATGCACCTACACAGATGATGAAAAACATAGATTATGGGAAAAATTATAAATATCCGCACGATCACCCGGAACATTTCATCAATGCAAATTATTTTCCTGAAGATATCGAAGAATCATTTTATAAGCCGACCAATTTGGGTTATGAAAAATTTATAGTCGAAAGGCTTGCCAATTTATGGCCAACGAGATTTAAGAAATAATGCGTATAAAGTTTCTGTTAATAATACTACCTATTATGCTTTTCGCCGATGAACGCTTACGCCTTATACAAGCCGATGTTCTTGAAAATGTCGTCAGAAAAGGTACTGCAGTTCAAATATTAACAGGTGATGTAATTTTTAGTAAAGGTAAATTAACTCTTTATTGTGATATAGCACATTATACAGAAAAAACAGGACAAGGTTTTCTAATTGGGAAAGCAAAAGCAATAAAGGAAAACATTACCATCACAGCCGACACCATGCTTTTCATATCACCTCAAGATAAATTAATTACCAGCGGCAAAGCCCATGTTTGGGATAATGAATTTGATCTCACTTCTAACTCAATTATTTACTTTACCAAAATTGATAGTGGCAGAGCGGTAGGCAATGCAAAACTATTACAAAATAATCAAACTATTGTTGCCGATACTTTAATTTATTCAAAACCAATTAAAAAAGAGGGCGCTAATTATACCGCAATTGGTCAGGTTGTCATTAACAGTGACAATAGAATAATTACTTGTGGTAAAGCATTTTATGACTTAGAAACAGACATTGCACGATTAACCCAAGATCCAAAAGTAACATCTGATGAAGAGGTATTGTCCGGTGATGATATCATTGCCCATTTTAAGAAAGAGGAAATACAGTACTTGTTTGTTCCTTCAGGTGCAAAAGCATATTCTATCCATAATGATAAAAAACTTGGTGAATATAGGGATGACATGACAGGCAAAACACTTAAGGCATATTTTATTGAAAGTAAGTTAGACTCTATGCGATTGGAGGGTATGGCAACCTCTGTCTATCATGTTTTTAATGATTCAACTTATCAAGGCCTCAATGAAACTAGCGGTGACACAATTACTTTGCAATTTTCTAAACAGGAATTACAAAATATATTTATATCGGGTGGGGCACGGGGAACCTACTCCCCTGATACATCTAATAAAAGTTTAGGAGATATAATCCATTACTCTGCAAACAATATTGACTATCAAATCCCTAAAGAAATAACTCATCTGGTTGGAAATGCCCAAGTAGATTATGGTGACATTACGCTAACTTCAGGTTTTATCGGGGTAAATTGGAAAACTAATTTATTAGATGCATTGCCTATTGCCATAAATGATACGACATCACGTGCAATAAAACCGACTCTAAAAGAAGGTAAGCAGGAACCGCTTTTTGGTGACGGAATGAAATATAATCTACAAACCCAACGCGGCAAAATACTTCAAGGAAAAACCAAAGCAGAAGATGGATACTATACCAGCTCTGAAATTCGCAATGAGAACAAAGATGTGTTTTATATGAAACATAGTATTTACTCTACTTGCGAATTAGACACACCACATTTTCACTTTGCCAGCTCACAGATGAAAATGATTCATAACGATAAAGTAATTGCAAAACCGCTTACACTCCATATTGCTCAAATTCCATTAATCAGTTTGCCGTTTGCAGTATTGCCAATGCAAAAAGGGGGGCGTCAATCCGGTTGGATAATGCCCTCATATGGTACTAGCGGCTTGCGCGGACACTATCTTGATGGATTTGGCTATTATTGGGCAGTTAATGATTATTTTGACAGTAAACTATTAGTTAGCTTTGCCGATTTGCAGGGAATCACATTCAAATTTACTAATCGTTACAATAATCGCTATCGGTATTCGGGCAGTTTGCATCTAGAAACACGACAATTTTTAACTTCCGGAGAAAAGGATATTTTTAATATTTTTGGTCCACGTCAAAAAGATTATGTGGTTAAATGGTCCCACAATCAAATATTACGACGAAATCAATCTTTAAATGTTAATGCGAGTTATTATAGCAATAGTGATTATAATTATGTAACGTCTTTAGACCCAATAAAGAGGATGAACCAGCAAGCAATTTCTAATGCAACATATTCTAAGCGCTGGCCAAAAAGTAATAATTCGATTAGTGCCAATCTTTCAACAAATACCGATTTAATGGCAAATCGCAAGATTGAATTAGGAAGTGCTTTTTATCAAACACCTATTAAAGATGGTACCAAACTTAGCATAACTACAATGACCTTGCCTACACTCTCTTTTCGACATGGGCAGAGACCATTATTCCCAACCAAATCTTCTGATAAGTCGTGGTTTAACAACATTACCTGGAGCTATTCATCAAATTTCAAAAATAAAAATCTTAGTTACTATGAATCTGCGAAAAATGACGAAACAGGAGGATTTGAGTGGGAAACAGACAATTCGGGAGATGGCTTAGTAAAGACTTCAATAGATAAACTGCTAACCCATTCTTTCTCCTTTAGTGCTCCACAAAAATTATTTAGATATATTTCACTTAATCCAAGTTTATCCATCAAATCTGATTGGGTTGATGAATATTATGTTGCCAATTTAGATTCTGCAGGCAGCTACGAATCTTTAAAGACAACCGGATTTGCCACTCGAACAACCGGTTCGTTCAACTTGAATATGGGAACACAATTATATGGCATGTTTCCAATTAAAATAGGCAAAATTAACGGTGTGCGCCACGTTGCGTCACCCTCTATCGGATATTCCTACACCCCTGATTTTTCAAAACCATTACTGGATTATGATCTCAAATATTTCACATCCATTATCGACAGTTCCGGTAATGAGATTCAGCATGATAAATTTAATGGTACTTTGGCAGGAAGTACGCCACATCGAGAAAGTCAGTCGTTAAATTTTTCATTAAACAATGTATTTCAAACTAAGTTAGTTGACGGTGAGGCTGAACATAAAATAGATATACTATCCTGGCGTTTAGCAACCAATTATAATTTTGCAGATGAAGAATTCAAACTTTCCAACTTGACCTCATCGATCAGAACAGGATTGACAAAAGCACTAAACTTGGACATATCACTCACGCATGATTTTTATAAATATGATACCGAAACCAATAGTAGGATAAACTCAATACGAATGTCCAATAGCATTCCTAATCCACGTTTAATAAATGCTCGCTTGTCCACCGGTTTTAAATTTTCGGGAAAACGATTAAAGACTTCCCCAACGTTTGGAACTGACTCAGAAACCGATACATCTGGCATTGATGAATTAGATGATTTTGGGCAAAACATAAATCTACGGCAAAATCCGAAACAAATTTCAGGAGGACAATTATGGAATACAAATATTAGTTTAAGTTATTCGTATAACGCGGCCAATCCAACCAATATCGTAAAATCGATTTGGATGAATATGAATACTACGTTACAGGCTACACCAAACTGGAGAATTCAACATAATGCTCGATTCGATCTAGTTAATCAATCTTTAGTAAGTCAAAGTTATTCGATCTATCGAGATTTACATTGTTGGGAAATGTCAATTTCATGGACACCAGGAGGTTACGGCCAAGGATTATATTTGCGAATAAATGTAAAATCTCCAACTTTGAAAGATTTAAAGATAGAAGAACGGGGCGGAATATTTCAAAGTCGCGCAAATTTTTAACCGCTAAATCATTTTAATCAAGTATTTGTTCTTTTCTCGAATATTTAGAAATTCAGACACAAAATAAAGGAAAAATATGTACTGTCCCAAGTGTAGAACACAATATGTTGAAAAAATCGCGGAATGTTTTGATTGTAAAGTCCCGCTAGTTGAAGAATTGCCAGAAGAAACTCCATTGGAAAAAATTAAATGGGTAGCTCTTGCACCACTTGCCGGGGAAGTATATGCTGATATGGTTGAGGAAGTATTGCAAAATGAGGGGATTCCTCATTTTACCAAGTCTGATTGGGCGACATCAGCATTTAATATTTCGAGCGCAAATTTGGTGGGTGCAAAAGTTACAATTTTTGTTCCGGAAGAAAATCATGCAGAAGCCACAAAAATTCTTGAAGGCCTATTAGGAAAGAAATAAATTGATCCGTTCTGTAAAAGGTACGCACGATATTCTACCAGATCAAACTTGGCGGTGGCGTAAAATTGAATCTTCATTGCATAATTTTATGCAAAAATACGGATATCAAGAAATCCGTACTCCAGCTTTTGAAAAAACTGAACTTTTTGTACGCGGTGTTGGAGAAGATACCGATATTGTATCAAAGGAAATGTATAGCTGGACAGATCAAGGCGGAGAAAATCTTACCCTAAAACCTGAGCTGACCGCACCGGTTGTTCGGTCTTATATTCAACACAATTTAGGAAGCCAGTCGGCTGTTAATCGGCTGTATTACCTGGATGCTTTATTTCGCCGCGAAAGACCGCAAAAAGGACGTACTCGACAATTTCATCAATTTGGTGCCGAAGTTTTTGGTTCAGAACATCCTGAAGCAGATGCAGAAATAATTGCTATATCATATAATTTTTTCAAAGATATTGGTTTAGACGAACTAAATTTAAAATTAAACAGTATTGGATCAGAAGAATGTCTAAATAATTACCGCGATGAGCTGCGTAATTATCTAAAACCGTTTTTAAATGACTTCACAGATACTAGCAAAAAAAGATTTAAAAATAATCCACTTCGAATTCTTGATACAAAAATAGAACATGAAATAGATCTGCTAAAAGATGCACCAGAAATAGGAGAATTCCTAACCAGTGAAGATACAATTCATTTTGAGGAGGTTAAATCAATTTTAAACGCTTTAGAGATACCATTCACTATTGATTCTCAAATGGTACGTGGATTGGATTATTATACCCGCACCACCTATGAAATAACATCTACGGCCTTAGGAGCGCAAGATGCGCTATGTGGTGGTGGTCGATACGACAAACTTGTTGAAACTTTAGGCGGGAAGCCAACTCCAGCTGTTGGTTTTGCCGCAGGAATTGAGCGCTTATTATTGGCTTTAGAGTCAAATATAATTGAATTGAACGATGAGGTTGTACAAGTCAATATAATTGGATTAACTGATATAGCTCGGCCATACTGTCAGGTTTTGGCACAAGAACTTCGCAATAGATGGGTTTTCTGTATCAACAGATCTTTTACGACGCAATTTAAAACCACTAATGCGTGAAGCTAATCGCAACAACTCACTTTTTGCTATTTTAATCGGTGACGACGAATTAAAAAACAACACCATACAAGTAAAGAATATGAAGACCGGTGAACAAGCTGCTATTATGAAAAATAAATTAATCGATTTTCTTGCGGATTTGGATTTTTAATTTTATTCCTTTATATTTAATACGCGCGCAAGAACTAACAAAAATTTTATATTATGTCTGAAAAACCATTATTAATTGTAGAATCGCCCTCAAAAGCAACAACCATTTCTCGCTATCTAGGTGGCGAGTATAACGTTATTGCAAGTGTTGGTCACATTAAGGATTTGCCAAAAAACGTCCTTGGAATAGATATCGAAGATGATTTTAAAATAACTTTAGAAGTTCTTCCTAAAAAGAAGCAATTTATTAAAGAGTTAAAATCACTCGCTAAACAAGCACCGAATATTCTTTTAGCAATGGACCCGGATCGCGAAGGGGAAGCAATTGCAGCACATATCGCAAGCGAAATTCCCAATGCAAAATTAGATCGTGTATTGTTTACAGAAATTACCAAAACTGGCATTCAAGAAGGAATGCAAACACGTCATCCGATTGACGATAAATTAGTGGATGCCCAAGTTACCAGACGTATTATTGACCGACTTGTTGGCTATAAAATATCTCCTTTGTTATGGGCAACCCTGCAACGCAACATGAAATTTGTGACAACACCGCTGTCAGCAGGTAGAGTACAGTCAGCTGCCGTTAAAATTCTAATAGATAGGGAAAGGGAACGGGCAAAATTTAAGTCTGCAACATTTTTCAATTTAAAAGCACTGTTGCAGAATAAAAATAATGAAGAGTTTACAGCTAGCCTATACCAATTACATGAACAAAAATTAGCATCATCTAAAGATTTTGACAAAAATACTGGAAAATTAGAGAACAATAACGTTATTGCCCTGAGCGAATCTCAAGCAAATACATTAAAAAAAGAATTGGCGGTTGGTACTTGGGTCGTTGCTGACATTGAGGAGAAGCCGATAACTTCAAATCCACGTCCTCCATTTACAACCTCTACACTTCAACAAGAAGCTGCTCGCAAATTACGTTTTACTGCGCGACGAACGATGAGTGTTGCACAAAAATTGTATGAGAATGGTTTTATAACATACATGCGAACAGACTCAATGCATTTATCTTCCGAAGGTATTAGTGCGGCTCGAAATGAAATAAAAAAAGTATTTGGCAATGAATATCTTGCAGATAAACCTCGACAGTATTCTACAAAAGTGAAAAACGCTCAAGAAGCGCATGAAGCAATCAGACCCGCAGGAGCAAACGTTAAATCATTGAAAGACGTTGAAAATAGTCTCGACAAGGATGCCGTTAGGTTGTACGAATTAATTTACAAGCGAACAATTGCCTGTCAAATGAAATCGGCAAAACTCAAAGAAACCATTGTCTTAATTAATAATCAAAAAGCTGTATTTAGAGCAAGCGGAAGGGTAATATTGTTCCCCGGCTATATGAAAGTATACGTCGTGGGAAGCGATGATCCTGATATCGCTTTAGCGGACAATGAAACCATATTGCCGAATTTGGAACTAAAAGAAAACCTCGCATTGAATGAGCTAAGCGTTGTGGGGCAAACAACCAAACCGCCGGCACGGTTTACTGAAGCTTCTTTAATTAGAGAAATGGAAGCGAAAGGTATTGGCAGGCCATCAACCTACGCTGCAACAATTGACACAATTTTACATCGTGTGTACGCAGAAAAGAAAAATGGCAGCTTAATTCCAACTTATCTCGCTGTTGCAATAACTCAACTTTTAGAAAACCATTTCACATCTTTAGTCGATGCAAGTTTTACTGCTGAAATGGAAGATGGTCTTGATGCTATTTCACGCGGTGAATTAAAATCATTACCATTTATTAAAGAATTTTATTTTGGCGGTAATGATACAAAGGGATTAGAAGCCATGTTGACCGAAGAAGTCGATATCCGAAAGGCCTGCGCTATAGAAATAGATTCTTCTACCACAGATCCCATTATTGCACGAATCGGAAATTTTGGTCCATATTTAGAGCATAATGATAATCGTAAATCTATACCATTCAGTGTTCCTCTTGGAGATTTGACTCCTGAAAAAGCCAAAGAAATACTGGAAAAAGAAGTTCAAGATGAAAAACCGCTTGGGAAAGACCCAAAAACTGGAGAAGAAATTTATTTTAAGGAAGGTCAATACGGTCCGTACATCCAATTAGGAGAAAGCAAGACTCGAAAATCCATTCCAAAAGAATTTAATATTGATGATGTAAATCTGGAATTGGCAGTAAGATTACTATCACTCCCGCGTGAAGTTGGTAAACACCCTGAATCAGGTGAATTGATAACTGCTGACTATGGACGCTATGGCCCCTATCTACGTTGTGGTAAAAAGAATGCTCGTATAGAACCACCACTCTCTCCGTTGACTATCTCAATTGACGAAGCGATTACCGCTTGTGCAAAAAAGAAATCCGGGACACAAGAATTAAAAAACTTAGGCAAGCACGCCAAAACCGGTGAAACACTTTTAATTAAAACCGGATTTTATGGTCCTTACATTACCGACGGTAAGGTTAATGCTTCAGTACCGAAATCAAAGGAAATTGATTCAATTACATTAGACGAAGCAATCGAATTAATCGACAAAAAACGTGCAGCAGGACCTAATAAAAAACGTCGCAAAAAGAAGAAGAAATAAGCATCATGGATATTAAATCAATCGAAAAAATTGTATCGCTCTCAAAACGCCGTGGATTTATTTTTCAAAGTTCAGAAATTTATGGAGGGCTTGCATCAACTTGGGACTATGGCCCATTGGGTGTGGAAATGAAAAACAATATTAAAAATTTGTGGTGGAAGGATATTGTTACATCACGTCAAAATATTGTTGGAATGGATGCCTCAATTTTAATGCACCACGAAGTTTGGGAAGCAAGTGGACATGTACAGAATTTCCATGATCCGATGGTAGATTGCAAGAATTGTAAAGCGCGGTACCGCGCTGATCATATTGATTTAACTAAGCCCTGTGAAAAATGTGGCAAAACAGATTGGACAGAACCACGTCAATTTAATTTGATGTTCAAAACGTCTTTAGGAGCAGTAGCTGATTCAGGTGATGAAACATATCTACGCCCTGAAACTGCTCAAGGTATTTTTGTAAATTTTAGTAATGTTGTCAACACTGCAAGACAAAAATTACCATTTGGCATCGCACAGCTTGGGAAAGCATTTAGGAACGAAATTACAACTGGGAATTTCTTGTTCCGTACACGTGAATTTGAACAAATGGAAATGGAATATTTTATTGAACCAAAAGAGTCTGAAAAATGGCTAGAGTATTGGTCGCAAGAACGCTTGATTTGGTTTATAAAATTAGGAATAAGAGAAGAAAAATTACGTTTACGACCACATGGCAAAGATGAATTAGCGCATTATTCCACTGCCTGTTATGATATCGAATATGAATTTCCATTTGGTTGGTCTGAACTTGAAGGAATTGCAGACCGTGGGACCTATGACTTGGATCAACACAATAAGCACGCAAAGAAAAAACAAACATATTTTGACCAACAGAATAATAAACATTTTGTACCTGCTGTGATTGAGGCATCAGCGGGTGTTGACCGCGCCTTCTTAACTTGCTTAGTTGATGCATATAGGGAAGAAGAAGTAAATGGAGAACAACGTGTAATGCTAAAACTATCACCTAAGGTTGCACCAATTACTTGTGCCGTATTTCCCCTTGTTAAAAAAGATGGATTACCTGAAATAGCAGAAAATATATTTACTGAAATACAAACTGAATACAGCGCATTTTTTGATATTGGCGGCTCGATTGGTAAACGCTATCGGCGCCAAGATGAAGCAGGAACACCTTTTGGCATTACGGTTGATCACCAAACATTAGAAGACAATACTGTAACGCTTCGTTACCGTGACACAATGGAGCAAATTCGGATTCCGGCCGATCAAGCACTCAATGAGTTGAAAAAAAGTTACAATAAAGTTTAGGCTATTACGGTTTTACCAAAACCAATTATTCAGTAAAATGAAAATATTTATAAAATATCTGTTATTCACATATTCGTTTTTTGTATTTGTCAATGCACAAGAAATTCAGCACAGCGCAAAAAATGGAATGGTGGTTTCAGCATCCGAATTAGCATCTCAAGTTGGTGTTGACATTATGAAACAGGGTGGTAATGCAATCGACGCAGCGGTAGCTACAGGATTTGCCTTGGCTGTAACCTATCCACAAGCTGGCAATATTGGTGGAGGTGGATTTTTGGTTGCCCATTTGGCTGATGGACGAAACATTACACTTGATTTCCGCGAAACTGCTCCAACAACCGCCAATCGTGATATGTTTTTAGATAAAAATGGTAATGTAATCAAGGATATGTCACTATATACTCATCATGCAGTTGGTGTTCCTGGTTCAGTTGCAGGATTACTAACCGCTTGGCGATATTATGGTTCTGGTAATATTTCACTTAAACAACTAATAAAACCGGCAATTGTTCATGCAAAGAATGGTTTTGTTATTTCGGATAAATTTGCACAAAGTCTAAATAATTATAAATCGTTATTTGAAATAGATAATGGTGCAAGTGAAATATTTATTCGTGCTGATGGAAAACTATGGCAAGGAGGCGATTTATTAATTCAAACTGACCTTGCTAAAACCTTACAGCGTATAGCAAAATATAATTTAAACGGATTTTATGGCGATAAAACCGCTGAATTTCTGGTGAATGAAATGGAAAGAGGTAAAGGATTAATCTCTAAGCAAGATTTGATATCCTACAGTCCAAAATTGCGTGCACCGATAACTGGTTTGTATGAAGATTATGAAATTGTATCAATGGGACCTCCGAGTTCTGGAGGAATCCTGTTAGTCCAGATGTTAAATATGTTAGATAACTTTAAAATCGATTCATTGAATTTCAATTCTGCAGACTATATTCACCTGCTTACCGAAATTGAACGATTAGCGTATGCAGATAGAGCCGAACATTTAGGAGATAGCGACTATTGGGATGTTCCCATCAATATGCTTATCTCTAAAAACTATGCTATTGAAAGAATACAAAATATTTCCATGCAAAATGCAAAACCAAGCATTGAGGTCTTCGCAGGTGGACCATTAGCTCATGAAAGTCCTGAAACCACACATTATTCAGTGATTGATAAAGACGGTAATTCAGTAAGCGTTACAACTACATTGAATACAAGTTTTGGGTCAGGAATTTTAGTCGATGGTGCCGGGTTCTTTCTGAATAATGAAATGGATGACTTTTCTGTGAAACCGGGCACTCCTAACTATTTTGGAGTTATTGGAAATAAAGCTAATGCCATTTCTCCACAAAAACGTCCGTTGAGTTCAATGACACCGACGATTGTTCTAAAAGATAAAAAACCTTTCATCATAATCGGGTCTCCTGGCGGCTCTACAATTATTACAACCGTCCTTCAGGTCATACTAAATGTAATTGAACATGAAATGACTATCGCCGAAGCTGTAACTGCACCACGTACTCATTCACAATGGCTTCCTGATGTTATTACGATTGAACGTAATGCAATTGCTGATTTAGTGATAAAGGAATTGGAAACTATGGGACATAAAATTGTACAAAGGGATTATATTGGCTCAGCCAATGGAATATTGATTGATAAATATGGTTATCATGGTGGGGCAGATCCGCGCCTAGAGAATGTAGCAATTGGATATTAATTATTCGTCAGGAATCAGTCGTTTCCCAAGATTTACTACTTCATCCCGCAGATAACCAAGTTTTCGATAGAACATAATTACTCCCGCATTAGTATTCCTTATTTGAACATTTAATTTGGGACAGTCCATCTTAAATAATCGACGTTCCGCTTCTGTCATCATTTGTTTACCGAATCCTTGTCGTTGAAAATCCGGATGCACCGCTAAATAATTCATCCATCCACGATGACCTTCATATCCCACCATCGCTGTGGCTATAATTTGATCATTTATTAATCCGATTAGGAATAGTTCGGGTTGTGTAGATAGTTTGCGGTCGATATCGCGTTGCGGATCATTCCACGGAACAACAATTCCGCAATCTTGCCATAATTTAATTACCGCCTCATTATCAGCTTTCCGATAACTTCTAATCTTAAAATTCATCATTCTAATATTTAAAATCGCTTTTGCCTATATATTCTCGCAATAGGGATGTACCAGGTACATATTTTTCATCCAGGTTGGCAAAAAATGATAAAAATAGATCAAGTCGTTCAGCTAATTGTTTTACCTTGTCATCCCCTTTTACACTTTTCAATAAGGGACGTGCATACTTTGCCAATACCGGGAACTCATAAACCAGAGATGAATTAAACATTAAATTTGCTTCCTCACCATATGGGAAAATATTTCTCTCTTCGCCTAATCTTACAGAAGACCAACGCTCTAAGGTTTGTTCAGGTGTATATCCCCGAAATTTGTTATCTCTTACTAATCTGCGCAGCAAGCGATTATCCGTGGTTGAGACTCTATGGTTGGCATCGATATTTAATTGAGTGATTGCGCTAACATATAACTTTTCAACTCTTTCCATTCCAAATTTATTGGTCAATTGGGGGTTCAATCCATGTATTCCCTCAATAATTACAAAATCCCATTCACCTAGCATTAATTTATTATTAGTGTCCCTGCCAACCCCTTCATCGAAATTAAATATTCTTTCGGGAATCTCTTTGCCGTCGAGTAGTGCATTTAATCGTTTACCAAGGAGTTTTACATCGAGCCCGTCAATTGATTCAAAATCCTGCTTTCCATCAGCTCCAATTGGCAACAAATTACGATCAATGAAATAATCATCAGTGGAGATAGTCTGAGACCGGTAACCATTAACTCGTAGTTGAATTTTTAAGCGTTTGCTAAATGTAGTTTTGCCGGCTGAAGAAGGACCTGCAATTGTTATTAAGCGTTTCTCCGGAAATCCGGCAACTATTTCATCCGCAATAGCACTAACCTTTTTTTCATGCAACCCTTCTGCAACCCATATCAGCTCTTTAATATCGCCGTTCTCAATTGCATCGTTCAAATCACCAACCGTAGAAATACCTAATATTTTACTCCATTTTTCATGTTCTTCCATTGCTGAAAATAATTTTGGTTGATCGCGAAAAGGAGCAATCTGATTCGAATTTAATATTGTTGCGAATCTCAATAAAAAACCATCATTATATTTTTTTATCTCGAATTTTTTCAATTGAGATTTATTGTCTGTTAGAGGTTCCAGTATATAATCCCAATATTTTTTATTGTACTTTGCAATTGGGATTTCTTCTCCTTCCCAACGATTTGCAATTTCTAATTTGCTGTGTGAATTAAATTTATGGAGCTTTTCAATAAATTTGTGCTTAGTCCACGTCTCGAATATTAGTGGTTCATCACTTTTAATCCACTCTCGCATAAGTTTCTCTAATTTTTGTAGTTCATCAATCGAGATTGGTTCAAAATTGACATCGTGACAAAAAAATGCATCACCAAAAGAATGTTCAATTACAAGTAATTTATCAGGAAACACTTTTTTGAAAGCACCTGAAAGAAAAAATGCTTGCGTTGCTTGTATTGACGATAAAATAGCCATATTATTTATTCACCTATAATTTTTACTAGGACGCGTTTATTTCTGCGTCCATCAAATTCACCATAAAATATTTGTTCCCATGTTCCAAAGTGTAATTTCCCTTTGGTCACTGCGACCACAACTTCACGACCCATAATCTGTCGTTTATGATGCGCATCACCATTATCTTCACCTGTTTGATTGTGCTCGTACTGATCAATTGGAGCATGCGGTGCTAATTTTTCCAGCCATCGTTTGTAATCGCGATGCAGTCCCGATTCATCATCATTTATAAATACAGATGAAGTGATATGCATAGCATTTACTAAACAAAGGCCCTCTTGGATATTACTTTCTACTAGCGCTTTTTCTACCTGTGAAGTAATATTCACAAATTCCATCCGTTCAGATATATTAAAATGTAATTCCTTAAAATACGATTTCATAACCACTCAATTAATTAACATAATTTATCATATATTAGTTGCACAAATATTGACGTACCCACCAAAAGGGCTCTTTCATCTATATCAAAATGAGAACAATGATGCGGTACTGACATTGGTTTAGTCTTAAATGGAGCAGAACCCACAAAGAAGAAACAGCCCGGCACTTTTTGTAAATAATAGCTGAAATCCTCAGCACCCATTGTCAAATACGGTTCAGATATTTCTTTTCTGCTAATTTTTTTTGCGGATTCAAGAACAGACTGCGTTGCGTTAATATCATTGATCAGAGGCGGATATCCATCTTGATAGTCCATAACAATTTTGGCTCCGTACGATTTAGCCACACCATCAATTATTTCTTTCATACGCGATTTTACCATTAATCGATTTTCTTCAGTCATTGCACGCACCGTTCCGCGCAATTTTACCTCGTCAGCTATTATATTAAATCCATGGCCGCCCGAAATTTTTCCAATTGTAATCACCGTACTTTGCAATGGATCGGTATTGCGACTAACAATGGTCTGTAAGTTCATAATTAAGTTTGCTGCGGTAACTATTGCATCTACGGTGCCTTGTGGAGCAGCACCGTGCCCACCAATTCCTTTAATTGTAATATCGAATATATCGGCAGCAGCCATAATTGGTCCGGCTTTAACGCCGATTTCGCCATAAGGCTGATAATTCCATAAATGCATGCCATAAATCTCATCAACACCTTCTAAACATCCATCTGCAATCATATAGCGTGCACCACCTTGCCCTTCTTCAGCTGGTTGAAATATAAACCTAATGTTTCCGTTTAACTCACTTTTATGTTGTGATAGTATTTTGGCTGCTCCTAACAACATAGCCATGTGACCATCATGACCGCAGGCATGCATTATCCCATCATTTTTAGATTTATAAACTACATTGCTTGTTTCTTGAACGGGTAACGCATCCATATCTGCCCGTAAGGCAATGGTTTTACTTCCCCTATTTCCAGCTAAATTGCCAACTACCCCTGTTTTACCAATATTAGTTTTTACATCAATTCCGTACGATTGTAATTTTTCATAAATGTCTTTTGCTGTGCGAATCTCACTAAATCCAAGTTCGGGATACATATGAAATTCTCTGCGATTCTCGGTGATTTCCACTTTTAGTGCTTCAACTTCCGGCAAAATATTTATACTCATAATAGTCGTCCGATCTCATCCAATGTCGCACCAATTAATTTTGCAAAATCATTTTTCGTGCGATTGGCTGTTTCAATTACTTCCACGTGTGTCAGGGGTTGGTCAAGTATTCCTGCTGCATAATTTGTTATAGTTGATATCCCTATTGCCTCAACTACAAGTTGTTTTGCTGCTTGCAATTCGGGAACGGTACTCATTCCAACTGCATCACCGCCTAAACTTCTAATATATTCAATTTCAGACGGAGTTTCATAACCGGGTCCCTGCGTCCAACAATAAACGCCCTTTTTAGTCATAACGTTGACCTTTTTGCCAGCTTTTGCAACACAATTCAATAATTTTTCAGAAACATCATGAATAATTTGCGGTTCTGAAGCATTTTCTCTAAAGGTACAATCCATGTATCCATCAATTGCCATTAGCGAACCGGGAGGAATACTTTTCTTGACCGAACCCGCGGCGTTAGTAATTATAATATCTTCTACTCCAATTTTTTGAAATAATTGGACGGGTAAAGTGACGGTATCAATATCATGTCCTTCGTAATAATGAAATCTTCCTTTAGCAGCAATAATCGGAATGTCATTATAATTTCCGATAACAAATTCACCACTATGTCCTTCAACGGTTGGTTGCGGGTAATTTGGAATTGCATGGTACGGAATGACAATTGGATTTTTAAGCTGCTCAGTAAAACCACCTAAGCCTGAGCCTAAAATTATAGCAACCCCTTTTGTAAATCCGGATCTGCTACTTACATATTCTGCCATTTCTAAAACTGAATACTTCATTTATAATTTCCTATTTGACAACTAATTGTCCGCAACCGGCATTTATATCTCCGCCCTTGCTCCATCGTGTTGTAACGGTGAATGGCGCATCAACAAAAACATTAAGAAACTCATATATTTTGCCATCGTCTGGACGTTTAAATTTACCTCCAATCTCATTATATGGAATTACATTCAGTTTACAAGGTAAATCACCAATTAATTTCTTAATTAGCTCTGCATCGGTAATCGAATCGTTAATTCCGGATAAAAGCACATATTCAAAGGTAACGTAATTCCGTGTTTCATTATAGTAACCTCTTACTGAATCTATCAATTCTTTCAGCGGATATTTTTTTGCAATCGGCATAGTATTCACCCGCTGTTCTTGGCTTGAGCCATTTAAACTTATAGCAAGTTTATACCTTTTTCCTTCTTTGGTAAATCTTTCTATCCCGGGGATTATTCCGGCGGTTGAAATAGTAATATGCCGCGCACCCAAGTTAATCCCCGCTGGATTATTCAATAGATCAGCAGATTTTATAACATTTTCATAATTCAGGAACGGCTCGCCCATCCCCATAAAAACCACATTAGTAATTGGCTTTTCAGTTTCCCTTAATAACAATAAATATTGTGCTAAAATCTCCCCATCTGTCAGATTCCTTATTATACCCATTGTGCCGGTAGCACAGAATTCACAACCTAATGCGCAACCTATTTGAGAGGAAAGACAGACTGTTACACGTTTTTGTTCGCGCATTAATACTGATTCGATTTTTTTACCATCTTGACACTCTAATAAAAACTTGCGGGTTTTTGAATCTTCATCACCTGTGATCTTTACAATTTTTAAAGGATTTAGTACAAAATTTTCCTCAAGGTGTACGATTACTTGTTTCGGTAAATTTTTCATTTCATCAATTGATTGTACATTCTGATTGTAAACCCAATGAAATATCTGCTCAGCTCTGTATTTTTCCGAACAAGTGTCAGAAATAACCGCTTGAATTTCAGTTAAGTCCATTCCAATTAATGTTCTTTTTTCTATTTTCGTTATATTTTGCATTTTAATTCATTAGAAAGAAAAATCCCCCGTTCGGGGGATTTTTCTCCATATTACGTAAAATTTATAAACTAAAATTCTTTTGATTTATCAAAATATTTCTGTGCGCCATCTGTGTCTCCTTGACGAAGTAATATCCGCGCCATCGCTCTATAATGCTGTGGGTTTTCAGGCTCAATATCCATCAATTTACGATAGAAGTATTCTGCTCGACTCCATTTTTCTGCATTCTCAAAAGTTTGTGCAATTCCTCGCAAAGCATCTACGTCGTCCGGATTTAAATCATACGCCATAGAAAAATTATCTTCAGCTTGCTGAAAGTCATCAAGTTGCATATTTAAGACACCCAAATTATAATATAAATCAGCTTTCAAATTATTGTCAGTTTCTTTGGCAATAGCACCTTCATAAACAGCTAATGACATTTCTTTATCACCAACATCATAATATGTTTGTGCTAATTGACGCATTGCTAAACTATTTGTCGGATCTATATCAACTGCGCGTTTATAATAAATCAATGCTGATTCTTTATCTCCAGTAGTAGTATACATTTTACCGGCTGTCATATTGATATCAAAATTGTTGGGATCTTTTACCGCGCCCTTTGTTACCGCCTCAATAGCTCCATCCAAATCACCAGCAGCAAATAAACAATTTGCTAATATACCATATGATTGACCATTATTTGGATTTACTGCGGTCGCAGTTTTAAAGGTTGTAATGGCATCTTGTAATATTGGAGAATCTTGTCCTTCGCCTGATTTGCGGAATTCATTAAAATAACTCACTCCCTTATTATAAACTGTTACCCAATGTCTTTCTTGAGCTTGAGAAACGTACTCCGAAACTTTGCTGCCTTGTAAGATTATTTTGTCAGGTCCTAGAACTAATGCTTTTTCAAACATTTCGTTCATTTTGCCCCATTCCCCTTTCCGTCCATAAATCATATCGCCTAATAAATATGGAATTTCAGGATTCTCCGGCTCTACTGCTAATGCTTTTACCAAAAAGATTTCAGCATTATCCCAATCCTGTTGCTGAATGTACAATTTTGCAGATGTCAACTCTTCACTTGCACATCCAATAAATATTAATAACATTATACTTAACAATGTAAATTTTATGATTTTATTTTTTATCATACTATCCTCTTATAATTGAAGTAATAAATTTTAACCAAGTAAATTAGATGTAACTATCTTTTTTTTCAAGCTGTAACAGTATCTGTTAAATATTTTTGTCGATTTTCAATTTCGGCAATTGTTGCTTTTTCCAAAGCATCTAGACCAACACCCTCTACACAAATTGACGCCAAAGCCGATCCCAACACTAAGGCTTCTTCATAGGTCTTCCCTTGCGCTAAAGCCGATATGAACCCACCGCCGAAAGTATCACCTGCACCAGTGGGATCAACCACTTTAGAAATTGGATATACTCCTATGGAGATTTTTTCATCCATATTATTATACAAAGCTGCTCCCTTACTGCCTTGCTTGATTACTACAATAGGCGGCCCTAATCCAATTAATGTCTTGGCTGCATCATCTAAGTTCGAACATTCTGTTAATAACTCAGCTTCGCTTTCATTGATCAATAAAATATCCGATTTACTTAGTACTGTCAATAGTTCGTTGTAAGTTGTATCAATCCACAGATTCATGGTATCAACTACAATGATAGGGTTTGCCTGACATTGATTAATAACTGAATATTGTAAACTAGGGTGAATGTTTGCTAAAAACACATATTGATGGTTTTTATTTATAGCTGATAATTGCGGATTGAAGTTGCCAAATACGCCTAATTCCGTAAATAATGTATCGCGGTCATCAAAATTGTCGTGATAACGTCCGCCCCAGCTGAAAGTTTTACCTTGCTCGGTTTTTAGATCTATTAGGTTTGATACATATTTTTTATATAATTCATGACCAGCCTGAGGAAAATCGTTACCAATAACTCCAACAACATTTACGTCGGTATATTTCCCGGCCGCAATTGTAGCGTAAGTTGTTGATCCGCCAATTAAGTTTTCGTACCGTTCGGTTCCTATTTCGATTGTGTCTATAGCAATTGAACCAACAATTAATACTGAATCATTTTTCATAAGGTATGCAGTTTACAAGTTTTTGACAAGTAACATCAAGAACTCTCAAACTTTATTTTACACTTCAAATTATCGTAACTTTCGCCCTATCATGTTATACTTTGACCATAGCGCAACAACGCCAATCGACCCAAAAGTGGCAGCTTTAATGCAAGAAGTAGCTGAAAAACATTTTGGCAATCCATCAAGTATTCATAAATACGGACAAAAAGCTCGAGCTATCATAGAAAAATCCCGGCGGCAAATTGCCGATGCCTTAGCTGTAAAACACGAAATATTATTTTTACAAGTGGTGGCTCAGAGGCGAATAATATGGTTTTACAAAATCTATTATATTCTGACAAAAAACACGTTATTACATCCTCAATTGAACACCCGGCAATTTTAAAAGTATTAAAACACTTAAAGAGATTCGGAGTGACCTATACAACTGTTCCGGTTGATAAATGTGGGTTAGTTGACCCAATATATATTGCATCTGCCATTCAAGACGATACCGCACTTATATCAATCATGTATGCCAATAATGAAGTCGGTACAATACAACCAATTTCAGAAATTGCGAAAATTGCTCATAAAAACAATATCCTTTTTCATTCCGATGCAGTACAAACACCGGGGAAGATTCCAATAACAATAAACGAATTGAATGCCGACTTGATGTCGTTTTCGGCACACAAGTTCTACGGTCCGAAAAGTGTTGGGTTTTTGTACATCCGTGATGGAATCAAATTACATCCAATGATAATTGGCGGTGGCCAGGAAAATAACCTACGGGCGGGAACTGAGAACACGCCCGGAATTGCAGGGTTGGGCTTGGCGATGGAGATGGCAGTTAAACACTTAGCTGAAGCACCAAACCATCTATTAAAATTAGAAAACCATTTTAAACCACGATTGTCAAAGATTTACCCAAAAGCAATGTTTAATGGCCATCCTGAATTACATCTCCCCGGACTCGTTAGTGTAACCATTCCATCAATTACTAGTGATATAATATTAGTTAATCTTGATATTAAAGGAATGGCGGTTTCAAGCGGGTCAGCTTGTTCATCGGGAATCGTGAAACCATCCGATGTTTTAAAAGCTATGCATATGAGCAACCAAAATAATATATCGACATTGCGGATAAGTTTTGGAAAAGATAATAAAACAGAAGATGTTGACTTGTTAATTGATACGCTTGCAGAAATTATAAACAAGTATATCCGGAAACGATAATGGCGAAGCACGTAGTTGTTGGAATGAGCGGTGGTGTAGATAGTACAGTTGCCGCGTATTTACTGAGAGAACAGGGCTATACAGTTCAGTGTATATTCATGAAAAATTGGGAAGATGAAGACGATGATTTTTACTGTTCCTCCGAAGAAGATTATAATGACGCTGTTCAAGTTTGTGACCTATTAGACCTGCCTCTTCATTCTGTCAATTTTTCAAAAGAATACCGTGAAAATGTGTTTAAATATTTTCTGTCAGAATATAAATCAGGGCGTACTCCAAATCCTGATGTTCTTTGTAATAAAGAAATAAAATTCAAATTCTTCTTGGATTATGCATTGAAGTTAGGTGCTGATGCAATCGCAACCGGGCATTATGCCCGTGTTAATAAATCAGCGGATGGTTTTCAATTATTAAAAGGGATTGACAATAAAAAGGACCAAAGTTATTTCTTGCATTTGCTTGGTCAAAAGGAACTATCAAAAACACTTTTCCCAATTGGTGAAATGACCAAATTGGAGGTTCGCAAATTAGCGCTACAAATGAATCTGCCAAATGCTGATAAAAAAGATAGTACAGGAATTTGTTTTATTGGAGAGCGTGATTTTAAAGTATTTCTTCAGCAATATCTTCCTACCCAACCTGGTAATATTCTCACGACAACTGAAAAGCTTGTCGGACAGCATGACGGTTTAATGTATTATACACTTGGTCAACGTAAAGGAATAGGAGTGGGGGGCGGTCACGGCAAAACTGAAGAACCGTGGTATGTAGTAAAAAAGGATTTAGATAACAATTGTCTGATTATTGGACAAGGACACAATCATCCAAGTTTGTATAGTAAAAACATTAGAGCCGGACAATTGCATTGGATAACATCTGCACCAAGTAAAATTCCTTTTGAGTGTACTGCCAAAATCCGTTATCGGCAAAAAGATCAAAAATGTACTATTACTACTATCGAAAAAGGAAATGCTTCAATTTCTTTCATTGATGGTCAATTTGCTCCGACTCCAGGACAATCTGTTGTGTTTTATAATAGAGAACAGTGTTTAGGTGGCGGAATCATAGAAACTGTATGATTTTAAATTTGTAATTTCAACTAATTATTTTATGTTAAAAAACTCTAAACGTCCACTTTCTACAGTAATAATGGCTGCCGGAAAAGGCACGCGGATGAAATCCGATCTGCCGAAGGTTCTGCATATTGTCGATGACAAGCCGATGCTTATTCATGTCATTGATTTAGCTCGACGACTCAACTCTGAAAGAATTATCAATATTCTTGGTCACAAAAAAGAATTAGTAATTGATGCAATTAAGTCCAAAAATGTTGAATATGTAATTCAAGAACCTCAATTAGGTACAGGACATGCAGTTCAGCAAACTGAAATATTATTAAAAGATTTTACCGGTGATGTTCTTGTTCTATCGGGAGATGTGCCGCTTTTGCGAAAATCTACAATAGATATGATGTTGAAAATTCATCGCGAAGCAAATAATGGAGCAACCGTATTAACCGCAATATTTGAAAATCCGCATGGCTATGGTCGCGTAATTAGAAAAAACAATGATACTTTAAATTGTATCATCGAAGAAAAAGATTGCACTGATAAACACACGAAAAATTAAAGAGATCAATGCCGGCATATATATTTTCAAATCTAAAGAACTGTTTCCTGCTCTTAATAAAATTAATAATGCCAACAAACAAAATGAATATTACCTGCCTGATGCCTTAAAATTCATCGCGGAAAGCGGACAAAGCATTGCCTTGCATATTACCGATGAACCAATTGAAATTTCAGGCGTTAATACAGTTGAACAATTAATAGAATTGAATTTAATTTATAAGAAATGGTATGGATAAAATGATAAAATATTTCATTACATTGTTTATTTTGATTTCAATTGGCTTTGGTCAGTTAAAGTCTGCTCTGCCACAAAATAATTCTATATTCGAAGATATGTCTGTATCAGACAATTCTGTGATGTCTCTTTTTGATCCAAGTCGATTTAGCATGAACCACAGTTTCTCTATGAGTATGATGAATATGAATAAACAATCGATGAGCGTTGCAAGTTATACAAATAATATGAATTTTTTGCTACGTGACAATTTGAGCCTGCAAACGTATGTGACTTTTATGCAACCCAATATGATTTCATCCAATTCACCAAATCCATATTCGAATAGTCAATTATATTTTAACACGGCCCTTGATTACAGCCCCACAGAAAATACCCATTTACAAGTCAGTTTTGGAAATTATCCAATATATAACAGATATCAGGCTTCACCATTTCAATTAAATCGTGTTTATTAATTGTTCTCAGAATTTATAAATGTCCAGTAAAAAATCTAAATTACCACCGGGGACAAAGTTTGCCTACAATGTTTTAATATTTTCGTTGGCTATCCTTGTAATCGGGTTTATCTATTCTTTTGCCCAGAAGAGCTGGACCAAGGGTGTTGCTTTACAAAATCCGCAGTTGAATGATGAACAAAAAACACAATTAGCAGTAGAACTCTATGAAGAAAATCCAATTTATAATATTAAAGTTGAAATTTTAAATGGTTGTGGCGAAAAGGGAATAGCCGCTAAAATTACCGATTACATGCGCTCAGAACACATTGATGTTATACGCTCAGAGAATGCCGACAATTTTGATTATGAAAGTACAATTCTAATTCATCGTTCATATGATTTAGCTCACCTTAAATTGGTAGCAAAAGCGTTGGATTTTGATATCAACGACGCTAATCGAGTAATGGTCCAACCTAGTTCATCAGCTGATGTAGATCTAACTCTTATAATCGGAAAAGATTACCGTTCAGTAAAACCAATAAAAGTTTATCTTGCGAACTTACAATAAAATTGCCAAAAATAATCAAATCAAAAACCTTGCAGAAATCAATTGAATCTACTCAATTGGCCGACATAATTGGCAAATTGACCCTAACTAAGAGCGCTGAAGATGTTCTTTCAATCGACGTGAGGAAAGTATCCAGTGCCGCTGATTATTTTATTATTTGTTCTGCTGAAACCGGCTTGCAGGTACAGGCAATTGCCAATGCTGTTAGAAAAGGTACGCCGACCAAACCATGGCACATTGAGGGTCTAGATAACCAAAGTTGGGTTTTACTGGATTATGTGGATGTTGTCCTTCATGTTTTTAAAACTCAAACCCGAGAATATTATTCATTAGAAAAACTTTGGGCTGATGCGCCTACGGTTAAAATCACCGATGAACCCCACGAGAGAAGTCGCTCAATATCTAATTGAGGTGCTTGATAAACTTAACTTTTCAGTTGAGTCGGTTGAACTATCAAGTCCTAAAAATCCAAAATTTGGCGATCTATCAACTAATGTAGCGCTTTTACTTACAAAAACTGTCGGTAAAAATCCGATGGAGATTGCTAAAGAAATTAGTCAAGCAATGCCAGCTGATAATTCTATTATATCAGAAATCAGCGTAACTCCACCCGGTTTCATTAATTTTAAGATTCAGTCCGAGTTATTATCAATCAGTTGTACAAAAAATTATTGAAAAAGATGATTATTTCTATACCGGGGTTATTGGAAAAGGAAAAACAGCGAATGTAGAATTTGTAAGTGCTAATCCAACGGGACCATTATCTGTTGGTCATGGTCGTCAAGCGGTTATTGGCGATACTGTTGCAAATATATTAAAATGGCATGCTTACGAAGTTACTCGCGAATATTATTACAATGATGGCGGCAAGCAAATGCGCACCTTGGGCAAATCAGTCGAGGCTAGATACTTTCAAGCAATTGGCAAAGATGTTGAATGGTCTGATGATTTCTATCAAGGTGATTATATTAAAGATATTGCAGATGATATTGTAAAACAGCACGGAAAAACAATTAAATCCGGTGATAATATTTTCCGAAAAACTGCGGAAGAACAGATCTTCTCTAATATTCGTGAAACATTATTAAATATCGGTATTAACCATGACATTTTTTCCAATGAAAAAAACTTTATCAAGCCTGCTGATATTGACAAGATTATAACTGCCCTTCGCGAAAAAGATCTAATTTTTGAAGAAGATGGTGCTACGTGGTTCAAAACAACCGCTCTTGGTAAAGACCAAGATCGCGTACTGATCAAAAGTTCTGGAGAACCAGCCTATCGTTTGCCGGATATCTTGTATCATAAAAATAAATTTGATCGTAAATATGATATTCTGATCGATATTTTTGGCGCCGACCACATTGATTCATACCCTGATGTTGTTTCCGCTATGGAAGCTATGGGTTATGACACATCGCACTTAACCGTGCTGATCCATCAATTTGTAACATTGACAAAAGGTGGTGAAAAAGTAAAGATGTCCACCCGCAAAGCTGAATTTGTCACATTAGACGAACTGACATATTTGGTTGGTAAAGATGTGGTACGTTACTTTTTCATAATGCGCGGCATGAATACGCATCTAAATTTTGATATAGAATTGGCACAGGATCAATCTGATAATAACCCTGTATATTATTTACAATATGCTCACGCTCGTATTTGTAATATAATTCGACATGGCGAACAACAAGGAATTGTTTTCAAAAACGAATTTGATTCATCATTACTTGTTCAAGATGCTGAAATTGAATTAATGAAACAACTTAATCAATTTCCCGAGCTAATGGGAATAGCTCTTGAATCCTTAGAACCACGCACTATCGCAAACTACTTACAATTTCTAGCTACTTCATTTCATAAATTTTATTCGGACTGTCATGTGATAACTGATGATAGTGCTCTGTCGCTTGCTAGACTTGCCTTGGTTTCTGCCACAAAAAATATACTATCTATGGGATTAGATATACTAGGCATCAGCGCTCCTGAACGGATGTAATTAGCTGCTCAATTAGAGCATTTCAACCTTTTTAGAAATCAAAAGATTATCCGGTCTCTTTTTCTTGTATAATATAAAAATATTTTTATAACTTTATTGTACAAATAAGAAAACATAAGTTTATAAATCTACATTATGTGACTTATTCAATTAATTTATGATTAATCTAAAGGAAACTGATTACAGCCCAGTTTATACCATTGGTATTGCTGCGCAACTCACCGAGACATCGGTACATGCTTTGCGAATGTATGAAAAGAGAGGCATTGTGCTGCCATACATTACTAAGTCAAATAGAAGATTATTTTCCAAATCTGATATCCAACGAATTAAATGTATCAGAAAACATCTAGACGAAGATGGACTAAATATTGCCGGGATAAAAACACTTTTAGCAACTATTCCTTGCTGGTTGGTTAAACCATGTTCAACAACAAGTCAACAATCTTGCGATGCCTTTACAAATACAATTATGCCATGTTGGGAAGCCGAGAATAAATCCCCTGAATGCGTTGACGCTGACTGTCGTGAATGTCTTGTTTATCGGATGGGTGATCTATGCGGTGATGTAAAATCGCTAAACAGAAAAGTATACACTCAAAACAAATAATTAAAATGACAAAAACATTTAGCAGAAGAGACTTTATAAAAATTTCAGGAATGGGACTGGGCGGGCTTGCTTTGGCGAATCCTATATTTAATAAAGCGATTGGCGCAATACTCGTTCCAGACAAGATACCGGGAGTATATTCAAAAAGAATCCCTACTATTTGTGAAGTCTGTTTTTGGAAGTGCGCCGGTTGGACGCATCTTAATGAAGATGGTGAAATTTGGAAATTAACCGGAAACTCTGATGACCCGCACAGCAATGGAAGACTATGCCCTCGCGGTACTGGCGGTGTCGGTATGTATTATGATGAGGATAGACTCAAGACACCACTAATTCGTACTGAAGATAGAGGTAAGCAAGTTTTCCGCGAAGCAACCTGGGATGAAGCATTCAATTACATAGCTGAAAAAATGCAGAAAATTGCAGCTGAACATGGTCCCGAATGTATAGCATTATTCACACACGGTTCCGGTGGAACATATTTTTCACATCTTTTAAAAGCTTTTGGTTCGCCGAATGTTGCGGCTCCATCTTTTGCACAATGTCGTGGTCCTCGTGAGGTTGGCTTTTTTGCGACATATGGCGAGGGCGTGGAATCACCCGGACGGCTTGATATTCGTGATACGAAATGTTTGGTATTAATTGGGTCACATCTTGGTGAAAATATGCATAACGGACAAGTTCAAGAAATGTCCGATGCAATTGACAAAGGTGCTACAATAATAACTGTTGATCCACGTTTTTCAACTGTTGCAAGTAAATCAAAATATTGGCTTCCAATTAAACCTGCAACAGACATGGCTTTATTACTCGCATGGATTCACATTATCATTAAGGACAAATTATACGACAGAGACTATGTTGAGAAATATACTTTTGGCTTCGATGAACTAAAAGCTCATGTTGCCAACTTTACACCTGAGTGGGCTTATGGTATTACAACAATTAAACCGCATATAATTCGCGCCACGGCGCGTGAAATGGCTAATGCCTCTCCATCTGTTATTGTACATCCCGGAAGACATGTAACATGGTATGGTGACGATACACAACGAACGCGAGCAATTGCTATTTTAAACGCTTTATTAGGCTCGTGGGGTCGCCGCGGAGGATTTTATTATCCTGAAAAAGTCTCATTGCCGAGCATTCTGCATCTTCCCTATCCAAAACCAAAACGCTCTTGGCAAGATGCCTTTCCAGGAAAATACAAACTTGCTAGTTCCGCGCTTGCTTCAGGTATCTGCGATGCTACGATCCCATCTGCTTCGAGAGATTGTTCGTTCAAAGGCTGGATAGTAAACGGCACCAATCTAATTTTTACACTACCAAACCAAAAGAACACATTAGAAGCCATTCAGAATTTAGACCTAATGGTTGTAATTGATACAATGCCGATGGAAATTACCGGATATGCTGATGTCATACTGCCGGAATGTACTTATCTTGAACGCTATGACTCTATTCGCGTTAGTCCTCATCGGGAACCGACAATCGCCTTACGCGCACCTGCTGCTAAACCCAAATGGAATACAATGCCGGCGTGGTGGATGGCCAAAGAGCTCAGTAAAAAGTTGAATCTGGAAACATATTTCCCTTATGATACTCAGGAAGAAGAATTGGATTGGCAATTAAAACAGGTTGGTTCTTCGCTAGAAGAAATGGAAAGGATCGGCGTAAAGAAACTTGAACGCGAATATGATGATCTCTATCCGATGGAAAATCTTGCTGATTTTGAGTTTAATACCAACACAGGGAAAATAGAATTGTATTCAACATCTTTAGAAGATGAGGGATATGATCCATTACCAAAATTCACCAAGCATGAGGAGCCACCCGAAGGTTACTATCGATTGATTTATGGTAGAGCACCGATGCATACATTTAGCCGCACAGCAAACAATCCGAATTTAACTGATTTAATGGAAGAAAATACAGTATGGGTTAATCCTAAGGTGGCAAAGGAATGGTATCTTAAGAATGGACAGAGTGTTTGGCTAAAAAATCAGGATGAAATCATCAGCTCAAATTCGATTAAAGTACGAGTTACAGAACGTATAAGATACGATTCAGTATATATGGTACATGGCTTTGGTCATACTCAAAAACAAATGACTCGCTCTTATGGTCGGGGAGTGAGCGATTCAGAATTAATATCAAAAGTATTGATCGACCCTGAAATGGGTGGAACCGGAATGCGCGGAAATTTTGTTACCTTTTTAACTGATGAACCAATTAAAGGAGCTGAATAATGCGTTACGCTATGGCGATTGATACAAAAAAGTGTGTTGGCTGTAGTGATTGCGTTGTTGCCTGCCAAATTGAAAATAATGTTCCGATTGGTTACTGTAGAGATTGGATAGTTGAAGTGACAACGGGCACATATCCCAATTTATCAATGGAACTGCGGTCTGAACGATGCAATCATTGTTCTAATGCTCCGTGCGTAAGGTGTTGTCCAACTACTGCCAGTCATATTACTGATGGTGGAATTGTATTGGTTGATGCAAAAAACTGTATTGGGTGTAAGGCTTGTATAGCATCTTGCCCGTACGATGCGCGATTTGTGCATCCTAAAGGTCACATTGATAAATGCACATTTTGTGTTCAGCGCGTTAAAAAGGGACAGGATCCGGCTTGTGTCGCAGTTTGCCCAACTAAGTGCATGTATTTTGGTGATACCGATGATCCCAATAGCACTATTTCTAAAATCATTAAAACACGCAAGTGGAAAACTTTAATACCTCAAGCTGGCACTGAACCCAATATTTATTACTTAATTTGAGCTTAATTATGATTGAAGAACTAATAATTAGCGGCAGAAACAATCCTGAAATTGATCCACATTTGCATATATGGGGATGGGAAATACCTCTATATCTATTTATTGGCGGACTAGTTGCAGGTATTTTATTCTTTTCCGCGCTTTATACCATACTTGGGAAACAGGACAAATACGTTACAGCCGTAAAATGGCTCCCCCTTAGCACACCTTTTTTAATAGGCATAGGACTACTCGCCCTATTGTTTGATTTAAGTCATGTTTTATATTTTTGGCAATTATTCACAAATATTCGATGGGAATCTCCAATGTCTTGGGGTGCTTGGACATTATTAGTTATGACGCCACTTTCAGCACTTTGGGCGGTTAGTTGGTTCCCAGACATTTTCCCAAAATTTGATTTTAAATACGAATGGCTAAAGGCGGGATTAAAGTGGATTATTTCAATTAGAATCTATTTGGCATGGAGCTTGATTGTTTTATCTGTAATTCTTGGAATATATACAGGTATTCTCTTATCAGCATTCAACGCAAGACCGTTTTGGAATACGGCAATTATGGGTCCGTTATTTTTGACTTCAGGGTTTTCGGCAGGGGCGGCCGCTACAATTCTATTTTCTAAAGATCATGCTGAGAAACTAAATTTCACAAAAATTGACCTAGGACTAATAGCTATAGAATTATTCTTTATCATACATTTATTCATGGGCCATTTAGCAGGAACGCAAGTGCATATCGATGCGGCAAAATTATTTTTAGGTGGTCCTTATACTACTTCATTTTGGATTTTTGTGGTGATGCTTGGATTAATTATCCCAGCATTTTTAGAAGCGCTTGAATTAAAAAAATATAATATCCCATCATTCATATCGGCAATACTTGTAATAGTTGGTGGACTCATACTGCGTTTTATTGTAGTAGATGCTGGACAAGCTAGCCGCTGGCTTTATTGATTAAATATTTAAATTTAAAGTAATAACATTTATATAGGATTAGATAAATGAAAGAAAAAAAATATATGAATCCCTATCTTGCTGGAGTCCTGTTGGGATTAGTTCTACTTATGTCATTTTTCTTCACTGGACGTGGATTAGGTGCGAGTGGCGCTGTAAAAAGTGTGGTTGTCGCATCTGTTGATACAATAGCACCAAAACATGCCGAAACTTCTGAATATTATTCGAAATATTCAGAGGAAGGAGAGTCTCCGCTAAAATCATGGCTCGTTTTCCAAGTAATTGGCGTAATGATGGGTGGTTTCCTGTCTGGGGCAATGTCTGGAAGGCTCACATGGAAAATAGAACATTCACCAAAGATAACATCGCATAGGCGATTACTCTTCGCTGCTATTGGTGGACTACTATTTGGATTTGGAAGTCAGCTTGGTAGAGGTTGTACCAGTGGCGCGGCGCTAACCGGGATGGCAGTCTTGTCACTATCAGGATTCGTTACAATGATGGCGATATTTGGTACAGCGTTTGCGTTTGCATATTTTGTAAGAAAAAATTGGATTTAGAGGAATTATTATGGGACCATTAATACCACAAGAAATAATATCAGCAGGTTGGAATTTTTTCATAGCTTTTGTTATCGGCATCGGTTTTGGCGCTGTTCTAGAGCAAGCAGGCTTTACATCAAGCAGAAAATTAGCTGGTGTATTCTATGGATACGATACCGTTGTCTTAAAAGTGTTTTTTACCGGCGCAATAACAGCGATGTTGGGACTATTGTATTTTAGTTTATTTGGCTGGATAGATCTCAATCTTATATATGTAAATCCAATGTTTATTGGATCAGCAATTGTTGGCGGAATAATTATGGGGGTTGGCTTTATTGTAGGCGGATTCTGACCAGGCACAAGTGCGTGCGCAGTTGCGAACGGAAAAATTGATGCGATGGTTTTCTTTGGAAGTATGTTTATTGGTATTTTCATATTTGGTGAAGTTTATCCATTAATTAAAGATTTTTACTATTCGGGAAACCTTGGTCCACTAAAACTTTCGGAAGTCTTGGGAATTTCCCAAGGCTTGCTTGCGTTAGGAGTAATTATTGCTGCCGTCCTGATGTTTTGGATTGGCGAATGGGCTGAAAAGAAGTTCCCAAGAGAAGAGTATTAAGGAGCATTTATGAAAGAAATATTAAAACTTAAACCACGGGTATTATTAAGCTTTGTTGATCATACTATTTGGATTATCGGTAGCCATGATACCAGAAAACACTACCCAACCCTATAAACTAACAGCACATAAAATGCTGGAGGAAGTTCAATATGGATCTGAGTTAATACATCCTGATGAACTTGCCGACTGGTTGGTTAATAAAGATCCTTCAATTCAGATGATTGACGTTCGGTCACCTGAAGAGTATGATAATTTTTCATTAGGCAATGCTATCAATATTCCGCTAAGTGATATTTTATCGAAAGATTGGGTTGACTATCTTGACCAAGGGGTTAAAATGAATATACTATATTCGAACGGCTCAACAGAATCTCACGAAGCATGGATGATACTTAGACAACTAGGCTATCAAAATAATTATGTGTTGCAAGGAGGATTGAACTATTGGGTGGAGACAATCCTAAATCCTGAACCTCCCATAACTACAAGCCCTGATGATGAAATAGCAAAATACGACTTTAGAAAAGGAGCCAGTCAATATTTTGGTGGTGAAACGGTCTCAACAGAATCCACTTCCAGCACCGATGGTGCTAAAAAACCTCCTATTGTTAGAAAGACCAAGAAAAAAGCACCGCAAGGTGGCTGTTAAATATAAAAATCCGCTGAAAGGCGGATTTTTTTGTGGAGGCGGGGAGAGTCGAACTCCCGTCCGAAATAAAACCTCGAAAAACATCTACATGCTTAGTCTACTAGATTGATCTCATTCTCAAAACTGCTAGTGACCTCAATTAAAAAGAACCAGTCCAATTTATCTTATTCGATTCGTTTGGACACCGAATCAAACCAGCCTATGTATATGACGCCCTTAAATAAAACCATAGACTCATTCTATTCAGGACGGCTTACGTCTTAAGCGTAAGCTACGTTGCCGTAATTGGCACTTATTGTTTTTCCAAGAATATTCAATTCCGTCTTGGCGGAACGCATGCCATTAATCAACGTCTTTATCCCGTCGAAACCGGTCGCCCCCTTTTCAAATAACTATTAAAATTACTACAAGTTCCACGATATAAAAAGGCTCCGAACGCCAACCCGGAGCCTTTTTTTCGCTCGTTTATGACAACGAGTCAACATTTTCACTTGCCAACCTCCTAGTGTTAAATCTTTATCTAATCAAATTTTACCGCTAGGGGTACCAAGAAGATACGTGCTGATAAAATAATAGAGCAACATATAAAGTTAAATTCTAAGAAATAATTTTGATTTTATGTCGAATTATAATAGACAAATTTGCTAATTTTGCAATCCCAATACCACTGTAGCATCTCGATTTGTTTGAGAAATATTATTTGGCCCCGTAGCTCAGTTGGTAGAGCAGTTGACTCTTAATCAATTGGTCGAAGGTTCGAGCCCTTCCGGGGTCACATATTTCCTCATCGGTGATTGAGCGCCTTGCATTGTACTTTAATTTATTACCTGTCGTAATCTCTCAAATAAAACAACAGAAGTAGCTGCAGATACATTCAGCGACTCCATTTTACCTTGCATAGGAATGGTAGCGTGAAAATCGCATGATTTTAAAACAAGCGGTTTAATCCCTTGTCCTTCACTACCAACAACAATTGCTGTTTTTCCCTTATAGTCAATTTGGTACCAAGGTTTCGCATCAATTCCGTTTTCAACAGCAATTGACCAAAAATCATCTTCCTTTAATTGCGACAAAGTCTGATTCAGATTTGTTACAGAATATATAGATATATTGCAAAATGCGCCTTGACTGACCTGTAAAACTATATCGGTTATACCGACACTATTTCTTTCTGGTATGATTATGCCATTAACCCCCGCACATTCAGCTGTGCGAATAATTTGTCCAAGATTCTGTGGGTCAGTAACATTGTCGACTATCAGCAAACAATAATTGCCATCAACTTCTTTAAATGACGGCAATGTTTTAATAATATCTCCCAAGAACGACACAACTATTCCTTGTGTCCTCTTGTCTGCATATTTTTTGTGAAAAATATCAGAAGTAAGATAAGTAATTTGTGGTCTATAACTTTTTAATAGTTCTGTAATTATTTCACTGCTTAGTGCATTACCTTTTTCTAAAATGTCAATGGTTTCGATATTGTAATTCTGATTATTACTTAATAATGCAATAGCACCATTAATCCCAAATATTTGATGGGCTTCTTTTTTTACTTTAATATTAGTTCTATATTTTGACATATTAAAAATTACCACTAAAATTATTTTACTTATTAATAATAAAAAACCCCGCTATTAAGCGGGGTTTTTTATTTTCTAAGAATTATTTATCTTATTTAGTTTCAATTACTTCAGTCGGAACTGGCTCTATTACTATTTCCTTCTTTTTATTACGTCTTGCTACCGCAATAATTACTGCTCCAAATCCTACAATTACAGCAATTATTTTAACAAGGACTCCGAAAACGGGAATTAGCCCAATTAACCATAATAGTACTATACCCAAAAGTGCTGATAATACTACTGAAGGATCGTCATTTTTTAATGCTAGAAGTATTTTTTTACCAATTAAAATCGCGACTGCAATAAATCCTATAAGAAGACCTAAGAAAATTGCAAGTATTTCAATCGGAATAAGCGCGATACCAATAATTGATATTGCCAGCATTACCGTCAATGGCACAATTAGCACAATGCCTAGTAATCCATATAGAAACATGATTATTGGCTCATTTTTTACATTGTTTGTAACGGTATTTAATTCATTCGGTATAATAACCGCAAAAAGTAGCGCTAAAGCAATTAATCCGATCACTGGTATAAATTTGAGCCCTCTTGGTATTCCGCGATGTCCGTCAAAAAAATCCATATCTTTAAATAAATTGCCAAGAGCAAAAGATCCAACATCAACTGTTGTACCATAAACCATCGCTCCTTCGGCTTTATTTAGTGTACCTCCGACTGTAACAGCATCACCATGGACAATTGCTTCTTCTCCCAGATGAACTGTTCCTCCAACTGCAACTGCATCGCCATCAACAATTCCATCCACATATACGCTACCGCCAACGGCAACCGCATCGTCTACGCGCATATCTTTTTCTACATGAACATCGCCACCAATTTTGACAATTGACCGATCATTTGCTTGAAGCGTACCGGCAAAACTTATTGATATCAACAATGCCATAATTACAACTATGTATTTTTTCATTTTTTACCTCTTTTTTAAATTATCTTATTTTAATAAACAATAATTTAGACACAATATGTATTTTTTGGTTGTCAATATTTATACACCTTGTTAAACAGAGTTAATGTAATTTATTATTAATAATAAGGATTACTTATATGCCAAAAGCAGAGGGAAGAAGATTTGATTTCTTAAGTGAGGAGACAATTCGTCTCGAATATCTTGAAACTTTTGATTTTGATAGTAAAGAACAATATATACTTGCTGAAACAGATGAATTTAGTGCAGTATGTCCATTTAGCGGACTACCCGATTATGCCTATTTGAAGATCGAGTACTATCCAACTGGTGGAAAATGTATCGAATTAAAAAGTTTGAAATATTATATTATTAGTTTCAGAAATGTAGGGATATATCAGGAAGCTGCTACCAAAAGAATTTATGAAGATCTAAAAAACATATTAAACACAAATAAATTAAAAGTAACCACCGCATATAACACGCGCGGTGGTTTCGACACAACTTGCTCTGAGGGTAGCCTGAATTAGCAATTTTTCGAATTCACTGTTTTCAAATAATTAAAAGAAATGTAACTTCCGGCCCGATTGTTTAATACTATTTGAAAATTTGACTCCGTAGCTCAGTTGGTAGAGCAGTGCCCTTTTAAGGCATTGGTCGAGCGTTCGAGTCGCTCCGGGGTCACTTCTTTTTTTTGACAACCTTTATTATTTATATTAGTCTAATATCATGATTAAATTAGTGTCCAAACATTATGATAAACTCAAGTATCAAAAATAAAAATAAGTGCTATTCTCTTATTGTTACACCATTATTAGTGATAATAGCGTTCTCTCTATTTAATTGTAGTAACCAAGAAACATCTAAGGTACCGATTACAACCAAATCTGAAAAAGCTCTAGAATATTACAAAGAGGGATTACTATTAACTGAAAAGTTGCGTAGTCAGGAAGCTGCATATTTTTACCTAAAAGCCCTCGCCGAGGACGATGAATTTGCCATTGCGTACTTACAAATGGCACAATTACAAACAACGCCAAAATTGGTATTTAAATATCTGGCTAAAGCTAAATCGCTAATTAATAATGTGTCTGAAGGAGAAAGGTTATTAATCCTTGCATTTGAAGCAGCGATAAATAATGAGCAAGAAAAACAAAATGATTATTATATAGAATTATTAGAAAAATACCCTCGTGATGAATGGGCTCAAAATATATATGCACATTTTCTGTTCGGTTTACAAAAACATAAAAAGGCGATTAAACATTATAAAATAGCAATAAATATCAATCCCAATTTTTCACAACCCTATAATATGCTTGGCTATTCATATAGGGAACTAGGCGATTTTGAACAAGCAGAAGTATATTTTAAAAAGTACATCAATCTTATCGAGGATGACCCTAACCCCTACGATTCGTACGCAGAGCTATTATTAAAAATGGGAAGATTTGAAGAATCCATTGAATATTATCGTAAGGCGTTAGAAATTAAACCTGATTTCATTGCGTCTATAATTGGTATCGCCTCCAATCTAAATTTGTTGGACAGACATGAGGAAGCATGCAAAGAATTAGAACGGATTGAACAAATCTCAACTAATCCCGGCGAACTAAAACGGATGCATCTTGCCAAGGCAGTAGCTAATGTAGACATCGGAAATTTTGAAAGAGCCATTAAGGAACTAAATGAAAATATTTCAATTTCAAAGAGTATTGACGATGATTTAGCCATAGGACAAGATTTGATTAACTTGGGGGTATTATACTTGATGTATGGGAAATATGAAGACGCTTTGAAATATTATGAAAAATCAATGGACTACTTTGAAAGATCAAATATCTCTCAGGATTTGAAATATTATGTAAGAAGACAATTATTTGTTAATGCTGGTCGTGTGGCCTATTTCAAAAAAGACATTGATACTTTAAAGAAATATAAAGAAAAGTACGAATCATCTGCTCAAAAAACCATGAATCCAAATGAGATTAGATCCGTTCATGAGCTCGCGGGCCATATTAATATACTTGAAGAAAATTATATAGATGCTATTCGCGAATACAAACAAAGCAACAAACAGAATCCAATTATTTTGTACTTAATTGGAACTGCTTACGAAGAGTTGGGCGACGTCGATAAGGCGTATGAGATATATGAATCAGTTGCTCATTTCAATTCATTAAATGATCTTAATTTTGCTTATATACGCAAAACCGCATTAGCAAAATTAAATAACTAAGAGTAGTTTACTTTACATACCAATCGATCATATTCTGGATTGCTTCTGAGCAGACTTTACAAAATTCGCCTCGGTTTCTAGAAAACATTATACAATCGACCTCCGAGCGATATAGTCCTTTGGCAAGATAACCTGCCCCCTCATATGCACCAACTTTACCATAAGAATCTTTGCATGTTTGCAAGAAAGCAACTGCATTGGAATCATGTGCAGCTTGATCCCAATATGTTGGAAGAGGAGTCCCCGCTTCAACCAAATGTTTCCATTTTAGATTTTCCTGATCAAATAGTGCAGTAATATTTGGCTCGTTAGGTTCATATTCCGGTAAAGAAACTTGGTAGGCAACATCAGAAGTATAATATTCATCCGCTAAACTGGCAAAAGAGTGACCAAATTCATGTACAAATACATAATCTGCACGATTTGATAAAGATGAAACAGTCGACCACAGATTATAGATCCCACCACCACCATATTTAGGATCATTGAAAATTATCATAATGGCATCATACGGTGTTTGTGCAGCAATCTCTCGAATTTTTTTATTGGCAAATGTCAGAACATACCTATCTGAATCAAATGCATTGTAGCGTAAATCTAAAGCTGATTTCTTCCAAATATTTTGACGTGGATTGGTGATGCCTATATCTTTCGAAAACACATCAATCGCAGTTACATTAAAATCTAATTTCCGCGATTTAAATGGTTCTGTATCAAACAGCACACCGATTAGGTGTTTTGCATCTCTTTTGAATTTTTTCCTATCCTTTTTTTGATAACCTTCTCCTAGTATTAAGATATCAACTTTATTTTCTGCTGAACCGTTATTAAATATATTCCAAACTTTGTTATTATTCAGTTGCGGTGAACGGTTTACAAAACGACTTTTTGGATCATGTTCAGCATTATAGATTGTATTGTAAGTACCATTAGGATTGCGCTTTTTGAGGATTAATCGGAACGGCCGTTTTGGTTCCGGGAATCGTTGTGATTCATGAAAAGTACGCCACACGCCATCAGTTGCTTCGCCGGTAGTTTGCCATTCACCAAAAATACTGGCAAAAGCATATGTATAAATTAGTTGATCTGATCCAATATCGCTTACTTCAAAGCGGTATAATCCTAGATGCATATCGTCAATTAAGTTGGTTTTGCTGCCCGGCCAAACACCCTCTAATCGCAGTTCATCGAGACTGACGTATTCCGCATCGGCGATGCCGCTATGAAAATAATCAAACCTCATTGTATTTTCGGTAAAATAATCGCTGAAGATTATGTTTTGACAAAAACCAATAGATAAAATAAATAATAATATACGATACATGTTAAACTCTCTATAATAGTTCTGATTTGTTCTTTATATAAAACCTGTTAATCTTGTTTACGCAAACAGAAAGAGGTTCTAAATTCTACCCTAATTTTACATTATAAAAATTAAATTTACCCAAAATAAAAAGATATTTATATGACATATAAAAACGATTCATTTATCCCGCGCCATATCGGCCCACCCCAAAAAGATGTTGATACAATGCTAAAGACTGTAGGCACAAGCTCATTAGAGACTTTAGTAAATGAAACTATCCCTAAATCTATTTTAAGCAAAAAGCCGCTTACAATTGGTAAAGATATATGTGAACATGACCTTGCACAATTATCAAAAAATATTGCTGCTAAAAATAAAGTGTTCCGGTCATTTATTGGACAGGGATATTACGGCACAAAAGTTCCGGCTGTAATTCAGCGTAACATTTTGGAAAATCCGGGTTGGTACACGCAATATACACCATATCAAGCAGAGATTTCTCAAGGTCGATTGGAAGCTTTGCTTATTTTCCAAACTATGATATCTGATCTAACCGGATTACCACTTGCAAATGCATCGTTACTTGATGAAGCAACCGCCGCCGCCGAAGCGATGGCGATGTTCTATCGCGAAGTGAAAGATGCTAATCGTAAAGTATTTTTTGTTTCTGAACGATGTCATCCGCAAACTATTGACGTACTTAAAACCCGCTCCGCTCCGTTCGGAATAGAATTGATTATAGGTAACCATCAAACCCTTGAATTCAATGATAATGTTTTTGGTGCACTTGTTCAATATCCGGCAAGCGACGGTGAAATATTTAATTATAGTAATTTCTGTAAATCCGCTCATAACTCGGGAGTATATGTAGCCGTAGCCGCTGATATTATGAGTTTATTATTATTAACTCCCCCCGGTGAATTTGGCGCTGATGTTGCCGTAGGATGCACTCAAAGATTTGGAGTGCCAATGGGATACGGCGGTCCGCACGCTGCTTTTTTTGCTGCTAGTGAGAATTTTCAGAGAAAAATGCCTGGCCGGGTAATTGGTGTAACAATTGATCGGCATGGAAACCAAGCATATCGCATGGCGCTGCAAACTCGTGAACAACATATCCGCCGCGAGAAAGCGACATCCAACATTTGTACAGCTCAAGTGTTATTAGCAATTATGGCAGGAATGTATGCTGTTTATCACGGACCGGAACGCTTAAAGCAAATTGCTGAATCAATTTATAATAAAACAAATGTATTAGCAGAAGGTCTTTCTAAACTTGGACATATAGTTTTAACAAAATCATATTTTGACACTTTACAAATATCATTAAGCGGAAAATCAGTTATTGAGTTGCGAAAGTCCGCTGAAAAAGAACGGATAAATTTCCGGTATTATGATAACGGTAATATTGGAATTTGTATCGATGAATTAACAACAGAAAAAGATATTAATGACATACTCAAAATACTAACCACGGAAACCGCAAAGGATACAACGACAAATATTAAGTCTGAAATTGCATTAAGAAGGAACTCGGGTTATTTAACGCATCCTACATTTAATTTATATCATTCTGAAACTGAAATGATGCGATATTTGCATCGCTTGGAGATAAAAGATTTGTCACTCAATACAAGTATGATTCCGCTTGGTTCATGCACTATGAAACTCAATGCTGCATCGGAAATGATGCCAATCACTTTACCCGAATTCACAGAATTACATCCTTTTGCTCCGGTTGAACAGGCTCAAGGATACCAGCAAATAATTAAAGAATTAAAGAATTATTTAGCAGAAATTACCGGACTACCTTCCGTTTCTATGCAACCCAATTCGGGTGCACAGGGTGAATACGCCGGATTAATTGTAATCCGCACCTATCATCACAGCAGAAATGAAATACAGCGCAATGTTTGTCTAATACCCGCTTCAGCGCATGGGACGAATCCAGCCAGCGCTGTAATGGCAGGCATGCAGGTCATCGTTGTTAAATGTGACGAGAATGGCAATATTGACATTACTGATCTACGTGAAAAAGCCACACAACACAGTCAACACTTGGCAGCATTTATGGTCACATATCCCTCAACTCATGGTGTATTTGAAGAAGCTATTGGCGAGATGTGTGATATTATTCATAAAAATGGCGGACAAGTTTATATGGACGGGGCAAATCTGAACGCAATGGTTGGCTTATGTTACCCTGCGGAATTCGGAGTTGATGTAATTCACATCAATCTGCATAAAACATTTGCCATTCCGCATGGTGGAGGCGGTCCTGGAATGGGTCCAATTTGTGCGGCCAAACATCTTACTGATTTTATGCCAAAACACACCGTCGTTAATACTAATGATGTAAAAGGCACGACTGCTGTATCAGCTGCACCGTGGGGCAGCGCGAATATTCTGCCAATATCGTGGGCGTACATTACAATGATGAATGGCACGGGGCTCACCAAGGCATCGCAAGTTGCGATATTGAATGCTAACTACATGGCAAAACGCTTGGAAGAGCATTTTCCTGTTTTATATCACGGAGTTAGGGGACGTGTTGGGCATGAGTTCATAATTGATTTACGCCCATTACGCAAAACATCAGGAATTACTGAAGAAGATGTAGCCAAGCGCTTAATGGACTACGGATACCACGCTCCAACAATGTCCTTCCCGGTTCCAGGCACACTGATGATCGAGCCAACTGAAAGTGAATCAAAAACAGAATTAGATAGATTCTGCGATGCGCTAATTTCAATCAAACAAGAAATATTAGACGTGGAAAGTGGCAAATCTGACAAGATCGATAATGTACTTAAAAATGCCCCGCATACTGCAAAAGAGATTGCATCAGACAATTGGAGTCACACATATTCACGCGAAAAAGCAGCTTATCCAACCAAGTGGCAAAAGGAAAGTAAGTTTTGGCCATCAGTTGGGCGTATTGACAATGCATTTGGTGACAGGAATTTGGTTTGCGCATGTCCACCAATTGAGGATTACGAATAGATTATCGCAGAAGCAAGTAGGACAATATTAATTTTAACTTGCCTGAAGATTTTCCAATTCCGCTAATAATATGAAATAGGATTCTTCAACTCGTTTTTCTTCCTCAATCAGTTTTTGTATCTTTTCATAATTGCTTGCAATAGAAGGATGTAACAATTCAATTTTAATATTAGACAAAACTTCTTCCGTCTCTTTCAGCTTTCTTTCTAAGACTCTTATTCGATTGGAGGCCTTTTTTTGTTCTTTATAGTTTGATTTATTTTTTGTGTCGGACTTGATAGTTTCCTCAGATTTAAAAGTATCACCCTTAGATTCTTTTTTCCATTTATAATAATCATAGTTGCCGGAATATATTACAACTCCACCCTGTCCAATCTCGTATGTCGTATTTGTTATTTCGTTCAAAAAATGTCGGTCGTGAGAAATACATACAATTGTACCATTATAATTTTTTAATGCGGTTTCAACTACATCTCGGGAAATTACGTCAAGATGATTTGTTGGCTCGTCTAACAATAATAAATTAGCAGGCTGCAGTAGCATTTTAGCTAAAGCTAATCTTGATTTCTCTCCCCCGGAAAGCACCCTAACAAGTTTATCTACCGAATCGCCTGAAAATAAAAAACTGCCCAAATATTTTCGTATTTCCGATTCATTTTTACCGCTTGAATCACTCTGCAATGATTCAAAGACTGTATGGTCCGGACTCAGCATCTCTAATTGATGCTGAGCAAAATAGGCAATTGTAACTTCCCTTCCTAGATTTAATGTTCCAGAAGAAACCGATTCTACACCGGCCAGCATTTTTAATAAGGTTGATTTGCCTGCTCCGTTATGGCCGACCAAACTAATCATCTGACCTCTTTCGATTTCGAGATTTAGATTATTGTAAACAGAAATGTTGCCATACTTTTTACTTACACCCTTTAAGCTAACAACTTTTAATGGACTTCTTGCGGGTTGGGGAATCTGAATGTTAATACGTTTTCTACTTTGTGTAGGCTCTTTGATTAATTCCAATTTTTCTAACTGCTTGATCTTGCTTTGCACCTGCCTTGATTTCGTATTCTTATATCGAAATCTTTCAATAAAACGCTTGGTCTGTGCTATCACATCTTGTTGATTAGAATATGCAGCTTGTTGCTGCTCCCTTCGTAATTTGTCTTCTGAGAAAGATAGCTGGAATAATTACCGGAATACAGTATTACGTTGGCTTGGTCAATTTCAATAATATGACTTACAGATTTATTTAAAAATTCTCTGTCGTGGCTAATCATAACTAAACTGCCCTTCCATTCAGTAAGGAAGGTTTCTAACCATAGAATTGCATCTAAATCAAGATGGTTGGTTGGTTCGTCTAGAAATAGCACATCGGGTGTTTGTAATAAGATGCCCGCTAAAGCGACACGCATCCTCCAGCCACCACTGAATGTATCCATATCCCTGTCAAATTGTTCGGTTGTAAATCCAAGACCACCCAATATCTCCTTCGCTTTCATATCAATGGTCCAACCACCAATGCTGTCAAAACGATGTTGTAATTCTCCGAGTTTTTTTAGGGCTGTAGCATCGTTTGGAGTGCTCGCTAATTTCAAGGAAATTCTTTCCATCTTTTTTTCTATTTCTATTATTTCAGGGAAAGAACTAAGCACCTCATCAAGAATTGACTTTTTTGTTCCGATGATTATATCTTGTGGTAAATAACCTATCGATATATCTTTATTTTTTTGGATAGTACCTTCATCTGGAGATTCTGTACCAAGCATTAAACGCAATAGCGTTGTTTTTCCGGAACCATTTGGGCCCACAAGACCGATGCGCATAGTGTTTTTAATCAGAAGTGAGACATTACTGAATAAAACTCCATCCGGATATTCTTTTGATATGTTATCTAACTGAATCAAATCTGTCCAACCATAAATGTTTTATTATTCTCAACTAATTTTACTTTAACGATTTTATTTAATAAGTCAGTGCCACCCTTTGAAATTACCTTAATATAATTGTCGGTATGTCCCTGTATTTTCCACCTTCAATAAGTGATTCAAATAGTACTTCTCTTTCTTGCTCTATAAATTTATTATAAAATACATTTAGCTTTGAATCTGACAGTTCATGCAAGATTTTGCTTCGTTCTTTGCGTTGGGCATGTGTAACTGCATTTTCGAATTCTAATGCTTTTGTATTGTTCCGCGGTGAATACGAGAATACATGTAGATAGGAAATGTCTAAACCGTTTATGAAATCATAAGTTTCTCGAAAATCATTTTCTGTTTCTGTTGGGAATCCGACTATAACATCAACTCCAATACAACAATCGGGTATAACAGATTTAATTATATCTACCTTTTCAGTTATATAATTCACGTTGATACCGGCGATGCATATCTTTAAGTACTTTATTAGATCCTGATTGCAATGGAATATGAAAATGCGGTACAAACAGTCTTGATTCTGCTATGAATTCAATCATTTCTTTAGTTAATAGATTTGGTTCAATTGAAGAAATTCTAATTCTGTCAATTCCTTCTAATTTGTCTAATTCCTTTATTAAATCAGTAAATGATTCATTAGTACTTCTGCCAAAATCGCCAGTATTTACTCCGGTTAATACAATCTCGCGAGTATCAGTTTTTGCAATTTCACTTGCGTTTAGCATAGTATTTGAAATATTATCACTTCGACTTTTTCCACGAGCCAAAGGAATTGTACAATATGTACATTCGTAATCGCATCCATCTTGCACCTTCAGAAAAGTTCTAGTTCTTTCATCCGCTGAATATGACGTGTGAAATTCATCTAGTTTATCAATATGACTGTGATATTTAAATTCATCAGTATTATTTTCAAAATCTTTGATAATATTCAAAAACATTATATTTTTCATCATTTCCTAATACTGTACTTACTCCAGGTATAGATAAAGCTACTTCAGGATTCAATTGTGAAAAACATCCAACCATCGCAATAAAAGCATTCGGATTATTTCGATTTGCTGAATGTACGGCCCTTCTACAATCCTTATCAGCATTTGCTGTAACTGTACAAGTATTTATTACATACACATCTGCCTTATCACTAAAATCTACTATTTCAAATCCTCTATTTGAAAATTCTCGAGAGATTGTTGATGTTTCAGCAAAATTTAATTTACACCCAATAGTTTTTAGTGCGATGCGTTTACTCATAATATTATAAAATTAGGGCGGGAATTTCGCCAAAAACGATGTCTCAAACAAGTTATGAACCGCGTAATATATTTGTAATGAGTGTTAAATTTAATACTTGAAGAATAAAAATAATATCAAAATTGGTTTAGCTTTGGGTAGTGGTTCGGCACGTGGATGGGCGCATATTGGCGTAATCGAAGCAATTGAGGAAGCAGGTGTTCCTATTCACTATATTGCAGGAACAAGTATCGGTGCTTTTGTCGGAGCTGTCTACGCAACTGGACATCTTGGAAGTTTAAAAGAATTTGCCATACAAATGGATTGGAAAAAAGTTATATCATATTTTGATGTGGTTTTCCCAAAGTCAGGTTTTATGGACGGTAAAAAAGTGCATGAACTATTTTCGATTCACACTGATGCTAAAACTTTCGCTGATTTCAATATACCGGTTAGGATGGTTGCTACCGACCTGAAGACCGGCAAAAAAGTAGTTATTGATTCCGGCAATATTATTGAAGGGATACGTGCAAGCGTATCGGTGCCAGGTGTCTTTACCCCAGTTAAGCGTGGCGACCAATGGCTTGTTGACGGCGGATTGGTAGATCCTGTTCCTGTTAGCGTAGTGCGAAATATGGGCGCTGATTTTGTTATTGCAGTTGATCTAAATTCTGACCTTATCAATCATGGTTACAAACCCAACAAAAAACCATCAATAGAGGCTATTCCTAAAAAGGAGAGAAATGAATTGGTTATGCGCATTGCCACACAGTATAATTCTGCCGAGAAAGCTGTAAAAGCCAAAATTAACCGTTGGATATCAAGCTCAACAAAATCTCCAAATATTATTGACGTTATGGGAACCTCGCTTGGAATAATGCAAGAACAACTATCAAGAATCAATCTTGCGATGGATCCACCGGATATCTTAATTCAACCTCGATTAGGAGATTTAAAAATGTTCGATTTTGATCAGGCCGAGCGATCCATTAAAGAAGGCTATACTCAAGCTAAAAATCAAATAGATAATATAAAGTCTATACTATAATTATTTAGGTTCTTCTTCTTCGAAAAAAGTATTCTCAATACCTTTGTTAACTTTATAATCTGAAAATTTTAATGTAATGATTCCTGACAAGTCCTTTCCTTGGGAATCATTTTTTATACCGCCAAATTGGTGTCTTGCACCAAAGGTGTGTCCACACTTATCGGTAACCCACCAGAATATTCAAATTTTATAATTGTTTCTATAGGTAGAAATATGCCCTTTTGAACATCTGTGTATTCAGATTGTATATCAACTACTTTTAAAGTATCCATCCAAGTTTCAGATTTTATTAATGTCCAATTATTCCGATCAACCAATAATCGCATGTCAAATTTGGAGTATGTTTCAATTTTACTCATATTCTTGAACATTAGCGAATCAGGATTTAGCTCACCCTGTAATATCCAAACTTGTTTGCCTTCATAATATTCTGCGCCCAATAACAGTCAATATAGCTCAGATTATCAAATAAGATCTATAGGAGAGGATATCAGTCCTGATTTCGGAATTGCAGCAAATCCTTTGGTTTCAGTTTTTGTTAAATTGGGTTGCTTAAACCAAAAGTCAACACGTTTATGTGGCATTCTTAATACAGGTGTTTTAATTGAAACGTTCGATCTGCACATAATAATCTTCAATCCGCTTATAATTTTGCTTAGGTTATTAAAACAGCATCGGCGGTGGGAAAAATGCTTATTGCAGATTTTCCCTTAATCCTGTGAAGGTAAAGGATACTAATAATATCAATAAAATGGTAAATGTTTTAAACTTTTTCATTAACTCAAAATGTCCTTTCGTATGAATTGTACCATACTGATCATTATAAATACTATTATGTAAACTGTTAAAACGATGCATCATTACCAATGTCTCTCCACGGGATTGGGTCGAAAAATGCTTTTTGCCAAATATTAAAATATGATGTAAATAAGTATGGACTAATCTTCTACAAATATGTCAATCGGAATATTTGCAATTGCTAATCCAATTATTATTATGGACATGGCACCAATTATTGGTCCAATGCCGTTATTTACCATTGATGAAAACATAAAACATAGCGTTGCCAGCTACTATCATCACATAAGTTGCAAACGGAAAGCAAGTGCAAAGCGACCCCAAGCCATTTCCTGTGGTAGTATTAATATTCCGTCATCGAAAACTACTAAATCGCCAACCCCAAGCCACAAAGAACCCAACCCGAGACTCATAAAACAAAAAATGTGATGAAGATGATGTGTAAAGATATGTCGCGATTAATTTTGCGATTAAAACCTGAACGCGGGATATTCTTCTGGTCAGTATTATCCGAAAAGTCCCGGCAGCACCTTCTCCGGCAACTACATCTCCGGCGACTAACATTATTAAAAATGGAATGTGCACCCATAAAAAATTCATGGTGATGTAGGTAACTAAAAATCCATTGAAAACTGAGCCAACAACAATAAATGAGTCGCTCTAATTGACTCACAATATCCTGTTCAATTCCGTGGCACCTTTAGAAAATCCCCAAATTATTAGTGGCATTAGAACCGCTAATGCCAAAAAGCCCAGCAAACTACGTTTTTTACCAAAGATTTTTATAATCTCAATTCGACTAATCTAATTAACATTTAAATGCTATCTCCGGTAAGTGATAAAAAATAATCTTCTAAAGAAGTTCTCGGAATGATAGCCGAAACATCTATATCTGCTTTTACTAAGTCCCGCGTGAGTAGTCTTCAAATCCTTATTCGCGATCCTTACTTTTAACGTGCCATCGCTTTCAGCGACATTTGATAAATAATTTAAACCTTCAAGAACTTTCTTGGCTTTTTCGACAGGTTCAGACTTTTATCTCAGTTATAAATGTATCGGATTCGTTAAGCAAATCTTGCACACTACCAATCTTGACTAGCTTTCCTAAATTAATTATGGCCATTGTGGTGCATACCTGTTCCACCTCATGCAATAAATGCGATGATATGAGAATGGTTATACCCTCATGTGCTAATTTTCTTATTAAGTCTCTCACTTCCTTCATTCCGCGCGGATCAAGACCGTTAGTCGGTTCATCCAATATCAATAGTTTTGGTTTACTCAATAGCGCTTGTGCGATTCCTAAACGCTGTTTCATTCCTTGGGAATATGCTTTAACCTTATCATTACCACTGTCAGATAATCCAACAATTTTCAATACTTCATTAACTCTTCCATTTGAGACTTTATCCATTTTCGCCAGGAGCAATAAATTTTTGTACGCTGATAAATACTCATAAAAATCAGGACGTTCAACAAGTGCTCCAACTTTTTGTAATGCTGCATTTGAATATTTCCGTACTGATTTATTAAATATTTCGATATCTACCTTCGTCAGGTTTTATGAGTGACAACATAGATCGAATTGCTGTTGATTTGCCGGCTCCGTTTGGCCCAAGAAAACCAAATATTTCACCCTCTCTAATATCAAAAGACAAACTATCGACCGCTTTTCGCTTACCAAAGGACTTAGATAGGTTTTTTATGGATAATATCACTTCTGTCATAAAAGAATTTCCATAGTTTAGATCACGTATAAAATATTTCTTAAAAAATATTTTATACTTTATTAATAAAAGACCTTTTTATCTTGTAAGTAATTATTTAAACTTATAATTTCTGCTATGGCCAATACAGATATTCGAGTTACATGACAGCAGAATAGATAAAAATGGATAGGAATTCAATCGAAAATCCAACCACACCTTTATATCCATTAAGGGTGGCTGCTGATTTAACAGGGACATCTGTTTACGCATTACGGCAATATGTAGATTTAGGAATAATCATTCCCTATAAAACATCAACTAATCGTCGGTTATATTCAAAGGTAGATATTCAACGAATTCTGTGTATTCGCAAATACCTTGATGAATATGGATTAAATATTGCGGGAATAAAAGCTTTGTTAGCATCGGTGCCGTGTTGGATAATAAAACCTTGCCCAGATGAGGATAGAGACAAATGTGATGCTTATACATCCCTCATTGAACCATGTTGGCAAGTATCAGTTAAAGGACCGACATGCCAAAACGTTGACTGTCGCGAATGCGATGTATATAGATTGCAAGAAGAATGTAGCGATCTAAAATCACTTTTTAAAAAAAATAAATAATAGGTAATAAGCAATAAATGAAAAAATTAGTCATATTAGGCGCTGGTACAGCTGGCACGATGATGCTCAACAAGCTTGAGCCAGTATTAGATAAAGAAGAATGGCAAATAACTATCGTTGATCAATATGAAACACATTATTATCAACCAGGCTTCCTATTCATTCCTTTTGGTATTTATAACAAAAGTGATGTAATAAAACCAAAACGAGACTTCTTCCCTTCCGGTGTAAATGTAATTCTTGATTCGATTGAGAAAATTGAGCCGAAAGACAATAAAGTTATCTTAGGTAATAAAACAGTTCTCAATTATGATTATTTGATCGTCGCCACAGGATGCAAAATAAAGCCCGGCGAGACTGAAGGACTTGCAGAAGATGGTTGGCACAAAAATATATTTGATTTTTATACAATTGATGGTGCTCTAGCATTATCACATTTCTTGAAATATTGGGAAGGTGGTAAACTAGTCCTGAATATTACCGAAATGCCGATTAAATGTCCTGTGGCGCCACTTGAGTTTGTATTTTTAGCTGATTGGTGGTTCACAGAACAGGGTATCCGTGATAAAGTTGATATATCATATGTAACACCACTTGATGGTGCATTTACCAAACCACGTGCCTCAAAAGTATTTGGTGATTTTCTTACTAAGAAGAATATAAAGCTAATCTCTGAATTCAGCACGGGACGAGTAGATCACAAAAACAATAAAATTGTTTCATGGGATGAAAAAGAAGTACCATATGATTTACTTGTTACTATTCCAACAAACATGGGCGATGAAGCAATTGCTCGGTCTGGAATGGGCGACGAACTAAACTTTATTCCAACTGATAAACATACCCTTCAATCAAAGGATTATGAAAACATATTTGTAATTGGCGATGCAACAGACTTACCCAGTTCAAAAGCTGGATCAGTTGCTCATTTTGAAGCAGATGTATTATTCGAGAATTTCTTAAGCGCAATAGAAGGCAGGCCTATGCGTGAGAAATTTGATGGTCATGCGAATTGTTATATCGAATCGGGATTTGGAAAGGGTATTTTAATCGATTTTAACTATGATACAGAACCCTTGCCAGGTAAATATCCACTACCGGGAGTTGGTCCATTCTCGCTGTTAGAGGAAACCAAAATGAATCATTATGGGAAAATAATGTTCCGTTGGATGTATTGGAATCTTTTATTGCGTGGAGCAGAGCTCCCCATCGAATCACAGATGTTAATGGCTGGCAAGAGAAAATAAGATGGCCACACAAAATTTAGAATTGCAACTACAGTCTATCGATAAAAAATTAGATCTAATTACCCAAGAATTAGCTGTAGTTCGCAGACAAAGAGAAGAACTAAACGAACTGAAGGACGATCTTACCTTAATTGCAAAGGATGTTTTCAGTACTGCAATTGAGGAACTCGAAGATATTGCTCCTTTTGTTCAAACAGGAGATTTTCTGCATCTCTTAAAGAAAATACTACAGAACACACAAAACATTACAATGGTAATGACAAAATTTGAAAGTGGACTGGATTTCTTTGCTGACGCAAAACCCGTTGGAAAAGAATTGTTTAATGATGCTCTTGAAAAACTGGATGAAATGGACCAAAAAGGTTATTTCTTATTTGTTAAGGAATTATTTAATGTTGCGGATAAGATAGTAGGGCACTTTACTGTGGACGATGTAAAGATGCTTGGTGACAACGTTATTACCATCCTTGAAACAGTTAAGAGCTTAACGCAACCTGAGATGCTTGGCGCAATCAATAATGCAGTTGGTATTTATCAGAATCTTGATCCGAAGGATACTCCAGAGTATTCAATTTGGAAGGTAATGCGTGAATTAAATACACCAGAAATGAAAAGAGGAATTGGTTTTATAATTACCTTTTTGAAAAAAATCACAGCAGAACAAGATATTAATAATAAATAAAGGAGTTACAATGACGACAAAAGAAATTGCTGGAGTCACAATTGAATTAGATGAAAATGGTTTTATGGCAGATCATAAAGCATGGAACAAAGAAATCGCTGCGGTTTTCGCAAAAGAAGAAGGAATTGATGAATTAACAGATCGCCATTTTATCGTAATCGAATTTATGCGTAAAGAATTTGAAGAAAATGGCACCGGTCCATCAATCCGTAAATTAAATAAACAAAGTGGCGTATCCACAAAGGAATTATATGATCTGTTCCCAGGTGGCCCTGCCAAGAAAGCAGCATTAATTGCCGGAATCCCAAAACCACAAGGTTGTGTATAAAACAGGAGTTGAAAATGAGTGAATATGAACCAATCAAAAAAGTTTCATTAGTTTGTTCCAAAGGCGGACTTAGATGAAGTTTATCCATCTTTGATTATGGCGAACGGTGCTCGCATGGAAGGTATTGAAGCATCAATTTTCTTTACATTTTTTGGTTTAAATGCCATTGTTAAGAAAACTCACAAAAATCTTAAAGTAGCCACAGTTGGTAATGCCGCCTTAAACATGGCGATGCCGATGCTAAAAATGCCGATCACAATGCCTTTCCCAACTTTATTGGGAGCAATACCTGGTGTATCAAATTTTGCTACTTGGCTAATGAAAAATGAAATGGAAAAACTAGACGTACCACCAGTTGATGAATTCTTAGAAATGTGTGAAGCGGCAGGTGTTGAAATGTATGCCTGTAAAATGACGGTAGATATGTTCAAGTTATCAATGGATGATTTTGTCCCACAAGTCAAAGGAATAATGACAGTTGGTGAATTCTATGAAAAATCCGCTGGCGCTCAAATAATCTTTACTTAGAAGTAGGATTGAATGTCACATAATCTTGATGATAACAATCTACCCGTTTATACAATAGGAGTAGCAGCAAATCTTATTGGTGTTTCTGTACATTCGTTACGCTTGTATGAGAACGTCGGTATTTTAACACCAAAGAGAACTGATACAAAAAGACGACTCTATTCCAAAAACGATATTAGTCGACTAAAATGTGTAAGACATTTTATTGAAGACGAAGGTTTGAACCTTGCCGGAATTAAAACAGTTCTATCAATGGTTCCCTGTTGGAAAATAAAGCCGTGCAAGGAAGAAGATCGAAAAGATTGCGATGCTTATTATAAAATGGGTGAGCCGTGTTGGATAGTAAAAAATGTGGGCGAAATTTGTAAAGAGATTGATTGTCGAGATTGTAATGTGTATTTAAGTGTGGCTCAGTGTAAAAACATAAAAGAACTTACAAGACAAGCCTACGAATAAATGATATTTAGCAGGGCAATTAACTATTAATTGCCCTGCTAAAAACTATACCTATTTTAATAAAACCATTTTCTTAGTTTCAGAATAATTACCTGTTGTAAGTTTATAAACATAAACGCCACCATTCACTTGATTTCCATTGGAATCTCTGCCATCCCACTCAATTGTTTTTAATCCAGGTTTCTCAACCTGATTAACTAATTGAACAATTTCCGCGCCGAGTAAATCATAAATTGTAATATCTATTAAGGATTCATTAGTTACTTCATAACTTATTGAAGTATTCGGATTGAACGGATTTGGGAAAGTTTTGATGTAATAGAAATTCTGAAGGAATTCCAATTTCAGTATCTTCAGTACCTACTAAATTATTAGGCTGAACAAAATCAATTGCATTTTTATTCATTTTAGGAACAACTAACACATCATTTGTTTTATCATAAAATATATCAGCGTAACCTGGATATGACTCATTGAAATAGACTAGAGGATTACTAGTTTGAAAATTTGAGTCATATTTAAAAATTCCGTGCCCATTAAGATTTTGATCAGTAGTTGCCCAATACGATACATAATAATTACCTTGATTATCAACAGTCAAACCATCTAATGAACCAATATCTAGGATTTGTGATCAATTGGGCGGAACAACGCTATTATTTAAATTAATTGAAGAAATATGAGATCCAGTTTGTGGTCGAGTCATCGGTGTAAAGTAAACGGCCGTATGCCAATCATACAATAAACCATTTGCTTTGGCATTCAATAGATATAAACTGTAGGTATTGTTATTAGGATTAACTCTATAGATATTGTTATTATCTGAAAGATAAATTAAATCACTATCCCAATCATATGATACATCATTAATAAAAACTCCCCTCGTTAATTGTAATAGTATTGGTAACATTTCCAGTAGCCATATCAAAACCAACCAATACTTGACTATATCGTTGGGGCATCATTTTTTGTGCATGCTCCCCACACTGTATTACCGACTATTGTCAATACCACGCATTGAAGCATATCCTGTATTTGTACCAAGCACAAATATCCCTAAGTTTGTCGGATTTGTTCTTGGTATTGAAATAATATCGCCACTTCCAGTGTTTGAAATTAAATATCTATCATTGGTAGCATCATATACTGCACTTTCAGGCCAACTGTATGTTTGGCCTTGTAATAACAATGGAATAAATATGATTGCGATGAGCAGTACTTGTCGAAAAGGTTGTTTTAACTTCATTTTAACCTCCTATTTAAAGAATTGTACAGTATAATATAATTATATAGTAGATTTTATAAAATAATAATTTTCTAAATTGAGTTGGTTTATCTCCTTTAATCAGGAATGTATTGTTTTTTTAAGAGTCACCCAATCGTGTAAATTTTAGAAATTAATGTAAATTTGAGTATGGATAATTCACAAAAATATTTCAAAAACATACAGTCAGACTTTATCGGTTTAGATACTCAATATACTCGGGCAGATGGTAAAAAAACCAAACGCATTTACTTGGACTCTACCGCCTCCACATTAATGATGAAAGCCGCATATAATGCAATTGAGTCATTCTATGATCATTATTCAAATACACATAGTCTCCTGCATTTTTCGGCTAAAACTGCAACACAAAATTACATGTGGGCGCACGACAGGATTTTGTCTTTTGTAGAAGCTGATCCCAACAAGTATGCCTGTTTTTTTACCGGTAGTGGTACAACAGCAGGAATAAATCGCATGGCTCGCGTTTTCCGCAATTATCAGCGCAATCGAGATGTTGTCATAGTATCATTAATGGAGCACCATTCCAATGATTTACCACATCGCAAACATGCAGGAAAAGTAGTTCATATACCACTCGACAACCATAGCGGACAACCCGGTTGTATCAATATGGAAGTATTAAATGAGGAATTAGAAAAAAATAAGGATAGAATCAATTACATTGCAATGACAGGTGTAAGTAATGTAACCGGAATCATTAATCCAATTTACGATATCGCCGAATTAGCTCATAAATATGGCGCCTTAATTTTAGTTGACGGAGCTCAAATGGCTGCACATTTACCTATCAAAATGAGTGGACATGCTAATCCTTTAAGAAATATAGATGCTTTGGTGTTCTCCGGTCATAAAACTTATGTACCGGGATCGCCCGGAGTTGTAATTTGTAGAAAGGATATTTTAAGCTCCATGGAACCTGATGAGGTTGGCGGAGGAATGGTTGACCAGGTACATGTTAGTAGATACACAATAAGTGATAAATTTCCTGATCGCGAGGAAGCAGGGACTCCCAATATTCCAGGGGCAATTGGTCTTGCTGCTGCAATTGATGTTTTAGATAAGATCGGAATGGAATTTATCTATGAAGATGAAACAAAATTGCTTACAGATGCACTAAACAAAATGAAACAAGTTGAGAATGTTGTGATATATGGTGAGACTAATTGCTCAACTTGTCCAAGAGCAGCATCTATATCATTTAATATTCGTGGAATGGACCATGGTTTAGTTGCAGCAATTCTCAACGACTATCATAATATCGCTGTCCGCAATGAGTGTTTTTGTGCACATCCTTACGTAAAAGAAATGATAATCGAGGAGTTAATGGGCTCAAAGGTTTCCGATGATTTTGATTTTGATTCCGAATTCAAAGTAAAGGCCGGAATGGTGCGAGCGTCATTTGGTATTTATAGCACCAAAGAAGATGTGACGGCATTGGTCACTGCTTTAAAAGATATTGTCGATAAACGTGATGAATACTCTAACCTTTACACCCTTGATGAAGCTAGAATATATCGTCACAAAACATTTAAACCTAATGAAGCGGATTTATTTAACGTAGAATTATTTATTGATGAGTATCTGCAAAAATTATAATCAATAATTTGATGAATTTTGCTGACCGCATATTAAAAATCCGGGAGGAGTTAAATGATCACAATTACCGCTATTATGTTCTGGATAATCCAATTATTTCGGATAACGAATTTGATACACTTCTTCGAGAATTAGAAGAATTAGAAAACAATCATCCTGAATTAATAACTCCCGATTCCCCTACACAACGTATTGGAGCAGCTCCATTAACTGAATTCGGAACGATTCAACATACACTACCAATGCAATCGTTGTCAAATGCTATGAATGATGAAGAATTGGCAGCATTTGATGTTCGCGTGCAAAAATTGCTCGATGTAGACAGTAACATTAATTATGTTGCTGAACCAAAGTTGGATGGAATTGGTGTTGAATTGGTTTATTTGAAGGGGATTTTTACACATGGTTCCACTCGTGGAGATGGCATAACCGGTGAAGATATAACCCAAAACCTTAAGACCATTAAATCAATTCCGTTAATACTACGAAGTGGAGGTCACTCAATTCCATCAGTATTGGAAGTGCGTGGCGAGGTTTTTATTACAAAAGATAATTTTCAAAGTCTGAATCACAATCAAGAGAAACAAGGAGATAAAATATTTGCGAACCCACGTAATGCAGCTGCCGGGAGTTTGCGTCAGCTTGACTCAAACATTACTGCTGAAAGACCCCTATCAATATATTGTTATCAGCCGGGAATAATTGAGGGTGCCGAATTTGATTCACACATGGAATTCCTGAAAGCACTGAAAACATGGGGGATGCCAGTAAATCCTCATATTAAAAATATATTTGGTGCTGACGAAATACTGAAATATCATCATGATATGGAATCAAAGCGCAATGAATTACCTTATGAAATTGACGGGACAGTATATAAAGTCAATTCTTTTGCACAACAGGATACTTTAGGTGCTCGTAGTCGATCACCACGCTGGGCAATTGCTGGTAAATTCAAAGCACAGCAAGTAACTACTGTGATCAATGACATTGATGTGCAAGTTGGTCGGACCGGGGCAATCACACCGGTAGCCAGGTTAGAACCCGTTCAGGTTGGAGGTGTAACAATAACCAATGCAACCTTGCATAATCAAGATGAAATTGACCGCAAAGATATCCGTATAGGAGATACAGTTCTTGTGGAACGCGCGGGCGATGTTATTCCAAAAATCGTTAAAGTAATCGTTGAAAAAAGACCCCACAGTACTGAGAAGTATCAAATACAAAACACTTGTCCTGTCTGCGAACATTCTGTATATAGATCAGAAGATGAAGCTGTGCTGCGTTGTCAGAATCTTTCCTGCCCTGCTCAAACAAAGGGGCGAATCGAACACTTTATATCTCGCAATGCTTTAGATATTGATGGCTTCGGTGAAAAGCTCGTTGAGCAATTAGTTGATAAAAATATTTTGTCTTCGGTAGACAAGATATTCACATTAAAATATGAAGATTTAGCAAATCTTGATAGAATGGCGGACAAATCAGCAAAAAATATTTTATCGGCAATAGAAAATTCTAAGTACACAACATTTGCTCGGTTTGTGTATGGACTCGGAATTCGAAATGTAGGAGAACATATCGCTAAAATATTGGAAAAACATTTCAATGCTGATATTTATAACTTTATGAATAGTGCTCGTGATGAGCTCGATAATATCTTTGAGATAGGACCAATTGTATCGGAAGGTATTGTCCATTTCTGGAAAGATCCTGACAATAAAAATGTAGTATTATCTTGTATCGACAACGGTATTAAAATCGCTAAGCCGGAATTATCGGCAGCGGCGCAAGTTTTGAAAGGAAAAACTTTTGTTTTAACAGGAAGTTTGGAGGCTCTCACTCGCTTCCAGGCAAAGGAGCTTATTGAAAATCTTGGCGGAAGAGCAAGCGGTTCTGTTAGCTCAAAAACTGATTATCTGGTTGCTGGATCAGCCGCAGGGAGCAAATTAAAGGCAGCGCAGAAATTGGGTATTAAAATTTTATCTGAAGAGGAATTTATTAATATTATTAATTATGTGAATGACAAATAATTTAATGAGGTGTTTATGAGAAAAAATGAAATGATGAGTATGAAGAATATCGCCGGGGATGTAGTATTACTAATTCTTGCTAATACAGAGGCATTAGCTGACATCGGAATAACTCAAAAATCAATTTACGTAAAAGTTCTTGGTTATGATGAATATGGTCTATGGGTTGAATTTTTAAATTTTAAAATACCCAAGATTAAAACTGAAAAAGGAGAGAAGCCCAAACGTCCTATCTATCAATCTGTTACTGGTTCACTTTTAATGCCATGGCCGTTTATTACATCAATAGTCCATTTCCCGAATGTAGAGGGTTTTGATTACCCAAGTCCGTTTGAATCTAATATTGGTTTTGGAGTGGAAAAAGAAGAGAACTTAGGTTAGTTCACAAATCAGTATAGGAGATAAAAGCTAAAATTGTCCCGGGGAATTTATCCGTTGCGATTAAGAAGCCTTTATCGTCCAGACGTACAACACCTTCCCAATTCCGCGAATCTCCGAACTCGGATATTTTAATATCTATGGGTGGTTTTTCTGTTCGGAATATTTGTCCGTCTAATATTAAGAATTCTAATAAACGCTCCGCCGGTTTTATATCTTCCTTTTTGGCTATGGTATAATTCAAATCAGGTTTTAGCAAATCGTAATCGCCTGGCCAAAAGTAATTTGTAACCCAAAATTTACCTTCATCGTCAATTTCGGTCGCATCGGTGATGCGATATTCTGTAGCAGGGAATGGTTTTATAATATCTGACTGTAAATTTCTATCGAATTGATGATAAATTGGTAATTTGTTAACTTTCTTGGAATTGACTTCATAAATTGTTATCAATGAATTATTATTAATTAATATTGTTTCATAAGTCATATTGCGCAAAGTAACAGGCGTTTTGATTTTCTTTAAACTTTTTTTATTAATTTTGATTTCATTTCTTTTTGTGTCAATAATGCCGCGTGCGATGTAACCCGAATTTTTCTTATGTTTTTCTACTTCAATGGTAACATATACCGTATCATCATTGAATATGATAGATTCAAATCCTTCAAATCCGCAAATCCGCTTGTCAATATTTGATGCATCCCACTTAATTTCTTTTGGAAATATTGTTGTTCGGCATGAATCAAGAAATTCTATAATTTGTTGCTTGGGAATTGAGTAGATTTTATCAGCTGGATATTGGGGTAGTAAAATTAAATTGTCGTTATGCCAAGCAAGTCCAGAAATTTCTTGATCAGGACTTGTGATATCACCATTTAGAGTAATATATATTGGTTCTACACTTTGACTGAAAATTGTTGTCCAGAAAAATAATAAGATTATATATGAAGTGTTTTTCATCTACTTCCTTATAAATTTAAAAGTACAATTTAGGCGAAAAAGTTGAAACAAATGAATGATTTTGACCAACAGCGTTCACAAATGGTGGAAGATCAGATCCGTCGCAGAGGAATCTCCAGCAAACGTGTCCTGCACACGATGGAAACCATCCCCCGTCATCTGTTTGTAGAAAAGCACCAACAGCAATTAGCATATTTTGATGGTCCATTACCAATCGGTCATGGACAAACAATCAGTCAACCCTATATTGTAGCTTTTATGACGGATGAATTGCAGATTCGGTCACATCATACTGTATTAGAGATTGGCACCGGGTGCGGATATCAATCTGCTGTATTATCAATGCTGGCTAAAGAGGTTATTTCGTTGGAATATGTCGCCAAGCTCGCCGAAACTGCCGGGAAAAGATTGAGTAAACTTGGATATCATAATATTCAGATCCATTATGCTAACGGAATGGATGGATGGCAAGAAAATGCTCCTTATGATCGAATCATTGGAACAGCTGCGCCAGCATCAATGCCCGATAAATTAATTGAACAATTATCTTCGCGAGGTAGAATGATCATTCCGATCGGAGGTAGTGTATTTGACCAATCGCTCTTTATTATTACAAAAAACAAAAAAAGTAAAGTAAAAATTAAACGGTCTCTTCCAGTACGATTTGTACCTATGGTGGGGTAGTTATAGGATGAATGAATTAAATAGTACTATAATTAATTTGCAAATGGTTTTGATATAATGCCATTAATGCGTTTGATGACTTGCACATAATTAATATTTTCAAAACTATTCAATTTTAACAAATTAATAGTTTTTATGACCTCGTTGGCATTTGTTGACTCAACACTTACAGTAAATAAATTTTCATCACCAATCGTCAACTCAGCAAACTCACAAATTGTATTGTACACAATATATCCATGCCTTTTTTTATGTATTGGAACGACAAGCAAATCTTTCGATTGCTTAACAATGCTTATAAACTGTTTTTTACTTAAATTATCTTTACTTGTTATTTTTATATCCGTATTTAGCATTGGAAATATTTCGTCTAATATCAAACTTACGGCAACAGGAAAATCATATTTAATAATTGTATTCCACTGCTCAAGATTGTTTTTTTTCTGAATAATTTTCTTAACATCCAGCAAATTGCTTCTAATCTTAACGTTGATATCATGATTTTTTTTAGATAAAACATAAATTTCATCAAATATTCGGACACGCAAACCATCAGTAACTGGAGTTGACAATTTTGCCATTTCCTCATGATAGTCGGTAAAATTATGCCCAAAAGTGCGAAACTCAAACCGCGGTTCAGTGGGTTCGCCAATTTTAATTATATTGCTCTCCATTTTATATTGCGAGAAATATCTCTAATTGTTCTTTTAAATTTTCAGGAGATATAAAATGAATAGCATTGATATTTAATGATCTTGCCATATTTACATTTTCAATTAAATCATCAATAAAGAGCGATTCACTTGCAGTTGTTCCGGCAATTTCTAAAGCCCTTAAATATATATCTTTTTCAGGTTTACGATATCCCACCTCAAAGGAATAAATTCCGCCTGTTACCTTATCAAATAATTTAAATCTTTCTTCAGTTAAAATGTGATAGGGATTTGTATTTGAAAGCAACCAAACCGGATATTCTTGTGTCAAATTATTCATAATATTGACAGCTTCGGTTTCATCTCCGACTAACATACCCCACGCTTTCCAAAACTGCTCTTCTGTTAAAATAACAGTTAACGGCAAACAGTTTATCACTTCATTATAGAACTCTGAATTAGATATTTCTCCACGTTCATATTTATGGTGTGTATCTTCAGGAAAAGAGTCTACAATTTCATTTTCAGTCAGACCTGTAAGTGCACTTAATTGTTTTATTGTTCTATCGGGATGAATGTCAAGCAATACGCCGCCAATATCAAAAAATATTGTTTTAATCATACAGGTAATGGTTTAAATATATATGTTTTGATAATTAATTTATTAGTCAATAATTATCAAATCTTTGGTGGTTTTGTTTAGAGCCTGGGCGCTGTTTGATTTCACCAATATATCATCTTCGATTCGTACACCGCCCCAATCTGGCAGATAGACCCCCGGCTCAATGGTTACAACATTATTTTCTTTTAATGTCTCTTCGCTTTGTTGGCTTAATCTAGGATATGTATGAATTTCCAGTCCAATACCATGTCCTGTGGAATGTATGTATTTATCGCCATATCCCGCATCGGCGATGATATTCCGCGTAGCATTATCAACATCTTTACAGGCCACACCCGCTTTTGCAGTATCAATCCCCGCCTGCTGCGATTTCTTCACAAGTTCATATATTTCAGAGTGTTTTTTTGTTGGCTTGCCCATTACGACAGTACGGGTCATATCAGCATGGTAACCACCATATTTAGCACCGGTATCAATTACTACAAAATCACCCTTTTCTAATTTGCGTTCACCAGGTTGAGCATGCGGTAAGGCACTGTTTGGTCCTGAAGCAACAATGGTTGCAAAGGCTTCGCCTTCTGCATATTTCCAGTAGCGGTTGGCTATTTCTAAGGCAATACTTTTTTCAGAAACGCCAATTTTAATTAAATGTAAAACTTCATCAAATACCTTATCAGTTATTTCTATCGCCTTTCGCAGGGCTTTCAGTTCGCTTTCATCTTTCACCGCAGCTAAGTTTTCTAAGATCATTTTTGTGCTTTCCCACTTAACTTCAGGAAATAACTCAGTAAGCTGATTATATGAATTGTATGATAATATTTCGCTTTCAAATGCTATCTTTAATCCGTTTTGTATTAAATTGTTTTTTTGAGCAATTTCGGCATGTGTACCATAGTCGATGTATCTCTTAAAACCATTTACCTCTTTTTTTGATTGTTCTTTATAGCGACCATCAGTAATAAAGTAATTTGCATTTGGTGTTATTAAACAAGATCCGGCAGACCCTGTAAATCCACAGATATATCGAACATTTGATAATCTACTGATTAGAATTCCATCTAGGCCTTCTTCTACAATTACAGTTTTTAATTTGTTTTGGCGGTTTGTAAAAATATCGGATGCCATGGTTCAGCTATTTAGGATGATTCGTTTTCATTGATTAATTTCTGGAGAGTTTCACGTTCTTGATTTATTAATGCCTTATCCGCTCCTTTTTCCTCAAGCATTGATAGCACAACAAGCGCTTGCTGGTATAGTTTTTGTTTCTTTAATACATTTACCATAGTGAAAGTTGCCATGCGTTTACTGATGTCCAAAGATTGCAGTTCGTCTTCGGTTATTTTTTGCGGTTTGATGGATGGCGGCTTAGGACCAATTATTTTTTCTTCCGGTGCTTTATTTGATGCCGAGGCGGCTGGAATATCTTTTTTTATAGGATTGGAGGCTATCTTTTTCGGTGATTTATCCGCAGTAGCAACAGGCCTTTCTGAGCTTTTTATTTCTTTGCCTTTTGATGTTTCCCCATCATTATTTTCAAGTTTCGTCAAAAAATCATTTGCTTCAGGATGAGTTGGATTAATTTTTATAATTTTACGCCAAAGTGCAACTATAGAATCAGGTACTCTATTTAGTTTTAACTGTATCTTTACAAGTTTTAATATTGCTCGATAATGTAGGGGTTCTATTGCTATAACATTTTTTAATAATTTTTCGGCAGTGACTAAATCATTTAATAATTGATTTAATTCTGCCAATACAAATAAACCATCCACATTATTCGGATGATATTCTAATCCGATTTCACATACTTTTTTTGCTCTTATTAAATCCCCTTCTGTTTTATACATATCAGCTAATACGGGGAAAAGAACCGTGTCAAAATGGTCAGCAAAATATTTTTCAAGTTCAGTTTTATTATTTAGATCCATTATTATCTATTTTTTTCAACCCAATCTGTTATATAATCTATTGTTGTTTGAACGGTTGTACCAGGCCCAAACAACTTTCCTACACCCTGTGATTGTAGGTCTTTCATGTCTTTATCTGGAATAATGCCTCCACCTGTTAGCAATACGTCGTCCAATCTTTTTTCTTTCATTAATTTTAATACACGAGGAAAAATCGTATTATGGGCTCCCGAAAGAATAGACAAAGCAATAACATCAGCATCCTCTTGCAGAGCCGCAGAAACTATCATCTCCGGAGTTTGACGTAACCCCAGGTAGATAACCTCCATGCCGGCATCACGGTAGGCGGCAGCTAATACTTTTATACCCCTATCATGTCCGTCTAATCCCGGTTTTGCCATAACAATTCTAATTTTTTTCTTCATGCTCATACTCGTTCATTATTTATCATTAAAATTACAATTAGATAAATGAAAAATCATATATTCAATATTTATATAATTATTTTACTTTTGCTTCTTTAATTTACTGTCTAATACGAATGTTACAGGACCGTCATTGACCAACGAAACTTCCATCATTGCACCAAAGCGACCAGTTTTGGTTGGTATTTTATCAATTTGCATTTTTTTGATAAATAAATTATATAATTCTTCGCCCCGTTCCGGCGAAGCAGCATTAATAAAGCTCGGCCTTCTACCTTTCTGCCAATCACCACACAGTGTAAATTGACTCACAACCAATGCTTCGCCACTTATATCTTTAATTGAGAGATTCATCTTATTGTGTTCATCATTAAATATTCGGAAATGTGCAATTTTATCTTGTAAGTAACTGCAGTCATCCTCATCATCATCTGAACTAACACCTAATAAAATTAGCAATCCTCTTTTTATCTCAGATATTTTACTACCACTCACAGAAATATCTGCTTTTTTTACGCGTTGGATTACAGCAATCATTCTACCCAGATATTTTTTTCACCATATTCTTCACGCAATTTTTGTAAGAAATACTTATTTGAAGATACTTTAATGTTTTGGGCAAGTATCCTTTGTCTTAACTGGCCATTAACAATATGGAATATTAAACTGCAACTACCTCTAAATTCTTTTGCTAAATTGTGTAAAACTTCAAGGTCAATCTTTTCAGCAGATTCAGGAGTCAGCCTAATATTAACACGCCTTGGTATTAATTCTCGACAATTTTCCAAAGGTACAATTTGTTCAGCTATTAATTTGAGATCAGTAAAGTCTGATTGGTTACTTTGTTTCCCTTGTACAAATACTATCTTATCTTCATATATTAAATTTTTGTATCGTTCGTAGGTATCGCTAAAAACTACAATTTCAGCTTGACCACCTAAACATTCCAAATTAAAAAATGCCATTTGGTTATTTTTCCGGTCATTGAGACGACGCAAATCACTTATTATCCCACCAATTTGGACTTTTTCCATCGTCCCTAATGGCATTTTATCTGAAAAATCAAAATTACTGAACTCTTCTAAATCGTCGGCATATTTTAATAATTGATCCCCGGATATGCATAATCCCAGAACTTCTTTTTCCAGACCAAGAGACTCTTGTTCGCTCCATTCTTCTGTTTCTTCTATTTGTGGTTTGATTATCACATCATTTTTAGCAGCTTGTGACATATCAAATAGTCCCACTTGATTGCTTGCGGCATCGTCTTGAATCTGATGACCATATTTTAGAGCATTATCAACAGCTGCAAACATCTGCGCTCGCGTTCCGCTGAGCGAATCCATTGCTCCAGCTTTAATTAAACTTTCTAATGCTTTTCTGTTGAGCGAATGCAGATCGACCCTACTACAAACATCAAAGATGTCTTTAAATGTACCTTCTTTGTCCCGAGCTTCTACAATTTTCTCAACCGTTTTTGTGCCAACATTTTTTACAGCATTTAGTCCGAATGATATTGTTTTTTCGTTAACTGGGCTGAATTCCACATTTGAAACGTTTATATCAGGTGCATTCACGTCAATACCTAATTTTCGACATTCATGTATCAAAATTACCACACGTTTACTAACCGACATTTCACTCGTTAAATTTGCTGACATAAACTCTGCCGGATAATAAGTTTTCAGCCAGGCCGTCTGATATGCAATTATCGCATACGCTGTTGAGTGACTCTTATTGAATCCATATTGCGCAAATTTTTCTATTAAATCTACAATTTCAGTCGCTTTACTTTTACTTATACCTTTCTTAATGGCACCTGCAATGAAATTTTCCGTACTTTCCTTCATTAGTTCAGCAATTTTTTTGCCCATTGCTCGGCGCATTATATCAGCTTCGGCCATGCTAAAACCACCAATCTCATTTGCAATTTGCATTACCTGCTCTTGATATACAATAATACCATGAGTTTCTTTTAATATTGACTCTAAATCAGGATGTGGATAAACTATCTTTTTCTTGGCATATTTTCTATCAATATAATCATTGATATTATTCATAGGGCCGGGGCGATATAATGCATTCATTGCGATTAAATCTTCCAACGCAGTCGGTTTTAACTTTTTAAGAAATTCTCGCATTCCCGATGATTCAAACTGAAAAATGCCGGCAGTCATCCCTTTTGCAAATAACTCAAATACTTTTGGGTCATCAAATTTCAAATTTTCAATATCAACCTCAATACCCTGTAGCTTAATTAACTTTACTGCCTTGTCAATGACAGTTAGAGTTCTTAATCCTAAAAAGTCCATTTTTAGCAACCCAAGATCTTCGAGGCCCTTCATATCGTATTGACTGGTAATATCGCCTTGCGATGATTTATAAAGCGGTACAAAATCTGTCAAGTCACTCGGTGCGATCACAACACCTGCCGCATGCGTGGAAGCATGGCGATTCATTCCTTCCAAAATTAATGAATGTTGAATAAGCTCTTTGTAATCACCTTCGGCATACCCACGCAGTTCCGGACTTTTTTTCGATTGCATCTTCCAAAGTGATATTTATTTCTTCCGGAATTGCTTTCGCAATTTTATCAACTTCACCAAATGGATAGCTCATTACGCGACCAACATCTCTAACAACTTGACGCGCTTTCATTTTGCCAAATGTAATAATTTGAGTTACAGCGTTCTCTCCATATTGCTTCTTAATATAATCAATTACTTCGCCACGCCTTTCTATGCAAAAATCAATATCAATGTCAGGTAAACTGATGCGTTCAGGATTTAAAAATCTTTCAAACAGTAGATTATATTTTAAAGGATCAATTGAAGTAATTCCCAAAGCATAAGAAACTATACTCCCCGCAGCAGAGCCGCGACCAGGACCAACAGGAATGCCATTATCTTTTGCATATTTCACAAAATCAGCAGTAATTAAGAAGTATCCTGCAAATCCCATTTTTTGTATAACGCCTAATTCATGTTCAAACCTTGATTGTATTTCCTCACTAATTGTTCCATAGCGTTTCTTTAGACCTTCAATAGATAATTTCTTAAGATAATCGTCCGGATTTCGATTTGTTATTTCCTCCGGCATTGGAAAATTTGGTAAATGATACTCATTTAGTGGAATGTCTAAATCAATGCTTTCGGCGATTCGACGAGAATTTTCTATTGCGCCCGGTATGTCTCTAAACAATTTATGCATTTCATCTTGCGATTTTAAATAAAACTCAGCGGTCGCATAGCGCATTCTATTGGGATCGTTTCGCTCCTTTCCGGTAGCAAGACAAATATGAATATCATGAGCATCATAATGTTCCTGCTTAGCATAATGAGCATCATTTGTGGCGACAATCGGAAGATCCAATTCTTCAGCGAGACGTCTCATATGTGTAATATTAATCTGCTCTTCGGGAATTTGATGATTTTGCACTTCAAGATAGAAACGATTTGGGAACATTTCTGCAAATTCAAGGGCAATTTTCTTTGCCCCTTCAAAATTGTTTTTAACTAGTTTCTCAGGTATTTCTCCTTTTAAACAAGCAGATAGAGCAATTAACCCTTCACTGTGTTTTTTTAACAATTCTTTGTCAATTCTTGGTCGGTAATAAAAACCGTCAAGATAGCCGTATGTCACTAATTTCATTAGGTTTTTATATCCGATATAATTTTGCGCTAATAAAATTAAATGATTATTACTGCCACCTATTTGACCACTTTTTTTTGTTCTTTTACCTTTGGCTACATATACTTCACTACCAACAATTGGTTTAATGCCTTTCTTTTTAGCGGCCTTATAAAATTTAATCGCGCTAAACATATTGCCGTGTTCGGTTAATGCGATGCTATCCATACCTAATGATAGTGCTGTGTCCAGCATTACATCGATATTTTGCGCGCCATCAAGTAGGCTGTAATCTGAATGATTATGAAGATGTACGAATTCAGAATCCATTACATTGAACCCAGCCAGACAGCACAAACTCCAGCAATTGTACTAAGTTTTAATAATTGAGCCATACGTGTTGCGTTGGTAATTGTGGGAAATTTCACTGATAAAAATACTGTCATTATTAAAGGAATCTCAACACCCAATACCACAAAAATTATATACCAATTATTATATATACCGTTTAAATATGGGATAATAGCACCAAGACCAATTAACATTGCAAAAATTCTAACTAATATCCATGCATTTTTCACCCCTACAACGATTGGAAATGTATTCAACATTGCTTTTCGATCTCCATCAACGTCGCTGATATCCTTCACAAGTTCGCGCACAACTGTTAACCCAAAAGCTAAAAACGCCGGGATAATCATTGTCTTCAGGTCGTTTAATGCGGCACCTGCGAATAAAAAAGTCAATCCTAAAATTAGGGCAATAATTAAATTCCCCACTAGTGGCATTCCCTTAAACCACACACTGTAAAAGATCATTAAAGGTAAAACAATCACAACTGCGATAAAAGTTGCTGTGCCAGGTAAAGTAAATGACAAAACGGTACTGAAAATGAATAAAATAATGGATAATGCTAATGCAGTTTGTGGCTTCACATCACCCGTAACCATGGGTCTCTTTGGGCGATTTATTTTGTCAGTTTCTTGGTCAAAATAATCATTAATTACATTGGCTGCCGCATTATAAAACACTACAACACAAAGTGCCGTTAACCACACTGAAATCATATCCGTTTTATTTAAAATAGAAGCAGTAATAATTACAGTAAATGCGCCAATTATTAGATTTAATGGGCGCAATATTTTAATATGTGCTAATAACTTTTTCATGCGACTTGAGCTTTTAATACACGATTGTCGTTGTTATAATCCTTGATCAATTCAACATTTTTGAATTTTTTATTCAAAAATAATTCCATAGCAGTTTTGGGATGATCTCCTAAGCCAACTTCCAGAAAAAGCCATCCATCTTTATTTATTAAGTTGGTACTGATTTCTGAAATTTTACGGTAAAAATTTAAACCATCGTTTAAATCAGTTAAAGAAGAAATTGGTTCAAAGTTCTTTACTTCAGGCATCAATGATTCAATATCTTGTTTGGGAATGTAAGGAGGATTAGATACAAGAATGTCATATTTATATTCAATATTAAATTCAAAAAGGTCGATTTGTGAAAAAGATACGTTTTTAATCTTTAAATCGACAGCATTTACTTGGGCTATTTCAATTGCTTTGGCAGATTTATCTATTCCGGCAACCTTTACATTTGGCAATTCATAGCCTAATGCTAAAGCTAAACAACCCGAGCCCGTACCCACATCTAAAATTGAAATGTCTGCATTTTTATCAACAGTTTCTAATATCACCTCGATTAACCGTTCGCTCTCTGGACGAGGAATTAAAACATCTGGCGTTACGGTTAGTATCAAATTGTAAAATCCTGCTTTGCCCGTTATATACTGTATCGGTTCGCGTTTTTTCCTCCGCTGTACCCAGTTTCGTAGTTTTACAAGTTGTGTGTTGGGGAGTGGTTCTTCAAAACGGAGATATAGATCAACTCTGCTGCAGTCTAAAATATCTTGTAGTAATAGTTCAATTTCTCTTCTTGGAACTGAAAAACCATTTTCTTTAAAATATTGTTCACCCCATTTTATGAGGTCAATCACCCGCCAAATATTTTGAGAATTGCGGGCAATATCCATAACTTACTCGCCTTTCAGAATTTCTTGCTGTTCAGCTATGCGTAGTTGGTCTATCATATCAACAATGTCTCCATCCAGCATTGCTTCAAGATGATAAGCCGTATAGTTAATTCGATGGTCTGTTATTCGCCCTTGCGAAAAATTATATGTTCGTATCTTTGCTGATCGGTCACCAGTTGATACTAATGTTTTACGTTCTCGGGCGCGTTCGGAAGCAATTCTTTCTTCCTCTGCAGCAAGCATCCGTGAACGCAATACTTTCAAGGCTGCTGCTCGATTTTTATGCTGTGACTTTTCATCCTGACATGTGACAACCAATCCTGTTGGAAGATGGGTAATGCGTATAGCTGATTCAGTTTTATTTACATGTTGACCACCCGCACCACTAGCGCGATATGTATCAATCTTTAGGTCTTCAGTCCTAATTTCAATATCAGCCTCTTCAGCTTCAGGTAAAATTGCTACTGTTGCTGCCGATGTATGAACTCGGCCGCTCGCTTCTGTTTTTGGTACTCGCTGTACGCGATGAACTCCACTTTCATACTTCATCATACCATAGGCGCCCCTTCCTGAAATGGAAAACACTATTTCCTTAAAACCGCCGATACCCGTTTCACTGGCATTCATAACATGCAATTGCCAATTGGAGCGCTCGGCAAAACGAGAATACATTCTAAATAAATCCGCGACAAATAAAGCAGCTTCATCACCACCGGTTCCGGCACGTATTTCAACTATTATATTCTTGCTGTCATTAGGATTTTGAGGGAGGAGTAGAATTTTTAGTTTTTCTTCGCATTTTTCTAGTTCTATTTCTGTGTTGGGTAACTCTTCCTTAGCTATTTCGCGTAGGTCCTCGTCATCACCATTCAATATTTCCTTATATTCCTTAATTTGTTCATTAAGCGAAATATATTCTTTGGCTTGATTTACTACCTCCTCAAGAGAGCTCCGCTCAATTGATATTTCTCTGATTTTATCCTGATTTGCTAGAATATTAGGATCAATCAATGATCTTTCAAGATCTTCAAAACGATTAATAATTTGCTGTAGTTTTGTTATCATCCGATTGCTTCTGCAATATATTTTTTGCCAACCACATCTTTATACTTGTCACCAAATGCTGATTTTAGTGCTTTAATCGACACTTCTACCATCGCATCTTCAGGCTCTTTGGTCGTGATGTTCTGCAACCATAAGCCTGGAGCTCTAAACATTCGAAATAATACACTGTCGCTTTTGCGAGCACTTATTTTTAATACTTCATAACCGATACCGGCTACAAATGGCATCATTAGTAAGTGCAATATAATTCTTGATATCACGGTAAGACCACCAAAAAACCCTATGAAAATAGTATCTATTATAGAGAAAACAATGATTGCGGAAATCATTACAATAAACAAGAAACTTGTTCCACAACGCGGATGTTGTGTGGGGAACGATTGAGCGTTTTTTACCGTAACGGGCTTTCCCGATTCAAAATTATATACAACGCGATGTTCGGCACCGTGATACTGAAACAACCTCCTTACATCCTTCATAAATGATATCAATATAAGATAAATCACAAAAAATGTAATCCGGAAAAATCCTGCAATCAGGTTGAATAAAAATGCTTCTTTGCTAACTAAAAAGAGTTTTGTTGTTATCCAGTAAGGTGCTGCCATGAAAAGTGCAAGTGCAATAAGAATTGCAGTTGAAGTTGTGAAAAATGCTGCCAATTTGCTGGGTTCTTTCTTTTTATCTTCGTCCGGTGTTGCAATATCTGCTGACCATTGCAATGTTTTCATTCCCATTTTTAACGATTCAAATAGTGAGATAATTCCGCGTAAAATAGGTTTTTTCCATATCTTATTTTTTTCAACTCTTGATGTAAAATCATGTTTATCTATATGGATCTTACCATTAGCATCGCGAACAGCGGTTGCATAGGATCCCGGAACGCGCATCATTACACCTTCAATCACGGCCTGCCCACCAACCAAAATTGATGGTTTCATTAATGTATTTACAATTATTTTTTTTAATACCATATTTTTGTGACTTACCCTGGTCAATTTAATCATTAGCAATGTTAAAAGATACAAAAAGGACTTCTATCTTTCGAATAAAAGCAGAAGTCCTTTTTAATAAATCGCTATTGAGCTGGGCGTTTTCCGTATTTCTTCTCGAATTTTTCGATTCTACCAGCCGTATCTACCAATTTTTGCTTACCGGAAAAGAACGGGTGACATACATTACAAATATCAATCCGTTGATCTCCAATAGTACTATAAACTTTAAATGTATTGCCGCACGCACAGTGTACGGTTCCAATTTTGTATTCAGGATGTATTTTTTGTTTCATCCGATTCTCCTGTTCTCTTCAACTTCTAATAAAATTAGCTCTATATAAAAATTCTTCTGTTTATGGGGGCAGAGTTTAATGAAATTAATATTAAAATCCTTATAATATTTTATTGCTACTGTATCAATCTTGCGGGATATAATATCATTAAAATATTTTACTAAATCTTAATAATGTTGGTAAAATTATTATGGTTTGCTGTAATTTTCATTTCATTATTTTCAAGTATCATAACTATAGTGTAACTAAATAATTTTATTATAATGAGAAGTGATAATTATGAGCATTAGTCAAATCGCAAGAAGTCTTACTCCCTCTGCCACATTAAAACTAAATGAAAAAGCTACCATTATGCAGCAAAAAGGTGATCCCGTTATTCATTTAGGTGGTGGTGAACCAAAAAGTAAAGTTCCGTTTGATGCAATATTAGCAACTACAGGATTGCTTGATTCGGGAGAAATTAGATATACTCCGCCCGACGGTACCGTTGCAATGAAAAAAGCAATTATCCGTTATACTGAGGAACATTATAATAGATTGGTTGACCCTCGTCAAATCATTGCCTCTAATGGAGCAAAACAGTCTATTATGGTTGCCTTGCAAGCTATATTAAATCCACATGAAGAGGTGATATTCCCTGCACCTTATTGGGTAAGCTATCCTGATATGGTAAAACTTTGCCAGGGTATCCCAATTCCTGCATTACCCGAAGATGGGACATTTTTTCCAAAACTATCTGATATAGAAGAGCGTGTTGGCTCATATACCAAAGCTGTAATTATAAATAGTCCAAATAATCCAACAGGAGCAGTTTATTCCGAAGAATTTATTGCCGATATAATCGATTTTTGCGCAAAACGCGATTTATATTTGATTATGGATGATATTTACAACCGCTTGGTCTTTGATAATCGCAAACCAAGTAATTGTTTTGACTACGTGAAAGACTTTGGCGACAACTCCAAGCTAATCCTAATCAATGGTGTATCAAAGCAATATGCCATGACAGGATTCAGAATTGGTTGGGCAATTGGAAATAAACGACTGATAGACGTTATGGTAAATATCCAGAGCCACCAAACTTCCGGACCACCAACAATTTCGCAGAAAGCTGCAATTGGAGCAATAAATGGTGTTCAATCCTCGGTTGAAAATCTGAGAGTTGCCTTGGAAAATAGAAGAAATATAATGATCAATATTTTAAAATCATTTGATGGACTAAAAGTCACAAATCCCGGTGGTACATTTTATTGTTTTGTGGATTTCAGCCATTATAATCCTAATTCCGTGGAACTGGCAGAATTAATTCTAGATAAAGTCCAGGTTATAACCGTCCCCGGATCTTCTTTTGGCTTGGATGGTCACTTAAGATTGAGCTATTGTGGTGGTATAAATCATATTCGTGAAGGTATTGAAAGGATTCAGTGGGTTCTTGATCCTGATGCTCCAAATGAATTATATATCGGCGAACGTAAATTAGTGAGGGATTGGTAATGAGCAAATATTTAAAAATCAAATCACCCAGTGCCGCACAAGCGCGTACTCTTGCTTCAAGATATGGTCTTTCAAATCACGGCTTAAAACATCTTGATACTGTTTATTGGAATCTTTCAAAACCTGCTTTATACGAAGAGATTATTTTTAGAAATGAAGGTAAAATTGTAAACCAGGGTCCAATCTTAGTAAATACAGGCAAACATACAGCTCGCGCCGCAAACGATAAATTTGTCGTCCGTGAAGACACTACGGTTGATGATATTTGGTGGGGAGACTATAATAGACCTATAAGCTCTCAACAGTTTAATACAATTCTCACAAGAGCACAGGCATATCTACAGGGAGAAGAGCTATTTGTACAAGATTGTTATGCCGGAAATGACCTGAATTACCGATTGCCGGTACGTATAATCACTGAAAAAGCTTGGCATAGCTTATTTGCCCGCAACATGCTTATTACTACTACTAATCAAGATGAATTGAAGCATTTCGTTCCGGAATTTACAGTAATTAGTCTTCCTGATTTGAAAATGGATCCTAAGATTGATGGCACTAATAGTGATACAACGATCGTTTTAAATTTTGCGCAAAGAATTGCAATCGTTGCAAATTCACTTTATGCTGGCGAAATTAAAAAGTCAGTTTTTACAGTTCTAAATTTCTTGCTCACATTCAACGATGTTTTACCAATGCATTGTTCAGCAAATGTCGGTAAAAAGGGTGATGCCGCATTGTTCTTTGGTTTGAGTGGAACCGGCAAAACCACTTTATCGGCTGATCCAAATCGATTTTTAATAGGTGATGACGAACATGGTTGGTCCGCGGATGGAATATTTAATTTTGAAGGTGGTTGTTATGCAAAAGTAATTCGTCTTTCTGCAGAACATGAACCGGAAATATATGCCTGTACCAAAAAATTTGGTACGATTTTAGAAAATGTAGTTTATGATGAATCAAATCGCTATATCGACTTAGATGATGATACGCACACTGAGAATACACGAGCATCTTACCCGCTAGACTATATTCCTAACACGGTTCCTGACGGTATGGTTAATTCGCATCCGAAGAATATCATATTTTTAACTTGCGATGCGTCAGGTGTAATGCCTCCGATTGCACGATTAAATCCCGAACAAGCTCAATATCATTTTATTAGCGGATATACTTCTAAGGTTGCCGGAACAGAGATTGGTTTAGGCCTTGAACCAAAAATTACTTTTAGTGCATGTTTTGGCGGACCTTTTATGGTTCGGCACCCATCGGTATATGCTGCTATGCTAAAAGAACGTATGCAAAAACACCAGGCACAGTGTTGGTTAGTAAATACAGGCTGGGTTGGTGGTCGCTTTGGCGTTGGCAAAGCGGATTAGTATTCATCACACTAGAAATTTACTTAATGCGGCCTTAGACGGTAAGCTTGACAAAGGTTAAATTTCGTAAAGATAAACTATTTGGATTCGAAGTCCCACTATCTTGTCCTGATGTTCCAGTGGACATATTGGAACCTTCAAATTCATGGGGTGACAAAAATGAATATTGGAAAAGATATGATTCATTAGCATCTCGTTTTATACAAAACTTTAAGCTGTTTGCCAATAAATGTTCTCAGCCTGTTATTGATGCTGGACCAAAAAGACTAAAATAATAGTATATAATTAAAATAACAGTTTAGATCGGCGCAGGCTCTATACTGCGTGTTGTTTCTTGTGATACTCAATAGTATTAAAGCTATTCTCTGATGTGCCTTTGCGGGGATTTCTTTGTTTTTGTTTCTTCTTTTGGGGTGTAGTATTATTATTTGTTTTTAACGATTTTTTTTCAATATCACTATCTTCTGATAAAACCTTTTTATTTTACTTTTTCCTTTACTGTTTATATTTTTTGATTTTCTGCGTGGTTTAGGTACATTTTTAACTATTACACTTCGTAAGTCATCATCATCTTCACTGATTTTTGCTGCTTTACTTTCAACAGTATTGTCAATTAATGTTTCTTCATTGAATTTAAAATCCTGCGGATTATATGAGCCATGGATTGCACCATAACCACGAGTAATGCCATTCCCAAGGCCAATATAATTTGGCAATATAAAATTTGTTTGGAATTCACCTGAAAATGAACCCCAACTATTTTCATAAACCTGTTTCGGAAATAAAGATTCGAGTCTTAGTTTGGTATATACTTTATCATTTATCTCGATGCCTACCTCACGTGCTAAAAACACTAAGTTTTGACCTAATAAACGATTTAAAAATGCTGTTCTATCATTGTTTTTTAAAGATTTATAGCGATTTTGTGTGTTTTTACTTAACGCAACCCAAGGTGATACAAATCTATAACTGAGCAATTGATCAACCTGTTTGAAATGATCAATATTTTCTTCAACATCTATATCTAAAATATTAAAAGTAATATTTCCAAAATTTAACAATTCCAATTCTTTTGTCATTTCTAATACTGGCTCTGCACCATCTTTGATCCCCACAAGATAAATCTGTTCATTCAGAATTTTAACTTGGATTCGAGGATATAAAAACTCATCCCGGTAACGACCATCTAACATTGGTATTGCAGAACTATTTGGGTATTGTTTCATAAAGACGCCTTTTACTTGATAGGCAGTCTTTTTTACCGGCTTGTCAGTTACTAATCGCGCTACAATTGTTTTCACAGATTGCAATCCTTGTGATTTTAATATAGGTTATAAATTAAATTTAAAACAGTCAACAACAAAATTATCGACTCATTGTCTCCATAAATTCATCATTGGTTTTTGTTCTAATCATTCTATCGCGTAAAAATTCCATTGCTTCTGTTATTTGCATTTCATTCAATAGTTTTCGCAAAATCCAGATGCGTCCTAAAACCATTTTAGACAATAATAGTTCTTCTTTCCTTGTGCCGGATCTTACAACATCAAATGAGGGGAATAATCTCCTATCGCTCAATCTTCGGTCTAACACCAATTCCATATTGCCTGTACCTTTAAATTCTTCGAAGATCACTTCATCCATTCTACTACCTGTATCAACTAGCGCTGTAGCGATAATCGTGAATGATCCGCCTTCTTCGATATTACGTGCTGCCCCAAAAAATTGTTTAGGTTTTTTGAGTGCGTTTGAATCTACACCCCCAGACAATATTTTTCCACTATGCGGGATCACAGCATTGTGCGCTCTGGCCAAACGGGTTAAACTATCGAGTAAAATAACAACATCATCTCCGTACTCTACCATTCGTTTGGCTTTTTGTAGTGCCATATCCGCTACGGCAACGTGCCGCTCAGGTGCTTCATCAAAAGTTGAACTTAATACTTCAGCATCAACACTGCGCGCCATATCTGTAACTTCTTCTGGACGTTCATCGATTAGCAGTATAATCATCTTTGTCTTAGGATGATTTTTTCTTATTGAGTTCGCTATTTGTTGTAATAATATTGTCTTACCGGTTTTAGGCTGGGCAACAATCAATCCTCTTTGTCCTTTTCCAATTGGACACATTAAATCCATAATTCGCATCGATAGATTTTTTTGCTCTGTTTCAAGTGTAAACCTTTCGTCGGGATGCAAAGGAGTAAGGTTATCAAATAACATTACATTTCTAACATCTTCCGGTGGTCTATCGTTTACGGTATCAACCTTTAATAATGCGTAGAATCGTTCTTTTGATTTAGGTGGTCTTATTTGTCCAGCTACTTCATGACCTGTTTTAAGACCAAATCGTTTTATTTGTGATGGGCTAACATAAATATCGTTCGGTCCTGGTAAATAATTAGAATCTGCACTGCGCAAGAATCCATAACCATCCGGCAGCACCTCTAATGTACCACGAGCAAAGAGTGCATCGTCTTCCTTTGCTTCGGCTTTTAGAATTTGCACGACTAATTCTTGTTTGTTTAGCCCGGAAATGTTCTCAATCTTCTAGATCCTTCGCTAATTTTGTTAAGTCTTTAACCTTCAAAGATTGAAGTTCATTGACATCCATAATTGATTATCCTTCGGTTTTTCAATTGATTAAAAATATATAAATAAAATCTGGCGCTGTGCGCAGCTTATCGGTAATGTTAAATTACATTAAATGATACCATTGTCAAAGAAAAAACCATATTCCTTATAAATTGTTTCTCCAATGTAATGGCTACCAAAGATTAGACCCGGATTTGTATCAGAAACTGCGCTATTAATTTTTTTTATAGCCTTAATTATATTCGGTTCTAATGTAGCATTAATTCCATATTTCATTAATGAATCATACAAATCTTTGGCTTCCATAAGCCCCGACTTCAGGATTGCTTGTTACTATTAACTCTTTAAATCTGTTCTTTAATTTGGGGACAATTAGTTCAATTTCTTTGTCTGCTTTTAATGCAAGCAATCCTATTGGTTTCGTTTGGTATATCTTAAACAATGTATCCAATGCCACTTGGATACCATGTGGATTATGGGCAACATCATAGAAAATAGGGCGAGTACAATGCATTTTTTGCAAACGGGCAGGCCACATCACTTTTTGTAGTCCATTGATTATATAATAGAACCGTTTATTTTATTACTAATAAACTTTGTTGCTTCTATCGCAAGAACGGCATTATTAGCTTGGTGGTCACCAATCAGACTTGTTGTATAATCTTGTCCTCTCCAATTAAATGTTGTTCCCAGTTCAGTAATGCCAATGTTTTTTATATCACTTTGTTTACAGTATGTAACTTTTGACTTTTTCCTGTCTGCTATTTCAAGTAGCACTTTCTTAACTTCTTCGCTCTGGGCTGAAAGAATTAGTGGCACCTTATCCTTGATTATGCCGCCTTTTTCAAAAGCGATGGATTTTAAATCTTTCCCCAATATCTCAGTATGGTCGATGGTAATTGAAGAAATAATTGTTACTTGTGGGTTGAGAACGTTCGTTGAATCTAATCTGCCACCTAAACCAGTTTCAATCACAGCAATATCTACCTTTTCATGATAAAAATATTCATAAGCCATTGCTGTTGTAGCTTCAAAAAAAGTTGATTGAATATTTTCTAGTGCAAATTTATAGCGGGATACAAAATCAACTATTTTTTCATCGGGAATAGGTATGCCATTTACCCTAATACGCTCGTTGAAGCGCAATAAATGTGGTGATGTGTACAAACCAACTTTATATCCGGATTCAATCAGTATTGAGGCAAGCATGGCAGCTGTAGAACCTTTGCCATTTGTTCCAGCAATGTGGATGGACTTATAATTATCTTGTGGGTTTCCGCAAATTTTTAATAGTTCTTTAGTGTGCTCTAAACCGACTTTAATTCCAAGTCTTTCTAGTGCATATAAATATTCTAGTAATTGATTAAACTCTGCCGAGTTGAATTTTTTCGACATCTTTTATTTTTTCACCTAAGAACCGATTGGCAACCACTTCAAATCGTGCCGGAAGATCTGATACATAAAGTTTTAAGTAACCTATATTCTTTGGATTATTTCGCAGATCTGAACTAAATAAAAGTTTTTCTGTTTCAGATGCCATCGCATGAGCGGAATCAACCAACTTAATATTAGATGATACAGCTTGTTTAATTACTTCTGTTAATAGTGGATAGTGTGTGCAACCCAAAATTAACGTATCAACCTTTGCGTTATTAATAGGCTCAAGATATTTTTCAGCAATCAGTTTTGTTGCTGGTTCATTTGTCCAGCCTTCTTCTACAAGTGGTACAAATAATGGACACGGTGACGAAGTAACTTTAACAGACTGATTATGGAGCTTCAATTCATTTTCATAAACTCCGGAACTAATAGTTGAAATTGTTCCTATTACACCGATTTTGTTGTTTGTAGTTAATTTTAAGGCGGAATCAACTCCCGGTTTTACAACACCAATAATAGGAATATCCAACTTTTCCTGTAAGGTATTTAGCGCTAACGATGTTGCCGTATTGCACGCCACAACTATTATCTTAGCGCCACGCTCGATTAGAAAATCTGCTATTTGTATACTATATTCAGTAATTAGCTCCGGACTTTTATTTCCATACGGAACGCGTGCCGTATCACCAAAATATATAATTGATTCATTTGGTAACGTATGTCTAATTGCCTTCACGACAGTAAGTCCGCCAAGTCCTGAGTCAAATACGCCTATGGGATTTTTATTGTTCATTTAGCCCTCTGCCATAACAAATTCTCTACTTTTTTTAAAATCAACAATTGCCCGATAAACTGCTTCGGCGATTTTTTGTCGGTATTCCGCTGATTGTAATTTTTTTTCTTCATTGGGATTTGTTAAAAAACCAACTTCCAATAAAACATTAGGCATGCTTGCTCCGATTAAAACATAGAATCCCGCCTGCTTAACCCCACGACTTTGAGAATCGATTTCCTTTGCGAGTTCCTGTTGAATTTGGTCTGCGAGGCTTTCACTCTCTTTCATGAACATACTTTGAGCCATCGTTGCTAATATCTGATTCTCATAGGTTAATTCTTTATATTGCCCATTGCGAGCTTCTTCATATTTTATGGCTGCATTTTCCTCAGCTGCAATATCGATTGCGTCTTGCGTTTTACCTGGACGCAATAAATATGTTTCAAATCCATATGCATCGCGATTGCGATTTCCATTAGCATGCACACTAATAAATATTTTGCCTTTATTTTCGTTGGCTATTTTTGTTCTTTCCCAGAGAGGAATAAACACGTCCTCATCACGAGTATAGATTACTTTAACGTTTGTGTTTTTTGTTAGCAATGCACCTATCCGTTTTGCGATATCCAATGTTACTGTTTTTTCTTTTGTTCCATATTTTCCGGTTGTCCCTGGATCCTTACCTCCATGGCCTGCATCTAAGACAATTGTGTCGATTTCCCACTGGCTTCTTATTTCATTCAACATGGCTACGCTTTTTGAGAGCGGTGCCCAAAGCGTTATTACAATTTCATTAGTTTTGCTGTTCTGATGAAATTCATGTCTTTCTATATCAGATCTTAGGAAAAATGCTAATTGCAATCCCCCCTCAAGCTTATCCAAAGATATTTTTCTTACTATTCCACGCGTATCAGTTTTTAATATACTTTGAAAATCGGCAGTGCCCCCTTGAATTGTCATATAGAACCAACCATTGCTATGTAAAAAAGCGCTTATTTCCTTCTTATTAAATTTCTTTAGTGACTTTGATACGAATAATTGTGCCATTTGCTTTTTCATCAACTTGAATGGATTGAATGTTATAATTTGTTGGAATTAATACTAATTGATTATCACTGTTATTGTATGATACACTCTGTAAAACGGTATTTTGTAATATTCGAAAAAAGGAATTTGCCGGTAGGTAAATATCTCCCTCGAAAATTATTGCAGGAGACGAAATTTGATGCACTAAGTCATCAATGACAATAAAACTTGTTCCGGCAGAAATTTTTACTCGATGGTCACCAAGATATAATACTGTTTTTTCTCTTTCGATATTTTCATAAATAGTTGTAGATAATACCCTCGCCAAATCTTTGATGGAGCAGTACACCATTGGAGTCTTGTCCAGAACTTTCAACTGATCTTCTGAATTGTCAACTTGGTTGACAACTTTTATTGGTATCGCTGCAACGCTCAAGGAAACGGCAAATATGATGAAAAGAGGAATCCGCAATATTTTCATAACTTTAAAGTTATCATATAGTTTTAATCTTAAGCAACATCGATGCTATAATAATACTTCCAATACTAACGCTCCAAATATTTCAGGAGTTCCTGTAAAATCGAACTCTTTACAGTGTGTTCTTACACGAAACCCTAACTCAAACCAGAATCAGTACGGTAGAGAATTTTAAAAGATGGTGAAACACTTTCTATGAGTATAAACCCTTGTTGTCATCTCTACCGGAAGACTCACATCCCAAAAACAGAACCACACTGAACCGCCGTCAATAATAGTTGTAACAACTGTCAAGGAAAATAGAAATGTAATCTTTTTTCCACCTGATTTGGGTGTCCAGACCATAAGCTTTCGATTTGGAATGGCCTGTTCCAGATTACCTCTCCACCTTTCAATCTAAAATCAATTATACTGCTCGATTCATTAAATATATCAAGAATGTTACCCTTATAGTATAAACTGATTCGACCAAATGCTAAAATTGCTGTAGAAGTAGGAAATCATTCAAAAGCTCCAAATAGTAAAGAAAAAGGAATTATAAATATGCAATAAATAAAAAATGCTTTATGTGCTTTTTTTAGTATCCTCATTTTATTTTGGAAATTTGGGAACACCTTCGACGGGATTGCGAGCACCTAACATTAGACTATAGGCTATAAAATATCGAACTAAATATGGAATAGGTATCAAAAAATAAAGGAATCTAACACACCAGCTTACAGTGCGATTGAAGACAATTCTTCCTTTCAATGAATTTATCCAGTCTCCCGCAAGGTCTTTAGTATGACCAGGATATCTTTCCAATAGTCTTAAATAATTATTTCTTCCATAATTTTCCATCTTCTTTTGCAATTCACAAAGTGGACGCTGATGATAGTGCTCGCCGGTTGCTTTAAAAGTAAATCTGAGCCCTTCTGGATATTTATCCCATAAGCGCATTGCAAAATCAGTATCTTCTCCACCATAGCTTGTAATGCTTTCGTCAAATAGTCCAATTTCATCTATTACTGTTCTTTTAACAACAGTATTATTTAACAGGAACCATTTAAACCGAATTGGTACATTTTCTCCATGCTTAAGTACACCGCGTGTTGGGTTGTATAAGAATTTATCCAAGTCATTTGGAGCCAATGATTCTGCTAGCTTAATTCCGCCCATACAGGCAACTACACCATTCTTGGATAATTCGTAAACCATAGCGTTTACCCAATTATTTTTAACGACCATATCACTATCAATAAATCCAACAATCTGAGATTTGCTGGCTTTTATTCCACTATTTCGTGCAGCAGCAAGGCCTCTATTCTTAAAGTGTTTGACAATCTTAAGTTGCTTATTTCCATTAAATATTTGAATTATTTTACTTGTATCATCTGTTGATTTATCATCAATGATAATGATTGACAGTTTGTCTTTAGGGTAATCTTGCCCAAGAAGTGCTTTAACGCTGCGTTCAACTACATGCTCAACATTAAAACATGGCACCACTACTGATACAGTCGGGAATTCTTTTAAATCCATTTTAACTCTTCGTAGTAACGATACAATGTGTTTGCTGTATTGTGCAAATCATGATACCTTACAACCCACTCTCTGCTTTTTCTTTTTAATTCTCGAATTCGATTTTTATCCCGCACCAATTCTTTCAATATTGAATATAATGTATCTCCTGTTACATTAATAAAGGGATTGTCAGGTATAAACTTTTCATATTTAGGAATCAATTCCGTTACGCAGACCAATCCCATTGACATTGCCTCTACCGAATTCATTCCATATCCCCATCCGCCACGATTATGGACCTGGTCAATTAAAATATCGCAACTCTGTTTAATTTTCATCGCTTCGGTTATAGGTTTATTTTCAATCAGCACAAACTCAATATTCTCCTCTTTGGCAATTTTCTCACAAATAGGAATTATTGTATCACTACCTTTAAAGTAGCGATTTGTCGGACTGTGACAAATCCTGATCTTGTCATTTAGCTCATAATTGGGTTGATATATACTTGTGTCAAATGGCAAAAAAAGATATTTAATATTAGGATGTTTTTCTAATAAGTCCAATTCACTGGTAACATTCAACTCACTTAGCTTGGTCTATTTCTTTTATTACTCCGCGTATTCTTAAGTCTTGTCCATGATATCCACATATAATGTGCTTACCTCGATCAGCCAATCTTTCAACAAAATTTCCATTTCTATAAAAATCTAAGCCCCATTCAATATGATAAATATCATAATTTAACAAATCAAGTTCTTTAATCACTTGTTCTACCTTAAAATGCCATAACCAATCACGAAATTGAAAATATTTTTTTTCCAAATATGAATTGGGTTTCCATACTGGAGGGAATCCGTTCTTTCTCCTTTAATGGTCCTTCGCTACCTTTATGATACTGATAATATTTATGTCGAAATATTAAATAAAATCGGTTGGCAGTAATTAGTGGTAGAGTTTAAACAATATCCGGGATCATAATTATGCCTTGTTGGATAAAGAGTTACAAAATCACATCGATTGCCACGTTTTTCATGTGCTTTTTTCCACAAACTTAATGTGCCTACCGTATTTTCAGGTGATATGTAGAGAATTTTCACCTTGAAATTTCCTTATATACACTCTAGAAAAGTTGGTTCAACCTTCTTCCAATTGTATTTTTCTTTTATTAGTTTGGTCCCAATTGTCCCATACGATTCCGCTCTTCGTTGTTTTCAATAGTTTAGAAATTGCTCTACTAAGAGCATTAACATCACCAGGTGGATACAGTTCAATAAATTCTCTCCGTATTCTCTGATGGCAGTCCAAATCACTTGCAATAATTGCACAGCGTGCTCACATAGCTTCAAACATTTTAACCGGAATGGCAATTCTGAAACATCGGGTAATCTCGAAATGGTATTACTGCGATATGCGTTTTTGATAATACTTTAAGAATTTCACCGTGTGGTAATTGACTATATATTTTGACAATATTGGTTAAATTTAATTCATTAATCATTCCTTAAGCTTATCCACAGTACCCAACACTCTTTCGGAGCCATATATTTCTACTTTAAATAACAATTCTTTTTTTACTAAAGGCGGTAAAGCATTTATTAAATCTTCTAACCCTCTTTCCAGTGATATTTGTCCATGATAAATAATAGTTAGTATTTCGGACTTTTTACTTCTTTGGACCTGTAATAGGGTAATTTGGAACAAATATTGATTTTACTCCCCATTTTTCTGATATCGGTTGACTAAACCGGGGGTTGTTGTGATCACAAAATCAACTATTTTTAAGAATCTTTTTTCATACTGATTTAGCGATCTTATTGACTACTTGTTTTATCCCTGTCGGTTTAGACGAAAACGCATCCCATAAGTTCTATGTTAGTCTCATGTACGTCGTATATTATTTTTGTGTTATATGATTTTTTTGCTTTTTTTGCCAGTGGCAGTAGTTCAAACTCATGAATGTGAACGACTGATGGTTTAAGCACTTTAAAATCCTTTAATATCCATTGAATATAGTCTTTGACTGACAGATCTTTTTGGGAATAATTACGGTGCCATAAACTTTCTCCAGATAAGTAATTATCTCCCTTCCATCGCGTTAAGTACGTTATTTTGTATCCCGCCTTTAATAACGTTTTTATTTCACGCTCGTAAATTCTTTCATCATCAGGACGATGACCGCAGGTAACTACAGCAATCATTTAAACAAACCTCTAATCTTGTCCTGTCGTTACTATTGGCAATTAATGCAATCCATAGAACCGGATACAAGATTGAAATAAATATTTTTACGTTAATCCCATTGGTATTGTAATTATTATAAGTAAAAATATAATCGGGAAAATATTCCCTGCCATAAATACGGAATTTGATAGTGTTTTTGATTAAATAACAGTATTGCTAATGCCATTCCCAAGATAGGCGAGTGTCTTAGCAATAGCTGCTCCCATTATTCCGAATAGTAGGAATTAATAAAATGCTAATCATTATCATTAGCAAGGCGCCAACACTGCGAAATGTCGGAACCCATTTAGTTCTATACATCATGAAAACTCCCGGCAATTGTAAAAGGTAGCTTCCAAAAAAATAATATCCTAAAAGCATTATTGGTACTACCTGTGCTGAAATCCAAAACTCTTCCCCAAAGAAGGATGAATCGCCAATTCTAAATCGTACTATTGAATGTATCCATATTGAAATAAAAACACGAAAAAACCTAATATTCCTAAAAAGTACTTCGATATTAATGCAAAGGTTTGTTTTGCATCATCATCTTTGCTTTTCTTTAGAAAATAGGGCGTCCAGCCCATATTAAAACCCATCACAACCAATAATCCAAATTTACCAAATTTATTTCCTGCTGAGTATAGCCCTACTGCTCTTGTGTCAGCCAACCATTCTAATAGATAGCGATCAGAAATTCCATAATCATCGAAAAAAGTGCTGCCGGGAAGAAATGGCAATCCAAATTTTAATACTTCCCTCAATGCATCTTTTTCGATTGCATTAAGTTTGAAATTTTGTATTATTATTGGCAATGTGGCCAATAGCACAATTGAAGACGCAATAATATTGCCAATTAAAACACCGTCGATTCCCATTTTTAAAAAAACCACAAAATAAATGTTTAGAATCATCAACAAAAGCACATTTATCAAGCTGAAAAATATAAACTGGCGTGGTTTTTCGTTGGCACGCAACACTAATAAAGGTAGTTCGCGAAGCGCATCTAAGAAATAGAATGATTGCTACAAATTGCATTAGTGCTTTGTAATCACCACCTAAGAAATATCGGTGCAAAGAAATCCAGCTGTTAAAAATAAAATTCCGGAAAACACTAAGCTGGTGACAGTTTGAGAACTAAAGATAGCGGTAAAATATTTCTTTTTTCCCTCTCCTTCAGCATCAATGTAAAATTTCATTAAGGCCGTATCCATACCATAACGATAAAAAACTATTACAAACCCCGTGAATGCATACGATAGAGACACGATACCATATTCCTCAGGTGTAAATACATTAGTATATAGCGGCAGCAGTAAAAACGTTACAAGACGCGTAAGGATTGTGCCAATACCATATATCAGCGATTGTTTTCCCAGGACTCTTATCGACATTATGATAAATTACGGAAATTTTGTATATTGAATTTTATAGTATTATCTCAAAAGTATCACGGAACATACCGCTTGCGCCAAAATTTTCCTTAAAGCGGGCTAGTCCAAAATTCGGATCCTCGTTTACAGTAAATATTCCAAAATCGAATACTTTAAATTTATTTTTAATTGCCCAATCAAAAATTGAATAAAACAATAAGTTCAATGCTCGCGTTTCTTGATAGTTTTCATCATGCGAAATGTAAAATGCCAAAACTACATCATCTGTACAGGCAAAATTCACTACTCCAGCTACCATCTTATTCTTTAAAAAGGCGCCAAACAACTTTATTTTATCAGGAAATAATTCTTTTAATTTCAATAGTTCGTCCAAAGTATGTGTTGGAGTAACATTATGACGGATTTTTAAATTATTCTTAAGAATTTTATAAAATTCATCAAATTGATCTGATTCGTGTACCTCAACTCCTTCTTTAATTGCTTTTCTCACTGCTCGCTGATGCGATGCTTTGAATTTTTCAAGATTTTGTTCAATCTTTTCTTCTAAAAATAATATACTGGATATTTCTCTTTTTAGATAAGTGAATCCATGCTGTAATAGTGCAAAATCGATATAATTGGATAAACGTCGGTTATAAATTGTTGGTGGCAATGTTAGTCTTATACCATCAAACTTTTGAGATTTGGCATAGTTAATCAAGACTTCAATTATTTTATATGAATCCGCAAAAGGTAATTCAGTGGGTACTACAAATGAACCATACGATGTGCCCGGATGTGAGACTAAGAATCGTTTCCCTTCAATCTCTCTTTCGGCTGCAGCAAATAATATATATGGTTTATCTTTTTTATATATTATTAAACTATGATCGGTGAATCGCCCCGGTGGATGATAACTTAAAAATCTTCGCGTGTGAAAAATAGTTCCATTGTTCGCTTTATTTACTATTTTTTCCCAAATATCTGACTGTTCTTTAATATATTTCTTAATTTCTAACATTAATTATTTCCTATATAAATTACAAATAACATAATAATATGTTTAATGTTAGTTAAATATAGGGGTTTATTTCAAAATTCTAATATGAGATTTTACAGGAGTATTTGTGAATAAAACAGCAATATCTAAAGTACATGCTAGAGAAATACTTGACTCGCGTGGCAATCCAACAGTTGAAGTGGATGTAATATTACAAGATGGTAGTTTCGGAAGGGCAGCTGTTCCATCTGGGGCATCAACCGGGGAGCACGAAGCAGTTGAATTACGCGATGGCGAAAAAAGTAGATTTTTAGGAAAAGGTGTACTTAATGCAGTGAATAACGTTAATACGGTTCTCTATTCCGCTGTTAGCGGTCTTGATGCATTACAGCAAACTGCTGTTGATGAAACAATGATCAGTGCAGATGGAACACCTAATAAATCAAAATTGGGTGCTAATGCAATATTAGGAGTTTCTATGGCGACTGCAAGAGCTGCTGCTAATCATCTTCAAATTCCACTATATCAACATCTCGGGTCATCATCATCTAGTTTATTACCTGCTCCGATGATGAATATAATCAATGGCGGCAGTCATGCCGATAATAATGTCGACATTCAGGAATTCATGGTTTTTCCAATTGGTGCTAAATCATTTTCCGAAGCCTTAAGGATGGGAACAGAAACATTTCATCAGTTAAAAAACGTCCTAAAGGAAAAGGGACTTAATACTGCAGTTGGTGATGAAGGTGGATTCGCCCCTGACTTAAAATCTAACGAAGAAGCGCTTGAGGTGATAATGGAGGCAATCTCCAGAACTAATTATGTGGCTGGAAAAGATATTTTTTTCGCACTTGATCCAGCTTCCAGTGAGTTTTTTGTAGATGGGAAATATCGTCTTGAATCGGAAAACCGTACACTTACATCAGAAGAGATGGTTGATTATTATGCAAAATTAGTTAATAAATATCCAATTATTTCTATTGAAGATGGGCTGGCTCAAGATGATTGGGACGGATGGAAATTGATGAATGCTAAATTAGGCAATCAAATTCAAATTGTAGGCGATGATCTAACTGTTACAAATATAATTCGTTTGCAACGTGCAATAGATGAAAAATCGATGAACTCAATTTTAATTAAACTAAATCAGATAGGAACTATCACCGAAACGATTCAAGCTGTCAATCTTGCACGAGAAAATAATTACAGTGCAGTAATATCACATCGGTCGGGAGAAACAGAAGACACAATAATTGCAGATTTCGCAGTAGCGATGGGTATGGGGCAAATAAAAACCGGATCAGCTTCCCGAACTGACAGAATATGCAAGTATAATCAGCTATTGAGAATTGAAGAAATGCTTGGTAAAAAAGCTAAATTTCCTACAAAAAATATATTGGGCCTTAATTGAATAGAAGACGCTCATCAAACAAAGCTCGCAAAAACAGCTTTATAGTCGAAGCAAAGCGCAAGTTTTATCGTGGAATTATTTTATTTGCTTTATCGCTTCTAACTATTGTTTTTTTATTTGGAGATCATGGAGTATACCAGCTATATAAAATTAAATCTCAAAGAAAGGCCACACAAAAACGCATAGAAGTGCTAAAAACAGAAAGAGAAATACTTGAGAATGAGAAAAATCGTTTAGAAACTGATTTGGATTATATAGAACGCTTAGCCCGTGAAAAATATCGAATGGCAAAAAATGGAGAAAAAATCTTTAAAGTGATACCAAAACAGACAAAAAAATAAAAATCATTTTTTAAAAATACAAATAACTCGCGGATTTTCCTACAATTCTGCTTGATTTTCGGGTATATGTATTATGGAGACCCCCAACACATTGTTGGGGGTTTTGTATAATAAGGAGTACCTATGAACGAGAAAACACTACCTCTAATACTGAAGAAGTTGAATCATGATTACCCGGTAATGTTGACCTATGATCAATGTAAATCAGGTGAGAGCCAATACGGACCATGGAATCTGTACGGGATCGAGTATGAAGGTGTTGAGCGCGGAATATTTGCTGAAGATTCCCTGCATCTGAAACTAAGGAAGTATGGAAAAGGCACACGACTTGTCATCCGCAGGAATCAGGATGAAAAGGGCGAGTTAGAATGGCAGGTAACCCCGGCTAATGGTAAGCGCACCAACTGTTCTAGATGACCGTACAAAAGACATTCACCGCCAAGTAGCACTTAAGATCGCCACCATCAGTATCGGTCAGAGCACCAAACCCTGGACCGCTGACGACCTAACTGAGATCAAGATCAGGATGGATAAGTTACTTGATATCCTGGATGGGACCAAGAGACGATGAACTTCCATACTAAGGTAAGAGACTTTGTGGTAGGAATAGACTATGATTCAATCGAAGAAGATAAAGGCTATTTCACTATTAGAAGAAAAGTAACGCTAAGTGAACTAATTGCAGAGCTAAAAGAGATACATGCAAAGTGGTTCGCATTATCCACAGTTCCCTGCTACAGGCCAATCCAACTATTACCTATGCCTGGGACTTTAACAATCAAGAGGATGGAGATTGTTATCATGAAGTGCTCAATGAACTTGAAAAAGACACTAAAAAGGAGGTGAGAACACTAATGCTAGACGAGATCATCAAGATCATCAAACAAATACTTGAATCGTTAAACAAGTAATACATAAAAAACAACCCCTTGGGGTTGTTTTTAGCTGACCGGCCAATATAGTAAGCTCTAATAACACACTATAGAAAATTCATTTTGAAGTCATTCGTGACTTGTTAATCAAATGAACTGCTTGCCAAATAACCAACCCGTTCAATTAATTATGTCATTTTATTGAAATATATATGGATTTAATCTTTCGATTTTTTAGAAGATAATTTCCAACTATTTGACTGTAATTTATACTTGTTCTTCATCAGACAAACTTTCCCACCCACAAATGTTAGCTTTGTCTATCAACATATCAACTTCTTCCTGAAGTTTCATCTCATGCTCTTTAACTATTTTCTTTTGTGATGTTTTCAGTTCGACAAATTTTTTCCGGAGATTGAATGACATGTTTCGCCAATGGTAGCTAAAGCGTAAATATAAATAGCCGATTAACATTCCTGAGAGATGCGTTAGGTGACTAATATTTGAACCGGTTCCCATCGAAGAAAAGAAGGCTAACGCCCCAATAAACAACACAAACCACTTAACTTTTATAGGGAAAAGGAAATAAATATAAACGGTACGGTTTGGAAACATTAGTCCGTATGCCATCAATATTCCGTAAACTGCTCCGCTTGCGCCAATTAAAATTGCACTGGAACCATTAATATTAAAAAGCAACCAGACTATCCCCGCACCAATTCCTGTTACAAAATAATATTTTAAAAATGCGTTTCTACCCCAAATCGTTTCAAGCTCTGAGCCAAACATCCATAATATGAACATATTAATAGCAACATGCCAAAGACCGCCATGCATGAACATATAAGTGATCGGTTGCCATATCAGTGGCCAAATTGTACTACTTGATAAACCAAAAATTCTTATCATGTCTAATTGCGAACCAGCAAGTATCTTGAAAAGATACATACAAATGTTAATTATGATAAGCACCTTGATAGCATCCGTAAACGCTCTTGGATTCCAGGTAAATTGAGTTTGTTGTGATTGAAACTGGTAGCGCATTCTATTTCTTGTATTTAAGTGTTCTGAATTCTGAACCAGTTTTTAATATTAAATAGAACGGTTGGTCTGCTTGCGGGGCATTCCGGCACAAGCAATTGAGGCATTTTAAAAATTTTAATCTTTAAATCTTTCTCTTTTTTTAGATTATAAGCAGCATTTACAAAAAAATCTCTTGGAATAACTCCTTTGATTTTTTTGAAACCATATTTTCTCAATCCATCTCTCACAATTGAAGTACAACTTCTTTTAATAAAATGAAAGTCGGGATAATGTTCCGGTTCCTCCGGCTTGGGTGGTGTATTATGAATAATATTTATTTCTTCCATTAAAATATTGTACAATTTTTTGGTGTCAATTCCTTCTATATGAAGAACATGGATGCTCCTCATAAAATTCCTGCCAAATTTATCAAAATATGATTTACCGTTAACTGATATTTCCTGTTTTCCGTTATTTGGTGATGGAGCAAATTCACCCAACGCTGGGCGATAAAAATATTCTTCTTTTGTGATCACTTCATTTTCATTGATCTTTTTTGCAAAATTAAATATTTTGCCATTAACATTTATCGCCAAGTGTCCCATTATAGAATCAAAATATTTCACAAGTCGTTCGTTATAATAAATTTGAACGAATGGTTTTGTTGGCACTGATTCGTCCGGCCACATAATAATGATTGGTTTTCCGTCTTCATAGTCAAGCTGGGTTAATCTTCTGGCCTTTACCGCGGAGTTATTCCAGTGTTTTACATAACCGTCCCATATTTTCTCATGTTCAAAGATTTTTTCTCCACTGATCGTTTCTAAATATGTGGTTTTTCCATTTGTTCTTAAAATTCCTGTATATATTGTATGGTCTATCATACTATTTGCCTTAATACTGAAAATGATTTCAAACCGTTCATTCCTTCAAAATGATAATTAAAAAATGCTGATAAATATTCGCTAATCGCTTTGCGATCTTTATCGGTAGCAGTGATATTTGTTATTGAATCAATACTATTGTTAGTTAAGTTTTCTAAAATATCTTGGCTATTAGGACCCATAAACGGATTTGGAAATTTAATGTTTCCCTGGTCTAGGTGGTAAAAATCCGGTTTAAGACCCAATATTGTTAATAATTTAATCTGGTAATACCAAAAAATTAGATTTAATCTTAATTCTGATGAATCAAATGCCTTCAATACTGAAATCAACTCATCAAACAGTTCCGTGTGTGGATCGTTTTCTGTATTTGTTTTTTCAGTCAATTCAATAACAGCTAGGCCGTATGCAATTTTCTTTAGTTCCTGATTTAGTCCAGACCAAATTTCAACAAACGTAGCTTTGGAGACCGATTGCAAGCTGCGTGTCGGGCGATAGTAATAAACAATATCCAAATAATTCATAGATTGAAAATAAGCTGCCATAGGCGATTTTTTACTTCGTGCCCCTTTGATAATCAAACTGACTTTCCCATGGTCTCTAGTATAACATCGTGCAATTATGCTCGTTTCACCATATGGGAAACTTTTTAGAACTACCGCCGATGTATTTATAATCATATTCGCTAATATGCTTTCGCAAATATTACTTCGTGCTTTGCAGGTTTTCCTGTGTAAATACATTTTAGATTCTTTGGGTTTTCATCAAATGGAATCACACGTGTGGTCGCTCCGGTTTCTTCTTTAATTTTTAACTCGGTTTCTGATGTACCATCCCAACCGCAACGAATAAATCCACCTCTATCTACGATCTTTTTGAATTCCACATAAGAATCTGCTATTATTGTATTAGATTTCATGAAATCTTTGGCTTCTGCAAATAAGTTGCCATGAATATCATTTAACATTTGTGATACTTTAACTAGCAATATCATTAGCTTGAACTGTGCTCTTTTCGCCCGTATCTCTACGAACTAAAACAACTTGATTATTTTCGATATCACGCGGACCGACTTCCATTCTAATTGGAGCACCTTTCATTTCCCAGTCATTAAATTTGAATCCTGGCGATTCTTCTCGCCAATCAACTTTAGTTCTAACTGAACTTTCTTTTAATTCAACTAATATAGGATTTAGGAACTTAGTTATACTGTCCTTTTGCTCTTCGTTTCTTGATATTGGTATCACAACCACTTGATGTGGTGCGACTTTTGGGGGAAGACGCAATCCTTTATCGTCGCCATGTGCCATGATAATTGCACCGATTATACGCGTACTCACACCCCAGCTCGTAGCATAAACCAATTCTTCCTGATTATCTCTATTCTGAAAAGTAACGTTAAATGCTTTGGCAAAGTTTTGTCCCAAATTGTGTGAAGTTCCAGATTGCAATGCCCGCTTGTCTTTCATCATTGCTTCAATGGAGTACGTATGTTCAGCTCCTGCAAATTTTTCAATTTCTGTCTTTCTGCCCGTCAATACGGGGATTGCCAAAATGTCTTCTGCCAGTCGACGGTAAATCTCGAGGATTGTTAAGGTTTCGGCTTCTGCTTCCTCAGCAGTTGCGTGGGCAGTATGACCTTCTTGCCATAAAAATTCGGTAGTACGTAAAAATAGTCGGGTACGCATTTCCCATCGCACAACATTAGCCCATTGATTTATTAATAATGGTAAATCCCGGTACGATTGAATCCATTTTTTATACATTGCCCATATAACCGTTTCTGATGTTGGGCGGACAATTACTTCTTCTTCCAATTTTGATTCAGGATCTACAACAACATTTCCATCTACAGACTTCAGTCTTGTATGTGTTACAACCGCACATTCTTTGGCAAACCCCTCAATATGTTTCGCTTCTTGAGCTAAAAACGATTTTGGAATAAACAATGGAAAGTAGGCATTGACATGTCCTGCATCCTTTATCATGCTATCTAATTCATGTTTTACATTATCCCATAAGGCAAAACCGTATGGTTTGATTACCATTGTGCCTTTAACAGGTCCGTGTTCTGCTAAATCAGCTTTTTTTACTACATCATTATACCAAGCTGAAAAGTTCTCGCTTTGTGGTGTAACACCTTTCGACATTATTATGTATCCTTAATTAAAATTGTCTTAAAATTAGCGGGGTTAAATTGGCTAAACAAAGAAATTGTTGCTATTAATAATCAAATTATATAAAAAATGAATCTCGAAGATATCGGCTATAACGATATAATAAATAAGTATGTAGAAGATAATCAATTGGACAAATCTTCTGTTGGGCGCATAATTGCTGTTTTTAGAGATATGTATCTTGTTAGAACAGATTCAGATGAGCTTAAGGCCACCAATACCGGCAATCTACAAAATTCAATAGATGATAAATCTGAGTTGCCAATAGTCGGTGATTGGGTAAGTATAAATAAATATGACGATGCCAATGCATTTATAACTAAGGTATTGCCACGAAATAATTTTATAGAAAGACGTTCCATTGGAAAAGCAGTTAATAAACAGGTAATTGCTGCCAATATTGACTTTGGATTCATTGTTGATGCAATTACAGAAAATTTCAATATAAATCGTATCGAGCGATACTTGGCAATTTGCAATTCTGCGAATGTCAAACCAATAATTATTTTGACTAAAATTGACCTCATTTCTAATCGTGAGTTAAATAACGCTACTAATGAGATTAATAAAAGAATCGACAATGTACCAATCTTTACCATTAGTAATTTAAATAACACTGGCATTGACGAATTAAAAACTACTTTACTAAAAAGGTAAAACATACTGTTTGTTAGGCCTTTCGGGTGTCGGTAAATCAACACTATTAAATCTTTTAGCAGAAAAAAATGTGATGAGAACCAGCTCGATAAGCGAGAGAACGAACAAAGGAGTACATACTACTACTCATCGGGAATTATTTCTACTTAATAACGGAAGCATTTTCATTGATAATCCGGGAATGAGAGAAGTGGGTCTTACCGATTCCGCTGAAGGCATTGAAATCACTTTTGACAAAATCTATGAACTTGCAGAAAACTGTCGCTTTAGCGATTGTATGCATACGCATGAAAAGAATTGTGCTGTTTTATCGGCAGTCGAAAATGGCAGCCTTGAAAAAACCACTTATGACTAATTATATTAAAATGATTAAAGAGCAAATTCATTTTAGCGCTACACTTGTTGAAAAGAGACAAAAGGATAAAGCCTTTGGGAAAATGGTTAAAAATGTTATAAAAGATAAAAATTATAAAAAGAAATAATATGTTAAGCAAGTCTGATATCAAGCTCATTAAATCATTGGCACTGAAAAAATTCCGAAATCTTAATCGGTTATATGTTATAGAAGGTGAACGATTAATATCTGAAGCTGTCCAGTCTAACGCTATCATCAATAAATTATATATAACAGATAGTTTTATTGCAAAACCTCATCACAATGAATTGATGGACAAGATTGCAGAGCGTTCGATAATCACAAATATAGTTACTGAAAAAGAAATGATTAGCATTTGTGATACTGTATCTCCATCAGGGATACTTGCCTTGTGCGACAAACAAGAATCAGGTAGCATAGATTTTAATAAATCTGAAAATTGGCTATACCTTGATGAAATACAAGATCCCGGTAATCTTGGTACACTTTTAAGAAGTGCAGACTGGTTTGGAATAAAGAATGTTGCTTTATCAGAAAACTGTATTGATATTTACAATCCAAAAGTTCTTCGTGGTGGTATGGGTGCGCACTTTAGGTTATCGATCAATGAGGGTGTTTCTTTAATTAATTTTAATACTATACCACACAAAATAATTAGGTGCGGCTCAATCCGGTGAAACAATATATAATATTGACATAAAAACGTTGAAGTCCCTGGGTATTGGTAATAGGAAACGAAGCACATGGAATCAATAAAAAATATAATGATCAAATAAACGTAAAAGTTACTATTCCAAGAATTGGATCGGGAGAATCGCTTAATGCCGCTGTTGCAGGAAGTATATTGCTATATCATTTAACAAAACCATTATAGCTCCTTTATTCTCTTACCTATAACTTTGTAATTTTCAATAATTAAAATCAGAAAGATAATTACTTTGAACAATAAAAATAATATCAGAATTGCCTTTGGACTTGTAATTTTTTCGCTACTTTTCGCGATATTGGTTGGTGCAGGATTAGTATCACTATTAAGTATATCATTTCCAAGCCTTGATCCAACGAATGTATCATTATTGTCGATGTTGAGTGAGCACAATTATAATTGGACTACCGGTTTTTATTTATTTACGTCTCAACAAATTATCAATTCGTAATCGATTACGAATAAATACGATTTCTATTAAAACATTTTTATCTATAATTCTTATTTCGATCGGATTTATTGTTATAATTGACGAGTTAGATAGAATAGTATATGCACTATTTGGCGCACCTGAATTTTTGCAAGAACTTGTCGAACAATTAAAAATTACATCTGTTCTAAATGGCATTATTATAATATTAACAACCGCAATTATTGCACCAGTAGTTGAAGAGATGCTTATTTAGAGGATTTCTACAAAAGGTGTTGGAGGAATCTTGGGAAGATATCACAAAAGCAATTTTGGTTACTAGTTTATTTTTCGCATTGGTACATTTAAATCCCTATTGGATTGTTCAAATTTATTTACTTGGATGTTGCTTGGCTATCTCTCTTGGCGCACTAATTCAATTATTCCGGGCATAATACTACATGGACTTAATAATGGTTTCGCAGTAGCTTTAAATAACGTCGAAGATGTTTTTAGTCGCTATTACAATTGGCATGAACACGTAAATCCGACTTGGATTATCGTTGCCATATTTCATCGTATATTTAGGATTTAAAATTCTCAACAAAGAATTGGAGAATCAATCATGAAAAAAGAAATGTTTGGTCATGAAATATCAGTATTACGCGATACTTTCCGCCGCCTTTTACATCGTAAAGCGAAAACTAATATTGTAAAATTAATTAACAAAACACATCCTGCTGACTTAGCTGTTATATATCGCTTTTTTACCGACAATGATCAGGAATTACTTATTTAATTTGATATCGGACAATGAATATGCAGCAGAATTATTAAGTGAATTAGATGAATCAATTTTAGAAGATTTATTAGAAGAGTATATTGCCCGATAGGATTATACCGATTATCCGAAATTCCAGCTCGGATGACCAGACTACTATTTTAAATGCCCTTCCAGAAGATAAAGCAAAAGCAATTATCGATTTATTACATAAAGACGAACAGGAAAACATTGAAGAAATGCTTGCATATCCCGAAGATAGTGCGGGAAGCATGATGTCTAGAGATGTTTTTACTCTCAATGAAGAGCTAACCGCCAGTGAAGCTATAAAGATTTGCAGAATCAGGAGACGGGCGGAGATGGTGTTTTATTTATATGTAACCAATGATGAGAATCGTCTTGTGGGGTAATTTCTTTAAGGGATCTTGTTACTACACCCGTTGCTCAACTAAATTAAAGGATATAATGCTTAAAAATTTCCAGTATGTTCGAGCAGAAACCGACCAAGAGGAAGTTGCCAAGATTCGTGTCAAGCTATAATTTGCTTGCGGTGCCTGTTATCAGCAATACGGACGAAATGCTGGGAATTGTAACAGTAGATGACGTGGTCGATGTTATCCGTGAAGAAGCTACCGAAGACTTTCTTCAGATGGCTGGTGCCGGTAAGGATCGGGAGATTTTACTAAAATCTTCCTGGGGTAATGCTAGAGCTCGATTACCATGGTTGTTTGCGAGTTGGATAGGGGGCGTAGTTGCAATATTGATCATTGGTTTTTTTGAAAATATGGTACAAAGCATGGTTGCGTTGGCAGCCTTTATACCAGTAATTATTGGTATGGGGGGTAACATTGGTACGCAATCCTCTACAATTATTGTTCGTGGTCTTGCTACAGGTAGAATTGACTTTGGCAACGATTTAAAACTAATACTTAAAGAATTGAGTGTGGGTTTAATTTTGGGAAGTCTTTATGGTTTATTGTTGGGAACATTGGCATATTTCTTTTTTAAAGATGCACCAATCTTATTCGGGGTTGTTGTTGGTTTAAGTATCTGTTCATCGATGGTTATCGCGACCACCATCGGTACCATGGTTCCGCTTTTACTAAGAAAATTAAGTATTGATCCCGCAATAGCGACTGGTCCATTCGTCACGACAACAATAGATATTCTTGGTGTTGGAATTTATTTCTTGATTGCTTCGGCATTACTGCTTTAATGACATTATATTATTCTATTTCCATTGGCATAATAATATCTTATGCTGCTTTTTTATTGTATTTTTGTCCGGATTAATACGACTAAAAAATATTCCGCTTATAAAAAATAACTATAAATCAACGGTTTCGGTGGTTGTTGCAGCAAGAAATGAAGCACGACAATATTCGCCATCTACTTGAGGACTTAAGCCAACAAACATATCCCGTAGAAAAATTACAGATAATTATTGCTGACGATAGATCCTCGGATAAAACCGGATCAATAATCAATGATTTTGTGAATAAGTATACTAATTTTTTGAGGAATTACTATTTCTGAACCATCTAAAACAATGACACCCAAAAAATATGCGCTTACTAAAGGCGATTGAGAAATCGACTGGTGAAATTATTATTTCGACTGATGCAGATTGCCGTGTACCAAATACTTGGGTAGAAAGTACTGTTAATTTATTTGACGAAGAAACAGGAATCATTTTAGGATATTCAAGGGTAGATACAGATTCAGACAGCCTTTTAGATCATTATCAATCTATAGATTTTCTAGCATTAATGTCCGCCAATGCCGGTACCGTTGGTTGGGATAATCCATGGACGGGAACAGGTCAGAATATTGCATATCGGCGATGCCGCATTTGATAGAATTGGTGGATTTACTCCTGTTGCAAAACAAATTTCAGGTGATGATTTTTATCTTGTACAGGCAATTTCAAAAATTGCAAAAGTTAAGTACAATACAAACTCAGACAACTTTGTTACAACAAAACCATTAGAGAACATCCTTAAGTTTATTAGTCAGCGTATTAGATGGGCATCGAATTCGCGTAAGTTGTTTAATTCAGATTACTTCTTTTTGCTTTTTTTATTTATTAATCTATTTACTAACACTATTTTATTATCAACCATTATCCTACAGAGTTTGTGGCAGTATTTACCAATGTTCTTTGGAATCAAGTTCCTGTTTGACTCATTAGTGCTTTTCTATGGATCAAAGATATTTAATACAAATATCAAAATTAGTGTTTATTTAATATGGTTCTTTTTGCAGCCACTTTATACTCCTATACTGGCTGTTTTTAGTTTGATCGGGAAATTCCGATGGAAAGTATAATAACTGTATTTTGAAAACTTAATAATATGTTGAAACCAAACACACATTACATAATTTCATCATTATTCATTTTCATTTTATTGTTTGGAAATATTCGAGGCCAAAAGTATGATGTAACCCTGTGGAGCATTCCAATCGGAAATGCCGAACTTCAACAAAACACAGAAAGTGAAATAAATTTAACCCTAAGATCAAACGAATATTTAAATTATGCTTTTCCGATTAGTTTTGAATCTTATTCAAAATTTGATAAAACCAATTATAAACTAATTGAAATAAACAAAAAGGTTGAGCAAGGTAAAGAAATGTTTAAATACCATGCGGTACTTAACAATGACAATGTCCTTGTTTATAATGATAAGAAGTCTATCAAAGTTGAGCCGAAGACCTTTTCTTTATTGTCATTTTTAGTTAAGGTTATGAATTCTCAGATTGATGAAATTGACACAAAATGGTTCAACCTTGAGAATGAAGGCATACTATATAAAACACGACTTCTGTGGAATGATACTACCAAAGTATCAATAAATAACGAAGATATTTCATGCGACCACTATCGCCTAGATTTAAAAATTATTAATGATGAGAACAAAATATTTGAAAAAACAGATCATTTCAATGATTTATTTTTTGATATAAATTCTGTTCGTCAGATTTGGATTGAAAAATGGCAAAAGAAACCAAGAATAATAAAAATAACAGTAAAAAACAGCCTATTAAACCTAAACCTCGTGATAAAAAACTAAAAGCCTTCTTCCAATATAACTGGAAACATTTAGTTGGCTGGTCGTTGTTTTTAATCGCAATAATACTTGCGCTATATTTTGGTGTAGATAAAAAGGTTGTAGTCCTCTTCACAATAGTGTTGGGTGTGTTTACGCAGTTCTTTGCCGGTATCACGGCCTTAATAGCCTTGTTACCGTTCGTTGGTCCATTAATTGTAAAAGTGTTGGCTATCCCTTTATTTTGGCTATTAAACGGACTTGGATATTTGGTTTCAATAGTTGCAATTAAAAAAGGTTATTCAAAAGAATTAATTGGTAGCCGGGTATTAACAACTGCGGTGCTTATTGGTCTTATCCTGGGATATATTATCGGTCATATTATACCAATTCGATGAATATTCTTATTTTACAAGGACCAAATTTAAATTTGATGGGTATTAAATCTGCCAAACGCGGCAAGCTCATCACTTTGGACAAAATAAATAAAGGAATCCGTCGTTATATACGCGGAAAGGATATTGAAGTTAAAATCTATCAAACTCACAGTATTGAAAAGGCTATTACGCTTTTACAACGCAACCGCAATTGGGCAAATGGTATTATTATCGCTCCCTGTGTTTGGGGCACGTATGAGGCAATTATTGCTGATACTTTAGAATTAATTGCTTTACCAACTATCGAAGTATATGATAAAGATGACAATAACGATTATGCAATAAAATCAATATTGTCTGCTGTATGTACAAAAACGATAGAATCTTCCGCTGAAGAGATGTTTATTCAAGCACTTCAGTATTTTAAAACTGCTTAACTAATACTGCGGTTGTACAACCGCTATTTTCAGTATTTTATCTTTATATTCTGTCTCTACATGTACCAAATACATTCCGCTTGTCACCGGATTAGTGTTGTAATCGCGAACATCCCAAATTTCAAATTGAGTTCCGTTAGTATGGGCTATTTTCTTGACCAGTGTCCCCGTTAAATCAAATATGCGTAATAAACATTTTCCACTTGTTGGTAGATTGGTAAAATGTATTTGTCTATCAGCCGCACTCTGCTCTTCGGGATTATAACCAAAATAGGGATTGGGCCATGCTTTAATAGCTTTTGGGCTATATTTATGTGTACTACCGGCGAGTGTAACAGTTGAAAACGAAAACTCATCCCTTGAAGAATTAGGTTTAGTGGTTACTATCCTGAATATTGTTCCGGTTTCCGGCTCAAGGGCATTAAATACCTGCGGTACGGCATTCACATCACCGCCATTCCAATTCATAAATACTAAGTTCGACAAAACATTCCAAGTGTCCATTGGGCCGCCAGGGTCATTATCTCCGGGAACTGAAGTCCAAAGTGCAACATTGCTTCCATCCGGTAAAACATTGGCAAAGAAATCATCATGACCTTGAGTGCCGGGCGTGGCGTTGGTGGGCGACATAACATAAATACGATCTGTATAAGGATCATTTTCTCCACCAGAAGTCTCATGGTCAAAAGGAGTCAACCCCCACTCGCCATCACCATCATCATCTAAAAAGTATGATATTAACTTATAATCATCTGTTGGGTCCTCGGGCGTACCCATTCCAATATTCCACCATTCAAATGGAACATCGTGAATGCCGGTACCATTCCAATAATCATAAGCTTGGCCGTGTCCCGTGAATCGGCATTCAAAATCAAACGGAACTAACGCAGGCATCCCCTGCTTTGGTGAACCGTCACCACCCGAGTAAACAACCACTGAATTATAGAAAGTCTCCGGACCGCCAGGACCATAGCTCGGATGCGTATTCAACATCCAAACACCACCGGAAATTTGAGCGTTTTCATATTCTCCAGCTCCAACTAACCAATCAGGATAGCGCCAATATGGTAAAGCATCAACCGGTGGATCAAACGCTCCATTGGCATTAGCTACTACAGCAACATATTTGAGGTCAGGTTTTGGACTGTAAACTTGCAACCGTAATCCTTCTACAATTGGATTAGCATCATAACCCAAAGTATCGCCTGTTAATATGTCAACATCATTAAATATTGTCTGCTTTTGTAGGATCGTCTGACCAGTAGTAGTATTAATTAGATTCCAGTTTGTAATAGGTAAAGTTTCTGTTCCAACTAGCAATTCATCATTAAAAGTAACTTTATAATCGTTTCCAGTGATTTGAGTTGGGTCAATTACCGTAACTGATACTGAGCCATCGCCCGTTCCTTTAGTCTGCTCTGATTCAAAATAATAATTGTATTGAACGGTATCGCTATTAGCGGACCAGGTGCTTGGAACTTGAGGTCTAATTGCAATGATTTCTTTTGAGCTCTCAAGTGTTTTGGGAATGCCGTGTGGATTATAGCCATAAGCTGTTACAGCAAAGTAATATTCTCTGTTTACTAATAGTGGCACATTGTTTCTAAGTGCATCAACAGTAATTTGAAACTCGTGATTTATCCCTGAATCAGATCCGTATTGAGTGACAACATTCACATAAACACCATACTTTGTATCGAAAATGTCATCATATATCTTTGTTATTCCATTTATTTTATCAAATGTAGCAATGCGTTTCTTTTTCCCTATTTCATTCGCAGATTCCAGTTGATAGACATTATAGCCTTCAAATTCGTAATGGGTAATATCTCCGGTTATCGGGTCAATATCTATTATATCGTCCGCTTGATACGTTTCAGCCAGGTTATCCCAAGTAAGAATTATTTGGTCCTCTAGGCTTGTAACATTCACCTGCGGTTTTGGGGGCGGGGGCGATGTCCTGAACCTGTTATCATAAAAATATTGAGCGATAATATCCACTTCTTTCAATTTAAGGTAGGAATCTAAAGGATCACCATCAGCAGCCATGAATACCGCAAATACGACCTCTTGGCTATCTCCGGGTGCCATATTGAACGGACCTGAACTCATTAAAAACCTTTTATCACCGGAGCGATGTATATCAGCCTCAACCAGTTCATTGTCATTTGGACCTGTATCTTTTGTGGGGTCTCCGGGATGTACAAAGTTGCTTCCCCCAGTAAAAGCATCATCAAACGGTAATCCTGATTTCATCATACCCCTAAGCAAATTATAGGCTTCTTGAGCACTATTGGGATCGCTCCAAGTTGGGTCGTCTGTTCCAATATATTTACTGAAGGAAGACATTTTCAAATTCTTATAATCAGGGATGTCCCGACCAAAGGCATAAGCTGTTTCCCCCATTGCAGGTACAATTGGACCCTGGAAATAATCATAACCAACTGCCGGTGTACCACCAAAATAATTGATAAAATCATGATCAGGTCTTGAGTTATAGCAAATACCCATACCTAAGGTAGTATCGCAACCTACAAAGTCATCTGCGGCGTCACCAAGGTCGGGGTCGGACCATAAACCAACGTACATTTCGTCGATTGGGTCATTTCCCTTATTGATGATCAAATCTTTAATGAACATCATGTCACCTAAAGCATCGGGACGGTCAAATCCAAAGATCGTTCTTTGCACTTCCACACCTAATGAAGCAGTATGAAAAACTGAATGAAGTGAGTCAGGACCATCATTCATGACCATCCATAAAACTTGGTCTCCTATAAAGTGTGGATGATCAGGTCCGTAAGGTAATGGCTCATATGTGCCGTTATTGTTCTCATCCACCCATGGTGCTCCTAAATCAATCGGCCAATTCTGAATATCTGCAATACTAATCGGGTCAGCTAAGTCCCGCTTACTTACTCTATAAATCTTATGTTTTGGATCATTATGGTTAGCACCCCATGGACCACTGGCGTATTCTCCGGCGTATTCTCCGGCCGATACCCGTACCTCGCCATATACTTTACCGCCAAGCCAAACACCTGAAGCAAATACTGTATGTGTATTATTACCTTTAGGCCATTCTAATCCTGAACGACCTGAAATATTATGACTTACAAACATGCCGGTATTTTCTATATCGCAGTCAATGCGATTACCATCGAAATTATTGGTTGCTCTAATATTTGGTTTTAACAGGGTCTTCTTATTGGGTATTTGCTGAGAAATAATTATGGAAGACGTAATTAGTATTATGAAACATATAAGATATATTTTGTAAACCTTCATAATAAATTCCTACTATTAGCTATTTGAAAATATTAGCTATATTACAATATTACGAACTGAAAAACCATTTTACAATATAATTACAATTAAAACACAAAACCCCTAACTTTGCTAATGATCAAAATAGTATTTATTGGTAGCAGTAATAGTCGAGTAGAAAAAACTATTATTAGAACATTAAACGCCAGCATTACTTGTGCTTTGCATGAAAACCAAAATGATGAATTTTATAGTTAGAAATATTTTGTTGAATAATAGTTTTATATATTTAATATTAAACACTAAATAGGAGAATACTAGTGTACTTATTCAAGCAACTTTTTAAACGGCAGTTTTTGACAATTGCTATTTTATTTTGTACAATTTCTGCTCAAGACAACACAGTTGGTCTAATACTAAATGATGTTTCTCAATCATTTAATGGCTATACTTTATTTGCACCTAATCTTTCTAGGAACACCTATTTAATTGACAATAATGGTAATCTTGTTACATAATGGGAAAGTGACCGTTATTCCGGGTATCAGTGCATATTTATTAGAAAATGGAAGCTTGTTGCGGGCAGCACAATTATCAGATCCAACCGGCGCTAGCAATAGAACAGGTGGATTTGAATTATTCGATTGGGATAATAGTTTGATTTGGAGTTTCTACTATGGCACACAACATCATGATGTGGAATATTTACCAAATGGAAATGTTTTAATGGTTGTCACTGACCTTAAAAATGCAAATGTGGCCATGCAGGCTGGTAGAGATCCTGATTTTAATTACTGATGGCAATATTAGATCTACATCAATTTTAGAAATTAAAAAAACCGGTGACTGATACAGGCGAAATTGTATGGCAATGGAATGCCTGGGACCATCTAATTCAAGACTTTGACAATACAAAAGATAATTTTGGCGTGGTTGCTGATCATCCCGAACTTATTGATATAAACTTTGCAAGGGATGGTGGTGCAGATTGGCTGCACACGAATTCAGTGGCATATAATGAAGAATTTGATCAGATAATTTTAAGTAATAGAGGAACAAGTGAAATTTGGGTAATTGATCATAGCACAACATACTGACGCAAGCATCGACTCACGAAGGTGGAAATAGTGGAAAGGGTGGTGATTTATTATATCGCTGGGGAAATCCGATCGCTTATGATGCTGGGACAGAAAATGATCAAAAATATTATGGCCAACATGACGCACATTGGATAGAACCATAATTTACAAGGAGCAGGAAATATTTTGGTATTTAATAACGGTTGGCCGGATCGTGCCTATTCATCTATAGAAGAAATTGTACCACCTGTCGATGTTAATGGAAATTATACTTTAGTAACGGAGCTCGACCTTCGAACCTTCTGACTCAATTATGGACATACACTACACCTACGCAAAATGATTTTAATTCAGATCGATTTGGTGGTTCGCAACGACTTCCCAATGGCAATACATTAATTTGTAATTCAGACAACGGCGAGTTTTTTGAGGTGACTAATAACAATGAAATAGTATGGAAATATCAAAATCCCGTAGATGGAGCATACAATTCTTCAACAAGGGGCACAACCTCCGGTCGGAAATCTTCAAGTTTTCCGTTGTTATAAATATGCTCCTGATTATCCCGGTTTTGATGGAAAGACTTTAATTTCAGGTAACCCATTAAAAACAAATAATGAATTAATTGAAGTAACAAGTTTTAAATTGTTGGACAATTATCCAAATCCTTTTAATCCAACAACAAATATAGTGTTTTCATTAACTGAAAGAATGCACGTTAATATTACGATCATATGATTTAGTTGGAAACAAAATTAGAACATTAGTTAACAATATAATGGAACCGGGTGTAAAATCCATAACTTGGGATTCTAAAGATGCTAACGGAACTTTAATTGGCAGCGGTGTATATTTTTACAGCTTGCAAGCGGGACTACAGAATCAAACCAAAAAAATGCTGTTATTGAGATAATTAATTATTGGAGGGATTGTAAACCAATATCAAATAGCCGGATAATTACAATCTGGTATGCGGTCCTCCATAAGCACCTAAATCATTACGAGTACCATCTTTGTCTAAATATTGATTATCCGGATGCCCAGCATCAATGCAAGGTGAGTTTGGCGATAATATAAAATCAACATTATCCATAAAGTCAGGATTAGCATTAATATAATTGGAACCAATATTTACATTATTATCTAACAATGAATAATCAATTGTAACTCCCGTTTGGCTTGCTTGAGATGCAAAAGATATATCAGGAGATGAATTATAAACAATATTATTTCTAAGTAATAATCCTGAACAATCACCAGTAATGTATATATCATTACCAATAATTGTATTATTAATGATCTCTCCATGAGCAAAATCGGCATATATACCGCTTCCGGCTCTAGCATAATTATTGGATATAATATTGTTAAATAAATTTCCATCATTTATTAAAAAGACACCGCCTCCTTCTCCTTGAGTCATATTTCCACTAATGAAACAGTTTTGCACAGTTCCGTTTTCAGCTAGAGCAATACCGCCGCCTGATCCTGCGTGATGCGGATTGCCCAGTTCAATAGCAAATCCATCTAAGGTCCCCGATGAAATACTCAAAACGCGTTCTGTTCTATTTGGATCTTCAATCAATGTGGGCTGTAAGGTTGTTGCTTTATATCCTTCTATGGATTTAATTACCACTTTTTTTCCGGCGATTCTCAAGGTTTCAGGATAGATACCTGGTTTTACTAATATTGTGTCTCCATCGTCCATTAATGGACTAAGAAATGCAGGTTGTATTGTTCCAAATTCATCTGGAACTATCGTTAATGTAGTTTTAGGAATGACTATTGTTGCAGATGCCCATATAACATTATCATCTACATCAAAAATCCCTACTCTGTATAATAAGTTATCATCATCAATTATTGTGTCAACATAGGTCAATTGAAATGGATCAAATATATCTACTATATCTGTCCATGAGGTATCAGTTACTGTTTTACGTTCAATTTTATATAATGTAAAATTTTCAACGGTAATTTCTTTCCATTTTAAATCAACAACTGCACTTGGCATTACTCGAGTAATATTGTGGTTTAATGTTAGTTCAAATATATCGTCATTTGTTGTTTCAGTGTTGAAGGGCCATTCACAAGAAACATTTAACAACACAAATATACTTATTAAGATTGTATTGTTTATATTTTTGCAATATTTCATTTTCTATCCGATAGAGATATTTTAAAATTAATTAATTGTCTATGTGCATCATAATAATTAAATACATCGCCGGTTTGGGTGCCTGATGTTAAAATTGTTACATCATCAGAAAATATATTTCTAACTGTATAACTTAAAGTGCCGCTTAAATATCCAAACCTTTTTTGAACTGCAACTGTTAGGTTTGTATTCCTTTGTTCTTCTAACTGTTCAATATTGACACCACCCTTGCATATAATATTGAGGTCCGTTGAAAATATGGCTTATATTTAAACTGAACCAATTTTTTCTAACATCAAAAATAATGCTCCCTGTAGTACTAGGTTTGTTGGGAAAAACCTCCTGGGCACTTGGCTTTACTTTTGTCAGATTTCCACTAAATTTGAATATGTCATTGATTCCATAAATAGTAAAATTAATTTCTGCACCGTTTAGCCAAGCATTATTAGTATTATAAGGAACTACTATATTATTATCTAAAGATAAATACGCTATTTTATTAAAAAAGTAATTCCTAAAAATACCACCACCAATAACAACTCTATCCAGGATATCCACACCATTAGCATTAAACATAAATTGACAATTAAATTCTGTTGAATTAACTGTCTCTTTATTAAGACCATCTTCAATTATAGATATTACTCTTTCGGTTCTCGCTATTTTTGCCATAATAATTTCTGAGTTAATCAAATAATTTTGGATAGTCTTCAGTGAGCGATAATACTCATCCAATTGTTCCTTACCATCGGCCCATAAAAATCTATCATTTAAGTGTAGGAAGTCGGTTATTGAATCCTTGATTGAAAAAGAATTGATAATTGTTTTCTTTAAATTTGCCTTCTACAAAAACTACCTAATCTATATGTATTCAAATCAATCTTGTCATCAAAGGTATATTCTAATAGGTGGCTTGGAATCATATTTTTATATTCTTGAGTAGTTTGAAATTGTGAATAGCTTGTTTCGCTGTATCTAACTCCACCTTCCCATCTTAATAGTGAAATGTTGTCCACCGGATCAATTACATCATAACGGAATATCCCGGCGAGTCCTTTATCTGTTTGACTTAGTTCTCCTATTGATTTCCATGCTTTATTATCATATGAACTCTGGATAAATTGTTCACCAACGTAGTCCTGCATTTCTTGCTCAATTTGAAGTGATCCAGATATATTATTAAACTTAAATCCCTTGTTTATTCTATACTGGGTAGTATTGTCTTTAAACTCTCGAGTTAAATTTGAAAAGAAACTATCATCCCAAGACCACTCCTTCTGACCAATTTGAATATCCCAGCCGGTACTATTCAAGATATTACCATAAAATGTAAATCTGTTAACATATAATTCATCTGATGAAACAATATCTCCGGAGGGAAATTCAATGAATTTTTTATGATTTACATGACGAACTGCAATTTCTTGGTTCTTAAATGATGCCAACCCACCATAATTGCCAAAAATCGATGTAAATAGCGTTCTCCCGTCAAATAACCGCGATTTTCCCGTAGTATCTACCATATAGTCCTATCGGTCCAAATTTTACTGAACCCGCTCCTGATAAGTCTTGGTCGCTTTTATCGGATAGACCAAATCCTCTGTTTAATTCAATACTATTATATTCAGGTGTTTTTGAGTGCATTAATACAACTCCTCCAAAATTTCCGGGACCAAATAATATTGATGAACTGCCTTTTAGTACTTCAATATTATCTAAGTCAGTTAGGTCTACGTAAGCTAAGTCTGCTGATCCTGTAGCGGAATTATTTAATTTTATGCCATCTAAATGTACTGCTACTTCGTTAGCATTACTTCCTCTTATGCTAATAGTTTGCTTACCATATGAGGTCGTGTTAATATTGACGCCTTCTAATTCGGTAAGTATTTCGCTGACATCCCTAATCCCTCTAATCTCTATCTCTTTTAATTCTACAACTTCCATTTTACTTGACAGTTCTCTTTTTGAGTGGCGCTGAACACCCTCAATAATAACATCATCTGCTTGTAAAATATGTGGTATCAAATAAACAACTATTTTGCTTGGTGTAGTAACAGTGATTTCTTTTTTTTGATATCCTATGTGTGATATCTCAAGAATGATCGGATAGCTTTCTTTCCAAATAATAGAAAACTGTCCATCGTCATAACTGGTCGTTCCAAATTCAGTTGATTTAATTAAAATATTTGCATTGACAATTGGTTCTTTGGTTCCATCAATAAATATTTCACCTTCAATAAGATTGGTTTGCGATAATCCAGTACTTAAACTGATCAATAATGATATTAAAAATATTTTTATGTTCATAGTGTAATAAATTAAGCAAAAATTATATTATTTCCATATTAGATAAAAAAAAGGGATCACAAATTGTGATCCCTTTTTTATTATTCTGTCTTACAGTTTAGAAATCAACCGTTAATTGGAATAGACTATTATTTTCAAAATAGTCTGTTACTGAACGGTATGAATATCCAACACCGACTTTGAAATCACCTAAAGGAACGGCAACGCCTGCTCCAAAAGTGAATCCAAATACTGTACCGGACATTTCTTTCCATTCATCATCATCCACATCAGCGGGCTGATCAGAACTGTTTGCTAGACCAAGCTGAGTGCCTGCGGCAACCCAAACGAAGTCTTTGAACGAGTATTTAGCAGCAAAACTACCTGTATTTGCACTAAAGGCATTATTTGTAAAAGTACCCATTAGTGAAAGGTCAGGTATAACTTCATAGTTCATTGATATGTCTAGTTGTGAAGGAAGATCAAATGCTTCAGATTTAATTCTGAAACGTTCTTCAATGGTACCTGATTCGGTATTATCCGGCTGTAACTGCTGTTCCAGATCAGATCCTTGATATTCCATTCTGCTACCTAGGTTTTTTAATACCACACCAATATATAAAGGCATATTGGGGAATTGATATTGTACACCTAAGTCAACGGCCATACCACTTGCTTTCGTATTGATAATTTGCTCAGATACGAATTTGAAGGTTGCTCCAAATTGAACACTATCAGAAAACGATTTAGCATAGGTTGCGCCAAGAGTCATAAACCGCGGTGAAAAGAAAGCACCAGTACCTTCTGTTTCATCAGCTGTAGTGATCGGTATATCGCCAAAATCTAAGGATTTGACACTTAAACCAAACGCACCTATTTTACCGAATTGAGTTAATAGCCCAAAATTCGTGACCTTAATGTCAGCCAGATAGTTCATGGTTCCAGCCATTGCTTGCGCTGTACCTGCATATTTTGCTACACCGGCAGGGTTTTGAAATAAGGCTTCCACTCCTGAAACGGTAGCCACATTAGCATTGCTTACTGCAATATTTTCGGCACCGACTGGAATCAACAATTGTGCTGCACCTGCTGTTCCAGAAGATCTAATCGTCCCGGCAAACATTATTGAAGTAATTATTATACCGCCCAGGAGAACTTTCATTGTATTATTTCTCATTTTCATCCTCCTGTTAATAGACGTCTATGCGCTGTTCTGGTTGAATGATAGCCAACTTAAGTGTTTTATCACCAGCATCGGTTTGAACAACGGCAAGATACATGCCGCTAGCGACAGGAATGTTGAAATTATTCTTCACATCCCATTCTTCAAACTGAGTACCGTTTGTGTGGCTAAGCGTTCTAACTGGAACACCTGCTAAGTTAAATATACGAATTGTACATTCACCCGATTCTGGTAAATGGGTAAACATAATTTTCTGCTCTAGCGGATCTCTTTCCTCAGGATTGTAACCAAAGTATGGATTTGGCCATACTTTAATAGCATCTGGAGAATATGCAACCGCTTTACCGACAACTGCTGATGTTGCTACAGCAAATTTATCGTTAGATGCATTCGGTTTAGTAGTAATGAATCTAAATACCGTACCGGTTTCAGGTTCCACTGCATTATATACCGGAGGAACTGCTGTTACATCACCACCATTCCAATTCATTAGAATGGTACGTGACATTACATTCCAAGTGTCTGTTGGGCCAGTTACTCCACCTGCACCTCCGTACCAAGCATTTGCATTACTTCCATCAGCAGCAATATTGGCAAAGAAGTCGTCATACCCCTGTTGTCCAGGAGTGTCATTCACCGGTGCGTGTACATAAACACGGTCCGTATATGGGTCATTAGTACCACCTGATGTTGGATCGTCAACGTCATTCATAGTCCAAACACCATCACCATTATCATCTAATAACCATGGAATTAACCTATAGTCATCACTTGGATCATCTGGGGTGTTTATACCAATATTCCACCATTCAAACGGTACAGGTACATTTCCTGTATGATCCCAGTTATCCCAAGCTAATCCACCGGCAGCGGTGAATCTTAATTCGAAATCATAAGGAATTAAGGCACCAATACCTTGCATTGGATGACCTAAACCACCTGAATAAACCACAAGTGAGCCAAAGAATACATCAGGACCGGCATTCCCATACGCAGGATGCGTATTGAATAGCCAAATAGAACCATTTGTTTGTTGATTATCATAATGACCATCAGCAACCAACCAATCTGGAAAGCGCCAGTATGGTAAACCATCAACCGGAGGATCGATCGGACCGGCTGCATTGGCATATACACCAACTGATTTCATAGTTAGAGCAGGACCACTAACAGCGAACTGTATTCCTTCGGCAATTGGGTTGGCATCTACACCAACATCAGCGCCCGGCACTAGTATTCCGCTGTCAACATGCTCAGATGAAACACCACTTTGGATGGTTGAGCCAGGTACTACAATATCACCGGACGTGGTATTGCGTACTTTCCAAACAAAGAAGGATTTAAAGTTATATCCAAGCTCAGTGATTGTACCGTTACCGTTAGCATCAAGAATTACTGAATTGCCAGGTCCAAGACCATAAGCATTACAATAATCTAATTGATCGGGATCTGTGACGCCATCACCGTCTGTATCACAAACTAGGTGTCCCCAGCCGTCATCATAAGCGACATAACTGAAGGCAATTGGTAGTGATACTGAGCTAGCTTTAACATTAATCATAACATGTTCGCCACCTGCAAAATCACCTGCGCCATCAACATCCGTATCACCAAATAATACTGATTGGCCACCAGGTTGGATCACTGCTAATATACCAGCGGGAGCAGATACACTATTGATAACTGCACCCGGAACTGTTATTAGAACACCGGCTACATAATTGTAATCTGGTGAGCTGACATCAACTTCAAAATTCAAGTCGATCGTTCCATTAGGACCAACAACTGCTGTACCAGTTACAACTGTCGGAGAAACATCCAACAATTTTGCAATTGCATCCGGCAGTGCGGTTTGCTTCCAGAGACCATCTACATCAAGATAATAGTGATCATAATCGAAGAATATCTCGTAATCGGCTCCGGTTAATTGAGTCGGATCGATCACAACTGCAGTTGCGGCACCATCTGAAGCACCAGCTGTATGTGCTGCCGCTAATGGCGTTCCATACAATGCGGTCTCGTCAGTGCTTGTCCAAGTATTAGGAATCTGTGGACGAACGGCAAATATCTTCTTTGAACTTTCTAATGTTTTAGGAATACCATATTCATTATAACCATAAGCGGTTACAGCAAAATAGTAAATCCTATTGGTTTTTAATGGGTTTCCGTTATCTAATGCATCTGCATTTATAAGATAACTTCTTTTAATGCCCGAATCTGAACCAAACTGCACACGGCGATTTATAATCTCACCATATTGTGCATTAAATACATCGTCATAAACTTCATCAACGCCATTTACAATGTCATAGGTTGCAAGCAACTTTTGAGTGCCACCACCTGAAATTGTACCAACTTGATATACATTATAGCCTTCGAATTCATATCTGGTATCATCGCCATTTTCATCTTTATCAATTGGGTCAGGTACTGAGTACAATTCTGCGGCGCTATCCCAAACAAGCAGAATCTCATCTTCGCCCGGGGTAACTGTAACAGTTGGTTGTGGCGGTGACGGAGGTAGCGCGAATTGCAAATCATAAGCTAGCTGAGCAGTTGCGTCAACTTCTTTCAAATAAAGATAGGAGTCAAGCGCATCGCCAGCGGCAGCATGGAATATTGCAAATACAACTTCTTGGCTGTCTCCGGGGGCCATTGTAAAAGGTCCGGCATTCATAAGGAATCTACGGTCATCAGAGGCGTGTACGTCTGAATCAACATACTCTGTATCTGCAGGACCAGTATCTTTTGTTGGGTCACCAGGGTGTACAAAAGCTGTACCGCCGGTAAGATTAGCAGCAAAAGGAGCACCGCTCTTCATTAAACCTTTCATAAGGTTATAAGCTTCGTCAGCAGAATTTGGATCGCTCCATACTGGATCATCTGAGTTAATATACTTCGTAAACGAAGTCATTTTCAGATTTTTGTAACCCGGAATGTCTCTTCCAAACATGAATGCTGTTTCACCAGCTGCGGGTACCATAGGACCTTGGAAAAAGTCATAACCTACAGCGGGCGTTCCTCCACCATATCCTTCAAAATCATGGTCGGCACCATCGTTGTAGCAGATACCAAGACCAAGCGTAGTATCACAACCAACAAAGTCGTCAGCTGCATCACCAAGGTCAGGGTCTGACCACAAGCCGATATAAGTGTCGGTAATCGGAGTATCTTCCTTATTGATTATTAATGCTTTAACAAACATCATATCGCCGAATGCATCCGGGCGATCAAAACCAAAGATGGTTGTTTGCATTTCAATACCAAGCGGGTTTGTTCCAAAAACTGCATGCTCAGTTGGGTCACCGTCATTTGATACCATCCATAAGACCTGGTCACCAATAAAATCTGGGTGGTCTGGACCGGCTGGCAACGGTTCATAAGTACCATTACCATTATTGTCAACCCAAGGCGCACCAAACTCTACGGGCCAGTTTTGGAAATCGAAATTAGCTAATGGGTCAGCTAAATCCGCCTTGTTAACTTTATATATTCTGTGTGTAGGATCGCCCCAAAAACCTCTATAAGGCCCCGCGGCAAATTCACCGGCATACTCACCAGCAGTTACTCGGATTTCTCCACCAACCTTACCACCTACCCATACACCGGAGGCGTATACTGTCTGGGTGTTATTACCTGCAGGCCAGGACATGCCGGAGCGGCCACTGATATTGTGGCTAACGACCATACCTGTATTTTCCAAATCGTTGTCAATGCGGTTGCCGTCAAAGTTATTAGTTGACCTAATAGCTGGTTTGTCAAGAGCTCTGGGATCCGTCTTTGTCCCCGGTCTATCTGCATAAACCAGGCTGGACAACAGAACTCCTACGGCAAGCATTAAAACGAAGGATTGTTTAATTATTTTCATCCTTTCCTCTTATCGTAATATTAAAGATTTACTTGAATACCAAATCGTACGGTTCGTGGCATACCCCAATTATCTGGGTCTGAGAGTCTGTCATTATATAGACTTTCAGCTGGTGCGTTTGGATAGTTAGTATTTTGGCTCTCTGCCCAATTAACACCGCCAGGAGTGGCCAACCAACCATCCGTAATTGCTGTTCCAGTAGTACCATAAACAAATTCAACAAGTTCTGAATTCATTGCATTTAGTACCAATACATAGAAGTTTAATCTAGTACCGCCAAGCATGAATCCTTTATCAACCCTTAAGTCTAAACGGGTTGTTGTAGGATAGTCACCTGAATTAATGGCTGCTATAGGCGTATTCCATCCTTGCCCATAAATAGCACTTTCTACACGAAATGGTGTATAAGCTTGACCACTGCCAAATCTTAATACAGCGTTTGCTCCAAGATTTGCTAATAATCCGTCACTTTGAGGTGTACGGTAATCAAGCATTACCGACCCTGTGTGGCGTTGGTCAAAATCTAATCGATTAATGATTGTTGGATAATCATTAAGGTCATCACCAGTCCAAGAAATATCAAAGTTGGATGCTGGATCTGAGCCAGTTCCGCGTGCCCACATTAATGTGTAGTTAATATCAGCTAAGAAGCCCTTCATTCTACGCATACGGACATTGAATTGGAATCCTGTGGTCACACCATAGTCACCATTAATATATTGATTCCAAACAAAATCTGAGTTATCAGTAGTTGCATTATAGCGATTCTGTTGAAGCACATAATCACGCACCTCTTTATAGAATCCAGCAATATCTACTGCTGCGTTTTGACCAACCTGTTGCGTGAATCCAACTTCATAAGAGGTTGTTTTCTCAGGAGCCAATGTTGGGTTTGGTGATACTGTTGCATTACCTTGTGTAAGGTTTGCAGATAAACGTGAATCAGAAAGATATAAAAACTGAACAGGTACATTCTGCATATAGTTACCATATTGTGCGCGGAATACTGTTTTATCAGAAACCGGAAATGCAAAACCAATACGTGGTAATATAGCCGTATGGGCTTCAACTGGTTCCCATTTATAGCTGTTTTCTTGTGTACCTGAACGGTCAATGCGGCCATCTTTTGAGTGAATTACATTGAATCCATCGCTATCACCATAACCGTCACCGTCTGAATCGGGCGCATAGGTATTAGGATTAAATGATTCATAGGCCAAACCTAAGTTCATTACAAGATCCTTGAACTCAATTTTATCCGTTAAATATACACGGAAATTAATTGGTTTTCCGGGTTCTTGACTATGGTCGACCGCTGCGTATTCATCAGTTTCTTCACCAAAGATGTTATAGCCAATATTATCAGTATAAGCGTTACGATAAACTGAATAGCTCCAATCTGCGTATGACTGGGGAATCTCACTGGCATCAACAACGCCGTTAAAGTTTACATCAGCATTGGCAATTGCTTGATAAAGTTCAAATATCTGACCCGAGCTCCAGAAACGTACAGTTTTATTATAATATTCTGTACCAGCCCTAAGCTCGTGAACGCCCATCTGGTTTACGTAATCAAGTCGCAATCCCAATGTTCTTTCTGAACGGTCTTGATATGTTCCATACTGCTCGCCGTATCCATTAAAACTTACAACACCTGGTACAGCTAAAGCATCGAGCCCTGGTCCGCGCAAATAATAATTTGGTGAACCAAATTCGGTTGTGCGCGCTCCATAAGCATCAAGATCATCTTTCCAATTGCGATTTTGTAGAATGGCATTATAATCAGTCAAACTTGCGGTCATTTTCACAAATGAATTATTTGAAATGCCCCAAGTTGTGTTTATATAACCCATTCTGAATTTTGCTTCATTTAAACCGGCTTCTTCCCAATTCAATAACTGATCAAGATGTTGATATAAATCTTGTTCATAATTGTAGGCTTGTCCACCAATTTTTACTCTAAACGGTTTAAAATCAAAAACCATATTACCGCCTAAGCGAAGGCGATTATCAGCATGATTTCTTTTTGGACCATAGCGTTTTTCATAGTCTGATGCGGCTACATAAGTAGTATCAAACCAGGATGCTGGTCTTTGAAAGTTTTCATCAGCCAACCCCTGCTGGTATGCCCAGCGTAAGGAATCAGGATTTGATTGATTATTTCGAACGAATTGTTCAAAATAAATGAAGTCATCATTTATCCCTTCAGCAGGATCGCCATTTATCCAAATTCTTGCACTGTCGGCACCTGATAAGGACTGAAACTCGGTAACTTTTGCAAATGGCACAGAACCCCAGCTAGGATCGGAATCGGCATTCTTTTCGTTTTCTACATTGAAATAGTAACGAATATTGTCACCGAGCGGACCACTAAGGTCAAAATTAAGTACCTGGTTGCCATAGCTATAAAGTTTATCTTGCTTTGTGCTACCTGTTGTTGCTCCAACGTCTGTAACAAACTCAGCAGATCCGGTAATTTTTGAACCACCAGTTGATGTTGTGACTAACATAACACCACCATTGGCATTACCATATTCTGCAGTCATACCGCCTTGTTGTACAGAAATTTCGCCTACACTTCTTTGGCTTACGCCATTGGTCAGATTATTACCAGTCCATGAATCTCTTAGTAATACACCATCAAGATAGTATGCGTTATCGCCAGTTCTTGCGCCACGAACATGACCATCAACAACACCTGCCTGTAAATTTACAGCCTGTGTGATGTCACGCATTGGCAATGCCTGAACTGTTTCTTTGCTAAGAATTGCGTTGGTATTTGTAGCGTTTAGATTAACCAACGGTCTCTCTGCTGTAACAGTGACTTCCTCTCCGGCTACAGCCGCTACTTGTAGAGAAAAGTCTAAACCCGTAGTCAAACCAACGGACACACGGATATTGTTCACAGTATGAGTTTTATAACCGATGTAGTCAGCGCGAACAGAATATGTTCCCACTGCAACGTCCAATATAAAATATTGTCCGTTTTCATCAGTTGCAGCTCCCATCGAAGTTCCTTCAAGTACTACGTTGGCACCCGCCAAGGGTGCGCCCGTGCTACTTTTTACAACACCGGATAATTTTCCGCTTGTTTGCGCGAATATCATTACCGGCAGAACGACTAATGAGAGTAAGGCAATCACTCGTTTCATTGTTCATCCTCCATTAGAATGGTTATAGAATGTTTTAAGTTTTTCATTTAAATACGTTATTCCCTCAGAATAAACGCACGGAGAGCACTCTCCGTTAAGTAGGCAAAACTAATCTATTGATTTTATTGATGTCAAATAATATTTTTAAAATATCTACTAATTAGACGCATTAACAATTCATAGCAATTTGGTTAAGTTATTGTATATTAACAATATATGACATTAATCCTTGCTTGCCTGTATTTAAAATATATCAAAATTATTGTCTGTGTTTTATAATTATTTTACTGATTTAGGTACAAAAACCTACAAATTTTAGTCATTTATATATAAAAATCGATTTATTGCGGTCATATTTATAACTGTTATTGCCTTTTTAGAGCTTCGCTTAAAAAATTTTCACTTTTTTAACATTCCTATTAAAACCGGTATAACTATAACTGTGGCAAGGAAGCACATCCCAACACCTATAAATAATGCAATGCCCATTGAGCCTAACCCACGGTAAGTTGCAAACCAAAGCGATCCAAAACCGAGCATTGTAGTTACCGATGTTAATAATACAGCACGTCCCGTACTCGCGAATACCGGTTTGTGTGCATTCCTGCCTTCGATCTGATAACGATGAATAATATGCACACCGTCATCAATACCAATTCCGATAATCATAGGTATTGCCATTATATTCAAAAGCGTTATCTGCAATCCAGTAATTTCCATTACACCAACCATCCACACCACACCAACAACTAAAGGTATCATTGCCATTATTGCTTTTTTAAAACTACGAAAGTCGATTAGCAATACCAGGAAAATAACGAATATGGCAAGTTCAGTTGCGCGCTTTCCGTCTTCTCCAATCTCATCCATTAGTGTATTAAATATAGGTGGAAGTCCTGTTGCGCGCGGATCAATAGATGCCAGTTCATTTGAAAATCGTTTAAGGTAATCAATTTCCCACACATTTTGCTTGGGAAATATTGAAACAAGAAAGTTTTGGCCGGACTTTCCAACATATTGACTTTTTATTCCTTTTGGTAAGTCTTGTAAGGTTATTGGTTCAGGATTGGCCATGGCGACAACTTTTTCTTTAAAGTTGTTAGCAAAGTCTGTTTGGAAACTTCCAATGTCCGTAGTAGCATTATTTACTTTTTCATCAATATTTTCAACAATACTATTTAATAATCCCTTAGATGAATCATTCATAATATTTGAAAGTTTTTCGTTTAATGATTTCAAAGACGGATCATCTTCGTCCGGTAATGCACCAACAAGCATGGCGCTTTTAAGATATACTTTATCCTGTCCTCCAATATATGCCATATCCTGAATTTCGAAAATATTTTCCTCCAGGCGATATAATTCATCCACTATTGTGCTAAAATCTAATTGAGAAAGTCCTTTAACGGGCGCCCTTTGCATTGTTTCCCTTATTACAGAAACCAATCCGGCTCGGCTTTTTTGCTCAGCCTCCGGCGGTAAATAATCAATTATTGATTGGACCATGCCGGCCGTATTCATGTCTTTGGCAGCTTCAGTAATCTCTAGTACTTCATCAAGTGTTTCAGCAGTGATCAGTGCAAAATCCGAGCTGATATCAAAAGCCTCAATCATTTTATCTTGCAATTCAACCGATTCCAAACCGACCGGCTCCATGTTCAAATAATTGTAGTCCATGGTTATTTTTGAACCATTATATCCGAACACGCCTAACAATATCAAAATAATTAAAACTCCGAGTTTCCATTTTCTAGAAAACCATTCTGCAGTAGTGCCTAATTTTTGATAAGAAATATCTTTGGGGCTTATTGGTTTTTTCATTTTTCCATAACGTGCTTTTATTCTTTCTCTAATTACAAGCAAATTCGGTAAAACCAACATTGCAGCAAGCATTGTCATTATAATTCCAATCCCGAGTGTTAGCCCGAATTCTTTCATTCCTTCGGTCCTGGCAACAAGCAATGTAAAAAATGCAGCTGCGGTCGTCAAACCCCCTGTTATAATTCCGGGGCCTGATTTTAAAAATGTCGCCTTAAGCGCTGTTACGACGTCATCACCCTTGTGGCGCATTTCTGTAAATGTTGAAATAATATGAACTGAAAAATCAATTCCCAAACCGATAAGAACCACTGCCATCATAGAGGTCATCAGGTTTAATGAGCCGACCAGCGGCAAGGCAATTCCCAGGGCCCACAACACGCCAATTATTAATGTTATAATTGCCAATATGGGACTAACCAACATCTTGAATGCTATAATAAATAATATTAATATGCCCACCAAAGCTATCGTTGTTATTGTCATTGAATCATTTTGGACGGACACCATTTCATCTCTACCCAGCGGAATGGTACCTGTTAATCCTGCACTAACTCCAATTTCATTGCCAATGGTATGAACAATTTTTTCAATTGAATCAGTGCTCGCAACTGCTAACTCGATATCAAACATTGTAAAGGTTGGAAGTATCTGTAAAATCATCATCCTATCATCCCAACTTTTATAATATTCATCTCCGTACAAAATCGCTTCGGAAGCCCTTTCTCCAGCACCCACTATATTTCCATTTAATACCCCTTCAAAAATTGATAACCATGATTGTGTGCCTGCTAAAAATCGTATTGCACCCTGTTCTTGTTCCTGCCCGGTTATTTTATCTTCACTTTGAATATATTCTTTTTCCAGACTATTGTTTAGATTAGTAAGGAATTCATCAAGATTTGGATTTTGAAATAACTCCATGTTGTTTTCCAAATCACTCGACTTCATTAACATTAATCCATGTTTTGCCATAAACTCCTTTGGAGCTTTATAATCAACGCGCGATACCCATTCCGACAATACTTCAATCTGGGGAACTGCTTTTTCAGCAAATTCTTCAAGTTTGTCCGGATCTCCCTCAGCAACGATTAACATCGATGATGAACCATTATATTCATCGATGATCATGTTGAATTCATCGACCATTGGATTATCTTTAGGTAATAGATTTGTAAAAGACGTTGTTAATTCTAGTTGTGCAGACATGCCAGCCATAATTATGGTTACAATTAATAAGATTAGTGCTGTCCACCACGGCTTCTTGCCGATAAAGTCCGCTAAGTTTGTTAAAATTTTATCTCTCATAATATTCCTATTATATTAATTGTTAAAAATAGCCGCGCAAGCGAATCCGCCAACCCCAATCTTGTACACCAAATTCAGAATTGTTATCTCCTATAAAGTGACTGTACATTATTGTCATATCAACATCTTGGAATAAATTCCATAATATTTGCGGATTTATTGCAGCACTGTTATCGTTTAAATTTCCAAATCCTAATAATCCAACTTGAATAAAATCATTTAATGGATAGTTTAAAAAACCAAATAAGTAATCCTGCATTAAGCTATGTGTTTCACCATTAAAATATTGTAAATAGTGATTGATGTCTAAATTTTCTTTATTTGAAACGCCATTTTCGTTGCGTAAATACTCCATTATAATATATAGACCGTTTTCAAATGTATAATCTGTGCCGATTGCCGCTTCAAAAAAATCTTCTTGATTTTCTAATTGATTCCATGCTCCTTCTATCCAAAGACCAGCACCGGCAAGTTCTCCAACAATAGACCCGCCATATAATGTTCTTAAATTGCTTTGTTCATCAATCAAAAAAGTTGTTGGACTAAATTGTGTTCTTTCCCAAGTGTATTGTCCAATTGTTCCATGTAAATCAAACCTCCCAAGCCCGATTTTTAATCGCAGCATTTTTACCGATTCGTTCCAATCTTTACCGGGTGATAGAATTATATCCATACCAGTTCTTCCTTTAATCGGAATTTCAGCCCTAATTGCATTAACGCCAGTTTGCTCATAGGTAGGGTCGAGCAATTGTTTTGTATTGAAAATGTCTGTAGGGTTCCAGGCGTAGCCTGTCCCCAGCGATATCTGTTGTTTTCCAACCGTTAAGTCAAAATGTTTAAAACCAGCCTTAAGATAGATGTTATCCAGAAACAATGTATCCGAAAGCATGATTGGAAATTCTGTGATCCAGTATTCCTGTGGCACATTTTGCGGTTGGAAGATTGTCTGCCAAATATCCATTGGAAGAAAGTCTAATAAATTCCAGCTAGTATTATCAAAATATTTTTGGATATTAACATTTGCACCGATTGTAATTGCATCTTCCGATCGCGCTTCGAAATCTAACCGTAATTTATTATATCCATAATTATAGGTTTGATTGGCAAATTTTAATTGATCGAACTCCACTTCATAATAACCGAAGAACGAAGTTTGTGCAAACAAAACACAAGGTAGAAATATTAAAAATGCTTTTTTAGTCATTTCTTCAATTCTCTTTCGGAAAAGAAATTCTCCGGAGGTTCCCACTCATATGTAATCGATAGCGTATTCATAGTGGTCTCGGTTCCTTCTGAATGGTTTTTCATTGTCATTTTCATGGCAGTTGGGACACCTTCTATATTTTTAATATTTTCCATAAATAGGGTTTTTTCTATGTTAATGTTATCTTCAAAAAAATCTATTCTAATTGGGTAAAAATCTGATTTTCTCATAAGTACTACCATTTTAGGATATGAAGGGTTTTGTTCGGGAATGCCGATGACTTTCTAACTTCCAATAATCCATTCCGTCATATTTTTCTGATCCGAGATTAGTGCTCTTGTATTCTTCCTTCCAAGAGTCTCCTGATCCCATATCTTCAAACGAGAAATCGCTACCTTGTACTTTTTGGTTTTTGGAACTCGATGATAATTTCCTCACGCGTTTTGTTCGAGGAAAATAAGTCCAAATGTCATCAGCATTATTTAACATTAAAAATGCCTGCCCCCGTGCGGCTGATGGCTTTAAATAACGCATCAATGTTTTTTCGCTCTCGTTAGCAGTAAACATTTCAAATTCAAAAGTGCGTTGTTGGCCACTGCTTGTTATGATTGTTTGCGTCATAATAGCCATACTGTTTTCTTGCGTCATTATTTCTGACATTTTTTCTACTAATTCATCGCCCGTAGGCATCGCCTTTTGGGCGAGAACAATTCCATAGATAAAAAATAATAATATTAATAACTGTTTCATTTCTTTATTCCATTCATAAATGATTTAATTGCTGCTTTTTTATGTTTATTGAAATCTTTATCATTTTTAAATATAATGTTTTGCCAAATTATTCCGTCAATAAATGCTAACAGAAGCGATGCCACGCCATCCTTATTCATAGTCCTAAGCTCACCAGCATTTATCCCCTGAGTAAGCACATCCAATACTGCCCTATGAAAATCATTATACATTTTTGCAAAGGCTGAATCTTTATGGCCTGGCAGTTGTCCGCGACCATGCTGAGTCCATAGTTCCGCAAGAATTAAGGCAGCATCACCCATTGCGGCATGCATATTTATACTATAGCTAATAATTTCTTCAATCTTTTTGGTGGGTGATTGTTTTGATTGCGTTAACTTATTAATCTGGCCAATAGAATCAAATATGAACATTTTTTCAATGGCTCCAAATATTTCAGTCTTGCTTTTAAAATATTCGTAAACTGTTCCTTTACCGATATTAGCAACTTTTGCAATATCGGCTATTTTACCTTTTTCTAGGCCCTGTTTCGCAAATACCTCAATTGCTGCGTTTATGATTAGTTTTTTTTTGTCTTCGTTTGTTTTTTTTGTTTTCATATAAATATGTTAAATAAACAATTTATGACTGACCGGTCGGTCGGATTTTACATCTAAACTTTTTTATTTGCAAATATATACTAGAATATGTTTGTTAGAAACACGAACCCCTCAGATTGAATTCTGAGGGGAAGGATTATTAATTCTGGAGGTTGAGGGGTTCGATATATTTGTCTTATTAATGGCAGAAACAAATAAAAGTTCCATCAAAAAAATGTCCTAATTATTGTTGTTGTATTTTTTGAATTAATTTCTCATCATCAGGCAATAATCCAGCCGGAACTAATCGTGGCACTAAATCGCGCAGGTCGGGCGCTTTTTTAAATACTTCCGAAAATATTGGCAATGATTCTTTCACTCTATTTACACTAGCCAAACTAACTGCTGTCCAAAATGGCAATTCCGGATTTTCGGGATAATATTCTGCAGCTAAGTTATATTCCACAAGTGCTTTATCAATTTCTCCAGTTTCAATATATAAATCACCTGCGTTGGCATGTTGATAGGCCCTGCTAACTCTAATTAATCTTTTCATTTCTTTAATTGGTTCGGGATGGTCCTCGATACGCAGATCGAATAATTTATCTTTCCAATCAATTCCTGTTGGCTCACCAGTGGTAACAATAATTGCTGCTGATTGTTTTCCGCGAATATCGCCACCTTCTTTTTGCGCCGCCTCCAAAGCTGCCATCAGCCTGTCAACCAACTCACCTTTTGTCGATTCGTATGCCACCACCATTGCAGTCGGCACAGTTGCCGATGCCATAAGATTGGCCTGAACAGTATAGCCCTTGCCCACAATATGTCCGGCGTACTGGATACAATTATCTCCAGTGAAGGCATCCGCATTACCTTTTACGTCAACCATACCAACTTGCCGCACCGCGCTATTGTCATCATCTTCTACAAGTAGCCTCAAAGCATCTTCAGCTGTAAAACCTTTTTCCATTAGTTTTAATCCATTCGGTCCATATTCAACTTTTACGAATGATTGCGTCGCTACAGCGCCAACTCCAGCTTTGATCCACGGTACAAGTGTGCCAACAGAGAACCAATGACTTTGAACGGCAACTCCAAGCTGGCCTGTTTCTCTATCAAATGCGACGATTGAATAAGTAGAGACCGGGATGGATTGATATTCCTGCGCCATAATAAAATGATGACAAAATATTAAAATAATAGTTATTGAAAGTTTTTTCATTTTACCTCTTTTTAATTAATTGTATACTTCCTCTTTGGATAATATTCTAGTTAATTTACTGAATATATTAATTTAATAAAAAAGGACGTAATCAATGTTTCAAAAGAAACTTCAATATATCCGTTTCATTATTATTATTTTTTCATTCTTTATTTGGTCCTGCTCATCTAACTTATTATTGACTACTAAAAATAATGCTGAACCAAATAAATATCTCATTCTAATCTCTTTTGATGGTTTTAGATGGGATTATATGGATAAAACCAATACTCCCAATTTAGACCGATTAGTAGAAACCGGAGTAAAGGCCGATGCCCTAATTCCATCTTTCCCATCTAAAACATTCCCAAATCATTATTCTATTGTTACTGGACTTTATCCTGAAAACCATGGTATTGTATCAAATACGATGTATGACCCTGTTTATGATGTAACCTTCAGCCTTGGCAATCGAGAAGAGGTACAAAATGGACGATGGTGGGGCGGTGAGCCGATTTGGGTTACAGCCGAACAACATGGGCTAAAGACTTTATGTAATTTTTGGCCCGGCTCAGAAGCCGAAATAAAAGCTGTTCGTCCTACATATTGGGTAGCATATGACGGCAATGTTACCAACGAAGAACGTGTTGAAACAGTGTTCCGCTATCTTGATAAGCCCGCTAAAGAACGTCCATCATTTTATACGATATATTTTAGCGATCCCGACGATTATGGTCACCTTGGCGGTCCAGACTCTTCATCAATTAACATTGCTATCAAAGAATGTGACACACGCATAGGTCATTTGATTGATGGACTAGAACAGCGCAATTTATTTGATAAAGTAAATATAATAATAATATCCGATCATGGAATGGCACAATTAAGTCAGGAAAGGACAGTGTTTTTGGATGATTATTTAGATCCCTCCGATTTAAACATTATAAATTGGTATCCAACACTAGATATCTGGTGTGAGGATTCTGAAATTGATTCAATTTTCAACTTGATACACAACAAACATCCGCATTTATCTGTTTATAAGAAACGGGATATTCCCAAACGCTTGCACTACTCCAATAACCGAAGAATTGCACCAATTGTTGGCATATTAGATAACGGATGGAGTTTAACCACCCACGAATATTTTGAATCCCATCAATCTCACTATGGCGGAGGAACACATGGTTATGATCCCACCCATCCTGACATGCACGCTTTTTTCTTGGCGCATGGACCGGCATTTAATTCAGGAATTACGGTTCCTGCCTTTGAAAATATTCAGCTTTATAATTTAATGGCTAAGGTTTTAGAGCTTGATCCCGCACCAAACGATGGAGATGTTTCTAAAATATCAAACGTTTTAAAATAAACATTATTTCTTAATAAATTATATTTGCAATAAAAATATGTTCTTTTTAACTTACCGACCGGTAAGTAACAACATTATGACAAAGACAGAATCAGTTAAAGCAACCATTTTAAAAGAAGCAGCATCGTTATTCTCTGAGAGGGGTTATGAGCGTACTTCAATGCGCGAGATCGCTGAAAGGACTGGTGTGTCTAAGCCGGCTATTTATTACCATTTTGCAAATAAACAATCTTTATTTGAAGAATTGATAAACACTTCCTTTGAAATATCAAAACAACGAATGGAAGAAATCGCCAATTCCGACCATGACCCAATTCAGCAGTTAAAAGATTTAGCGATTGCACGTTTTAGATCAACTCAAGAAAATCCTGAAATGATGCGTTTTATTTATGATTTGACAGCAGGGAATATTCATAAAACAATAGAGCTTGATCACAATAAAGTATTTAGCAAACATCAACAATGGTTCAGTCAAATAATTAATAACGGAAAACAACAAGGACTTTTAACACAAGATTTAGACTGCATTGATTTCACGATGATATATATAGGAACAATCAACATGTATATAATGAGTTATCTAAAAGGCTATACAAAAGAGTTGGGGGATCAAAAAGCTGAGCAAGTTGTTAATCTTATATTAAATGGTATAAAAAAACAATAATTTGGAGTTATGTATATGAAAAAACAAAAAATATTTCTATTGGTAATATTGTTTTTATTTTTGTCTATCAACTCTTTAGTCGCTCAAACTTTAGAATTAGACATAAATAAAGCACAAATGATCGCACTAGAAAATAATATTCAATATAAACTAGCTGAAGAAGCTTTATCCAAAGCCAAGTCGCAGGTAACTGAAGCGCGCGGTGGTATGCTTCCCTCGCTCAGCGCATTTTCACAATATCAACGTGCCTGGGAATTGCCAACAGTTATTTTTGATGACCCATTTAGTGATGGAAAAATTGAATTTAAAATGGGAACAGAACATTTGTTGGTTTATGGACTAAGCTTTCAACAACCAATATTCTTAGGTGGAGCTATATGGAATGGGTATAAAATGGCAAAGCATGGGTATGCTATCAACGAAGCATCGCTTGACGTCCACAAGACAAAATGTACTTTTACAATCAACATCTGCATACTATGGTCTGTTATTTTCAAAATCAGTGGTAAGGGTTATGGAACAAGCCTACGAAACAGCTAAAGAAAATCTTGACCAAGTAAACAAGATTCGTGCAGTTGGCCAGGCTTCAGATTTTGACGTACTGCGCGCAGAGGTACAATTGGCCAATTTAAAACCAACCTTGACCTCAGCAATAAACAGCTCGAAGTTAGCAGAATCCCAATTATCAATTATTCTCGGATTAGATAACAATCCCAAAATCATTACTTTAGATAGTTTAATTTTTGCTCCTCACGATTTTGGCGGACTTACAATTGAAGATTTAAATAATCGTGCCTTACAAAATCGACCTGACATCAAAATTATGGATGAGCAAAAACGCATATCACAAAGACAGGTTACATTAGCGCGTTCAGCTGTTTTGCCAAGTCTTGTTTTCGGCACCAATTATCAATTTCAGGGACAACGTGACGATTTGGATTTCACAGGTGACGATTTTTTCAAAGCTTTCAATTCTTCCATTAGTTTGAGTGTGCCCTTATTTACCGGATTCCAAAAGACATCAAAAATTCAGCAAGCCAAAGCCGGTGTTAGGGAAGCCGACTACCAAATTGATGCATTATATAGGGCTGTAAATCTAGAAATTGAAACCGCATATCTTGCAATAAACGAAAAAGAACTATCAGTTGCTACACAGTCTAAAATTATTGACCAGGCAAAAGAAGCGTTGCGACTTGCTCGGTTACGGTATGCTGAAGGACTTAGCACTCAATTAGATCTAATGTATGCTGAAGGTGCCCTTAATCAGGCACGCATGAATTACCAGCAATCATTATTCGATTATAATATTGCCATTGCTCAATTAAAAAAAGCATTAAATGAATTATAGGAGACAAAAGATGAAATATCTATTTAATACAATTACAATCATTTTATTATCATTATTAATTATCAATTGTGGTGGTAAAGACAAATCTGAATTGGAGAAGACAACCGCTATTGCCGTTGCAACTGAGAAAGTAAACAACCAAGACATTCAAGGCGTATTGGAGTTTTTTGGGAATATCAGCGGAGATCAGTCGGTAAAGGTGTTTTCAACAGTACCAAATCGTGTTACCGGCATCTATGTTAATATTGGCGACCGTGTACGCAAGGGACAGCTGTTAGCTACAATTAGCGCCGATAAAATTTCGGATGCTGTCACTCAAGCAGAAGCCGGTTTGGAAGCAACCCAATCTCAATACAATACTACGGAAGCTGAATTTCAACGCGTACAAAAATTGTACGATGAAAACGTTGTGAGCCAATCACATTATGATGCAGTAAAAACACAAAGAGATGCATCAAAATCTGCAGTTAAACAAATGGAGGCAATGCTGTCATCGGCACGCAGTCAATATCAGGATACTCGTATTGCATCTCCAATTGCAGGTGTTATTTCCATGAAAAATTATGAATTAGGCGATATGGCGGCCCCTCAGATACCATTTTTTGAGGTCGTTGATATGGATCCAGTAAAAGTTTCCATAAATGTCATTGAAAGGTATCTTGGGTTCATTAAGTCAGGGTTAACTGCTAATATTAAAGTAAATAGTTATCCCAATGAAATATTTGTAGGAAAAGTAAGTCTTGTCAATCCAACTCTGGACGCAATGACACGTACCGCCAATGTTGAAATAATAATAAATAATAAAAATCTTAAGCTCAAACCGGGAATGTTTGCAAATGTTGAAGTAATTACTAAAGAGAAAAAAAATGTCTTGGTTATACCGGATTATGCTATTATTGAAAAAACTGCATTGGATTACTCGGGCGGCAAAATAAGTACCGGAAAGGTTACAATTGAAAAATTCGTATATACCGTACACGATAGCATCGCAGTGAAGCGACAAGTAGAAACTGGTATAGAAAACAAGAATCTCGTTGAAATCACATCTGGACTAGAAGCTGGTGATATCATTGTAACGCAAGGACAACATGTTTTACTCGATTCGTCGCTAGTCAAGACTGTCAACAAATAGTATTTTAAGGAAAATTTATGATTTTATCTAAACTTGCCATAAAAAGAGGGATTACCTTTACCATGGTATATCTAATGGCCATTGGTTTTGGGTTATTTGGATTATCAGGATTAAAGTTGGATTTATATCCGAATATCACATTCCCTGTTATTGCGGTTATGTCTCAATATGAGGGTGTTGGTCCTGAGGATATTGAAGAAGTATTGACTCGTCCACTGGAACAATCGGTAACCGCCGTAGAAAACGTTGAAAAAATTACATCGCGCTCAGGTGCTGGAACCTCTGTTATTATAATGGAATTTGATTGGGGTTCAGATATGGAGAAGGCGGAAAATGATGTACGCACAAATATTGATTTTGTAAGAGATTACTTGCCAGCAGGGGCAACTGATCCAATTACTTTTGCTTTTAATCCTGCCATGCAACCAATCTTGTATCTTGCCGCCAGCTCGGATCAGCTTGGTATGGCAGAATTACGAAGATTGATAGAAGAGCAAGTGTCGCCACTTCTCGAACGCATACCGGGTGTGGCCAGTACAGACATACAGGGTGGACTTGAACGACAAATTCGTGTGTTGATTGATCCGCATGCTTTGGCTGCACAAGGATTCTCCATACAACAAATCGTGCAGATTTTACGAATGGAAAACTTACAAATACCTGGTGGGATAATTGATGAAACTGCTAAGGAATTTTCAGTAAAAACCTATGGACAGTATGCAAACATTCAACAAATAGAGAACACTGTAATTGGTCAAAAAAATGGTGTGCCGATTTATTTAAAAAATGTGGCCCGTGTTGTGGATGGTTATAAAGAACAGCGAATGGTATTGCGGAACAATGGTAGCTCTGCTTTGATGCTTTATGTGATGAAACAAACTGATGGCAATACGGTTAAGGTTGCCAAAGCTGTTATGGAAGAACTACCGAAAATCACAGAGAAGGTTGGTAATGGTGTGAAGTTTGAAACAGTTATTGATTTCTCTGAATACATCAATAAATCTATTAACAATCTTAGCGCAACGGCAATCCAGGCGTCTTTTCTGGCTTTCCTGGTGCTATTATTCTTCCTCCGTAATTTCCGCAGTTCAGTAATTGTTGCAATATCGATTCCTGTTTCCGTTATTGTAACTTTCTTTGTCATGAATCGCGCTGGACTTACTTTAAATATTATATCTATGGCTGGGTTGGCTCTTGCTGTTGGAATGTTAGTTGATAATTCGATTGTTGTTCTTGAAAATATCTTTCGTTTTAAGGAAAAAGGTGTTCCAATTAGAGAAGCTGCAGATGATGGAACGTCTCAAGTTTCCAATGCAATTATTGCATCCACATTAACAACATTAGCCGTTTTTGTACCAATTTTGTTTGTTCCAGGTATTGCTGGTATAATGTTCAATGATATGGCAATTACTATCGTCTTTTCTTTGTCAATTTCACTGATAGTTGCATTGACTTTGATTCCTCTGCTGACTTCCCGTTGGCTTACGTCCGAACAAAAACAAATTAAGAATAAATTATTGCGCAAAATATCAGATTCCATCGGATCCTTTTTAGATAAAATTGATACTGTTTATTTGAAAACACTTGATTATTTCATGACAAGAAGAAAAACAATGTTAATTGGTATCTCCGTGTTATTTGTTGTAACAATATTGTTATCGTCTAAGGTCGGAGGTGATTTTCTTGGCAACGCTGACCAGTCATTTATTAGTATTAATGTCGAAAGAGAAAGTGGCGCCGGCCTAACATCAACAAATGAAACATTCTTGGCAGTTGAAGAAATGATCAAGCAGAACGTTCCTGAGGCAAAAAATGTCTATCTCGCATTCGGAACGGGGGATGTGTTTAATGCTATTTTTGGAAATGCCGGATCGAATAAAGGTCAAATAATGGTTTCATTGCCCGATATAAAAGACAGGGATCGCGGGCAATTTGAGATTCAAGACAGTCTAAGACAGTACTTTGGTAATATTCCCGGGGCAAAAATAAGCTACCAAGAGAATAGTGGTATGCCGGGGATGAGCGGCGGCGGCGATATATCAATAAAAATATTTGGCTACGATAGGGCCGTTGCAACTGCTGTAGGCAACAAAATTGCAGATGCTATGGAACAAGTTAATGGTGTTGTTGACATTAACAAATCATTCGCGAACCCTAGTCCGGAATACCAAATATTTCTTGACCGTGATAGAATTTCAGCAATGGGATTGAGCGTAACGCAAGTAGCAATGGTCATTGAATCTAGTATTAAGGGCTCTGTAGCAACCGTCTATCGCGAAGGTGGTAAAGAAATTGATGTGTTAGTACAACTTGACGAGGATTATCGTCAGTCCGTTACTGATCTGGAAAATATTTATATCACTGCACCAACCGGTGGGCAAATCCCCCTAAGTAATTTTGCAAATATTGTGCCGGGAGAAAGCGCAACAACAATTGTCAGAGAAGACCAAGAAAGAATGGTTTCAGTATCTTGTATGGTGTCTGGTTCGGATTTGCGCACCACAAGGCAAGCTGTCGTTAAAAAAATTGAAGGACTAACCCTACCTCAGGAGTTCCGGTGGGAAATTGGTGGTGCCGCTGAGGACCAAATGGAATCCTTCGGTTATCTAGGATTAGCATTATTGGCCGCTGTCTTCTTAGTATACATGGTCATGGCTTCATTATTTGAGTCATTACTTAATCCATTTATCATTATTTTCACGATTCCATTGGCATTTATCGGTGTAATATGGGGACTTTTCTTAACAGGAACCACACTGACTATAACAGCTCTAATAGGAGGAATGCTCCTTGTCGGAATTGTAGTTAATAATGGGATTGTGTTAATTGATTATATGAATCAATTGCGCGAAAAACATGATTATGAATTATGGAAAGCCGTGATGGTTGGCGGTAAGCGCAGATTGCGACCAATTCTATTAACAGCATTGACAACTATTTTCTCAATGATGCCCCTTGCTTTAGAGCTTGGTTCTGGTGCTGAGATTTGGTCACCTATGGCGCGTGCCGTTATTGGTGGTTTAACAGCCTCTACCTTTTTCACTCTAATAATAATTCCAGTACTTTACTTTACCTTGGAAAGGATGCTGATACGTAGAAAAATGAAAAAGGGGTTGATAAAAGAGATGCCAGTCCGTCGTCCTGATAATGTAGATATTTTGGCGATAGATTAGTGAAATAACTAAACTTTGTTAAAAAAACTTGCGAGGCTAAATACAATGCTTCGCAAGTTTTTTTATATTAACTATCTAGATGTTCTTTCTTTTGATATTGGCGACTAGTTGCCAATTCTTCTAATCTACGTACACGCTCTTCCATTGGAGGGTGTGTCGCAAACATTTTTTGAACACCGCCTAAAAATGGACTTGTGATAAACATGTGTGCGTGGGCAGGACTAGTTCCCTGCATTGGTTTACGCTGAACTCCATGATGGAGTTTTTTCAAAGCACTGGCCAACGCTAATGGTTTTCCAGACATTTCAGAGCCACCAGCATCAGCTGAATATTCTCTTGTGCGAGAAATTAACATACGTATTGCAGTTGCTGCCAAGGGTGCGCCGATTAGCATTAAAATCGAAAACAGGGGATTGGAACGGTTACCGGAGGAATTCCGCGACCCGCCATACATGCCCATCCGAGATATCATTGTTATTGCGCCTGCAAACGTTGCTGCAATAGTACTCGTTAAAATATCTCGATTCTTTACATGCGTTAACTCGTGCGCCATTACGCCTTCTAATTCGTCGTCATTTAGAATTTGCAAAATACCTTCCGTTGCACAAACGGCAGCATGGCTGGGATTTCTGCCAGTAGCAAAGGCATTTGGACTATTAGTTGGTACAACATATACCTTTGGCATTGGCATTTTAGCATTATCAACTAACCTCTGAACTATATTATATAATCTCGAGTTGCTTTCCGGACCAACTTCGTTGGCTCGGTATTGCCTAAGTACCATTTTATCAGAAAACCAATATGCACCAAGATTCATAACAGCGGCCATTACAAACGCAATTACCAATCCTTGTTGACCGCCAATTTGACCGCCAATCCAAACGAAAAAAACGGTCAATAAGGTCATCAGGAAAAATGTGCGGAAATTGTTCTGCATGATATTTTATCTATGTATTAATTAACGACGTTTTTTTAATAAACCGCCGATTAATCCACCCAGTAGACCACCAGAACCCTTTGAGGAACCTGCGCCTTTCATTAAAAATCCTGCCACATCATCTAATATACTTCCGTCGCCATCTTGATCTAATAATGCTGCGATCCCCGATGAACCTGCGCCATCAGCATCGCGTTTTTTTGATAACGAACCCAAGATAATTGGAGCTAACATAGGAATTAATTGTTTGACTTGGTCGCCCTTTAAATTAAACTGTTTAGTCAACAGACTCACTGCCTGCAAACCGGAATCGCCAAGTAAGCCGCCTAATGCGGGATCGGGATTCTTTTCTTTTACACCTTTTGAAAAAATACCTGCGATATTGTCCAATGCGCTTGCACTACCATATTTATTTAAAATGTGATCCACTCTATCAGCTCCGCCAAATTCATCTTTCTGTTTCTTTAGCCCACCAAGAATCAATGGTGCAATTTGTGGAATTAATTTTTGCGCTGTTTTTTGATCTATCTTCATTTTTGAAGACAATTCCTTTGCAACTGTCGGTCCAAGAGTCTTCATAAACTCATCAATAAAATTTGCCATTTCTTTCCTCTTTTATGTTGAAAATTATTCAGATTTTTGCAGTGATACTTTTTTTATACTATACCACTGCAAAAATCACTTAATGTTTTGTGAGCTTCTAAATTTTATAATTTAGGAACTCTAATCTGTTGTCCTGGATAAATTTTATCAGGATGTTTGATTACTTCGCGGTTAGCTTCGAACAAAACAGGGTATTTCATTGCATCACCATAATATTGTTTTGCAATCTTTGAAAGTGAATCACCTGACTTAATTGTGTAGAACTCCGAGGCTGTTGGTGCTGTGAATTTGTCGCTGTTAACTTGTCCAACGCCCTTGATATTCCCGGCTAATAAGATTGCTTTTTCTTTAGTGGCTTCGTCCACGCATGAACCGGACAAGGTGATTGCTCCATCATTATGTTTAACAACTAAATCGGAAATTTTATCGCCAAATTCAGCTTTAAGTAGTGTTTGCACTTCTTTTGCTTCGTCTTTACCGCCCTTAAAAAGATCGGTGCCGACATTTTTCATGAAATCAAAAAAACCCATAGTATTATTCTCCTATAATATGCTTGTAATTATCAAATCGCTCCAAATAGAGCACCCTAAATATGCCTAAGAAATAATATAATTTGAAATAGTAATTTAAATAAATTGGTTCGTAATTATATGTTTTTTTAGGACTTTCGCATCTTGTTATTATATAATTAATGATTTTTTATTATAAAAAAGTATATGAAACACCTAATAGCAACGATTGATTTAACTGTCTCTTGGTTGATATGTCTTTATCGTAAAATAGCTTAAGATTCAATTTAATATTAATATATTTTGCTACCTTTGTTGTGATATCAGTGTCCCATCTAACATCAGTAGCATCAAAACCAGCAAAGTTACTAAAAAGATCAATGGTAGAATTTATTATCGTGTTTTCATATACTTTTTTAGAGAAAGCTACCACTGATTCCACGCCTGGCTCAATTTTGGTTGTTTCAATTTCCTCTGTTTCTGGGTCATCAGCATATGGAGTTGGGTAATCTTTTGTAATTGTTTCCTTAACTGCCGCACCGAAACGTACAGATAACTCCTCAATTGGGTTATAAATAAATCCTGCGCTTTGAGTGAAGTAGCCAGGGTCCAAAAATGCGGAAACTTGTGTTTTGTCACTCTCTCCATAAGAATATCCAGGAGCTAGTTGTGTTTCACCTTTTATTGATAAATATGGATCTGGTTGGTATTTCCACAAATAAGTCATTAAACTTTCAATTCTTAATTCGTCAATAGTTTTTTTGGATTCTGCATCTCCAATTTTTGACTTGCCAAGTGCAACCTTACCAGTATTTATCCAAATATATCTTTTGCTATTTTTAATCAGCTTCCCACCAAGGTCAAATTGGAGAGCCAAGGTGTTTTCACCACCGGATGTCCAATTGTTAAAGTTGGCTTGACTAAAACTAAGCGATCCTATGGCTTCTTTTTGCCAGGTTGTATCTACTACAGTTGTGTCTTGTGACATAACACCCGTAAGCAACAACAAAATTGCTAGTATAATTTTATTCATTTCGTCCTCTATTGAATTTTATAAAGCTGCAAGTTTAACAATACTAAATAGAAATATTGTTATAAAATTTTCCTATAATAAAAAAGCCCCGATAGCAGGGCTTTTTTATTAACTAATTTGAATAAAAACTAACGACTAAAACCAATACCTATTGCAAAATCAAGGGCTGTTTTGTCATAAGTTTCGTTTCCGATTGTCATCCCCCTGTAATCTACTCCACTATTACTTAAATCATCATAAAAAGTGTTTGACACACCAAATGAGATATACAAGTGAGGATTAACATAATACCTACCACCCGCACCAATCGTGCTTGTTGTGAAAGTATGACTTAAATCAGTATGATATGGTTTTAATGCGCCACTATTAATGGTCCTCAAGAATCCGGCACTTAACTGTAATGCTTCGCTCAAAGCAAAGTCAAAACCAGCACCCATTTCCATACCATCGGTCAAATATTCTTCTTTACCGCTCCAATCTACACCTTTATTGAAATAATAATTCATATCAGCAACAAGACGTAAACTCGGCATCGCTTTAAAGCCAATACCAACACCTAACATTGCCGGCATATCAGCTCCAGTTTCTGCTCCATCTGGGAATAATCCTGAGCCATCAACAGTTGTTTCGTTGGTTAGGGTCATTGCTGCCTTACCTTCATACCGAATTCCGATATCTAAACCTTCCATTGGTGTTAAGTACAATCCAAAAATAGGAGCAAATCCTGAACCGGTTTGTTTGGCATCAACCTCAATATCCTGTGTAGCAGCAGCATTGGCAGCCATGGCGCCTGATTGCGCTGTTAACTGAGCAGAATATCCAGTTAAATATGCAGCGGTACCACTTAAAAATGCTTGAGTACCAGCCGGGGTGCTTGTAGCTGCATCAAAAGTACCACCCAAGGCAAGAACTCCGGCACGGATTGCATCTACTTGTGCCTGAGTCATCATTTGTGCGCCCACTAACTGAGCAAATGTAAATGCCCCTGCACCACCATCAATTAGTGGTTGTAAGCCTGCCGCGGCAGCTGAAGCAGCACCTGCACCACCCAAAGCTTGTGCAGCACCTGCCGATAAAGCACCTGCCATAGTTGTAAAGAAAGCAGGAGCTGATACCATGCTTCCATCAGCGATACCTGCTACTGTTGGGTTGATCATAATATCTTTAAGATGGCCTGTATAAGTGTTTGTCGCGGCAAAATAGCGTGCACCACCAGCAACAGATATCATATCATTAACTTTATAGGACACAACTGCTTGTCCGCCTATGTACAATGAAGAACCGTCAAAAGCAACATCAAGATCATACTTGTTAGTCGGAATTCCGGCGGCTGTTAGTCCTGCAGTTAATAATGAGGCAGGAACTTCAAATGATGGTAACCCATCATCAAATACAGCACTTCCACCACCGCCAATCGGAACAAGTCCGGCACCAAAGGCTAGATTGCCCGTTTTATATGCAACATAAAAATTCGGAAAAACCGGGGCGAATGTATATCCTTCAAAGGTATCGCTGTTCAGCGTTGGTACATCACTAATTATGGTTCTGCTTTGGTAAACTGTTTGACTGCTTAAATAGAAACTCAGACCGTCATTTAAGCGTGTCAGTCCAGCGGGGTTGAAATACACAGCATCAACATCCATAGATGCGTTCCGATTCAGCATGCGAACATAATCCGCGCTTTGATTGCCATTGGTTACTATACCGCCGGCAAAAGTAAAACCAACGAGTATTAAACAAATTACTAAAATGGTACCTATTTTTCTCATTTTCTATTTCCTCTTTTATTAATAATAAATACTTTTATCTTCAATGTTGACTCTCCTAGAAACATAAAAGACTAATAAATATAATTAATCGGTTAATTAATAGCAAAGATAAAATCTGTATACGATTTTATAGATTTGGCTGATTGTTAATTTGCCGAATTGATTTTCCTGTAGTAATCTTCTATACATTATTTAACTAAATATTGTGATTTTCAAAGCGCCACTAATCCTACAGCCCACGGAAAATCAACCCCGATGAAAACTCCTACACAAAAGATTTCTATTATTGTTGGCGCCCAATGGGGCGATGAAGGCAAGGGAAAAATTACCGATTTTTTTGCCGGTGAAGCCGATTACGTAGTGCGCTTTCAGGGCGGTAATAATGCTGGACATACTGTAATTGTAAATGATGAAACTTTTAAATTACATCTTATACCTTCCGGCGTACTTTACTCAAAACCTGTAAGTGTAATTGGCAATGGTGTAGTAGTTGACCCAAAAGTATTGCTGACAGAAATAGCAGGTCTGCAAAAGCGCGGAGTAGATCCCAATTTATTAGTAAGCGACCGCGCTCATGTAATTATGCCTTACCATATTGATATGGATATTGCCATAACTGAACATCAAGGTAAGCTCGCAGCAGGCAGTACCAAGCGTGGAATTGCGCCCGTGTATGCCGATAAAATGTACCGTCACGGCATTCGAATGATAGATTTGCTTGAGCCGGAGATCTTCCGTGAAAAATTAGAAAAATCCTATTCGTTCAACAAAAATTTAGCAGAAAAAGCACTTGGTGGAGAAATAAGTTCATCAATTGATTCTATCTATTCTAAATATTTAGAATATGGAAAACAGTTGAAAAAATACATCGCCGATATATCCACAATTCTTTATAATGCAAAAAAAGATGGCAAATCAATCTTATTCGAGGGCGCACAAGGCATTAGCTTGGATGTGGATCATGGAATTTATCCGCACACAACAAGTAGCAATACTGCTGCTGGTAATTTTACTGCGGGTTGTGGAGTTGGCTTTACAAAAATTGATAGAATTATTGGCGCTGCCAAAGCCTATGTTACGCGAGTTGGAATAAGTCCATTTCCATCAGAGATTGAAGGTGAAAGTGCAAAAGCATTAAGAGACAAAGGAAATGAATACGGAACTACTACGGGACGTCCGCGCCGAGTTGGGTGGTTGGATTTGGTTCAACTAAGGCAGGCCGTACGTGTAAATGGATTAACGGATATCGCCCTAATAAAACTCGACGTGCTTAACAATTTTAAGGAATTACCGGTTTGTATAGCATATGATGTTAACGGTAAAACAATTACCGAGATGCCAGCAAGTCTTAGTGACTATAGAAATGCTAAACCAATTTACAAAATATTGTCGGGGTGGAGTGACTTTACAATTGAAGGCGGAAGTAATTTTTCCGCACTTCCAAAAAATATTTTAAAGTATATGAGTTTTATTGAAAAAGAAGTGGATTGTCCAATAACAATCGTTTCTTTTGGCCCACAACGACACCAAACAGTATTGAAATAGAATGGCATTCACAAAAGAAATCGTCGATTTCTCAAACCTAAGCAGGAATGAGATTCGCGACCGACTTAGTGAATTAAATATCCCACTAACCATTGATGAAGCTTTAAAGATCCAAAATGAAATGCTCGGTAGGGCACCCTCGCTTGCGGAGTTGGTATTGTTTTCAATTGAAGGTTCCGAACATTGTTCTTATAAAAGCAGCCGTAATCATTTGAAGCAGTTTATCACGGATGGTCCTGATGTAATCTTGGGTGCAAAAGAAGATGCGGGTGTAGTTGCAGTCGCAAGCGATAAAGAAGGCCATCGTTATTGCGTTGTTATAAGCCACGAATCGCACAATCATCCATCACAAATTGTGCCGTACGAGGGTGCGGCGACCGGCATTGGCGGCAACGTTCGCGATGTAGCATGCATGGGGGCTGAAGTAATCGCTTTGGCGGACGGATTACGCTTTGGCGATATAAAGTCTAGTAAAAGTCTTTGGATTCACGAGGGCGTTGTTGATGGAATTGCCGGGTATGGAAACCCGCTTGGTATTCCAAATATCGGTGGCGATTTGTACTACGATGAAGGTTATAACGAAAATTGTTTGGTCACAATTGTAACACTTGGGATTGTACGCGAAGATGAAATATTACATTCTTTCGCTCCAAAAAACGCAGTTGGGCACGACATAATTTTAATCGGCAAGCCGACCGACAATAGCGGTTTTGGGGGCGCAAGCTTTGCATCGTTAGAATTGGATGAAGCAAAAAAAGAACAAACCAAGGGTGCGGTGCAAGAACCTAATGCATTTTTAGAGCGACATATACTAAAAGCCTCTTACTCATTATTTAAATTATTGAAAGACCGGGGACTTATTGAAAAGGTTGGTTTTAAAGACTTAGGTGCCGGTGGTGTTGCTTGTGCAAGCGTAGAACTTGCCGAAACATCTGGATACGGTGCCGAGATTTGGTTGGATAAAGTGCATAAGAGCATGGATGGCTTACATCCCTCGGTATATCTTTGCTCAGAAACACAAGAACGGTTTATGTGGATATCGCCTCCCGACATCACATCAATTATTTTAAATCACTATAACAAAACATTTGATTTGCCTGGTGTTTCTAATTTGGCACAGGCAGCGTGTAATTGGAAAAATCCGTAATGACAATCAATATATAGTTCATAATAATAGAGAGGAGATTGTCAACGCCCCCGCGAAGGAAGTAACTCGAGGATTTTTATATAATCGTCCCTATTAAAAAACCGAAAAATAATTTTTATGAACCGCAAGATCCCTGAATCAGAAAAATATAATAAAATATTATTAGCTCTTTTAGCACATGAAAATATTGCGTCGCGGGAAGCAATTTTTGAGACTTATGATAAACAAGTTCAAGGCCGTACAAAAGTTGAGGCTGGCAACGCCGATGCCGGTGTTATATGCTCCGTTCAATAATTATAATTATCCAGAAGAAATTAGAAATATTGGTCTTGCGCTTTCTACAGACCACAATCCTCGGTATGGAAAAATTGATCCATATTGGGCAGCAGTTAATGCTGTGGCAGAATCAATGCGGAACGTTGCGTCTGTAGGTGCCGTACCAATTGCTATGACAGATTGCCTGTGTTTTGGTAATCCCGAAAAACCCGAACAGATGTGGGAATTTGCCGAGGCAGCGCGCGGCGTCGCTGAAGCTTGTAAAAATATTCACTTAAAAGAACATCCTGAATTTGCCACTCCAATTGTTGCCGGAAATGTTAGTTTTTACAACGAAACAAAAGGCGGCGCGATTCCTGCAAGTCCAATAATTAGCTGTACTGGTAAAATGAATAATGTGAACTCAGCCATTACTTCCGATTTCAAAAAGGCGGATTCGGAGATTTACTTAATCGGAAAACGAAAAAATGAATGTGGCGGAAGCACCTATTATTCTCTCTTTAACGAATTAGGGAAAAATTTGCCCAAACCATTATTTAATGAAGTTGAAACGCAAATTTTTTCTGTTACTGATGTAATTGAGAACGATTTGGCTTTGTCTATTCATGATATCAGCGATGGGGGTGGCGCAATTGCTCTTGCTGAAATGTGTTTTAAAAACAATATTGGATGTAACGTAAATATTCCCGGTGACTTAAGAACAGACACATTACTTTTTTCTGAAACGGGTGGATTCATTTTGGAAATTCCTAAACAGAATATTAAAAAAATTGAAAATATTCTTAATGGTCGTTCCTGCGAATATTTTAGAATTGGAAAGACAACAATAGATCAGTCAATTAAAATTAATAATGTTATTAGTGTTCCGGTTAATAAAGCAAAAATTGCCTGGGTGAACGGCTTGAGAGACAAACTATTATGAAAAAAATAGATTATAAATCAGCTGGTGTTGATATTGACGCAGGTAATGCGTCTGTAGATCTAATTAAAAATTCAGTAAAGAGCACTTTTAATAAAAATGTTCTTACGGGTATTGGAAGTTTTGGTTCCTTGTATGATTTAAAAAATATTATTACTGAATATGAAAATCCTATTTTAGTACAAAGTATTGATGGCGTTGGTACAAAAACCATAATCGCTCGTAAGATGAAAAAATATGATACTATCGGTATCGATCTTGTTAGCGCCTGTTGTAACGATATAACTGTCATGGGGGCAAAACCCTTAACCTTTTTAGATTATATAGCCAACGACACGTTGAATCCAGAAATTATTAAAGAAATAGTTGGCGGGATGACCTCTGCTTGTCGCGAACACAATATAGCCTTGGTCGGAGGTGAAACGGCCGAAATGCCGGACACATATCTTCCCGGGGAACATGATCTCGTCGGAATAATTACGGGAATTGTTGAAAAGAAAAACATTATTGACGGCTCAAAGATTCGCAAAGATGATGTTGTTTTGGGCTTACCATCAAAGGGACTTCAAACAAATGGTTACTCTTTAGCAAGAAAAGTGTTTTTTGAATTAGGACAATACGCAGTTTCAGACAGATTGCCTCATCTTGCTAAATCAATTGGAGAAACGCTTTTAGAACCTTCCTATATTTATAATAATTATATTCAATTATTAATACAAAACAAGATTCAAATTAATGGCATGGCACATATCTCCGGCGGCGGTTTAGTTGAAAATATTCCTAGAATTTTACCCTCCGATTGTGCCGTCGAAATTAAAAAAGGAAGCTGGCCTATTTTGCCTGTGTTTAAAACAATGCAAGAAATTGGTAATATAGATGAAACTGAAATGTATAGGACTTTTAATATGGGAATTGGTCTGGTAATAATTGTCCCCGAATTCGTAAAAAATAAAATCATTTTATTTCTTAAAGATAAGATCTCCGTTTTCGAAATTGGTAACGTTGTGCCAGGACAGCAAAGGGTGTCATTTATTTAAAATATGAATAATTCGATAAAAATAGCCGTTATTATATTCCCTGGGACAAATACCGAGCGAGAGACTTTCATGGCAGTAAGGCGTGCAGGCATGGAACCAATTGAATTCTTATGGAATAATGACTATAAAATATTAGATGAATGTGATGGATACATTATTGCCGGAGGATTTTCTTATGAAGACCGTTCTCGGGCAGGAATAATTGCTTCCTTAGATCCGCTTATGAAAGAAATTCGCAAACAAGCAGAAAAGGGGAAACCCGTCTTGGGTATTTGTAATGGCGCGCAAATATTAGTTGAATCGGGCATGGTTCCCGGCTTAAAAAACTATCAGCTTGGTATGGCATTAACTGATAATAAAAGAATTACGGATGGACGTGTATTGGGCACTGGTTACTTTAACAATTGGGCTCATTTGTTTCTTTCAGTTCCAAACCACAGAACTGCCTTTACGCGACATTTACGACCAGGACAACACATCCATATTCCATTTGCTCACGCTGAAGGTCGGTTTGTAATGTCCGAAAAGTTATTAGAGGAGTTAATCAATAATAAACAAACAGTCTTCCGCTATTGCGATAGCAATGGAACTGTTATATCAGAGTTTCCCACAAATCCTAACGGCTCTATCTATAATTTAGCAGCAGTATGCAATCCGCAAGGAAATGTGATGGCGCTAATGCCTCATCCCGAAAGGACAGAAAATGGTGATGCTATTTTTACCTCGATGCGAGAATATATAGTAGAAGACATCAAACCATTGGACAGCGTCCTTGCATATTCTGCAGATGAATACGTAATTAAACCGTACAATTCAGATCCAAATTCAATTGAATGGTTTGTTGAGTCAATTATTGCCGACAACGAAGCTCTATCGGTTCAAAATGCACTAGACCATTTACAAATACCGGTTACTGTAAGCAAACAGCGCTATTGGAAAATTGATTTGAGCTCTGACTCTTCACACGAAACAGAAAACAACATTAATACCTCCGGCGAACTTTACAATTCAAATAAGGAGCATTTAGTGGCGTTTCAGAATCTCCCTAAAACAGCATATTTTCTTGTGAGCCCAAAGGAAGATTTATTAGGCCGTCTTAAAAAAGAAATTCTAACTCGTCACTTTAAAATCAAAAATTTAATAGATATACATTGTGGAGTGCTTTGGAAAATAACTGTCAATGATAACAATTATGACAAAGTATTGACTACTGCCTTAAAAACAAATATTTTTTTTAACCCCTTTTCCCATGATTGCTATGAAATACAAAAATGATTATAGAGAAAAAATAAGTAAAGAATTAAATAACTGTATCACAGAGACCAGCTTTCCGGTTGGAAAAAAATATCGCGGTAAAGTGCGCGATGTTTACGATATTGGAGATAAATTAATTTTGATCACAACTGATCGGCAGAGTGCCTTTGATCGCATTTTAGCAGCAATACCTTTCAAGGGGCAGGTACTCAACCTTACAAGCGCTTGGTGGTTTGAGGAAACTAAGCAGATTGTAAAAAACCATGTAATAAATTTGCCGGATGCAAATGTTATAGTAGCAGAAAAATGTGAAGTATTTCCAATAGAATTTGTTGTGCGGGGTTACATTACCGGTACAACATCAACATCTTTGTGGACGGTATATAAAAACGGCTCTCGTAATTATTGCGGAATTGATTTGCCGGAAGGCTTAGTGAAAAACCAACAACTATCTCTTCCTTTACTTACCCCGACAACAAAGGAAAAAGAGCACGACAGACCAATTAGTCCTGATGAAATTGTTTCTGAAGGATGGATGTCTATAGATGATTGGCAAACAACTAGTAAAATTGCATTGCAATTATTTACTTTTGGACAGGAAAAAGCTCTAGAAAATGGATTAATATTGGTTGACACAAAATATGAATTTGGAAAAGATAGCAAGGGCAATATAGTCCTTGTTGACGAGATTCATACACCCGATTCAAGCCGTTACTGGTTCGCAAATACTTATGATGAACGTTTTAATCACGGACAGGAGCCTGAAAATATTGATAAAGAGTTTTTACGTTTATGGTTTGTTGACAATTGCGATCCGTATAATGATGAAACTCTGCCCTCTGCTCCCGATGAATTGGTTGTTGAACTATCGCAGCGATATATTTTTCTATATGAAACGATAACAGGAAATAGATTTAAATTTCCTATAAATAATTTGTCGGCTCATAAACGACTAATTTCAAACTTAAAGGAATATTTATGAAAGCAGTAATAATAATGGGGTCTGAATCCGATCGTGAATTTGCTCAAAAGATTATTAATGGTCTGGAAAAATTTTCGATTAAATATGATATAAACGTGGCCTCCGCTCACAAACAACCCTTAGAAGTGTTAAATGTTATTAATTCCCATTCTGCAGAAAAGGGTATTGTTTATATTACAATAGCCGGACGTTCCAATGCCTTGTCGGGTTTTGTCGCTGCCAATTCTGATAAACCTGTAATTGCCTGTCCGCCATTTAAAGACAAAACTGATATGTTAGTAAATATTCATTCAACTTTACAAATGCCAAGCAATGCTCCGGTATTAACGATTTTGGATCCAGGCAATTGCGCATTAGCTGTAAAAAGAATATTAGAATTATAGATTATGTTAGATAATATTTCACCAATTGATGGGCGCTATTCCAAAGAAACCCGTGAATTAGGCTCGTTTTTTTCTGAAGAAGCGCTTATCAAATATCGGATAAAAATTGAAATAGAATATTTAATTGCTCTTTGTAGTGTTGTACAAATCGTTGAATTAAAACCTTTATCCTCTATTAAGAAAACAGAACTACGAAATATCTATAACAATTTTTCCACAAATGATGCCGAACAAATTAAAACAATTGAAGAAAAAACAAACCATGATGTCAAGGCAGTTGAATATTTCATAAATGATAAATTAAACCAATCCGACTCAATAAAATTAGTTCCGTGGGTTCATTTTGCACTGACATCGGAAGACGTCAATAATCTTGCTTATTCGCTTATGTGGCAGGATGGATTAACCCACGTTTATCTTCCAACATTAAAAACAGTTATTTCTAAGTTAAAATCTTTAGCAAAAAAACATAATCATACAGCAATGCTTGCGATGACCCATGGACAGCCCGCAACGCCAACCACAATTGGGAAAGAATTGGCTGTATTTTTTAATCGCCTACAGAGACAAACGGCCCATATCACAGAACATAGATTGCAAGGCAAACTTAGTGGAGCAACTGGTACTTGGGGGGCTCATATGGCCGCATATCCAAGCGTTGATTGGCTACAATTTACTCAACGTTTTATAAAATCATTAAAACTTGAACCAAATATATTTACAACGCAAATCGAACCTCACGATTCTCTTGTCGAAAGCTATCAATCAATTATACGGATAAATTCAATTTTGATAGATTTATGTCAGGATATTTGGCTTTACATTAGTCGTGGGATTTTCAAACAAAAACGCGTTGCCAATGAAGTTGGTTCAAGTACAATGCCACATAAAATAAATCCTATTGATTTTGAGAATGCTGAGGGAAATCTCGGTATTTCTAATGCACTATTATCACATTTTTGCGCAAAACTCCCTATTTCAAGAATGCAACGCGATTTGTCTGATAGTACCGTTTTAAGAAATCAGGGTGTAGCGCTTGCGCATTCGCTATTAGCAATTAAAAATATAGTTAAAGGACTTAATCGATTAGCTGTAAATAAAAATAAAACATTAGAAGAATTAAACTCGCACTGGGAAGTTCTAGCGGAAGCAATTCAGACTATTTTGCGAAAAAATGGACAACTTAACGCATATGAAAAACTTAAGGAATTAACTCGTGGAGAAAAGATGTCACGAGGAATCATAAACGAAATTTATCAACGGTCTTGTACTGCCGAAAGCAGACAAAGAATATTTGCTTAGTCTAACACCTGAAACCTATACAGGATTATCCTCAAAATTGGCGGAACTTGTCTAATCATGTGTGGCGTTGTTGGAATAATTTCACAGAAACCCGTTGCCAGCGAACTATACGATAGCTTGATATATCTTCAGCATCGTGGCCAAGACGCCGCGGGAATTATTACATATAACAAAAGATTCCACACAAAAAAAGGGGTTGGATATGTAAGAGACATATTTGACGAGAAAAATATGTCGCGCCTCGCAGGGAATATAGGCATTGGACATACAAGATATCCTACTACCGGAAAATATAACCACGAAGATGCTCAGCCGGTTTGGACCGGCGTACCTTACGGCATCGCCATGGCGCATAATGGTAACCTTGTTAATCATAAAGAATTATTATTAGAATTGTCTCAAAAAGACGGAAGACATTTAAATACATCAGTTGATGTTGAGGTAATATTGCATGTTTTTGCAGGCAAACTTGAAGAATTGCGAAACATCGATAAGAATGGTGACTTTTTTTACCATATTTGCATAGCGACAAGTGAGGTTTTTAAGCGCGTTAGTGGGGCATATTCGGTAATTTGCACGATTATTGGCAAGGGGATGATTGTGTTCCGCGATCCCCATGGTATTCGTCCGTTAACTCGTGGAGAACGGACATCCTCAAACGGAAAAACTGACTACATTTTTGCTAGTGAACCTTCCGTATTTTATTCTTTAGGTTTTGAGTCAAAAGCCGATGTTGCTCCGGGAGAAGTAATTTATATTGCTGAAAATGGTAAATATCATTCAAAAATATTGTCTGCCAAAAAATTTACACCCTGTATATTTGAGTATGTTTATTTTGCTCGACCTGACGCGATCCTCGGCGATGTAAGTGTATATAGATCACGCCTCAGAATGGGACAAAATCTAGCCCACGCTTGGAAGAAAAAATTTCCGAAGATAATTCCAGATATAATTATACCCGCACCTGCCACATCTAACAATGCCGCCTTAGCGATGGCGAATGAAATGGGTGTGCGTTATTCTGAGGGGTTATATAAAAATCCCTTTATCGGGCGCACTTTTATAATGCCCGGGCAACAAGAACGGAAAAAATCTATCCGTCATAAACTTGTGCCCCTTTCATTTGAAATTAAAGACAAGGATGTAATGATTGTCGATGATAGTATTGTTCGCGGCAATACAAGTCAGGAAATTGTCAAAATGGTACGCGACTTTGGTGCTAATAAAGTATATTTTGTTTCCGCCTGTCCGCCATTAATTAATCCATGTTTTTACGGTGTTGATATACCAACTCGTTCTGAATTAATTGCGTCGAATATGTCAATCGAAGACATTCGAAAACATCTGAATGTAGATATTTTATTGTATCAAGAATTGGATGATTTAATCGAAGCCGTAACAAGAAAGGGTGAACATGAAATTTACAGACCTTGTGCCGCCTGCCTTGATGGCAATTATATTACAGGCGATGTTGATGAAACTAAAATCAAAAAGCCTTGAAAAACAGAGAAATCTAGAACGCAATTATCAATGAATATTTTAATTGTTGGTTCGGGCGCTCGCGAACATGCCATTGCTCGATCTATTAAAAAATCAAAGACACCCAACAAATTATACTGTTTTGCCTCAAACCGGAATCCCGGAATTGAAGAAATTTCTGAATATACTTAAAATTGGTAATTTAACCGACCCACACACTGTTTCAAATTTTGCCGCAGAACATTTAATAGACTTGGCAATTATCGGTCCCGAGGCTCCGCTGGCAAATGGCGTTGTGGATGCTCTGTTGGCGATAGAGATCAATGTGTTGGTCCAACAAAAGATTTAGCACAAATTGAAACCAGTAAAAGCTTTACGCGTGATTTAATGAGAAAATATAATATTCCGGGTTGTCCAGCATTATCAAACCTTTAATAACCTAACTAACGTATCGGAATATTTAAAAACATTAGGTGAAAATTACGTTGTGAAATTTGATGGTTTAATGGGCGGTAAGGGTGTTAAAGGTTTCCGGTGAACATCTTAACTCTCACGCGAGGCGATCGAATATTGTGATAAAATAATTGAAAATGAAGGTAAATTTGTCATTGAAGAAAAACTTCATTGGAGAAGAGTTCTCATTAATGAGTTTTTGTGACGGTGAACACTTGATCCACATGCCACCGTTCAAGATCATAAACGTGCACTACGAAAACGATACGGGTCCGAATACGGGTGGAATGGGTTCTTACAATGATGCGAATCAGACGTTACCATTCCTGAACAAACAATGATATTGATTCTGCAAAGGTCGATAAATATCGCAACTGCAAAAGCATTAAAACAAGAATTCGGGGTTGGTTACAAAGGTATTCTTTACGGCGGCTTTATTGCTACCGCAGATGGTGTAAAAGTAATTGAATACAATGCTCGTTTCGGAGATCCCGAAGTAGTGAATGTTTTATCATTATTGGAAAGTGACTTTGTTGATATTTGTCTTGGAATTGTTAACAATTCATCTTACATCCTGTAACGTTTCTTTTGGCAACCAAGCAACGGTTTGTAAATACGCAGTTCCTCTAGGATATCCAGATTCACCGGTTAAAGGCAAAACATAGATATTTCAAAAGTTAAAAACCCTGACCAATTGTACTTGGCATCTGTTGATTTAGAAAACAATAAACTGATCGAGTCAGGATCGCGAACAGTTGCAGTTGTTGGAATTGCCGATACATTACCAGCAGGCCGAATCTATTGCCGAGGATGAAATAAATCGAATTGCAGGGCCAATGTTTCATCGAAAGACATAGGAACTGCTGGGCTTGTTCAGAAACGTATCGACCACATGAGGACATTAAGAAGCTAATGTCAGTTTCAATAAAACTTGGCGTACTTGGCACGACAAAAGGAACAGATCTACAAGCGATTATTGATTCTATAGATCTAAAAGAGTTAACCGCTACAGTAAAAGTAGTTATTAGTAATTCTTCAAATGCCTACATTCTTGAACGTGCAGCAAATCATAATATCCCTAACTATTTTATTTCACATCTAGATAAGTCGCGTGAAGAATTTGATGGTGAAATATCTGCAATATTAAAAAAACATGAAGTCGATTTGGTATTATTAGTCGGATTTATGCGAATTCTGTCATCTAAATTTTGTCAAGAATGGGGAAATCGAATCCTCAATGTGCACCCATCCTTATTGCCAAAATATGCTGGCGGGATGGATGTTAATGTACATAAAGAAGTTATCACAAACGGTGATTCGGAAACTGGCTGTACTATACATTTTGTTACAGAGAAGGTTGATGAGGGCCCGATACTAATTCAAAAAAAATGTTCTGTTGATAAAAATGATACACCGTCTTCTTTAAAGGGAAAAGTACAAGCATTAGAGGGAGTAGCATTTATTGAGGCAATTAAATTATTTCAAATTTCATTTGCTCAAACGAAATGAACACTGCTATTACAACTATTAAACGAGCACTTATTTCTGTTTACGATAAAACAGGCATCCTTGAATTAGCAAAATATTTAAGTGACCAGGACATTGAAATTCTTTCAACCGGAGGCACAGCTGAACATCTTAGAAAAGCTGGAATTGAAGTAATTGATGTTTCTGACTACACGGGCTTTCCAGAGATTATGGACGGGCGTATTAAAACAATTAATCCCAAAATAGAAGGTGGAATTTTAGGTTTACGCGACATTCATAAATCTGATGCTGAATCACATAATATTAAATGGATTGATCTTGTGGTGTGCAATCTATATCCTTTTGCTGAGACTATTAGCAAACCCAAGCGTTTCTCTCAAAAAGGCACTGGAAAATATTGACATCGGTGGGCCGACCATGATTCGTAGTGCTGCAAAAAATATTGAGTGGGTTGGTGTACTTGTTGATTCAATAGATTATAAATCAATCATTAATGAATTTGATGAATTGGGCGGCTTATCTTTTAAAACACGCAAACTACTGTCCGCAAAAGCATTTGGCCATTGTGCGCAATATGACAGCATTATTCACAATTACTTAAATGATGATACCTTTCCACAAGTCTTTTCTCCTACATTTAATAAGTCTTGTGATTTGCGTTATGGTGAAAACCCACATCAAAAAGCTACTGCATATAAAGCTCCTGTAGGTTGGAATCAGAGTGTTTTAGATGCTACCATGCATCAGGGGAAACAACTATCATACAATAATTTAATGGATGCAGATGCTGCATTATCTTGTATAAGAGAATTCTCAGAACCAACCTGTGTAATCGTCAAACACGGCAATCCTTGTGGTGCAGCTTCGAGTAACAACATTACTGATGCTTATCAAAATGCTTTTAATGCAGATTCCAAATCAGCTTTTGGTGGAATAATTGCGCTTAATCGAACCTGTAATAAGAAAATGGCTGAAATGATCAACAAGGTCTTTATCGAGATTGTAATTGCTCCCAATTATGAGCCAACAGCCTTGGAGGTCCTGGCAAAGAAGAAGAATCTGCGTGTATTAGAAATTGGTAATATTAAGGCCAAAAAAGCCAAGTCTAGAATATCGTTATATTGATGGTGGATTACTAGTTCAAGAATCTGACCTAAGTAATATTACTGAAAATGTAATAAAGATTGTTACGCAAAAGAAACCATCCAAATCTGAATTTGCTGACATGTTATTCGCATGGAAAGTTTTAAAACACGTTAAATCAAATGCAATAATTACTGTAAAAGATAAAGCAACTTTGGGTGTCGGAGCCGGTCAAGTATCGCGGATTGATGCCGTTGAAATTGCTATGAAGAAATCCTCGGACAAATTAAATGGTTCTATTTTGGCCTCCGATGCCTTCTTTCCATTCCGAGACTCAATCGATTTAATCGCCGAAAGCGATATAGCAGCTGTTATTCAACCTGGTGGTTCAATCCGAGATAATGAAGTAATTCAAGCTTGTGATGAACTCGGAATTGCTCTGGTTTTCACCGGTACACGCTGCTTTAAACACTAATTATTTATATGATAGCGGGGGGGAATCAGTAATAATCCCATCAATATCTTTACTAATCAACCAGTCTCTTACCTGGGCATTGTTAACCGTCCAGGTGTTTATTCGTATGTTTCTACGATTACAAAACTTTAGCAACTCGTCAGTTATTAGTTCAGCTTCGGGATGTAAGCAGTCGGGTCTAGCAATGAAAACGCCGGTAAAGTTTTTTTCTTTACTGTAGATATATCCTGTTGGAATTGATCTAGACATTAATTTCACCAAACGCACGGCAAGTGGATTAAAACTGGATACGATTACATTTTGTGGGACTTGTCCGCTTTTAATTAATTGTGCAGTTTTTGCTGCGGCTTTTAAATCAAACGTGCTTTTAGTCTTTACTTCTATATTGATCAGTACCGTAGCGGGTAAAGCTGCTACAACATCTGTAAATAATGGGATTGCTTCTTGTTTGGAAACGGGAAACTTTCTGCCTGTTTTTATTTTGGCCATTTCACTATAGCTAATTTCATTGATGAATCCTGTGCCATTTGTTTCACGCTCTAAATCAAAATTATGCGAACATACCAATTTATCGTCTTTTGTTAGCATAACGTCTACTTCAATTGCGGACAATCCGTTTTTTGCTGCCGATTGAAAAGATGGGATTGTGTTCTCAGGAAAATTATTTCGATCACCACGATGACCAAAGAAGATTGGTTTTTCGTAGTATATATCAACCAAATCCATTCCTTTCCAATAAAAAAAATGCCTTACAGTAATTAAAACAAGTATTGTGCTTACAATAAAAACAATCATTCGACAGGACATAATACTAATTTTTGAAATTGGTCACTATTTCGTATTGTAGTTTCATCAAATTCTATCTGCCTGAATTTGTTTTGGTTAAATAGTTCAATTTGATCTGAATAATGAATACTTTTTGGTAGTCCGGATTGCCCGGTAGGTAAAATAGAGTAGCTCCTGTTCATATCTGATAAATCAAATATCCTTTGAACGCTAATTCCATAATTTTGATTACTTGAACTGCCATTACCATTCTCTTTCAAGCTGATATTTATTCGCGAAACACTAATTGGACTAATATTTAAATTAAATATTTTAGCAAGCATTGATCGTTTATATAAAATATGCTTAGCAGTTGTGGTTCTTGCGTCTCCATTTAATCTATTTATTATCGGTCCTTGAAAAGTTTTATTTGTTTCACCCAAAGCACCCTCAACCGTTTTTTTAATTATTTCTGATAGACTTTCTTTGTTGTTTACTGTTCGAATGTCGTCAATCCAGCTGATTTCTGAATTACTCAGCACCCTTTTAATACTCCGTTCAGCAAGATTTGGGATACTAATAAACAATTCAAAGAAATCATCTCCTAAAAGTCTTAGCTCATCTTCGAATAAATTTTCTAATAGTTTTGTATAGATACCATTTAATAAAGGACTATTTATTTTATCTTCGTATTTATTATCAGATAATACTTTGCCACTATCTTCATTGAAGAAGTTGTTATCCGTGTATATTTTATATACATTTTCAGCAATTTCATTGATTGTAATATTTTTAGTTTCGTACAAATCATTTATTACACTTTGAATACCATTATTGTCAAGGGATGCTGTTGAATTTCTTATGCTATTTAATCTATATGTGTCTTCGCTTTGATTGCGATAAAACCCCGTTGTGTCTGAATAGACAATCGAAACGTCCGATAAATCATTTCGATTATGGACAACCTTAGAAACCTTAAATAATGTGTTAACTGTGCTTTCAGTAACTTTACCGTTCAATGCCCAGGCGGCAGATTCGGTTTTTCCAACTAATGGAATTGGGAATCCGGGGATAAACGAACCCTCAAAATTATATTCGCCACCCTTAAGATGCATATCATACCATTTTGCAGGTTGTTTAAATCCCCAAATATCTTCAAATATTAAAATTGGTTTTTTGCGAGTTGTGAATTCTGGAGGAATAATAACGACTTCGCTTTGCATTACATCACCTGTGGCACCAATAAGGTCCCATATTTGGTTTTCAACATTCATATCAAAATTATTGAAGTTGATTAGTTTATACTGATTATACTCATCAACCGAAAACAATTCTAAAAGTTTATTTTCACCGAAATATTGTGCAACAGTGTTAATAAACAATCCTGCCTGCCTCTCCTGCTTAATGTTGTTGGCCATCAAGGCAAACACATTGATTACATCATTAGCTGTCCATAAAATTGGCTTTGTTTTTGTTATTTTAAAAGATGTCGGTAATGATTTTTCTGTTTCGTTTATAAAGGCGTTTATCCCAGAACAAAAATGGTTAATAAGAAGTATATTCTCATCTTTTATGGCTGAAAGACTTATCCATTTATCTAAAAAGAGGTTATTCTCTTTAATATATTCATCATGCATTCTGTATATATCGCCAAAAAGCGAAGATATCTCGCCACGCGACACCGCGGCTAGCACGGATAATTGGAATAATCGTTCTCGGGCAGTTATATATCCCGCAGTAAAAAATAAATCAGCATTGTTTTGTGCAAAAATATGTGGAACCCCATATTGATCGGTATAAACCTCAACTGAGTCTTGCAGATTGAATAGTTCTTTTGTGCCGCTATAATCAGGCAACTCGTGGTGGAAATATAATTTAACTATTAGAAACAACAGTATCGTTGATGTTCCTGTGATTATTAGTATATATTTTAAATACTTCATTATTTTTAATAGAAGAAGTTACCAGTTCATCACAAAAATAAACAATAATACTATACTTATTAGTGAAAAAGTGTTTAAGGTTCACTTCTAAATATTCAACCTGAATAAGATATATTTGGGCTAAAATTAGAATGCGCCCCCAATACCTAATTTTGATATTTAAGTATTTCGAGGGCGCATGTGTTTGCCCAAGATTGCATAGATGGTGAGTCTATTATTGTATTAGTGAGAGATTCAAATAGGTCTGTTTATTTGTTAGTATGGGACCATTTATCTTGGGATTGAGGAAAAAATATTACCCTTTCTATCAAGTATACAATTTCTACAAATGTTTCAAGATAGAACACTTTATGTGTTGTTTCGTTACACAAAATAATGGGAATAAGTTCCCCCCGCTCTCTTCCACTCATTCCCATTATTTTTTTTAAACAACCATATTGCCTTTATTATGTAGTATTTTCAAATAACTATATCTTAGTTTTACTTTTCAGTGATATCATAAAATCGTCAATGCCGGGGTTGATGTCGCTATAGCGTGCCTCACCAAGTTTTGGGATTTTGCTCCCCCCTCCCAAAAGGGTTATACCCTCCGTAAAGCTAAAGTCATAAGGCATAGAATAATCGCCTTTTACATCAAAACCACCGGCATTGACATTTTTAAAAGATTTTCTAAAGTCTTGTCTTTTTGCTCTTGTAAAATATAAAATTCTGAATGAATAAATCCCCACTCTGCCATTTTTTGTTTATCTATTGTTGTTTTATTTATTGTTTCCATTTCTATTTCGTTTTCTGACTATAATTAATCAAATATCATGCCAAAACATAAATGCTATATAATTATCACTTTAGCGAACGTTTGTGTAGTTCGGTTTGTTTCGTTGTGGAACACATTGTAAACAGTTTGTCCCATTATAGTATTGGTTTAATTGGTCTTCCAACAAAATGTTAATCAAATATGCTATATTTACATAAAATTGCTTGATTCTTACTGGTAAAAACTGTTTTAATTAATTAATCTAATTATTAACATCCTTATAATTAAATATTAATATAATCTATGCCTGAACTCCCTGAAGTAGAAACCGTTATACGATATATCCGGCCTAATATTGTTGGTAAAGTAATCAATCTGTTGTTCCGCAAAACAGCTATGACAAAGTGCTAGCAACTCATTCACCGCAACATTTCAATAAATTGGTTTTGGGGAAATCTATTACGGATGTTACACGTAGGGGAAAATATATTGTCATTAATCTAAATAAGGGATTTATGCTCATTCATTTGCGAATGACAGGACGATTATTACTAACATTAACTGCCGATGACAAACAAAAACATCTTACGGCTATAATTAAATTTACAGATGGTGCCGCCTTGTATTTCAAAGATTATCGGAAATTCGGAAGATTGTATTATTATGATTCATTGGATTATATCAATCAAAAATTGGGAATTGAGCCTCTATCAAAAAATTTTACCGCAAATTGGTTATTTCAAAATTTAAATGATAACAAAAGACAGTTAAAGCCTCTTCTGTTGGATCAAAGTTTTATTGCCGGTCTCGGTAATATTTATGTTGATGAAGCACTTGTGGTATGCAAAGCTACATCCTCAACAAATTGGTTCATCGGTTAGCAGAAAAAAATCAAATGCGTTACATTCTGCAATTCAAAGGCTCTTGCAAACCGCCATAGAAAATCAAGGAACAACAATAATCAATTTTTATTTTGGCGAGGGCAAAAGCGGTAATTTTAAAGAACAGTTGCAGGTCTTTGGACGCCAAGCCGAAAATTGTTCGCGTTGTGATTGCTAAGATTGAAAAAATCCGTGTTGCACAACGCGGCACGCATCTTTGTCCTCGCTGTCAATGTATCTAATTATTTTATGACACTATACTGAAATTGGAATATTCCTTCAGTTTTGTTAACAGTAATTTTTCGTACAAATTTTAGAGATAGCTCTTCTTTTAAATTTGAAAACAATTTTATTCCCTTTCCAAAAATAATAGGGTGGGGAGTAATATACAAATGCGTTAAAAATGGTGCAAATTTTGATAGGTTATTCCACCTCCAACAATAAAACATTTTTCTGCTTTTAATTCGTCCAATATTTTCTTTGGATTATCATTTCGTTGAACAACGATTTTTTCACGTCCTTCAAGTTCAACTACGAGGGTCTTTTCGGTATTGGAAGCCCATTATTACAGGATATCCCATTGTTTGCTTCTTAAAAAATTTTAAATCTTTAGACCATGATATTACCTCATCATTACGACGAGCAATGTAACCGTCAAGTGTAATTGCGGCTATTAATATAATATCCATTGAAGCAGTTAGTACATTTCATATTTAACGAGTCTTCCGTCCAATCCGCCGTTACTTAAAATCCATTTTTTACTTGATCTTAAGCCGATTTCTTTAATGTACTTACGATCTCCAAAATAGATAAAGGCCGTTGAATTCGTACAACGTTGCTTCAAAAAATCACCCAGATTTTTATAGAAACCCCCCAAATCCTTTTCCTGCTGCATGCGGATACCGTAAGGTGGATTGCAAACTATGGTGGTGTCTTCTAGCTTTTCTATTTCGAATATATCTTTTTTGAAATATCTTAATTTGTGTGCCAGGATCAATAATGGCACTATTTTTTTGGGCGGTCGCTACCGTTCTTAAATCAATATCACTACCCTGAATCAGGTTATTGCTAATAGACTGTACTTTATTATCAGCCACTCTTTTTACTTTTGCCCATAATACAGCATCATAGTCCGGCAAGCGTTCAAAGCCAAATTTCTTACGCAAGTAAGGCAGAAGGGGTTTTAGTGGCCACCAAGTAGGCTTCACATAAAAGTGTACCTGAACCACAAAGCGGATCGTAAAGAGGCATTTGTCCATCCCATTCTGCATAACGAATTATTGATGCGGCCAAAGTTTCACTCATCGGTGCTTGTGTTGATTCCGTGCGGTATCCCCGGCGGTGCAGAGAGCCGCCAGATGTATCCACACTAATAACAGCCACATTTTTTTCGATGTACACATTCAGCCATAAATCAGGATTACGCGTATCAATGTTAGGACGTTTACCAGCACGTTCCCGAAAATAATCTACGATCGCATCTTTCAAGCGCAGCGCCGCAAACTTGGAATGGTTGATATTACTTTGGGTAACACTGGCAAAGACGGCCAAAGTCTGTTCCGGATTCAGAAAGTCTTCCCAATGAATTTGTTGTCCAACTTTATAAAGGTAATTATCTGAATGACAATCAAAGGTTTTTAGCGGCGCCAACACTCGGTTGATCAACCTAGAATGTAGATTAATTCGGTATAGCGATTCCTGGTCGGCGTTAAAATAAATACCACGGTAGGAATCACTTATGTCAGTAGCACCGAGTTCTTGCAACTCTTCACCGGCAATATCCTTAATATCATCGGCAACTTGTGCAAAATAGCGCCCGGATTGTTGATATTCGTACATATTCTCTAAGTTTAGCGTGTAGGGCTATTTCTATTTTTCTAACGGATGTCCATCTTTATCAAGTGAACCCGCCGCAACAAAAACTAATTTGTTCGTATCTATATATTTCTTGATAGTATTATTAACTTGGTCTAGCGTTATTGCATCAATCAATTCAGGAAATATGTCCAAATAGTTGATTGGCCTTCCTCTTTCCGAATTGGTTAAAATTTGCCTGGCCAATCCGCGGGTTGTTGCCAAACCGACTTTATAAGAACCAGTTATCGTAGATTTTTTTGCGTCCAATTCTCTTGCGTAACTCCTCCTATTAGCCATTTCTCCAATTGCTCGATTGATGCATTATATCCTTTCTCGACCATCTGTGGTGCAAACGATCCGCCAATTAACCAATATCCATCGTTTCCATAGTCTACACCACCCAGTGATGATTGAATATGGTACGTTAATCCTTGTTCATCACGAACGGTTTGCATCAAGCGTGCTGAAAAATTACCTCCTAAAATATAGGTTCCAAGCATTAAAGGGTAATAATCTTCATGGTTGCGATCAATTCCAATTGGTAGTCCAATATAGATATCGGCACTTGTTTTATCTTTTATTGTAACATATTCAGTAGCGCCGCCAGCAATATTCGCCGTTAATGATGATTCTTTTTTCTTTAGGGGTGATGTCTTCCAACTGTCAAATACTTTGGCAACTTGTGCACTAACCTCCTCGCTGTCAACATCGCCTACGGCGACAATTGTCATGTTCCCTAACCCGTAATATATATCATGGAAATTCTTTAAATTAGAAGATTGAATGTTATTTACCATTTTGATGCGTTCGTCAATTTTGTAACTATAATTGGGGTGCCCCTCGGGGTAAAGCTTTCTTAAAAAGGCTCCTCCAGCCTGTTTGCCAGTATGCTCTTGGTCTTTTTTAAAATTGCCGATTAAGCGCGTCTTAAGAGTTTTTAGATCATCTTTATTAAAAGCCGGTTCTCTAAGCTGTTCCGCCAGTAACTCAAGAACTATAGGAATATCTTTTTTTAAACATTTGGCATTAAACCTGACATGGTGTTGGTCGCTTGAAAAATATATACTTGCACCAACTGTTTCTAAGTTTATCTGCTATCTCAAATTTGGATTTATTTTTTGTCCCCTTGTCCAGCATTGAGGCAGTTAAATCTGCTATCATCATATTGGCTTGCGGACTGTACACATCACCACCTAAGAGACTACCGGATATTGTAACAGCATCCTTCACGCCTGTTTCCATCGTTAATAAGCGAATTCCATATAGCGGCGTTTGCTCAATTATTCTTTCCGCTATTTTTGACTCGGAAACTCCACTTCCACTATAATAATCTTCCGTTGCATCCATAAAATTATACGAATGATGGCCTTTTGGGCTGTTTGGTTGTCCGCCACCACCACCCGATCCAGTTAGTGGAATAAAATAGCCGGTCGTGCTTTTGTCTTCAATGAAATACGTATCAACAATTCGTTTGATATCTTCTTTGGTAACTTTATTGATGTTTTCAAAATAATTGGTATAATAAGTCCAATCGCCAGTGGCAATTGCTTCGTTTAAATTTGAAGCGATTGAGTACGAGCCATCACGGCTATAAGCTTGTTCAGCGCGGATTTGCCCTTTAGCTCTGGCAATCTCTTCGTCTGTGACTCCTTTGTTTTTTATTAATTCATATTCATCTAATATGATTTTTTCAACATCTTTATGACTTACGTCCGGTGTTAGAAATACATATGTCACAAACAATCCATTATCATGAAAAGGGAAGTCCCACATGCTAACGCTTGTCGCGAGTCCTTTATCAACTATCTTTTTATATAGTCTGCTTGATTTGCCATCTCCTAAAATTCTTGATAAAATTTGGAGTGTATAATTATCTTCATGTAGTCCTTCTGGTGTTTTGTGTGCAATTCCAATAATTCCTGTTTGTCCAGAACGTTTAATTACAAAACGACGTGCGCCTTCCTGTTCCGGTTCAGTTGTATACATTTCTGGTATAGCGTGAGGGGATTTTGGGATTTTTCCATAATTATCTAAAATCATTTGTAATACATCGTCCTTATTAAAATCACCGATGATCGTAACGGTTGCGTTATTGGGCCAATAAAATGTTTCGTAGAATTCACGCAAACGTTCCGTCGAAACACCCTCGATATCTGAACGCCAGCCAATTGTTGAATGGTGGTAGGGATGTGCTTGATAAGCGGTTGCCCACATGTTCTTATCTAGAGTATCAAACGGGTCGTTTTCTCCTCGTTCAAATTCGTTGCGGACTACCGTCATTTCAGTTTGGCGTTCTTCATCTTTAATAAGCAAATTCCGCATGCGGTCTGCTTCTATCGCAATTGCACTCTCTAAATGTTCACTTGGAAGAAGTTCAAAATAATTGGTTCTGTCCATCCATGTTGTAGCATTAATTTGAGCTCCAACGTTTTGTAAAACTGTCCAAATTGGTTTGCCATTTTCTTTATTAAAATTCTTTGATCCTTTAAACATCATGTGCTCTAAAATATGCGTGGAGCCTGTATGGCCAATCGCCTCATTTCGCGATCCCACATGATAGGTTACCATAAAAGTTGCCACCGGCGCTGAGTGGTCTTCCATTAGCAATATGCTCAAATCATTTAGCGTACAACGATATTCATCAATTCCCCCAGATGATTTAACGTACTCAAAAGCTGTTTTAATCGTTTGGGGGACTTGCACCATTTCTTTTTGTTCTTTTATGGTCATTTCTTCATTTTCCTTTATTGTTGTCATCTTACTTCCTACGTTTTCTGCACAAGAGGTTAGAATAAATATTCCTGTAATAATTGCTGTAAATAATTTTGTGTTCATAATTAAACCTTGCTTTTATATTTTTTATATGACTTTAAAAATACACCCGTGCCAATAATTTTAGTAGCTTGTTTTTTAGTACTTTTAATTACCATAAAATATTAATGGAATGTTGTTTTCGGTAGCTTTTAGCTTTAGCCCACTATGAAAACTATATTTATTGCTTTTACACTGATACTAATTGGTTGTTCCGTTCAAAACAATACCAACAATTTTACTCAAGAAGAAATAAATTATTTCTCAGAAATTGCTTTGGGCGCAGAATTCGGCGATGAAATACCGGTAATAAAAAAGTGGAATCAAAATATTCGTATTAAAATTGAAGGTGAGCCAACCAGTGAAGATTTGGAAATCATTAATGATATAATTGTCGACCTAAACGAGTTAATATCCGGCATTAAAATCAAACTTGTTGAAAAGAAAGAAAATCTGACCATTACGTTTTCTCCAGAGTCTGATTTCGGCTCAATTGACCAAAACTATATTCCTACAAATTATGGCTTCTTTTGGGCGTTATGGCATGATGATAATTACGTGATCTACAATGCAAGTATCTTAGTTTCTTCGGCAGAGATCACGCAAAATGAACGTTCGCATTTAATACGTGAAGAACTTACACAGAGTCTTGGTTTAATGAATGATTCAGGTAAATATATAGACAGTATTTTTTACCAGAAATGGACAGATGTAACAGAATTTACTGAAATTGATAGAGCCGTAATTAAACTGCTCTATCTAAAAAAGATCAAGCCTGGCATGACAAAAGATCAAATTATTCAAATTCTGAATTAATTCTTAATAAAAACCACATTGACCCGATGATGTGGTCGGTGGTGTTTATTTTTATACCATCGAATTAAGTCATCTCTTTCCGCTTTTGTAAGTGGTCCAACATGATGAACCTTAACTGTGGTTACCTTGCGGTGTGTTACTGGAACTACGTGCACAACGCGATGTTTATAGGTTTTTGCGAATGCGGTTTCGCTCGGAGGTGCTGTTGCACAATCCATCATCGAAAATAACATTAAGGCAATAGCCGGTATTGTAATATGTCTTGGCATAACATTTCTCCCTTTTTTACTTAGACCCGCAACTCTTTCTTAAGTTAAATTTAACAATAAAATGGGAAACAATATGAAAGGTCAAGTTGTGTTAATTACCGGGGCTTCCGGCGGAATTGGTTCTGTAATGGCGGCTCAGTTTGCCGATGCAAGTGCAAAAGTAATTCTGCATTATAACAGTCAAAAAGAAAAAGCTGAACGCCTTTGCAAGAAGCTTAAAGGAAAAGAACATATAACAATTGGTGGCGATTTGTCAAATCCAAAGAATATTAATGAAATTGTAGAAACAGCTCTTTCTTCCTTTGGCAGAATTGATATATTAGTTAACAATGCCGGTGTTTACGCCGAGCACCCATTAGAAAAAGTTAATTTTGATGATTGGCAAACTGCCTGGAATAAATCTATTAATACAAATTTGATGGGGCCCGCAAACCTTACTTTTATAGTTGCCAAAGAAATGATAAAACAAGGTCGTGGTAAAATAATTAATATTTCATCCCGAGGTGCTTTCCGCGGTGAGCCAACTGCTCCCGCTTATGGTGCAAGTAAGGCGGGATTGAATGCCATGGGTCAATCGCTTGCTATTGCGCTAGCGCCTCATAATATTTTCGTCTATACCATCGCTCCCGGATTTGTTGAAACAGCAATGGCACGCCCGCACTTAACTGGAGAAAGAAAAAAAGAAATATTAAGTCAAAGTCCGATAGGTCGCGTAGCAAAGCCGGAAGAAATTGCTAAAACTGCTGTATTTTTGGCATCCGAAGGAACTGATTTCCTTACCGGCTGCATAATTGATGTAAATGGTGCTTCGTATCTTAGAAGTTAGTTGTCTTTTTCTACGCTCTTCTTCATCGCACGCCAAGAAGGCAAAAACTGTCCGGTTTGTTCCATATATGATATATAATCATACCCGAATTTTTCAAACATTTGCGTTTCTTCACGTTGAACTAACCATGACCACACTAGCGATATTGGTATTGCGGAAATAATCAATGCCCACGAATAGAAAATCATAGCTAAAATCCCAGTAAAAGAGAAAATCCATACACTGTAAATAGGATGTCGTATAAATTGAAAGGGACCATGTTTGGCAATTTCTTTTCCTCGACCACTTTTACTTAAATAATAATTTCCACCAATTAATAAATATAATGCATCAATCATAAAAATTACCATGAGCATAAATCTAATGGTTGGATGAATTACTATCTTCGGTACTTTCAAAACAATCTCAACATAATGTACAGTAAACCAAATTATAACCGTTAGGACGATTCCCACTGAGCCAATTCCAAAAAGTTGTCCAATTTGGTTTTTGCGACTCACTTCGTTTTTTTCGGAATGTAAAGATCGGTCACTGTACCAGAAAATACTTCAGCGGCATTGGCAATGGTTTCTGATAGTGTAGGGTGGGGGTGAATTGTAAGGCCAATATCTTCCGCATCGGCACCCATTTCTATGGCAAGCGCTCCTTCCGATATTATATCACCTGCATGCGCCCCTACAATACTAACCCCTAATAATTTACCATTGTCAGGATTGAAAAGAAGTTTGGTCTTGCCAATTGACTGCCCCGTTGCAATTGCTTTGCCACTCGCACCCCAGGGGAATTCTGCTTTTTTATAATCAATTCCTTTTGCTTGTGCTTCTGTTTCTGTTAACCCTGTCCAGGCAATTTCCGGATTAGTGAATATTACCGCCTGGAATGCTTTTTGCATCAAACGCTGCCGGCAAACCGGCGATGACTTCCGCCGCCACTTTTCCCTCATGCGTTGCTTTGTGGGCAAGCATCGGCTCACCCAGCTACATCACCGATTGCATAAATATTAACAATATTTGTTTTCTGTTTTTTGTCAACCTTAATAAATCCATTTTCCGTTAGCTTGATCCCAATTTTTTCCAATCCTAAGCTTTCTGTGTTTGGTCTCCGCCCAACCGAAACTAGAACTTTATCAAATTTTTGTTCAATTGTATTTCCGTTATTATCAATCGTCACTAATAGCATCTTATCTTTATTGGGTTTAACCTCAACCACTTTAGACTTGACCATGATTTGATGTAAATCATTCTTAAGTTTGTGCTGTAAAAGACGGACAATGTCTTTGTCGGCTCCGGGCAACAATGAATCCAACATTTCAACTACCGTAACTTGGGAGCCCAATGAATTATAAACCGTTGCCATCTCAAGCCCAATGTATCCTCCGCCAATAACAAGTAATGTTTTAGGAATGGTTTCTAACAGCAGGGCTTCTTTTGAGGTCATAACCGATGGATGGTCGTTTGGAATGCTCGGAATCATTGTTGAGCGAGAGCCCGTTGCAATTATTACATTATCGAAAGTGATTGTTTCGGTTTTGCTATCAACTTTAATAACAATTTCGTTTTTCGATGTAAATTCTGCCACTCCGGTAAAAACCTGAACATTTCTTGCTTTTGCCATCTGCGAAATTCCTTTGTTCAGCTTTCCAACTACTTCATTTTTCCAGTTTCGCACTTTTTCTAATTCAATTTTGGGAGCGCCAAACTTAACACCTTTTTCTTCGAGCGCTTGTGCTTCCTCAATAATTTGCGAAATGTGCAATAATGCTTTAGATGGTATACAACCCCTATTAAGACAGACGCCTCCAAGAACTTCATCTTTTTCAATAAGAGCAACTTTTTTATCTAAATCGGCTGCTCTAAAGGCGGCTGCATAACCACCAGGACCGGAACCAATTACAACTACATCAAAATGATTGTTTTTATCAGTCATGATAAATCCTATACTAAATTTGCATCAGATAAATTTTTAATATCCGACAATAATTCATTAATATACTTCATAAATCTCGCAGCCATCGCGCCATCAATAACGCGATGATCATACGACAGGGTTAACGGCAACATCAAACGGCTATCAAATTCATCTCCATTATATATTGGTTCAATTTGCGCTCTCGAAACACCGAGTATGGCAACTTCAGGAGGGTTGACAATAGGTGTGAAATATGTTCCACCAATTCCACCTAAGCTTGAAATTGTAAATGTTCCTCCGGCTAGTTCATCAATATTTAATCGCTTATTGCGCGCTCGTTGGCTCAAATCGGCAAGCTCTTTAGATAATTCAAAAACGTTTTTATTGTTTACGTCACGAATTACCGGAACGGTCAAGCCTTCCAGCGTATCAACCGCAATTCTTATATGATAATACTTTTTTAATATAATCGAACTACCGTCAGACGAAAGCGAAGAATTGAATTCGGGGAATTGTTCAAGTGCTTTGGCAGATGCTTTCATCAAAAAGGGCAAAAGTGTTATTTTCGCGTTTTCATCGCTATTAACTTTTTGTAATGATTGTCTAAACTCGTCTAGTTCTGCAATATCAACTTTATCAAAATTTGTGACTTGTGGAACTGTTTGCCAGGCGGTTGTCATTCTTTCGCCGGTAATCTTTCGTATTTTATTAAGGGGTAAATTTTCAATGGGACCCCATTGTGTAAAATCGATTGCAGACTGCAATATCGGTTTTGAGGTGCCCCGTCCGGCAAGTTGACTCTTAATATATAACTGCACGTCTTCTTTGGTAATACGGTTCTTGGGTCCACTTCCTTGAATATAAATTAAATCTGCCCCGAGCTCTCTCGCAAAGCGACGTACCGCCGGACTTGCGAAAGGAACTTTTTCTGTTTTTGGAATATCAACATTTTTAGGTGTTTGTACTTCAGCCGACTGTTCTACTTTTGGGGGCTCATACACGGGGTTTTTTGAAATATTTTCTTTAACGATGGATTTCTCCTCTGTAATATCTGAATCTTTGTCTTCTCCAGAGATATCCACAGTTATTAGGACTTGCCCTGGCGATACCTGCTCACCCTTTTTGATGTTAACAGTCTTTACTTTACCTTCGAAAGGAGACGGTATCTCCATTGTTGCTTTTTCGGATTCTAACACAAAGATTGGATCATCTTTTGATATTGAATCTCCAACTTTTACTAAAACATCGCTAACGTCAGCAGTGCTAATCCCTTCGCCAATGTTTGGTAATAAAACTTCTTTTATCATCTTTTCTCCTATTAGATGTGTTAATTACACATCTTTTGGATTTGGTTTTTCCGTGTCAATATTATATATCTTAATTGCTTTCTCCACTTCATCGAGTTGAATTTGTCCTTCTTGGGCAAGCGTGTTTAAGGCAGCTAAAACAATATAGCGCTTATCAATTTCAAAAAATCGTCTTAATTCTTGCCTAGTTTCACTACGCCCAAATCCATCGGTGCCAAGCGCTGTGAATGAACCGGAAATGAAGGGCGATATTTGCTCGGCTACCAATTTTACATAATCCGACACAGCCACAACAGGGCTCTTTGCATGTTCTAAACACTTAGTTACAAAGGGAACTTGGTATTCTTTGTTGGGATGTAGAAGGTTCCATCGGGTAACGTCTTCTGCATCTTTACGCAACTCGCTGTAACTAGTTACGCTCCAGACATCAACATCTAAATTCCAATCCTTTTCCAAAATGTCAGCAGCAAATAAAACTTCTTTTAATATTGGTCCACTTCCCAAAAGCTGAACGCGCGGGAGTTTTCGAACTTTGCCACTTCTAAATTTATACATGCCCTTGAGTATCCCCTCTTCAACACCCTTCGGCATCGCCGGTTGTATATAATTTTCGTTATAAAGTGTAATATAAATCATTAATGGATCCTGGTCGGTATACATTTTCTCTAAACCGTCTTGGACAATCACTGCCATTTCATAGGCAAATGCCGGGTCGTAGGCTGTTACATTAGGAATTACTGACATCGCTAAATGGCTGTGGCCATCTTGATGCTGCAATCCTTCGCCCGCCAATGTAGTTCGACCTGCTGTTGCGCCCAACAAAAAACCTCTCGTTCGCATATCCGATGCTGCCCACAAAAAATCGCCTATGCGCTGATATCCAAACATGGAATAATAAATATAAAACGGTATTGTATTTACGCCATGTGTACTGTAAGACATTCCCGACGAAATAAACGATGCAATTGCACCAGCCTCGTTAATTCCTTCTTCAAGTATTTGTCCGTCTTTTGCCTCCTTATAATATAAAAATTGAGCGGAATCAACCGGATCATATTTCTGTCCTTCGTGCGCATAAATACCAAGCTGTCTGAAAAGCGGATCAATTCCAAATGTTCTTCCTTCGTCTGGAATGATTGGAACTACGCTCTTTCCAATTTTTTTATCATGAGTTAAGAGCGTCAACAATCTAACAAAGGCCATTGTTGTGGATATTTCTCGATCTCCGGAGCCACCTGTTATTTCTTGAAATGTTTTCAATTCTGGAACTACTATGGAGTGTGCTTTTTCTGATCTGCTAGGAACAAATCCTCCTAAATCTTTTCTCTTCTCAAGAAGATATTGTATTTCTTCGCTATCTTTATTGGGTTTATAAAAAGGTGCTTTAATACATTCCTTATCTGTAAGTGGGATATCAAACCTTGATCTGAAATATAATAATTCTTCTTCGTTTAGCTTTTTTTGTTGATGCGTAACATTTCGCCCTTCACCCGCTTCACCCATGCCATAACCTTTAATTGTTCTGGCTAAAATTACTGTTGGTTGCCCTTTATGATTTACCGCACTATCATAGGCAGCAAATACTTTTGCTGGATCGTGTCCGCCAACTTTCAATTTCCATAAATCATCATCGGTGAGGTGTTCAACCATTTTTTTTAATTCCGGCGCTTTCCCCCAGAAGTGTTCTCGAATATAGGAACCGCCTTCAACAACATACTTCAACTGGTCTCCGTCAATAATTTCTTCCATCCTTTGGGTTAAAATTCCTTTATCGTCAGCCTCTAATAGCGGATCCCAGTCTGAGCCCCACACAACTTTTATAACATTCCAGCCTGCTCCGCGAAATACTCCTTCAAGCTCTTGTATTATTTTGCTGTTTCCCCTTACCGGGCCATCTAACCTTTGAAGGTTGCAATTAATAACATACACAAGATTGTCGAGCTTCTCTCTGCTTGCAAGCGATATTGCACCGCGCGCTTCCGGTTCATCCATTTCTCCATCTCCAAGGAACGCCCAAACCTTTCGACCTGTATTTTCTGTTAGGTTTCGATCAATAAGATAATTCATGAATCGTGCCTGGTAAATCGCCATCAGCGGGCCTAGCCCCATTGAAACTGTAGCAAATTGCCAATAATCAGGCATCAGCCATGGATGAGGATAGGATGAGAGTCCTCCGCCATCAGCAAGTTCACGACGAAAGTTTGTAAGATGCTTTCTTTGTTAGTCGTCCTTCTAAAAATGATCGCGCATAAATTCCCGGAGTTGAGTGTCCTTGAAAGAATATTAGATCCCCTCCGCTCTCATGCTCGGGTCCTCGAAAAAAATGATTAAATCCAACCTCATACAGTGTAGCCGCCGATGAATATGTGGATATATGTCCCCCAATTCCGGGACTTGCTTTATTAGCTCGAACAACCATCGCCATTGCATTCCACCTTATTAGAGACTTGATCCGTCTTTCAATTTTGCGGTCTCCAGCAAATTTTACTTGTTGTGAAACAGGAATTGTGTTTAAATATGCAGTTGTTTGTTTATACGGTATTTTTACGCCATTTCTTCTGGCGAGGTCCATAATTTTCTCAACTAAGAAATGTGCTCTCTCGGGACCATGGTTTTCTAAGACTGCCTGTAAAGATTCAATCCACTCTTGCGTTTCCAGCTGGTCTATATCAATATTTTTCCGATTATTGTCCATTTCCTTCTCATTTATATATAATAGTAACTATTTAGTCTGCCAATTCAAGGTAACTACAAATTTAAGTGCAAATCAATATGAAAGGAAATAGCTAAAGATTTAGTTGTCTAGTGGCAGACTTATTGGGATACTAATTAGGCTTTGATAGGCCTATTTTTTATTATAGTTGATATTCCCTGAGCGTTTTAATATAATTTGCTCTCATAAAAGCACCAGGATCAGTAACATTTTTCATACTCATACAACCCCGCATTTGATCTAAGCTTTCATAGTCGTGTTCTTCCATCCATCTAACAAGTTCTTCTTTTAGCTTAGTTATATGTTTTGGTCCGTATTTCAAAAGCGCAGAGGTCATAAAGGTGACGTCTGCTCCAGCCATTGTTAGTTTGAGAACATCTTGTGTTGTGTGAACACCGCTAGTTGCACCCAGTGATAGCTTTAATTGATTTCTAAGTACGGCAATCCATCTTAACGGTAAGCGAATTTCATCCGAATCGCTTAAAGAAAGCGATGGCTCGACTTCAAGTTTGTCGAGATTTATATCGGGTTGGTAAAATCGATTGAAAAGAACAAGGGCATCTGCTCCAGCATCTTCAATTCTTTTTGCAAATGAGGGCAGGGCGCTAAAAGCGGAGCCAATTTTCATAGCAACTGGTATAGAAATGTTTTCTTTAACTGCTTTTAAAATATCAATGTAAATGTTTTTAACTTCGCCTCCTGTTTGATTTGGCTCTGTTGGCAAGTAATAAACATTTAATTCTAAAGCATCTGCTCCGGCATTCTCAATAAGCTTGGCTTTCTCTATCCATCCGCCTAATGATACACCATTCAAACTTGCGATTATTGGAATCTTGAGATTTTCCTTTAATCTTCTAACCTGTTCAAGATATTCGTCCGGCCCAGATATAAAATCGTGATGGTCGGGAAAATAGGAAAGTGCTTCAGAAAAACTGTCGCTTCCGTGCGATAGATAATGGTCTAATTCAGCATCTTCATGATATATTTCTTCTTCAAACAATGAATACATTACCAATGCTGGTGCACCGGCATCTTCCAATTGTTTGGCGGAGTCGAGGTCGCGTGAAAGGGGCGAGGCTGATGGAACCAGCGGATTCTCTAGATTAAATCCCAAATATTTTGTTTGTAGACTCATTATATTTTTCCTTTTACCTATTGTTGCGTATTTGCTTTTGCCATTTCTTGATATTTAATCCACCTTAGCTTCACCATCTCTTCGGCGTCACCCAAAAGCTCTTTTGCCCGTTTAGGCATGCTCTTAGTAAGCATTTTATAGCGTGTTTCTTTATAAATATACTCTGCCAGAGGAATAGACGGCGCTTTTGAATCAATTTGTAGCGGATTCTTATCGTCATCTCTTCTGCGAGGATCATATCTATATAAAATCCAGTGTCCACTATCTACTGCCGCCTTTTGCTGGTCAAGCCCAAATTGCATATTGATGCCGTGTGCGATACAATGACTATAGGCAATAATTATTGATGGCCCATTATATGATTCTGCTTCTTGGAATGCTTTAGCTGTTTGCAAATCGCTTGCGCCCATTGCAATTTGAGCAACGTAAACGTTACCATAGTTCATTGCCATCATTCCCAAATCTTTTTTGCCGGTAGGCTTACCTGCTGCTGCAAATTTTGCTACTGATCCAAGCGGTGTTGCTTTGGAGGCCTGTCCGCCAGTATTTGAATAAACTTCTGTATCTAGAACCAAGATGTTAACATTTCTACCCGATGCCAAAACATGGTCAAGTCCACCGTATCCAATATCATACGCCCAGCCATCACCACCCATAATCCAAACGCTTTTTTTAACAAGATTATCGGAAATACTTAATAGTTGTTTTGCTTCGGTTGAAGTAAACCCCGACAATGTCTTGTTGAGTTTTTCGATTCTGTCCCGCTGTTCAAAAATTCCTTTTTCTGTAGATTGGTCTGCATTTAATATCTCACTTACAAACTCTGAGCCTATTTTTGTCTTGAGTTTTATTAGAAGTTCTTTTGCGTACTCGGTGTGTTTATCTATTGTTAGGCGGAAACCCAGTCCAAACTCGGCGTTATCTTCAAACAGAGAATTTGACCATGTTGGGCCTCGGCCATCGTTGTTTTTTGACCAAGGTGTCGTTGGTAAATTACCTCCATAAATTGACGAACAGCCTGTCGCGTTGGCGATTATCATCCGATCTCCAAACATTTGTGAGGCAAGCTTGACATATGGAGTCTCTCCACAGCCGGTACATGCACCCGAAAACTCAAAAAGTGGTTGCAATAATTGTGAACCCTTGACGTTATCGTGCTTAATTCTATCTCTTTTAACTTCCGGCAAGGACAAGAAGAAATCCCAGTTCTCTCTTTCGCTTTCTCTGAGTGGTAACTGTGGTTCCATATTTATAGCTTTTCGCTTAGTGTCTGTTTTGTCTTTAACAGGACAGGCTTCAATGCACATTGCACAACCGGTGCAATCCTCGGCTGCAACCTGTAAAGTATACACCTCTCCATCTTCCCACTCGCGACCCTTTACTTTTATTGATTTGAAAGTGCCTTGGCGCTTTAGTTAATAGATCATTGTAATAAACCTTTGGGCGTATAACACCGTGTGGACACACAAATGCACATTTGTTGCACTGAATACAAATATCTTGATCCCAGACTGGAATTTCTGTTGCAATATTTCGCTTTTCCCATTGCGTTGTTCCTGTGGGCCATGTTCCATCAACAGAGAAAGCGCTTACTGGTAAATCATCTCCGTATCCTGCGATAATTTTACCTGTCACATCTTTTACAAAGTCAGGAGCTGCATCAGAAACTGGATTTGCTGTCTTTATTTTGCTTGTCGCTTTTTTCGGTATTTCTAATCTATTAAGGTTGGCAAGCGTTTCATCAACAGCTTTATAGTTTTTAGTAACTATTCCTTCACCTTTTTTGCCATAAGTCTTTTTAATATATTGTTTGATGTTTTTAATCGCTTCATCTTTTGGCAACACTCCGGAAATGGCAAAAAAGCACGTTTGCATAATTGTGTTTATACGTACACCCATACCGGTTTCTTTGGCAACTTTTAGAGCGTCAATCACATATACCTTAAGTTCTTTTTCAATGATCTGTTCTTGTGTTTTTAGGGGGAGCCTATCCCAAGCTTCTTCAGCGGAATATGGGACATTCAATAAAAAAGTGCCTTTTGTTTCGATATTTCTAAGAACATCTTGTGTTTCTAAGAATCCAAATTGATGACAGGCAACAAAATTTGCTTGATTAATTAAATAGGGAGACCTGATTGGTTCCTCGCCAAATCTAAGATGAGAAACTGTCATACTGCCTGATTTTTTTGAGTCGTATACAAAATGTCCTTGTGCAAAGAAATCCGTGGTTTCTCCAATAATTTTTATTGAATTTTTGTTTGCTCCAACCGTACCGTCTGCGCCTAAACCATAGAACATGCCTCTGAACATTTTTTCTTTATGAATAGAAAGGTTTTTATCATATTTCAGACTTTTGTTACTTACATCATCATTTATTCCAACGGTAAAATGATTTAATGGTTTATCCTGTTTCAGAGAATCAAAAACAGCCTTTACCATGCCTGGAGTAAATTCTTTTGATGAGAGACCATATCTGCCACCAATTACCTTCGGTGCCTTGTTGTCGATGTATAATTCGGTGATTGCATTTACAACATCAAGATAAAGCGGGTCGCCGGTACTTCCCGGTTCTTTTGTTCTGTCTAATACGGCAATTTTCTTTACTGTTGATGGAAGTTCATCAATAAAATGTTTTATCGAAAATGGACGATATAGGCGAACTTTTAATACACCAACTTTCTCGCCTTTTTCGATTAAATAATCAACTGTTTCGTGCACAGTGTCTGTTCCTGAGCCCATAAGGACTATAACTCTTTCGGCGTCTTTTGCGCCTTCATATTCAAATAATTTATATTTTCTGCCAACCATTTTAGCAAACTCATCCATTGTTTCTTGAACCAGTTGGGGTGTTTTCTCATAAAAGAGATTCGCTGTTTCGCGTGCCTGGAAAAACACATCGGGGTTTTGGGCTGTTCCGCGCAATACCGGATTATTTGGATTTAAACCGCGCTTGCGATGCGCAATAACCAGGTCATCGTTTATCATTGCGCGAATATCATCATCGCTTAATTGCTCAATTCTTTGTACTTCATGCGACGTTCTAAATCCATCAAAGAAATGTATAAATGGTACGCGTGATTTCAATGTTGATGCCTGAGCAATAAGCGCCATATCCATTACTTCTTGTACATTGCAAGCACCAAGAAAGGCAAATCCCGTTGAGCGAGCAGCCATAATATCAGAATGGTCACCAAAAATTGATAAAGCATGCGTCGCAACTGTTCGGCTGAGACGTGAAATACAGTTGAGGTTAATTCTCCTGCAATTTTATACATATTGGGGATCATCAACAATAATCCCTGAGACGCTGTAAAAGTAGAGGTTAACGCTCCGGTTTGTAGTGCACCATGAACAGCCCCTGCTGCGCCACCTTCGCTTTGCATTTCGATAATATGAGGAACGGTTCCCCAAATGTTCTTAATACCCATTGCCGACCATTGATCTGCCCATTCTCCCATGTTGGATGATGGAGTAATTGGATAAATTGCGCAAACCTCGTTCGTTTTGTGGGCAACATATGCTGCAGCTTCGTTTCCGTCAATTGTAACTTGTTCTCTTTTCATTATAAAATCCTTGCTAAAATATAAAATTTAAAGTGGACAGCGACCTCTTATTAGAGCACTAAATTTACAATTTATAAGTAATTGTCTGCAAAAGGTATTGGGCAGTGTTTATAATATTAATTATCTGTGATTCAGCAACTTATTCTATGCTAATTTTTAAAATATATATTAAGAGAATATTATGCCTAATAATAAATATGATTCTATCGTTGTTGGTTCGGGCGCAGGTGGACTAACCGCCGCAGTTGCCTTGGCTCAAGCCGGACAAAAAGTTTTGGTCTGTGAACAACATTATGCGCCGGGAGGCTGGACACAATCTTTCGTACTCGACGGTCACCGTTTTAGCCCGGGCGTACATTATATTGGTGGGTTGAATCCGGGTGAATATCTTGATCAAATATACCGTGGTCTTGGTGTCTCACAAGACCTTAGAATTCCTGGAATTAAATCCAAATAATTTTGATCATATTTTTATTGATGATGAGCAATTTGACATCCCAAAGGGAAAAGAAAAATATATTGATAGATTAATTGCTCGCTTTCCAGATGAATCGGTTGGAATAAGAAAATTATTCCAAAAAATTGATAATATAGCTTTATTGATGGGCTCTTTGCCGCGCGGCAAATTTCCACTCAATAAATTAAGTTCTATCAAATGGCTGTGGAAATCGGGCGGCGCTTTAATCGATAACTATGTTAAAGACCCAACTCTTCGTGCAATCTTAAAAAGCCAAGCCGGTGATCATGGAGTTCCGCCTTCTAAAGTATCGGCACTCGTGCAAATCGGTATTATGCGGCATTATTTCAATGGCGGCTTTTATCCAAAAGGTGGTGCCTATATACTTCCGCGCGCATTTATCCGCGCCTTAAAACGTTCCGGCGGAGAAATCAGATTAAGCACACCCGTTAAAAGAATTATCGTTGAAAACGGCGTGGCTATTGGTGTAGAGATCGGCGATGGCGAAAAACTTTTTGCAAAAAATATAATTAGCAACACTGACCCCGAAATAACTTTTATTAAATTAATCGGAAAAGAACATTTAAGTAATAAGCTAAATAAAAAATTGGGCAAGGTCCGTTATTCCACTTCGTGTCTAAGTTTGTTTTTAGCTGTTGATCTCGATCTAAAAAGTATGGGTTACGATTCCGGTAATTATTGGTTTTACGAACATTCTGATCTTGATAAAATATATTCGCTCGGTCAAACCGATTATACTGTTCATAATAGTCCACCTGCGATGTTTATGACAATCACAACTCTCAAGGATCCAAGTAAGATTAAAAAAGGAGTTCATACCATTGAGGCGTTCTGCTTTGCAAATTATGAGCCATTTAAAAAGTGGGAAAACGATTCACAAGGAAAACGGTCAAAAGAATATACCACTTTAAAGAAGGATATAATGGGGCGGATGTTGGATTATCTTGAAAAACGTGTTCCCGGCATTAAAGATTCCGTAGTATTTAAAGATTTGGCAACCCCGCTGACAAATGCCCATTTCATAAACTCTCATAAGGGAAATATTTATGGAACAGATAAAATAACTAAGCAAATTGGTCCTTTTGGATTTAACACAAAAACTGAGATCAAAAATCTTTATTTATGTGGCGCAAGTACACTTTCCCATGGTGTGGCAGGTGTAACAGGAACCGGATTGCGCGCTGCTGCAACTATCCTTAATTGCAAAACCAAGGATTTGTTAAAGCAGGATGGGCCTGAATTAAAAATTAGTAGTACCGCCTAAACATTGTTTGATGTGTATATTTAATTGTCATACAATAAGAAAACATTTCCGTGATAAACAAAGTAAAAAATAAACATATATTCCCAACAAACGAAATTCGTATGGCGAGATTTTGTGCCCAATTAAGTGAGACAGAATTATTAATGAATAGCTTAAATGTTTTAATCTTGTGAAAATTAAAATTTTATTTTTATTGATTATTCTTTCTGTAGGATTAAACGCACAGGAAAATACTAACTCTATTGAACCGCTTGAATTTATTTATAAAATTGCAGGGTCGGACAGCCTAAAAGCATATGTGTTTTTCCCGATTGATAATTCGGCCAATGAAAATCACGCTGCAATTGCAATTTTTCATGGAGGAGGTTGGTCTATAGGAGAACCTTCATGGGGGTTTGGATATGCACAAAAATATGCCAAATTAGGATTGGTATCGATTTCAGTACAATATCGTTTATCTGATGAAAATACAATTACACCTGTAGATGCAATAGAAGATACGAAAGACTTTTTTATATGGATGCGGGAGAAGACAAAACTTTTAAAAACCAATAATGATAAAATTGCCGCTTTTGGTTGGTCCGCCGGCGCACATCTTATTGCATGCGCAGCAGTTTTTCCTGATTACGGATCAGATTCAGTTATCACAAGTATACCAAATGCGTTAATTCTGCAATCGCCAGGCTTATCAATAGTAAACGATAGGTGGTTTAAAAAACTTTTGCTTGATAAGGGAAATCCAAAAGATTTTTCTCCTGCAGAATATATAAATGGCGATATGCCTCCATCTATTATAGTTGTTGGTAGAGATGATACAGTTACGCCGATTGAAGGATCAGTGTTATTTCATAAAAATTTACTTAAATACGGTAATGAATCTCACTTATTCGTTTTTGATGGAGTAGGACATTTATTTACCCCATCTGATCAACCTGACAATGGATGGCCAAAGCCTGATAAAGAAATATCAAAAAAAGCGTTTAACGAAATTGATTTGTTTTTAAAAAGACTTAACTATATAAAATAACTGGGCACAACGCCATACTATCAACCGTTATATTTCTATTTCTTTCCAATCCCCTTTTAATATTTTCCACAACATAATGCTCGCAAAAAGGAATAGGTAGGCTGCCATTCCAATCCAGGGGCCAATAAATCCTAAGCCCAAAACAATGCCGGTTAAATAGGCAAACGGTAAAAAGAACAACCATATTATAGCTGATTCTACAGCTGCCGGGAAAAACGTATTCCCCGCACCGGAGAGCGAAAACCAAAGAGTCATTCCAACCGCATCCGCAAATTGCACAAATCCTGCAATTCGCAATGCTACTGCACCTATTCTAATAACCTCCGGGTCGTTAGTGAATATTGGTAATATATAATGTGGAATCGTGATAAATAACATACCAAGTGTACCCATAATCAGCATTGACCAGCGAACGCTTTCCACTATACTAACCTCTGCCTTTTGGGGTTCTTTTTCTCCAAGATATTTACTGACTAAAGTCGCGCAGGCTTGCCCGATACCGGCAGCAGGCATGAAAGATGTGTGTAATATTGTAAAGACAACCTCTGTTGATGCCAGTTCTACGACTCCGATCATTGCAAGTATTTTGTAAAATAGCGCATAGCCCAAGACCACCAACATTCCTTGTGAGCCCTGCGGCAACGCCAAGATAACTTGTCGTTTCAGCATTTTTTTGCTCAATTGGAGAGAAAATACTTTGTATTTTTTTTGTATCGTTGGAGCAAGTAAATATAAACTATAGTGGATTGCCATCCACGTCGATGCAATCAGCGTTGCCATGGCAGCACCTTTAACGCCCATCGCGGGAAATGGATACCACGACCACAGTGCGCCAAGCCACGACAAATCCATGCCGGAAACCGATGAAAGTCCCGACTGAATTCCATCGCTTCCATAAATTAAACCAGCGTTCAAATATACATTTAAAATATTAGCAATAACCGATACATTCATGTGAATGCGTGTACGCTCAATCCCGGTATAGAAGCCTTGGAATGCAAAACCAAGCGTGGTGAAAAAGGTGCTCAAAAATGCTATTGATGCGTAATCTATGCACATTGCAATAACTTTCGGGTCATCTAAAAATAATGGCACAAGTCTATCTGCAAAGAAATATCCTAATAGTGATATTGGTATGCCGAAAACCGCTGCTAAAATATGTCCGTTTCGCAACGCTGTACCGCACTCTGGATATTTTTTTTGTCCCAATCTGCGGGCTGTTACCGTTTGAGTTGCCGTGCGGAAGCTCATGCCGAAATTGAGAACTATCCAGGTTAGCATTGTACCCATACCGGTTGCCGCCAATGCCGCTGCGCCGAGCCGACCAACCATAGCCATGTCAGCCAAGTTCATGAACGTACGACTAAGATTGCTGGCAATTACTGGCAGACCAAGCAAAATAATCTTGTGCGAGATTTCTTTGTTGCGATGAAAAATTATTTGCTTGAGGCGGGACATTTTATTTTTCCAAAGTGTAAATTCTTATTCCTTTTTCATTTAAATATTTTGTTGTTTTTCCGCAGACTGTTGCACTTGTTGCAAAGTTAATTTTTGCCTTAGGTTTGTGACTTTTGATTATTTCAATTTGACTTAAAATTTGTCGGCCGTCCTTCATAATAATTCTACTTTTACGATCTTTTAATAATACAAAATTGTTGTCGGAAATTTTTCCGATCAAAGTTCTTGGCGGTAATCCCAATACTTTTGGGTCAAGCAATAATAGTTCTTTTTTTTCGATAAAATACATTGGTTCGTTTTATATAATAACGAGAAATTTAACAATCCTTGTGTTTAGTTCGATTACAAATTTTAAGTAAACTTGAGTGCTATGAATTCACTAAAAAAACATTTTTCTATATCTCCTGCGGTTGAAACTGCTTTATCCAAAAAGTTGCCTGTACTTGCTCTCGAATCAACCATCATTGCCCACGGAATGCCGTATCCAGATAATCTTAAGTTTGCACTACAAGCCGAGACGCTTGCTTGCAAATATGGTGTAACGCCCGCAACAATTGCTATCATTGATGGTAAAATCCATATCGGATTAAATGACGATCAACTGAAAATATTAACAAGCAGTAAAAATGTAGAAAAGATTGCCACACGAGACATTGCTTTTGCAGTTGCACATAAACTAACCGGCGCTACAACTGTTTCCGCAACCACGCATTTGGCACATTTAGCGGGTATTGATGTTTTTGCTACAGGAGGAATCGGCGGCGTTCATAGATATGCCGAAGCCACGTTCGATATTTCCCAAGATTTAATTGAATTATCCCGTACACCAATGATTGTGATATCCGCAGGTGTTAAGGCAATTTTAGCTATTCCCAAAACGCTTGAGTCTCTTGAAACTAGCGCTGTTTCGGTGGTGGGATATAAAACAAATGAATTCCCAGCTTTCTATTCACAGGCCTCTGATTGCAAAATTGGTAATCGTTGTAATGCGCCCATAGAAATTGCCGAACTGTTCAAGGTTCATAAAGATTTAAAGATACCCTCAGCAATTTTAGTTGCAAACCCCGTACCTAAATCAGATGAAATTCCTAAAAAAGTTATTGATAAATATATTGAAATAGCACTTACTGAATGCTCGGAGAAAAATATAATTGGCAAAAAGGTTACACCATTTTTACTTAAGAGAGTTGTTGAGTTAAGCCAAGGTGAAAGCCTTAAAACTAATATTTCACTTGCGCTAAATAACGTGAAATTGGGAGCGCAAATTGCGTTAGCGCTTTGCAATAAATGATCTTGATGGGTATTGCTTGTTCTTTATAATAACCTAATAATATCTTTAACATTGCTTCCGCCTATTGCAAAAATCTTTATACCAACATAATGGGCGACGGGCGCAATTAATCCAACCGCCTCGCTCCATATAGCTTTTTCATCAATTGGCGGACTTTTAAATCTTTCGGTGCCAATTGTATGAACAACTATTGTTTTTAAACCTGAAACCATATTATATACTTTTGACATATCTGGGAATTGTGGGAATTTTTCTTCCGGCGTTACGCCACGTAAAAAATTCTGCCCTGATCTATTTACATGATTAATTATCGATACCGTTTCTTTGCTTCCTATTAGCCGATCAATGATAAGAAGTTCATTTAGTTTAAATTGTTTTTTAAGTTCAATAAAATTCTTTGGATTAATGGTTTTGGCATCTATGTTTTTAGGTAAAAAAATTGGTCTTCCGTTTATTTTGCCGTAGTTATGATTGAGACTGGTTCCTTCAAATGAAATTTTATTATCGAATTCTTTTTTGAAAGAACATAGATAAATTGGTGTATGTTCGTTAATCATAAAATATTATTCCTTTGTCCAAATAAAACTGTTCCCAGCCTAACCATTGTCGCGCCTTCTTCTACAGCAATTTCAAAGTCATCACTCATACCCATAGACAGTTCGGTAAACTGCCCTGACTTTGTGTTGATTTGATTTTTTAGAGATGTATGTAATTTCCGTAAACTAATAAAGGCCTTTCTAATTTCCTTAATGTCTGAAGTAAACGGTCCAACTGTCATCAATCCTTGCACCTCTATTCCCTGTACTTCAAAACAGGCAAGTATGTCATCTGTATTTTTCGGTTTGAATCCAAATTTTGCACTTTCACCGCTTGTATTTATTTCTAATAACGTTGGTATGGTACGATTTATAGAAATTGCCTTGCTACCTATTTTATTAGCAAGTTTTAATGAATCTACAGAATCAATTGTATCAAAAATGTTAAGTGCTACATTTATTTTATTGGATTGCAAATGTCCAACCAAACGCTTTTTAAGATTTGAGATGCTTGCAGATATGTCTTGGAATTTATTTTCTGCTTCTTGAACGCGGTTTTCGCCGATCATATCAATGCCGGCGTTCCTAATTTCAAGAATGGTTGCTGAAGGGTGTGTTTTTGTTACTGCAACAATATTAACTGCTATGTTAATGCCCCTTCGTAATTGGGCTTGTGCTATGCGTCCCCTAACAATCTCAACATTGTCTTTTATGTTCACTTATTCCGTTTGGCTTATCGTAAGTTGTTTGTCCTTTACTGTTTCTTCAGCTTCTTCGTCATCTTTAACTACTCGAGATATAGATGAAATTTTAGCACCCTCGTCAAGTTTGACCAGTCGAACACCCTGTGTAACGCGACCTATTGTGCGAATCGCTGATACAGGTTGGCGCATAATAACACCCATGTCTGTGATAATGATTAGATCATCTGTTTCAACAACTTCCATGACCGCCACCATCTTTCCGGTTTTTTCTGTAGTTCGCATAGTTAAAACACCCTTACCAGAACGGGATTGGGTCCGGTATTGGATAACTTCTGTTCTTTTACCATATCCGCGTTCTGTTGCCACCAGAATTGTTCCCTCTCTTTTTACAATCAACATCCCAATTAACTTATCCGTAGCAGAGCTGAGTTTAATGCCTTTTACGCCCATTGTTTTTCTGCCGCTTGGTCGAATATCGCTTTCTGAAAAGCGAATTGATTTTCCGTCGCTGGTTCCTAGCAATATATCGTGCTCGCCATTGGTTATTCGGGCTTCAATAAGTTGGTCATCATCGCGGATTTCAATTGCAAATATACCGCCCTTGCGGGGGTTGCCATAAGCCGATAGAACAGTTTTCTTGACGATGCCTTTTTCCGTTGCCATAACAATATAATGTTGGTCATCAAATTCTTTAACGCTCACAAAGGCTTTTACGTGCTCATCTGTTTCACAGCCAATCAAGTTCACAATTGCTCTTCCGCGTGTGGCACGACCGCCTTGCGGAATATCATAAACTTTAAGCCAGTAGCATTTTCCTTTATCTGTAAAAAATAGCATATAATCATGTGTGTTTGCTATGAATAGATGCTCAATAAAGTCTTCGTCTTTTGATGTCGCTCCCTGAATTCCACGTCCGCCCCGCCTTTGGCTTCTATATGTATTAACGGCTGTTCGCTTAATATATCCTTGGTGGGTAATTGTGATAATCATGCCTTCTTCGGCTATCATGTCCTCAATAGAAAACTCAGCACCATAGGGCATTATTTCGGTCCGGCGTGTATCCCCATGTTTTTCAAGCAATTCCCTCAGTTCGGTTTTGATAATATCCATGCGAATACTACGGCTATCCAAAATGTTTTTAAGCTGGGCAATTATTTTAATTGTTTCCTTGTATTCTTCAACAACTTTATCAACCTCAAGTCCGGTAAGTCTTTGAAGGCGCATATCTAAAATGGCTTGTGCTTGTAATTCAGACAATTCAAAACCGTTCATTAGTCCTTCTTTAGCATGGACGGGATCTTTACTTCCTCTAATAATTTTTATTACTTCATCGATATTGTCGAGAGCTATTTTCAAACCCTCAAGAATGTGTGCCTTAGCCTCTGCTTGATTTAGGTCATAGCCGGTTCGTCGTATAACAACATCATGTCGAAAATCAATAAAATGCTTCATCATTTCTGGCAATGCCATAACCTTGGGCACACCATTAACAAGCGCTAACATAATTATACCGAACGTATCTTGAAGTTGGGTGTGTTTATAAAGTTGATTTAATACCACATCGGGAATTGCGTCTCTTTTTGTTTCAACAACAATACGGATACCCTCTTTATCAGACTCGTCACGCAGATCAGAAATGCCTTCAATTTTCTTATCGTGAACAAGGTCAGCAATTTTCTCAATAAGGTTTGCTTTGTTTACTTGATAAGGTAGCTCTGAAAGTATTATATGTTCCCGCCCATTTTGAGTTGTCTCGACAAAGGCCTTACCACGAACAATGACTTTTCCCCTTCCGGTTTTATATGCATCCTTAATTCCACTCGTTCCCATTATTATAGCCCCCGTTGGGAAATCCGGTCCTTTAACATGGGTCATTAATTCTTCGGGGGTCATTTCAGAATTGTCAATTAGAGCAATTAAACCATTAACCAGTTCAGTTAAGTTGTGTGGTGGAATTTTGGTTGCCATACCAACAGCAATTCCTTCAGAACCATTTGCTAATAACGCAGGAAAAATTGATGGCAATACTGCTGGCTCTTTTAATGTTTCGTCAAAATTTGGGATTCCAATTAACAGTGTCCTTTGTCTAGGTCGCGCAACATATCGCTGCCAATTCTTGTCATGCGTGATTCTGTATATCGCATCGCAGCTGCGCTATCGCCATCAATAGAGCCAAAATTTCCTTGTCCGTCTACTAACTCATAACGCATTGAAAAACTCTGGGCCATGCGAACCAGTGCATCATAAACTGACGAATCGCCATGCGGATGATATTTACCCATTACATCACCGACTATTCTTGCTGACTTTTTAAAAGCTCGATTCCATTGCGAGCCAAGCTCATTCATTCCATATAAAATTCGCCGATGTACTGGTTTAAGTCCGTCTCTTACGTCGGGCAATGCCCGTGAAACGATAACAGACATAGAATAATTTAAATAACTCTCCTTCATCTCGTCGACGATGTCGCGATTGACTATATTTTCTCTTGCTATATCCACTCTAATTTTCCTGTCTATTAAATGTCAAGATTTGACACAAATTTTGCGTTATTTTCAATGAAAGTGCGTCTAGCTTCCACATCGCTACCCATTAATTCCTGAAAGGTTGTGGAGGCTTCAAATGCATCATCTATTTTAACCAGCAAAAGTGTTCGCAGTTCGGGATCCATTGTTGTTGTCCATAATTGTTCCGGGTTCATTTCACCCAATCCCTTATACCGTTGTAGCTCAACCTTTTTTGTCTGGTTTTCTTTTTGTAGACGATCAACTATCGTTTCTCTTTCGCTTTCATCATAGGCATAAACTTCTTTTTTGCCTTGTTTAATTTTATATAACGGTGGCATTGCCAGATATATGTTACCATTAGTTATAAGTTCTGGCATTTTTCGATAAAAGAATGTTAATAATAATGTTCTTATGTGACTACCGTCAACATCAGCATCTGTCATGATAATAATTTTATGGTAGCGCAATTTTTCAATATCGAAATCTGATGCGTTTTTATCTCCAGTTTTCATCGTCCCCCGACCCGCCAAAACCGGCACCAATCGCCGTAATGATCGTTTGAATTTCATTATTTGATAAAAGTTTGTCAATTCGCGCTTTTTCTGCATTTATAACTTTGCCGCGTAATGGTAATATCGCCTGAAATCGGCGATCTCTTCCCTGCTTTGCTGAGCCGCCTGCTGAATCACCTTCAACTAAATATAATTCACTCATTGCGGGATCTCTATTTGAACAGTCTGCAAGTTTTCCAGGGAGTGTTGAGCTACCTAATGCGGATTTTCTGCGAATTAATTCGCGCGCTTTTCGTAGCTGCGCTACGACTTCTTGCAGCCAACAAGGCTTTTTCAATAATCTTTTTGCCAACGGTGGGATTTTCTTCCAAGAAATCCTGTAAGCCTTCATATACTGCCGCATCAACAATACCCTTTACGTCGCCATTTCCTAGTTTGGTCTTTGTTTGTCCCTCAAACTGTGGTTCGGGAACTTTTACCGAAATCACCGCGGTTAAGCCTTCCCTAAAATCTTCTCCTGACAATGACGTTGTATCAGTCTTACTTGTCTTTAACAAGGTTGTTCTTTGAGGCATAATTATTCAATCCACGAGTTAGGGCAGATCGAAAACCGGATAAATGTGTACCACCTTCGATCGTGTTTATATTGTTTACAAATGTTAAAATGTTTTCTGTGTAGTTTGACAATATCTAAATGCCACCTCAACGGCAACTTCATTTACGTTATTTGACAATAGTTATTACTTTATTGTGTATTGGTAGATTATTGCTGTCTAAATATTTAATAAAATCGCTTAAGCCTCCAGCATATTTGTATTGTTCCTCAATTTTTTCATCACCCCGTTTGTCAACGATATTTATCTCTAGCCCACTATTTAAATATGCCAATTCGCGCAAACGATCACTTATAATTTCAAATTCAAAGTTCTTGTACCTTAAAAATTTCACTATCTGGAAAAAATGTGATTATTGTACCGGTTTTTTTTGTCTTTCCAAGAACTTCAAGTTTGCTTGTTACCTTGCCACGTGAATAGCTCTGTTGATATATTTTATTGTCTCGGTGAATTTCAGCAATCAGTTTTTCAGATAAGGCATTTACAACCGAAACACCGACTCCGTGCAATCCTCCTGAAACCTTGTATGAACCTTTATCAAATTTTCCGCCAGCATGTAAAATTGTCATTACAACCTCTAGCGCTGGTTTTTTTTCTTCCTTATGGATATCTACCGGAATTCCGCGACCATTATCCTCAACTGAAACCGAACCATCTTTATTTAAACTTACTTTTATTTTTGTACACTCACCGGCAAGCGCTTCGTCTACTGAGTTGTCCACTACCTCATAGACTAGGTGGTGCAATCCTCGTTTTCCAATATCCCCAATATACATCGCTGGACGGCGCCTAACAGCTTCAAGTCCTTTTAATACTGTGATTTTTTCAGCACCGTAAGTAGCTTTCTCTTGAATATTATTCGTCATATAAATCTTATGTCCTTTATTACATTTTTCCCGATATTTTTATTAATCTTTTTAATTATTTCGTTTTTTTGAAAAAACAATTCCTGACGCCAGGTTGGCGATGAAACTTTAACAATTATAATACCATGTTCAACCCTTTCTGGTAGAGTGTTTTTGGCAACTGTCTCACCAACAACTTCGTTCCAAATGTTTAGCGCATTATTTTGCGCTACGGCATTTTCAATTCCGAAATTTCTGCAAGCATTGAATCAATGGCTATTTTTAAACTTTGCATTTTATCCTAAATAAAAACTGCAGTTGGTCGAATTGTCAATTTTTACGCCCCGACTTTCAACAAGTCCCAAGTCGGTCGTTGTTATAATTGTCTGAAGGTCATCATCTATCATAGTCATTGCCTGTTTACTGCGTTGATCATCTAATTTGGCAAATAAATCATCTAAAAGTATGATTGGATCTTTCTCGGCGACATTTCTAATTAGTCTTACCTCGGCCAACTTTAATTAGCAATAGGGCAAGTTTATGCTCTCCTTGTGACCCGTACTGTTTTATGTTTTTTCAATTAAATAAAAAATTGATTTTATCCGTATGCGGTCCATAGGTTGTTCGATTTAAGTATATATCTCTTGTTTTGTCGTTTATTCAAAACTTCTATATACTCTTTTTCACTTGTTGGTATTTTCGAAACCATTTCTCCCGAGAAGGTAAAATCCGCATCCTTAAATTCGTTAACGATATCGTTTAATTCAGTTTGATATTTATTAAAATGTTCTTTCCTGGTTATCCACAACTTATGTCCAATTTCGAGCAATCTTTTCATTCCAAATTTCTAACTCACTTTGTGCGTTTTGGGTTAAATTAAAATCATCTAACAGTTTGTTCCTTTGTTTCAAAATTCGATTATAATCAGATAGAATTGTAAAATATTCATTCGAAACAATCGAGAATAATTTGTTGAAATAATTCCTTTGATCCAGCGGTGCACCCTTTGTTATAATTTGCTCTTCAGGAGATAGAATCACAACCGGATTTAACCCCACCAAATCTTTTATGCCTTCTAATTTATTACCGTCAATTATCATTCGCCGTGTTCCGTCTTTAGTTTGGTTTATCTGAATTTCCTGCAAATTGGAAGTGTTTATAAATTTTCCTGTTATGCTAAAAAATTCCATTTCATCTTTTAATAATTCATTTTTTCTGTTTGTTCGAAAACTCCGCCCAATTGACAATAAATGTATAGCTTCTAAGATTGCTGTTTTTCCTGAACCGTTCTTGCCCCATATAACATTGATATGTGGGACAAAATTCCAATTTTATAGTATCATGATTGCGGAAAGAAACCAATCCAATTTCCTTAATTGGCATAAAACAAACTAATATTTAAAAATAGCAGAAATGACCTAATCGTTTAGCCTGATGGGCATCAATAACATTGTTAAATCAATGTTATCATTTGTTTTTTCAGGATAAAACAGTGTAGCACTTATCGGCGTTTTCAGTTTAACGATCACGTTGTCACCTTGGACATGAGATAAAATATCGCGCAAATATGCAGCATTATAACCAATAAGAAGCGGTTCGCCAGAATATTGTGCACCGGATAAATCTTCCTGACCGCGCGAAGCCTTTTCAGGGTCCTCTGTCGCCATATGAACTTTTTTCTCATCTAAATGCAGTGCAATTTGGTGCGTGGCTTTGTTAGAAAAAATTGATACTCTACGCACGGCACCCAATAAATCGTTACGGTTAATTGACAAAACTTTTTCATTGTCCACGGGAATTACGCTTTCATAATCAGGAAAACGTTCATCAATTACTCTTGTATAAACAGTATCTTCGCCAAACTCTGCAATTAGATGATTTTCACTAACAGAAATTGCTACTTCATTAGCATTAAACGTGCTAAATAATCCTAAAAATTTTCTTGGTATAATAACATCACCTGTAAACTCATTTGCTTTATAGTTTTTATCGATGTACTGTACAAGACGATGACCATCGGTTGCTACAGCAGTAAGTTTATTGTCATTCACTCGAAGAAAAACACCCGTCAATGCTGGTTTCATCTCATCGCGGCTAACCGCGAAACTTGTCATATCAATTATTGATTTCATCGACTCAAGACTAATGCCCAAGTTCTTTTTGCCTTCTGTTTGCGGAAGGGTTGGAAATTCTTCCGGTGCTTTTCCCATAAGATCATATACACCATTGTCGGTTTTTAATTCTATCTTATGTTGCGGATTAACTGATAGAGTAATTCTATCATCATTGATCTCATTTGTTAATTCTAAAAGTGTTTGTAAAGGAATAGCAGCCGATCCGGTCTCTTTAATAGTTGCCGATAATTTTGTTACAACTGTGATTTCCAAATCTGTGCTTCGAATAATTGTATTTTCATCATCTACTTGAAAAAGTGCAAAGCTTAAAATTGGTAGTGTAGAACGATTAGGAACCGCTTTTGATAATTTTTGGAGAGCTGATTGTAACTCTGTTTTAGATGTCGAAATTTTCATAAAACTTCCTTGTAAATTTTGGTTATATATAGAGCAATAATTTACTTTATTATGAGCTTAAATAGTAATTAAAAATTTTATATTAACAAACGTGTTCAGGTAGTTAAATGCTATTATATTATATAGATTTATATTAAAAAACTTTTTTTATTTATAGTGTTGATAATGTTGATATCTTTGTTTGATTGTGTTGCAAACTAATAAAACTTCTACTGTACATTTAACCAATTACTTAAACCAATACTTTATGTGGATATAATTACGTATTATGTGGAATATTATGATTTAAAATAAAATAGATATCGATTTTAATCTTATATTTCAACACAAAATTATTTTGTGTAAAACATGTGGTTGGTTTTGTGGATAATTAACGACTATAAAACCACATTTAAAAAACTATGTGGAAAACTTGTGAACACTAATTCTTTATTGAAATATAGAATTTCTCCCGCGCTTCCTGAATAAAGTTTTGGTACCAATCTAATTTCTTTTTATTTAAAGCCATTGCTTCAATATCTATCCAGTGTTTTTCAAGATTTGGATAACCGCCTTCTTTTGCACCTTCGAGCCACAATAGATGATATCCTAAACTAGTTTTAACCGGCTGACTACATTGATGAAGTTCCAAATGTTTTAAAACTTGGCCTATCTCAGGAACAGCAAAATCGTTGGGATTTATCCAACCAAGGTCGCCGCCATTATTCTTGGTTTGTTCATCAATGGAATGCCGCCCATTTAGTGCTATAAATTCATTAAGTGTTGTTATAGAATCTTTAATCGATGCAGCAAAGTCGTATGCTTTTTGTTCATCATCTTCTGTGATGGGAGGGGATATCAAGATATGCCTTACGCGCACTTTGTCGCCTTGTTTTTCTAATGGTTGTATTATGTGATAACCAAAAGCTGTTTTAACTGGTTTGCTGATTTCATTCATTTCAAGAGTAAAAGCGATTTCTTCAAATTCACTAACTAAGGTACCGCTGCGCGTAAAACCGAGGTCTCCACCGCGATTTTTTGAGCCGGGATCCTGTGAATACTTTTTCGCCAAATCAGCGAAATCAGCCCCAGCAGATAATTTCATTTCGCAAACTATCTAATAGCTCATGGGTTCTAGCAATGCTTTTTTCACCAGGTTTAAGCGGTAGTTGGATATGACGAAGCTTGATTTTTGGTGGGAAAAACGGCAAACTGTCTTTGAAGGCCTTATAAAAACTTTCCACATCGTTTCTATTTACGGATAGCCCTTGCAGCTTCATTTGTTGATATTTATCAGCAAACAATCTTTCTTTGATGTCAAACCAGTACTCGCGCCTAAAATCACGCAAGGATTCTCCAAGCATTTCCTCGGCTTTTTCTTCACTACCAGCCTGAGATAGAATATTGTTTATTTGTGACTCCAGAGCTGCATCAACTTCTTTATCTTTTACTATTATATTAGTATCGCGCTTAGCTAGTTCTAAAACAACATTCTGGTCAATTAACGATTGTAAAACTTGTTTTTGTAATCTTTGATATAGTTCTATATTTTGATTAGGATTAATATTTTGCTGCATAGCTGTTAAGTTAACAATCTGTGCTAGTTCGCTTTTTAGAATAATATTTTCCGCAACTATTGCAGCAATGCCATCAATCACGGGTTTGGCATTATCAGACTGCCCATACACACTATTTGTAAAAAGCAGTGCTCCTAAAACTAACAGATTGGTTTTTCGTAATTTCATTAATTATTCTCTATATTTATTTTTACAGTATATTGATTTCTTAAACTATCTAAAAAGCGCAATGAACTAAGTGCCTTTTTTTGGTTGAATATTCGTTGATAAATTTCATCGTAAGCTTCATCTAGTGCAATTTGTGAACCGGCAGAAAATCGACCCAATACTTCAACAACGTGGTAGCCGTATTCGGTTTTAACAGGACCAATGACACTATTAATGCGAGTATTTGAAAAAATCTCTGAATCTAGGCGTTCAATCAAAGAACCCCTCTCGACAATTGTTATATCTATATCAAAATTTGCTAAAAGTTCCTTTCTATCGACCGAATTATTAGACTGTTTCAGAATCTTGGCTATGTATTTAGCGGTCGAATCTGTTTTTGTAAAAAAGTGCATGATTCTTGCACCGTCATTTTTATGCTGAAAAGAACTCCTGTTTTTATCGTAGTAGGTTTTAATCTCGGCATTTTCAATTGCTATTTTGGATCCCAGATAATTATCCATGAAGGAGTTGCCAAACAACTCCTTTCGATAGGCATCAACCTGAGCGTTTAAAGTTTCGTCGGCGTCTAGGCCGGCTTGTTTGGCCGCAAGAAAAAGTAACTCTCTGTCTACCCAAGAGGAAGCTACATCATTAATGCTATAATTTTTATTTGATACAGCAAGCTTTAGTCTTTCGGCTTCTGCAAATGTAAGCTCAGAGTTTTCTACCTTGGCGATAATTTTATTACTAATCCTGCTCTCTTTAGCTACAAGAGATGATTAGTAAAATAGTTATTATTGGTATTAGTTTTTTCATAGGCACTACATTTTAAACACTAAAGTTAGTAAAAGTTTCATTTAGAAAATAGCTCAACAAAAAATTCCAGCGCCATTAATGAATTCTTAAGAGCGCCTGTTTTAACTAAAATCGAAAATCCTTTTTGCGAAGGAGTAAATTGATAACTGAAATTATTTTGTTTCATTTTTTCTTCAATAGCCACAAGGAGCTCCTGCACGGATTGAAAAGGTGAAAAATCAGAAAGCTCGATTTTTAGATTTGTACCAACAACCGAAACAGAAGTAACAGCAGTTCCTGTCAGCATAATGCCAAGGCGCGTGATGTAAATCAAATTATTTGCTGCCTCAGGAAGCCTTCCAAACCGATCAAGTAATTCACCTTCAATATTATTTACAGCATCAATATTGGTTGCCTCGGAAAGTTGCTGATAAAAATATAATCTATCCTGCACTAAAGACACATAACTACCTTCTAACATAGCATTAAGCGGTATAGAAACCCTAGGTGGTTGCAATTTTTCATTGTTATTGCCTAATGATTCATCTACGGCTTCCTGTAAAAGTTTGCAATACATTTCAAAACCAACGGCGGCCATGTTCCCACTTTGTTTATAACCAAATAGGTTCCCGCCTCCACGGATTTCGAGGTCCTTGAGCGATATATCATAACCCGAACCTAGGGTAGTATACTGTTCAATCGCCTTTAGGCGCTTTTGGGCACTATCTCCAATAGTTTTCCGGTGAGGTAATAACAAATAGCAATAGGCCTGTCTATGGCTTCGCCCAACACGACCTCTGATTTGGTACAATTGTGATAGCCCAAAATTTTGGGCATTGTTTATAATAATTGTATTTGCATTTGATACGTCTAGGCCGGATTCAATTATTGTTGTACAGAGCAAGATGTCAATCTTTCCTGCAAAAAATGACAAGACAGTGCTTTCCAACTCCTTAGAGCTCATCCTACCATGAGCAACACCTGTTATATGGTTAGGAAAAAGCTCTAAAAGTTTTTTTAGAACAAAAGGAATTGATGAGATGTCATTATGTAAAAAATAGATCTGTCCATTGCGCATAAGTTCATTATTTACAACATCTTTGACGGTGTTCCAATTAAAGTATTGAACAAATGTTTTTATTGGGCGCCGTGTCTTTGGTGGCGTGCTTATTCTGCTTATGTCTCGTATTCCTAACAAGGATTGTTGCAATGTTCTGGGAATGGGTGTTGCTGTAAGGGTTAACACATCAATAGCCGAACGTAATTGCCGTAATTTTTCCTTATGTTTTACCCCAAAGCGATGCTCTTCATCAATAATTAATAGACCCAAGTTGGGAAAACGAACATCTTTAGATAGCAGCCTGTGTGTGCCTATAACTAAATCTGCACTGCCTAGTTGCATTTTTTCTAATATTTCCTGCTGTTCCTTTTTGGTTTTGAATCGAGATAATAGTTCAACTTGGATTCCTAAGGGCTCTAGTCGTCCAGATGTCGATATATAATGTTGATCTGCTAAAATGGTTGTCGGTGTTAAAAATAGAACTTTTTTGCCCGAAACGATGGCTTTTAGTGCAGCCCTCAAAGCGACTTCTGTTTTCCCAAAACCCACATCGCCGCAAATCAGACGATCAACTGGAGAGTCTTTTTCCATGTCTGACATAACAGATGCAATTGCCGTAAGCTGTCCGGGAGTCTCTTCGTATGGAAATGAATTTTCCAGTTCGTGCATAAAACCGTTATTTTTATGATATTTAAAGCCCCTGTTCTTATTACGAGAAGAGTATAAATTCACCAAATCTTGTACCACGTCCTTAGCGGAATCTTTTGCTATCTGTTTTTGTCTCGTCCATTTTGGACTATTTAATGCAGAAAGCGTTGGTTCTTTATCACCGGCAACTATCATTCTGTGTACACGATTAAATTTGTCAATTGGAACATATACGTTAGAATTGTCGGCATATTCAATTTTGATGCATTCCTGATTTACGTTCTCGTGTGTAAGAATTGTTTCTAACCCACGATATATGCCAACTCCAAAATCTCGATGTACAAGATAATCACCCCAATCTAAATCTTCCAAAGAGGAAAATTCTTTTTGAGGAATTTCAGCAATCGTATCGACAGACCACCTTGATTGGAGTGCGGGTGGTTGACTGTTCAACTCAGCAAGAGACAAACAGCAAAGATTTAGTTGATCTGAAAAAAAACCGCTTTCCAAAATTTGTGGTATTACATTCGTTTTTTCTAAGGAATGTTTTTTTAAGATTGTTTTTGGGTCTTTTCCATCAGAAAACATGTATATATCATCAGACTTTAAAATATTTAATAAAGAACCTAAAAATACCTCGCCGATAGAAAGAAGTTTTTCAGAAACATTTATTTTTTTACAATTGAGGTTAACGCCTATATCGTAGGCATTACCAAACTGAATGCTCAACAGTCCGGAGGCCTCAATAATTTTAACATCATAACAATCACCACCCAAAAAACTTAATAAAGATGCTTTTTCAAAGGAAGATGTCTTCTTGTTTGGTGGTGGAAGAATTTCAACACGAGTCACGTTTTTAATGGTACGTTGTGAGCGCGGGTTATATGTTCTGATAGATTCTACAACACTTCCAAAGAGCTCCATTCGAATTGGGGTGGTGGCGTATGGCAAAAAAACATCTAAAATCCCACCACGCGTAGAATAGGTTTTTGGAGTTTCTGTATGATCTGTTTGTTCGTAACCCCAGCTATTAAAAGCGCCTAGCAGTCCTTGCCGGTCAATGGCTTCACCTTCTTTAATTAAAAACGCAACGTCTTTGTCGGGCACAACATCTATGCTTGGATCATTCATAGCCGCAGCGGAGGTGAAAACCAACCCCGAGTTATTTTTTTGAATTAAATTAAAAGCCTCTGCTCGATAGCGTTCATTTTCAAGGCCGAAGCCGGGAATGTCTAAACCCGCCGTTGCTACAGCAGGATAGAACGCGGCCTTCTCCGGACTCAAATTATAACAAGATAAATACAATCGCTCGGCGGTGGTCACATTCTCAAAAAGAACAAAAATTGGCCCGTCAACCACGCTGTTAATTGACAGCAAGATCAAACTTGCTGACGAATGTGTTAGTCCAGAAAAAGACTGATTCGAATTAACAATATCTTTGTTGATGCTCAGATCATTTGCCATGCGGGACAGCAAATTTGATATAGACGTTTCACGTGAAACATTCATTTTGATTTGTATAGTAGAATGGACAATACGCCGATATCTGCAGGCGTAACGCCGGAAACTCTCATTGCCTGGCCCAGCGTTTCGGGCCTGACAAAATTCAGCTTCTCGCGCGCTTCGCTTGACAGGCTATTTATTGAACGATAATTAAAATCATGCGGTATTAAAAATTTCTCTTGTGACCCTAGTCGTTCAATTTGTTCATATTGGCGAATTATATATCCTTCATATTTTATTATTGTTTCGGCTTCGTTATAAATTTCGTCAACTATATGGCTGTCAAGGCCTGAGGTGGCCATGTTATTCTATAAAGCGTTCTGGTAAATGAGAAATTTTAAAACCAGGCCGTTTAAGAATTTGTCGAGCTGGTTGGGCTTGTTTAATAGCCGAATCTCCAGTGTCTAAAAGGGCGACATTTATTTCGTTCGGCTCTACGCTGTTTTCAAGACCCTCAACAAGCCTTGTAGTTATTTGTATCTTGTTTAAAAGAAAATCATAAAAAGCTTTTGTTATTAAGCCGTACTGTTTAGCTTTTTCAGCAAGTCTTTGGTCGGCGTTTGAGTATCGCAATAATAGCCGATGTTCAGCGCGCGATGTAAACATACGATACGGCTCCATAGTATCTTTGGTGATTAGGTCATCTATCATAACCCCTATATAGGCCTCATCGCGACGCAAGGTAAGCTGTTTTTCTTTTAAAATATTTTTCGCGGCATTTATGCCAGCAAGAAGTCCCTGCCCGGAAGCTTCTTCGTATCCAGACGTTCCGTTTACCTGTCCGGCAAAATATAAACCTTGAATAAATTTTGATTCAAGCGTTGCCCTAAGTTGGGCCGGCGGAAAAAAATCGTATTCAATTGCATAGCCGGGTCTTAAGAATTCGGCCCTTTCCAATCCACGAACTTGACGCAAAGCATTAAGCTGGACATCTTCAGGAAGGCTTGTAGAGAAACCGTTTACATAGATTTGATCAGAATTGCGCCACTCCGGCTCTAAAAATAAAGTGTGTGAACTGTGATGTGAAAAGCGATGAATTTTATCCTCTATCGAAGGACAATAGCGTGGACCCTCACCAAAGATATCCCCAGAAAACAAAGGAGAGCGCCCAATATCATTAAAAATAATATCGTGACTAAGTGAATTTGTTTTAGCGATATGACACGGTACATTTGGTGGATTAAAATTCTTGGTTCTGTATGAAAACGGAACAGGATACTTCGTCGCCAACAACTGTATCTAAGCTTTCCCAAGAAACGCTCGCCTTTAGCAGTCGGGGAGGAGTTCCGGTCTTTAGCCGACCCGCTTTAAGTCCCCTCTGGATAAGTGATTCAGTTATTCCAATAGAATTTGATTCCCCCATACGTCCGGCGGGAATTTTTCGATTTCCAATATGAATCAGCCCATTTAAAAAAGTCCCGCAAGTTAGTATAACAGATTCGCAAGACAACCCGTCTCCACCGCGAAGCACTACGCCCGCGACCGAGTTGTTATTTTCAAGAATATCAACCGCCTCCCCCTCAACCAATGTTAACATTTCAGCAGATTCTACCAATCTGCGAACATAACCTTCATAGACGCGTTTATCGGTTTGTGCTCTTGGCGACCACACAGAACGACCCTTCGATCTATTTAATAGTTTAAATTGCAATCCTGCTGCATCTGCAGCTAGCCCCACAATACCGCCAAGGACATCAATTTCGCGTACGATCTGCCCCTTGGCCAGGCCTCCAATTGCGGGATTGCATGACATGCGAGCAATTGCAAACTTATCCTGAGAAACGAGAGCAGTATTAACGCCCAGGCGCGCACTTGCCAGTGCCGCCTCTGCTCCGGCATGGCCACCGCCAATAACGATAACATCAAAATTGTTTTTGGAGTGTTTCACGTGAAACTTACTTCCCAACACAAAATTTGTTAAAAATATTACTTAAAATGTCGTCGGGTGTGGTGTTTCCTAAAATCTCACCGACGGCATCAACCGCCTCTCGGAGTTCAATTGATATAAGTTCATAGGGTGTTCTTGGCCTGTTTAAAAGCTCAACTGCTGTGCTCAGTCTATCAAAACATTGTTTTAAAGAAATTTGTTGGCGACTTGTTGTAATTGTAATGTTGTCTGACAGAGATCCGCCAATACCTAAAGATTTTTTTATGTTTTGTTTAAGCAGATCAATATTATGGCCAGATTTGGCTGATAAATACATGCGCTTAGGGTGGGCACCCACAGCAGCCGCTAGTTCAACTGTTGTTAGTAAATCAACCTTGTTCATGATCTCGACAATCGGAATGTTTTTAGGAAATTGACTATAGGGTGTTTCTGCTAATGCCGAGTCATTAACAAAAAGAATTAGGTCAGCCTTTTTTAAATAATTGAACGTTCTATTAACCCCTTCTTGTTCAACCTCTTCGGTGGCGTGGCGTATTCCAGCAGTATCAACCAGATTAATTGGTACACCGCCTAATATCAATGAAACATCAATGGCATCGCGCGTTGTACCGGGTATATTGCTTGTAATTGCACGATTGGATTCAGATAGTGTATTTAACAGAGTTGACTTGCCGACATTTGGTGGCCCAGCTATTACAACCATCGCACCGCGATTTAACATGCGAGCCTGTTTATGGTAAGCTAATAGTGAGCGGACTTGTTCGATTTGTTCTTTTACGATATTCAGCATCCGATCTTTTAGGTCATCCTGGATTTCGTCCTCTGAAATGTCGAGCTCAAATTCTACCATTGACAAAGCTGTGATTATTTGTTGGTGTAATGTGTTTAATTTTGTGGATAATTCACCTCGAAGTAAGCGCAGATTTAATCGGCTGCTTTCTTCAGATTGGGCGTGAATTAATGAAGCAACTGCCTCTGCCTGTATAAGATCCATTTTACCATTAATAAAAGCGCGTTTTGTGAATTCTCCAGGTTCGGCAATTCTCGCACCATAATAGGAACAAGTTGAAATAATTTTATCTACAACAACGGGACTACCATGACATGCGATTTCTATTAGGTCTTCACCAGTATATGAGTTAGGAGACTTAAAAAGCGTTACGATGGATTCGTCCATCTCTTTACCCTTTTGATCAAAAAGATAGGCCCGCGTTGCCTGCCGCGGCTTTAAATTAACGCGCAAATCCCTGTTATTTAATAACTTATTGATAATTAATAAAGATTGCGGACCGCATAGGCGAACAACCGCAATTCCGCCAATACCGTAAGGTGTCGCCGGAGCAACGATTGTGTCAGCGTTCATTTTTTCTTGGTTTTTACCGGCGGGGTAATGGGCTGTTGGTGTGGAGTTAGGAATCTCTGCTGTAAAATAGTAAGAACATTAAACAAAGTATAATACAGATTTAACCCTGACGGCAATTTATAAAAAATGAATATGAAAAAGATGTTCATAAAATACATCATATTTTTCTGTTGTGCACCACCTGCTGCAGTTGGGGTCATTTTTTGCTGAATGAACATCGATACCGCCATTAGTAAGGGCAGGATGTTTATCGGAAAACCGCCAATTTCAAAAAGCGTATCAGGAGCAGATAGGTCAGTTATCCACAGCATAAATGGTTCACCACGCAATTGAATTGTTGATCTGAAAACTTGAAAAAGAGCAAATAATAGAGGCATTTGGATTAACATCGGCAAACAACCGCCCATGGGGTTAACACCCTCTTCTTTATAAAGCGCCATGGTTGCCTTGTTGAGCTTTTGGGGGTCCTTAGCGTGTTTTTCTTTTAATGCTTGTAGTTTTGGCTGTAGCGTGCTCATTTGCCGCATGGACAAATAGCTCTTTTTTGTAAGCGGATAGACAATTATCTTAACAAGAATAGAAAATATAATTAATACTACTCCAAAATTTGGTATTACTTTGTGCATTGCTACTAGGGCGGCTAAAACCCCCCTGCTTATCGGACGGATCAAAGAAAAGCCCATTGACATAGATTTTTCTAAATTAACTCCAAGAGATGCTACGCGTTTATACTCTAAAGGCCCCAAATATAGCGAAAAAGAATTGCTTGAATTAACTTGCTGATTTATTGAAACATCAAATTTTGGAACATCTGAATCGAATGTTCCCAATAATTGAGCTCCAACGGCATTGTCGGTTGGTATGATTGCAGCAATAAAGTATTTATTCCTTGTGGCAACCCAATTAGTTTGTCCACGATATTTTTCGTCAAGCGACTTGTCTTTGCGCAATTTTTCTGAACTTAGTTCATCACCTTGATAGACATATGCTTTATAATAAAACAATTCATCCTTCAAGATTTTTTTCTGTAGTGGGTAGGCCCCCATTCCACGATAAAGAATAACTCCCTTGAGAAATCTGATCTTTAATATCTGACAGGTCAAAAGAAACGTCAATTTGATATGAATTCGGATTAAAAGTAAGGGTTTTAAAAACAGTTTTTCCAAGGACAACAGTACTATACTTAAGGGACTGTGGGTTACTGGAAACAGTGATTTTACTCTGCGAACCAACAGTTTTCCAGGGAGCTCTTAATACAAGTGGAACGCCATCGACTGAGATGGCACTAAACAATAAGTTATTATTGTTGAAGTTATCCACAAGTTGTACAGATGTTGAGTCAGTTGCTTTATAGTTTTTTAGAATGAACGATGTGAAAGAACCGCCGTTCTTACTGCTTATTTGAGCAATATATAGCGGAGTTTCAACAGCAATTGTTTGCTCATTGTTATATAGCTGAACAGATTCAGAGACTTTGATATTTAAATCATCGTTAGTTTTGTATGCATCAAACCGCTGTTCGGTCTCTATTGGAGTGGTTGGTTGGGATTGTATTACTGCAATAGAGTCGCCGGGCGACGCAGGCTGTTCCTGGGGAGCCACTATATTCATGTAATATGGCATCAATATCAAGACGATAGCGATCAGAAAAAAAGCAAAAAGGGTTTTTTTATCCATTATTTTACGGGATCATATCCACCACTATTAAAAGGATGACACTTTGATATCCTTTTAATAATTAGCAGTATTGCTTGAAAAAATGTTTTAGTGTTTAATGCATCGATCGCATAACGAGAACAGGTCGGGTGAAACCGACAATTATTCCCAAGTAAAGGCGAAATTAGAAGACGGTATAACTTGATAGTGGTTTCTAATAATTTTCTTAATGCAAAATCAAATAAATTTAAAATAGAACGCATTCGGTTTTTAAGCAGAGAGTTTCTTTCTGCCTTTTCTTCGTCTGCGACTAATAACGTTGCGACCGCCAACATCTGACATGCGTGCGCGGAAGCCGTGCTTATTTTTCCGCTTGCGGTTGCTTGGTTGATAGGTTCTCTTCATTTCATCTCCAAATTTAGACCCGGAAAATACATTTAATGAACACAAAATCAAAAAGAAATAGATAAACCAATAAAAACATTGAACCCAAAAAGGAAAAACAAAAAATAATTAAATAATATTCTTAAAATAAAATAAAAGAACTTTGGTTTATGTTACAATAGCTGGGTAATTTTTATTGACACAACACTGTGCATAACCTGTGGATAACTTAAAAATAAATCACGAAACTGTTTGGAGGGAGGTAAAAGAAAGCCTTGCCCTTGAATTGCCATCACACGCCTATAGTACATGGGTTGAGCCAATCTCTCCAATTGCCATAAACGACACAGACTTAGTATTAGAAGTTCCCAATCAATTCTTTTTTGAGTGGATCGATAGTCATTATCATGCATTAATTGAATCAGCCGTAAAAGATAACTTAAAAAAAGAATTCTTAGTTAAATATACAATAGCACCGATGGGTGTGAATGGTGCGACTGTTGATTTCGAAAATAGCGATAGTGAAAAAACACCTAAAAGAAAGAATTTTAAACCACCGGTTTTAAACGAAAACTATACATTTTCAACCTACATTGAAGGATCTAATAATCAATTTGCCAAAGCAGCAGCTTTATCTGTAGCAGAGTCTCCCGGAGAACAGGCCTTTAATCCGCTAATTGTTTATGGTGGTGTAGGGCTTGGAAAAACACATTTATTACACGCCATTGGTAATCACTTACTTGCTAAAAAGAAAAATGTTAACATCATTTGCGCGTCTAGTGAAAAATTCACCTTAGATTTCATTTCTGGCATCCAGAAATCAAAATCAGTTGAATTTTCACGTTTTTACCGGCAGGCCGATGTGCTTTTAATAGACGATATTCAGTTTTTTCAAGGAAAAGAGCAAACACAGGAACAATTCTTTCATACATTTAATGAATTATATCAATCGCGCAAACAAATTGTACTAACGGCAGATAAATATCCTGGAGATATGCAGGGACTCGAAGACCGACTTTTATCGCGTTTTCAATCAGGGCTTGCTGTGGACATTCAACCACCTGACTTTGAAACCAGAGTAGCAATATTATTAGAGAAAGCAGAACAGAATGGACTAGAATTGCCATATGCCATGACAGAATTCATGGCAACCCATATTAAGAATAATATTCGCGAGCTTGAAAGCACTATTATTCGAATTTTGGCGTATTCCTCACTATCAAATAAAGAAATTGATGAGCAGTTGATTAAAAAGGTGGTAAAAGAGCGTCTAGGAAAACGGTTTTTAGCAGAAATCACACTGGAAGATGTTGTACGCAGAGTATCGGAGGTAACCCTGATAGCTCAAAAAGATATTGTAGGAAAAAGCAGAAAAAAAGAACTGGTTGAAGCAAGACAAATCGCATCCTATCTTGGTAGGGAAATATTGGGCGCATCGCTTTCGAGCATCGGAATATATTTTGGGGGTAGAGACCACACAACAATTTTACATGGCTGTAAGAATATCGAAGAGAAAATTAAATCGGAAAAGCGAATTAAACAGATTGTTGAGTCAATAAAGAATGAACTATCAACCGCCACATTTTAGAAAAAAAATATTTTAATGATAACAGATCAAAAAGAGTTAATTTTTACAGAAAGGATATTTTAGTAATAGGAGAATAAAATGCAGAAAGGCAGTTTAAATAAGGTACTTTTAATAGGACATCTTGGCGCAGATCCCGAGAGCCGTTTTACTACTTCAGGGAGCGCAGTTACAAACTTTAATTTAGCAACCAACGAATCTTGGAAGTCTAATGAAGGCGATACAAAAGAAAAAACCGAATGGCATCGTGTTGTAGTTTTTGGAAAATTGGCAGAAACAGCAGCAGAATATATGAAAAAAGGCCAATTAGTTTTTGTTGAAGGACGGTTACAAACAAGATCGTGGGAAGACAAAGATAATGTGAAAAAATATACAACCGAAGTTTTATGTGACAGTTTTACAATGTTAGGGCGTAAAGGCGATGATTCTGGTGGCAGTTCTAAAGCCCAATCAACCGACCAAGACGACGACCTTCCTTTTTAACACAGATTCTTTAAAAAGAGGGGCTATTTTAGTCCCTCTTTTTTTATCGAAAAGAAATTATTTAAATGACCAAAGACCAAGATTTAAACAAATATTCTGTTAGACCGAAAGCAGTGCGGTATTTATTAGGATATTTTGTTCTGTTTTTAGGAAGCACTTTAGCCAAAATTAAGATTAAAGGTTGTGAAAACATTCCTAAAAAGGGTCCGTTCATTGTAGTTTGTAACCATTTTAATAGACTTGACGCGCCGTTTATTATTTTTGCGATAAAAAAACCGATAAGTTTTTTAATGGCAAGCGACCAGACAATTGAAGCGCAAATCATGTGGGCACCATGGTTATACGGTTTTATTCCAACAAACAGACAAAAAATTGCGCCCTCAACAATAAAAAAAGCAATTGAAGCAATAAAAAAAAAGGAAGTTGTAGGAATATTCCCCGAAGGCGCAGCAACTGAGCAAGTTATCAGACCGGCAAAAAATGGAGCTGCGTATTTAGCAATGACAATGAGCGTGCAAATATTACCTATTAGTTTAATCGGAATGGATGATATTGGGGCAAATTGGCTTCGAGGCGTTAAACCAAACTTAAAAATACATATTGGTAAGCCATTTTTACCGAAAGCACTACCAATAGACCGCGCGAACAGGAATGAATTAGTGAAAGAGACTGGCGAAGAAATTATGTGTAGAATCGCGGCGCTCTTACCGGATGAATATCATGGCATATATAAAAACGACAAACGAATTGCTAAATATCGCTCAAACGTGAGCGAGGCGAATTAGAAATAATTAGATAAACGCCTAACAGGATTAATATTCCACCCACAATTGTAACAATTGGCACCACTTCCGTAAATATTATCCATGCCAATAAAGAAGCAATAATTGGTTCACCAAGCGGTACTGAAGCGATAATTGTTGGAGATGTATATTTAATGGCATAATAAAACAGACTGTGTCCGAGTATCGTTGGAATAATTCCTAGTAACAATAACCAAAAGACATCTTTTGATTGTATTGCAAAAACATTTTCTCTACTAACAATAGATATAATTAAAAGGAAAAGAGCTGCAATTATGTATAGCATCCTTGTATATGCTATCGTGTTACTACTAACGCGCAATTTCTCAGCTAAAACATATACCATAGCAATGGATAGAGCAGCCAACATTCCTAATAATTGACCCATTAAAGAACCATCTTTTAGTAGTAATCCCGAGGCGGCAATAATGATTGTTCCACAAGTGACAAAGACCATTCCAAATAATATCAAGGGTTTTAGAGGTCTTTTTAAAATAAATCTTTCAAATAAGATGGTGAACATAGGTGCGGTTATTCCCAAAAGTGTGGCATTGGCAATGCTTGTCAATTTTACTGCACCGTAGAAGCAAGCAAAATGCAGTGCCAAAAACATCCCCGAAAAGGCATATAATTTATAACTTTCTTTTTTTAATAAGACTTGACGATTAAATGCTGTATATATCCATATCAGTAAACTTGCTATTGCTAGGCGCCAGAACGAAATAGTAACCGCAGAAACCTCTGGTAGAAAGCGCGCCAAAACCGAGGAGGTGCTTACCGATAATAAGGCAATAAATAAAACACTGTTAATTTTAGAGTTCATAAAATAATATTTACAATAAACTGCCCGTTAAATGCCTGCTTGGATGTTATAAATATATTAAGAAATCCCTGAATAAATAGGTTTTTTAGTGCTATTTATTTAATCATCATAATAAAACCAATGTTGACAGTACAAAAAACTGTATTTTTTACCATTAAAAAATCATAATTCGATAGTTAGTTCTAAAATATGTTCGCCACGGAGGACAGTTATTGGAACAGATGAATCTTTTTTAAGTTCCCCTAAGCGGTACATATAATCGTAGATACTTTTTATTTCTTTGCCATCAATCGCGGTAATTATGTCGCCCTTTTGCATTCCGGCTCGATCTGCCGGTCCGTCTTTGGAAACACCATCGATTTCCATTCCTTCAGCTTGACTACCATGGGCAGGAATCACTCCAAAGGTTACTTTAAAGCGCCTGCTTGGTGCTTGTGATTCTTTAGGACCAGCTTCTGTAAAAATGGGCCGTTCTTCTAAATCACTTAAGCTGCTGACAATATCGAATACAAAATCAGAAACCGTTTTTTCGCCGGCTAAATTAATAATAGGAAAATCGTCGGTCGGTTTGTGATAGTCATCGTGCGTCCCTGTGAAAAAGAATAAAACAGGAATATCTTTTGTATAAAAACTAGCATGGTCACTTGGGCCAAAGCCCTCAGGACTAAGTTTCAAGTCTATTTCATAGTTTTTGTTGATATCATTAAGCAGGTTTTTAAAAATGGGCGAAGTGCCTGTCCCGCCAATGGTAAGCCGATTTTCTTCCAAATGGCCTATCATATCTAGATTTATCATAGCGATAACGTTCGCAAGATTTACAGGAGAATTATTAATAAAGTGTTTTGAACCCAACAATCCACGCTCTTCTGCATCAAAGTTTAATAAAATTATACTACGCTTTAATTTTGATTGCATGAATAATAGCTTTTCCCCGACTTCCAATACACCCGCCGTACCAGAAGCATTGTCGTCGGCGCCGTTATGAATTGCGAACGTATCGGGAGTACGAGAGCCGGAACCAGTTCCGCCCATTCCAAGGTGATCATAGTGAGCACCAATCACGATATACTCGTTTTTTAAAATTGGATCATTGCCAGGAATAATTGCTATAATATTTGCAGCTTCAGAGGTTGTTTTTACAAGGTCGATATTCGCAGAAATTAAAACATCGGGAATCGCAAAGGAATTGGGCTGCATACTGGATTTTAATATTTCAAAGACAGTATTTAAATCAATTGTAGATTTTGCGAAAAGTTTCTCAGCAAGCGATTGTGTAATATTCAAAACAGGAACACCGGCACCGGAAAAACTATTATCATATTTTAATGGAAGCAATTCATTATCGTCATCACCATATTGTGATACGAAGATTACACCACAGGCGCCATTGTCTTGGGCAAGCAAAACTTTTTTTCTTAAAGGTAGATGAGGATTAAATTTAGAATTTTGGCTTTCATCATCGGGACCGCCGCGGAACATGATAGCCCACCTATCTTTAACAGACACATCTTCATAATCGTTCCATTGTAGCGAATCATCTATTGAAAAACCGAACCCTACGAACACACATTCTGCAGGGAAAAAATCGCCGACTGCGGAAAATGCTAAAGGAGTGAAGTCTTTAGAGACAATATAATCAGTGTCATTTACAGAAAATTTATTATTAGCGCCAGTTTCAACTGCATTAACAAAATCAAATTTTTGAAGATAGCCATTTTCATCTGCCGGAGAGATATTAACAAGGGTATATTGATTTATAATATAGTCTTGGGCCATTTTTGATTCGGGAGTCCCCGGATATCTTCCACCGAGCTCATCCGAAGCAAGATATTTTATGTGTTCAGCAAGCTCTCTTTCAGTTATTTTTGGATTTTTTTGGATTTTATTGTGTAAGCCATGGTTACAATTAGATGGTGGTATACATCCGGTTATTACAATTAGAGAAATTGTAAACAATATTGCAAATCGTTTCATTTATATTCCTTATTTAGTTCTATTTCAGTGCCGAAAAGTGCGAGTATCAATCTGTTTCTACTACCTCATCATCAATCGGTTTCATTCCTTTTGACTTATTCATTTGTTGCATGAGGTTAGGTGGAGAATCCCTCCGGGATGTAATTTCAATTTTTTTATATGTAGATGGAGCAAACAGAGTATTGTTTTCGTAATCTGAGTCAAGAGTTTCTATATGTGGATCTAATACAACCTTTTTCACAACATCTTCAAAAACAAAAACTTTCGAAACAGCTTTGTCGTTGTAGCGCCATATTTCGGCAGGAATCCGCTCAATTATTTTATTGCTATTCTCAAATTCGAATTCGACTATTAAAGGCATTACAAGACCACCAATATTATTGAATGTCAGTTGGTAGTAATTTTTATCGGTACTCAATAATTCGATTTGTTCAGGTTCGAGCTTATCAATATATTTTATGAAATCTGATGAGTCATTTGGCGTTATCACAAAAGGATCATATCTGTTATAAAAATCAACCAAAGTTGTGTCGCTATCAATGGCGCGAACAGGGATATCAGTTTCATCACGTAAGACTGTTATGTGAATAGGTTCTTTGTCGTGCACAGCCTTTTTAAAGGGTTTTTCGATATCAGGATTTTTGGTGTCTAATTTATACCATTTAATGTTTGATAATTCGATGTCAACATGATCGATCGAGTAAAACCATCCGCGCCAGAACCAATCCAAATCAATACCCGAAGCATCTTCCATTGTTCGGAAGAAATCTGCCGGGGATGGATTTTTAAACATCCAACGTGTAGAATATGTTTTGAAGGCATAATCGAACAAATCTCTGCCGATAATAGTTTCTCTAAGAATGTTTAATCCCTGCGTTACTTTGGCGTAGGCGTTGTCTCCAAAATGCGTTACAGATTCAGAGTTTGTCATAATCGGAACTTGCGTGTCCTTATTGCCACTCATATACTCTGCCATATATTTTAAACCACGCCGGTGTGGATAATCTCGTTCCCAGGCATTTTGCGTAAGAGTTTGCAAAAAGGTATTAAGCCCTTCGTCCATCCATGTCCATTGTCTTTCATCGCTATTTACGATCATTGGAAAATAGTTATGGCCTACTTCATGGACAATTACGCCAATCATACCATATTTTGTACCTTTTGAATATGTTCCATCCTCTTCAGGGCGACCACCATTAAAAGAAATCATAGGATATTCCATACCAATATGATTAGAATGAATCGACGTAGCATGGGGATAGGGATAGTCAAAAGTATATTTAGAATAATTTTTTATTGTGTGTGCTACGACTTTGGTAGAATATTTTTCCCATAATGGATTACCCTCTTTTGGATAATAAGACATTGCCATTACTGTTCGATTTCCGAATTGCACACCCATTGCGTCCCAAATAAATTTTCGAGATGATGCAAACGCAAAATCCCTTACGTTTTCTGCTTTAAAGTGCCATGTTTTTGTACCGCCGGCTTTTTTAGATTCTTTTTCGATAGCTTCTTTTTCTGTAACAATAAAAACTGGAGAGCTTACACCGCGAGCGTCTTTGAGACGCTTTTGCTGTGTAGCTGTTAATACTTTAGAAGCGTTTTGGAGTTCTCCTGTAGCGCCCACTATGTGATCTGCGGGAACAGTTATTTTTACATCAAAATCTCCAAAGGTAAGAGTAAACTCACCTGAACCGAGGAATTGTTTGTTTTGCCATCCTTCGATATCATTATAAAGCGCCATACGCGGATAAAATTGAGCTATTGTATATAAATAATTACTGTCTTCCTTAAAGAATTCCATGCCGGACCGACCACCAACCTTCATTCTATCATTGATATTGTACCACCACTTTGTATTTAATACAATTGATTTGCCTGGCCTAAGCGGTTTAGGCAGGTCAACTCGCATCATTGTTTCAATGGTAGTTGTTGGGAGTTCCGCACCAAGGTCGTCTTTTACGTATTCGATTTTGAAACCGCCATCGAATTCAGAATGAAGACGATTAAGTGTATAAAAACTTTCCTTCTCTTTAAAAATATGGGTGCGCGTCTTGTGAGAGTGGGAATGTTGCTTTCTTATATTCTGATCAAGCTGTATCCACAAATAATCAAGATTATCAGGAGAATTATTATAATATGTTATGGTTTCAAGTCCGGACAATATTTGTTTTTCATCGTCTAGAACAACATTGATAACATAATCAGCTTTTTGCTGCCAATATTCATGACCAGGCGCACCAGAACCATTGCGATAGGTATTAGGAGTTGGAAGTTCTTCTTTCAGTTGCTCAAATTTTTCGGCAGCAGTATTTCTATTGTTTTGCCCAAAACTAAATGGTTGCCACTGAAAGATAATATTACATACAAAAAGATAAAGAATCGGTTCATTTCATCCTCATTCTGCTAATAATTGACAAAAAATATAAAAACAATATGTTATAAAAGTATGACAATAATTATAAGTGGACGTTGTCAGGGAATTTGTCAATATTTTACTAAAATGCTTTAAAGGAAATCAATTAATGTATGTAGCTTTAATACTCAAATTCAATTAAAATCTATAATAATTAATAAAATAGACCATTATGCAAGTAGGAATAAGAAGAGAAGATAAAAATGAATGGGAAGCTCGCGTACCATTAATTCCAAACGATGTAAAAACCCTTATAGATAATGGAATCAGAAGTATTTTTACAACCCTCCCCAATTAGGATTTTTTCTGATCAAGAATATATTGATGTGGGAGCAACAATCTCAGAAGACTTGTCATCTTGTTCAGTAATCCTTGCAGTTAAAGAAATACCAATTAATTTTATTGAAAACGGCAAAACCTATGTTTTCTTCTCACATACAATAAAAGGGCAAGATTACAATATGCCATTATTGCAAAAAATGATTGACCAGAAAACACAGCTTATTGATTATGAACGAATAGTCAATGAAAAAGGACAACGACTAATATTTTTTGGGAGGCATGCAGGACTTGCCGGCATGATTGATTCATTTTGGGCGCTTGGAAAGCGATTCGAATTTGAGGGTGTAGCAAAATCCGTTTAGTCAAATAAAAAAGACCTATGAATATCGCGGACTCGATAATGCAAAAAATAAAATCAGTAAAATTGCAGACGAGATCCGCAAAAATGGAATTCCCAAGGAAATACAACCACTTGTTTGTGGATTTAGTGGTTACGGGAATGTATCACAAGGCGCACAGGAAATATTCGATATATTGCCACACAGAGAAATTTCTCCGCAAGAATTAGTATCTGATAAACATTTGTTTGATGACTCAAAACATGTCTTATACAAAGTGGTTTTCAAAGAAAGCGATATGGTAGAGCCCAAGAATTCCAATGATAAATTTGAACTGCAGGACTATTACGATAATCCTGGTAAGTATAAATCTAAATTTGAGAGCTACTTACCAAAATTAACGATGTTAATAAATTGTATCTATTGGGATACACCATACCCAAAACTAATAACTCTGGATTATTTAAAACGATTATGGACAGTATCAAAAAATCAAAAATTAAAAGTAATCGGCGACATAAGCTGCGACATTAAGGGTGCAATTCAATGTAATATAAAATGTACGATGCCGGGCAATCCCGTGTACACTTACAATCCTTTGGATGGCACAGTAATTGATGGAGTTGAGTGAGGATGGTCCAGTTATAATGGCAGTTGACAATTTGCCATGTGAATTAGCAGAAGAAGCATCAAAGTCCTTCAGTAAAGTGTTAGTAAAGTTTATTCCACAGCTCGCAAGCGCAAATTATAATGGCACTTTTAAAGATTTAAAATTGCCCAATGAATTACGACGAGGAATGATTTTATACAAAGGGAAACTTGACTGACGACTACAAATATTTAGAAAAGTATTTATAAAAACATAAAGGAAGATAGATGAAAACAGTATTAGTACTTGGGGCGGGACTTGTAACGCGACCGCTAGTTGATTATTTATTGAAGCATAATATTCAAGTTCGCGTAGCAAGCAGGACAGTAGCAAAAGCAGAAAAATTAATTAACGGACATTCAAACGGAGAAGCAATCCAGTGGATCGTTGATAAAACAGGATGAATTAAAGAAAATGATTGCGGAAGCTGATTTAGTAGTGAGCTTGCTGCCCGCCAATTATCATGCCGAAATTGCTAAATTATGCATTGAGTTAGGCACAAATATGGCGACAACATCTTACGTAAGTCCCGAGATGAAAGCTTTGGACAAACCAGCAAAAGAAAATGGAATTGTAATATTGAATGAATGCGGTGTTGACCCGGGTATTGACCACATGTCAGCGATGAGAATTGTTCATGATGTTGAAAAACGGAGAGGAAAAATTACGAGCTTTATGTCATATTGTGGGGGATTGCCGGCGCCCGAGGCAAATACAAATCCACTTGGGTATAAATTTTCATGGAGCCCCAAAGGCGTTCTGCTTGCTGGCAAGAATAATGCCAAATTCAGAAAAGACGGCAAAGATATCAGTGTCGAGGGCAAAGACTTGTTTGCGAACCATTGGGCGGTTGATGTACCGACTTTCGGAAAACTTGAGGGCTATCCCAATCGCAATTCGTTAGATTATATTGAGACGTATGGATTTGAAGGAATTGAAACGATGTTCCGCGGTACGTTGCGCAATCCGGGATGGTGTGAAACGCTAAAAGCGATCGTTGATTTGAGCTATGTAGATATCAATGAACAAGATTGGTCGGGCAAAACATATATAGATTTGGGTTGGGAAGTTTTAGGACAAAAACCCAAGGGTGAGCTTCGCAAGGCGATGGCCGAAAAACTTGGTATTCAGGAAGATTCCTTTATTCTGGACAACTTTGAATGGCTTGGACTTATTTTCTTCAAATAAACTACCAATAGAAAAAGGCGGAATAATTGATGTATTAACGGAAACAATGTTGAATAAAATGTCCTATGAAAAAGGTGAACGGGATATGCTGGTACTTTATCATAATTTCATTGCAGAATATAAAAACGGTAAAAAAGAGGAAATCACATCCACAATGATAGATTATGGTATTCCAAATGGAGACAGTTCAATGTCCCGTACAGTTAGTTTGCCGGTTGCCATTGGTGTTCGAATGATTCTTGAAGGAAAATTTGCCAAACCAGGTGTTTGGGTTCCGGTTATTCCTGAGCTGTATAATCCGATTTTAGATGAACTTGAAACATTGAATATCAAATGTATAGAAAATATAAAATCGATTTCATAAGGAAGAACAAAATGCATATTAAAAATATATTCAAAGTATTATCAATAACTATCTTAATCGCATTCACTCAATTAGCAGTTGGGCAGGTATCCTATGAAACTGTCATAACAAGCGATGGATTCATGGGTATGGGGGCTTTTGAGTCTAATGCAAAAACCTTTGTGGCGGGGGATGCACAACGAACAGAGACAGATTTAAAATTTACCGGAAAAGTGCTTAAATACATGAGCCCAAAGGGAACAGTGGTCGCGATTACGCGCTTAGATAAAAAATTGATTTGGAATATTGATGATGCAAAAAAGTCATACACTGAACAAACTTTCGCAGAAATCAAAGAAATGATGGATAAGGGAATGGAGGATTATGATAAAACCCAAACAATGCCGGAACAGGAAGACAATTACGAATCGGAATATACTTGGGGAAAGCCTGTTGTTAAAGTAGAGAATCTAAAGGAAGACAAAACAATAAATGGATTTAATTGCCAGCACTATTTGGCATCGGTTACAACCGTTGGCGTTCATAACGAAACAGGCGTAAAAGATACAATGATATTTGTGTCAGATTTATGGAATTCCAAAGACGCTGAAGGGAAAATGGCAATAGCTAATGATTTTAATATTAGATATATGAAAGAGCTTGGAATTGATGTTCCTGAGAATCAAGGTTTTGCTATGATTACAGGAATGTATAAAGAGCAAATGGATAAACTTGAAGAAGAAGTGAGAAAATTGAAAGGATATCCAATTATCAACGACATGAAATTAACGATGACTAAAAATGCAATTCCTCAACAAGAAGAGGCATCAGAGGAAAAAGTGTCATTACGGGATATCCAAAGAAATTTTGGCGGACTATTGGGGAAGAAAATACTGAAAGATGCCACTAAGAATAAAAAAGAAGAAAGCATAAGTAGCACAGTCCGATTATTTCATATGAACACAGAAGTAAAAGACATTAATTCAAACGGCATTGTCGGTGAAATGTTTGAAGTTAAAAAAGGTTATAAACTAAAGAAGAATTAGAGATATTTTACAACAAAATTAACAATCTGGCGTACGCGCTTAGTATAGGGAGGATACATCATTTTTAACGGACTAAAGCGGTTGTGTTTAACAATCGCTTTTTCGTTTGAAAATGTTTTAAATCCAAAAAACCCATGTGTACGACCCATGCCACTATCGTTTACACCGCCAAAAGGTAAATTAGTTTGAGAAAAATGAATGACAGTATCATTAATGCAAACCCCACCAGATGATGTTTCTGCCAAGACTCGATCAATATTCTGCTGATTTTTGCTGAAAATATATAAAGCCAGCGGTTTGGGTTTGCTTCTAATTAGATTTATTGCCTCATTAATATTTGAATAAATCAAAATCGGTAATATAGGTCCGAATATTTCTTCTTTCATTATTTCGGAATCTTCTTTTGCGTCAATTAAAACGGTGGGAGAAATATATTTTTCATTTTCATTGAGATCCCCGCCAATTTCTATTTTAGCCCCGGCTTGAATCGTTTCGTTTAGTACCCGTACCAGGCGTTGAAAATGGTTGTTGCCAATTATCCGTGCATAGTCAGGACAGGTTTGCAGGTCAGACTCTTCGGCTCCGTAGAATCTTTTTAGTAAAATGTTTCAGTTTTGAAAGCAATTCCGGCAAAACTGATTCATTAACAAAGAGGTAGTCTGGAGCTAAGCAGGTTTGACCACAGTTCAAACACTTGCCCCAGACAATTTTCTGTGCAGCATCTGCGAGGTTAGCAGTTTCGTCAATAATAACCGGTGATTTGCCGCCCAATTCGAGTGTTATTGATGATAAATTTTTTGATGCTGCTTGCATCACCTTTTTCCCAACCGCAGCGTTACCGGTGAAAAAGATGTGGTCAAACGGTTTTTTCAATAATTCAATTGCTACATCTTTTTCACCCTCAAAAACTGCAATTTCCTTTTCAGAAAATAGTTCCGCTAATCATTTTTGATATCAAATTGGATGTATGCATTGATAGTTCAGAAGGCTTTAATATCGCGCAATTACCGGCCGCAATTGCCGAAATCAATGGAGTGACAATTAAATTGAAAGGATAATTCCACGGAGCAATTATCAACACAACGCCGCGTGGCTCGTATTGAATCCAGGAACGAGTTGTTATTAGGGCCATAGTTCGCTTTACGCGATGCGGTTTAGTCCATTTTTTTAGATGTCTAATTGTGTGCCTAATTTCCGAAAGTGCTGTGAAAATTTCGGTTAGGTCAACATCCACAGCAGGCTTGCGGAAATCTTTGTAAATCGCATCACGAATGGCTTGCTTATTCTCAGCAATCCAAGTTCTCTATTTTTTTTAGTTTTGCAATTCGTTCTTTTACGAAGTGTTCGGCAATATTCCATCGATTATCAATCTGAGCCGCAAAAACTGAATCAATCTTGGATTTATCAATAAAATATATCTTGTTGAATTGGTGTTTCTTTTTCCATGAATAAAAGTGCCTATTTTTTGTATAATTTTTTAACCCAACTTGCATCAGCATCAGTTAATGTCTCGCCTAGTTCCGCTGCGGCTTTTACTTGAATAACATCTCTTTGTCCTAAAAGAACACAACCGGTCGGGGAATCTGATAAAAGAGCACCAAGTAATCCATGCAAAACCGGCTGAGGATGATTTACAAATTTTTCCTCTAATTTAACTTTATTATCTTGTAGTGTTTTTAGTAAGTCTATATTTTGGAAGTCGGGGACATTTAATCTGAAGTCACCTTCTTTAAAAACCGGAGGTTTATCATATTTCCCTGTTAAAAGCCCATTTTTAATAGGAGAAAAAAAGGCAATACCAGCATTGTTTTTCTCTACCCAATTTTTTAATCCACTTGATTTATATGGGTCATCCATAACATTGCGGTAGGGTTGAATAACATCAGGATTAACTCTATCAATATATTGCATGATCTTTACAGAGTCCCAATCGGATAAACCGATAAATCTGATTTTTCCTTCATCGCGAAAACGGCGCACTAAATCCAAGGCATCTTCAAAAATCGCATCAGAATCAAAATTGCAATGATGAAAATAATATAGATCTACCACATCAGTTTTTAGATTTGCCAGCGATGAATCAATATGGTTCTTGAATCATTTTTGGATAATAATAATTGTCATGACCTCCCTTGTCCCAACCAACCTTCGTTGCAAGAAATATATCGTTCGCGCGGTACAGCGTCCCAAACGTTTCCAATAATTGTTTCTGAGCGACCGTTTCCATAAACATCGGCGGTATCCCAATGATTAATGCCGGACCTCCACGCTTGAATTAACGCAGCTCGCGAATCTACGTCGGACTGGTCTGCCCAGCCAACGGAACGTCCGCCTGAAATATTACCACCGCCATACGACCACGTTCCCAAACTGATTGTTGATACTTTTTCATTGGTTCTGCCAAATGTTATTTGCTGCATAATCCCTCTTTTTTATTGTTCAGAAAATAAGACCGTAAATGTGTAAACTCCCCGGTTAAATTTATTAATTATTATGATGAAAACCATAGATATCGGACACCGCAATTTATTTTTAGACGAGGCAATGACCGTACTCGAAACAGAAGTAAGCGATGCAATGTTTGGCGGAAAAATTCAAGCGGTTAAAATTATACATGGACACGGTTCGGGCGCACTTAGAAAGGCAGTTCGAGAGTGGTGTAAAAATCAGCAGGGACGCTTCAGGGCGGTTATTAACGGCGAAGATTATGACATGTTTCATCCTGAAAGCGCATCCATGCGTTCTGAATGTGGATTGCCAAACGATCCTGATTTTGGAAAACGAAACCGTGCCATTACCTATATTTGGTTTTTATAAAAACTCTATATCATTAGGAGAATACAATGACAATTGAAAAATCATACCGCACGGTGATAGAACCTTTTATAATTAAATCAGTTCAAATGTTGCGCTTAACATCGCGTGAAGAGCGGGAACATGTATTTAAAAGAAGCACAGTACAATTTATTCAAAATAAAATCACAGCACGTATTAATTGACCTATTAACTGATAGCGGCACAGGTGCGATGAGTTCAGAACAATGGGCGGCGTTAATGCGCGGCGATGAATCCTATGCCGGAAGTCCGAGCTTCCAAAGGTTTGAGGAATCAGTTAAAGATGTATTTGGTTTTAAATACGTTATCCCAACGCATCAGGGCCGGGCTGCCGAACGAATCCTATTTTCCGTGATGTGCAAAGAGGGTGATGTTGTACCAAACAACACGCACTTTGATACAACCAGAGCCAACATCGAATTCCGCGGAGCAATTGCGGAAGATTTAGTGATTCCCGAAGGAAAAGATCCGAAAAAGATACATCCATTTAAAGGCAATATGGACGTTCGTAAACTACAGCGGTTAATTGACGATGTTGGAGCAAAGAACATTCCACTTTGTATGCTGACAATTACCAATAATTCAGGTGGTGGTCAACCCGTTTCAATGGAAAACGTTAAGGAAGTTAAAAAAATTTTGGAGCCATTCGGAATTCCTCTTTACTTCGATGCAGCGCGTTTTGCTGAAAATGCTTATTTCATTAAATTACGCGAAGGCGGATATCAAGAAAAGTCAATTAAAGAAATCGTTCGTGAAATGATGAGCTATGCCGACGGTTGCACAATGAGTGCCAAGAAAGACGGGCTTGCCAACATTGGTGGATTCATTTGCACAAACAATGAGACGCTTGCCCAAGAAGAAAAAGATTTATTGATATCTAACAGAAGGCTTTCCAACTTATGGCGGATTAGCCGGGCGTGACTTAGAAGCAATTGCAGTTGGGTTGCAGGAAGTTTTAGAAGAAGATTATTTGCGATATAGGCTTGCTGAAGCAAAATATTTAGGCGAGCGATTATTAGAAATTGGTTATCCAATAGTTCAACCACCCGGAGGACATGCTATTTATATTGATGCTAAAACAATGCTTCCGCATATTCCCCAAAGCCAATATCCCGGTCAATCACTATCTGTGGAATTGTATTTAGAAGGGGGAATCCGAACAGTGGAAATTGGTTCGGTAATGTTCGGCAAAATTGATCCAAAAACGGGAAAGGAAACCCCGTCTGATATGGAATTAGTGCGCCTTGCGCTACCACGCCGTACACACACCCAAAGTCATATCGACTATGTTTTAGAGGTTGCAAAGGATGTCTATAATAATCGTGCAAACATCAAAGGATGAAGATCACCAAACAACCCAAATTCTTAAGGCATTTTACGGCTGAGTTTGAACCGGTTTAATAATGAAGTAAAGTAACTAGTAATTCCTAACCGAGTCGAGAAGCTATTTATAAGAAAGAAACCGCCTAAATGGCGGTTTCTTATTATCCAATTATATTTGAAAAAGGACTTATTTTTCCAACAACACTGCTCGTGCCGCGGCCAATCTTGCCACGGGAACACGGAATGGCGAACAGCTAACGTAATCTAGTCCAACATTGTGGAAGAAGTAAATACTTTCAGGGTCGCCACCGTGTTCACCGCAAATACCAAGTTTTATCTTTGGTTGTGCCGAACGACCTTTTTTAACTGCCATCTCCACCAATTGTCCTACACCGTCTTGGTCAATGCTTTGGAAAGGATCAATCGGCAATATCTTTTCTTCTAAGTAAACTGGTAAAAACCCGCCAATATCATCACGGCTAAAACCGTAAGTAGTTTGAGTTAAGTCGTTAGTTCCAAAGCTAAAGAATTCTGCTGATTTAGCAATTTCATCAGCAACCAAACAGGCACGTGGTAATTCGATCATTGTACCGACAAGATATTTGAATTTGATATTTTGCTCAGTCATTACTTTATCGGCAATGGTGCGAACAATTGCTTCCTGATTTTTATATTCAGCAAGTGAGCCAACTAACGGGATCATTATTTCAGGATGTACAGATTTACCTTCTTTTGTTAATTCTGCAGCAGCTTCTAATATGGCGCGTGCTTGCATTTCGGTTATTTCGGGATAGGCAATACCTAAACGGCATCCGCGATGCCCAAGCATCGGATTAAATTCATGCAACTCGTCAATCCGTTTTTGGATCTCTCTGCGCGCCACGTTTAATTCATCGGCTAATTCCGAAAGACCATCAGAATCAAGTGTAATAAACTCGTGCAAAGGAGGATCCAGTAAACGAATTGTTACCGGCAAACCATGCATAGCTTCCAAAATACCTTTAAAATCAGCTTTTTGATATGGTAATAATTCCATAACAGCAGCGCGGCGATCTTTTTCAGATTTGGCTAGAATCATTTTGCGGATTGCCAGTATTCTTTGCGGGTCAAAAAACATATGCTCTGTACGGCATAAGCCGATACCTTTTGCACCGAACTTCCGCGCTAATGCGGCATCTTCTGGACGATCTGCGTTAGTTCTAACACCAAGAGTGCGCACTTCATCTGCCCATTCCATTAATTCCGCGTATTCTAGATTTGAACCGGGATTGGCATCTTTAAGTGGCAATGAACCCTCATAAATCTTTCCGGTTGTTCCATTTAGTGTAAGCCAGTCACCTTCTTTGAATGTTTTATCGCCGACTTCAAGAGTTTTGTTTTTTGCAGAAATATGCAAAGCTTCACAACCGACTATACAACATTTACCCCATCCGCGAGCGACCAATGCAGCGTGGCTTGTCATCCCACCCTTGGATGTTAAAATTGCAACTGCGGCATGCATTCCGTGTACGTCTTCCGGCGATGTTTCATCGCGCACTAAAATCACTTTTTTGCCTTGCCCTGCTTGTTGTTCTGCGTCATCAGCTGTAAAAACTATTTGTCCGGTGGCTCCACCGGGCCCAGCTGGCAATCCTTTTGCCAAAACTGAGGCCTTTAACTCTTCCAAAGGGTCAACCATAGGGTGCAATAGTTCGTCTAATTGGCTTGGCAGGACACGCATTAAAGCTTCGTTTTTATCAATTAATTTTTCATGTACCATATCAACCGCCATTTTGATGGCTGCCTGTCCGTTACGCTTTCCGACTCTCGTTTGCAACATCCATAAACGACCGTCTTGAATGGTGAATTCAACATCTTGCATATCAGCATAATGTTTTTCAAGGTCTAAACGAATCTTGTCTAAATCTTTATATAATTTTGGGAATGCGGTTTCTAGCGATTCAGCGGTGTCTCCGTCTACCTTTGTAGATTCATTTAGATGAAGCGGAGTTCTTATTCCTGCAACCACATCTTCGCCTTGAGCATTTCTTAACCACTCACCATAGAATTTGTTTTCGCCGGTAGCGGGATTACGTGTAAACGCAACACCGGTAGCAGAATTGCTGTCAAGATTACCAAATACCATTGCCTGTACATTTACTGCTGTTCCCCATTCGCCGGGAATGTTCTCGATTTTACGATAACTTACAGCTCGTTTACCATTCCAACTTTTGAATACCGCACTGATTCCGCCCCACAATTGTTCGACATGGTCGTCCGGAAATTCTTTACCGATAACAACTTTGATTTCTTCTTTAAATTGTTCAGTTAGATATTTCCAATCATCTGCAGTTAAATCAACATCAGATTTGTAATCTTTCTTATCCTTATATCTGTCTAAAATGCTTTCCAGGCGATGACGTATTCCGCGCCCATCTTTTGGATCAGCGCCTTCAGACTTTTCCATTACCACATCAGCATACATAGTAATTAGCCGTCGATATGCATCGTAAACAAAACGCGGATTGTTTGTTTTTGCAATCAATCCTGGAATGGTTTTGCTAGTTAACCCGAGATTTAATACAGTCTCCATCATGCCTGGCATTGAGCGTCGGGCACCGGAGCGTACAGAGAGCAATAATGGATTAACAGCGTCTCCAAATCCTTGCTGCATAATTTCTTCTGTTTGTTTAATTGCTTGATTCACTTGCTGATCTAATTCAGAAGGATATTTTAATTTATTTTCGTAATAATAGTTACAAACATCAGTTGTAAGTGTAAATCCGGGAGGTACCGGGATACCCAAGCTAGTCATTTCAGCTAAATTGGCGCCCTTGCCTCCTAGTTCATTTTTCATTTTTGCGTTTCCGTCAGCCTTTCCGCCGCCGAAAAAGAATACATATTTTGACATTTAAAATCCTTTTTATAGTTTAATATAGACTTTAAAGTTATCAATATTTAACATAATATTTCAATAATACCGCATCGATAATCAAAAACACAATTGGTCGTTCATATTTTATATTTAACTCGCAAAATGTCTATTAAAAACTGTAACCTCTTGTAACATGAATCTAACTGAACGGATAGAATCAATAATCTTATCAAATCTTCAGCCACCTGATCAAAGAAAGATCGGAGTAGAATGGGAAAGTTTTTTTTACGACAAAAACCTAACGCGTATTCCAGTCAAAAGCGCAGAAAACTATTCATCGACGGACTTCTTTAACGAAATGATAAATTTACAGGCGAACGATGAAAAAAAATCAGGCTACTCACTAGAACCGGGTGGGCAGTTAGAGTGGGCATCGCCACCAATGAAATCTTTGCATGAAATTAATGCTAGTTATAAAAAATATAAGGAAAGAGTTTTAAAAATAGTTAAGCGAGAAAATCTCAAAATGATAGAGTACTCATTGGAGCCCTTATACGACCCTTCTGATATTGCTTTGATTGATAATGAAAAATATCGGTTGATGGATAAAATGTTTATCAAAACTGGCGAGCTAGGCCAATGGATGATGCGAAACACTTCCAGTATCCAAATAAATATAGATTTTTCATCAAAAGAAGAAGCGGAAAAAATGGCTTATATCGCTGACTGTGTTTCGCCGTTAGCATCAATTCTATTTGCAAATAGCCCTTTTTGGAAAGGTACGGTCGCAGGAAAAAACAATCTTCGGTATCAAATTTGGAACAATACGGACAATTCTCGGTGCGGTGATTTAATTGACCACGGAATAATAAACAGAAACGAAATGGCAAGAAAATATGCTCAATATGTTCAAACTGTTCCTGCGATATTTGTTGAAGATAGAAACGCTGAAGTTATAAAATATAGAGGGACCCTTGGCTCGTGGTTAGGTGAATTATTTGAAACTAAACAGCTAACAGATAGACATATTCAAGTTGCACTACATCAAATATTTACTAATGTTAGATTTAAAAATGTATTAGAAATAAGGGGCTCAGACCGCCCACCCGCTAATTTTGAATTAGCACCGGTTGCCTTTTGGGTGGGATTATTGCTTGAAAATAGAACACAGGATAAAGTTTACAACCTTGTAGAAGAATGGACCATTACGGAGAGAAATATGTTAAAATTTAGTGCCCACACACTTGATTTAACCCAAATTGGGCCGAAGAATATTTCTATTGGAGAATGGATAAAAACTATTTGTGGGCTATCGTTAAGTGGTCTGGCCAAAAGGAATATGAAAAATGGCAAAAATAATGAAAGCGTCTTTTTAAAAGACTATTTGAATAGTTTTTATGAACATGGAATACCTTCTCTATTTATACAAAAAATATTTAATGAGAGCAGAAAAAGCATAAAGGGTTTTATTTAGTAATATTAATCCTGTAATGAAAATGGAAAAACCCCCGATTGCCTCAATAAATAATAATTTTATAGCTTTCACAACTATTGAACATTTGCTAATATTTATGTTGTGGTTTTCATTATGAATGCATTAATTTGACCAAAATTTAATAATTATAAAAATATGATTAAAAAAATTGCCACTCTAAGTAGCATAATTCTTTTCACACTTCTATTAATATATTGTACTACAGATGATAACACAATCACTGGTCCTTTCGGTGATACCGATAAATATATTTCAGTGTCAAATTTTACTGCCGAAAAAAGTCAATTATACTCAAACGGTGATTCAACCACTATTAAAATAAAAGTTTTGGATTTTGACAAATCACCAATAGTTGGACTGGTTGTCGGTTTTTCTGCTCAATTTGGAATAATTACCGAATCAAGCGAAACCGACTCAGGCGGTATTGCAGTGGCGACATTTGTTTCTAATGACAAAACTGGAGACATTATTATTACTGCTGATACCGGAGTTAAAAAACATACGTTAACTTTGCGAGTTGTACAATACCAACCAACATATATCGAGTTATTTTCTGAATCTCCTGTGTTATTGGCAGATGGCATTTCCACGACACTAATTACAGCAGTTTTTATAGATAGCGTTGGCAATCCAATGCCCGAATTGCTAGTTACGTTTTCAACAACGCTTGGGACACTTTATCCGGCTATCACAAAAACCGACGATAATGGAATGGCAACCACCAACATTAGGAGCACTGAAAATGAAGGTGTTGCGACCATAAGCGCGACCTCCAGTATAACAAAATCTATAGAAATTGCATTTAAGAAATATATACCTGCATTTATTGAAGTTTCAACGGATTTATCCAAAATATTTGCTAACGGAACATCTACAGCAACGATATCCGCAGTTGTAAAAGACAGCGTAGGCAAGCCCATGGAAGGAGAAACCGTACGTTTCTCAACGACAATAGGAAGGCTTAGCGATATAATAAAATTAACCAATCAAGACGGGAGCGCTAGCACTGTTTTGACAAGTATTGCAACTCCAGGAAATGCTATTATAACTGCATCATCATTTGTTTCAGACTCTATTGAAGTAGAATTTGTTCGATATATACCAAACACTATCGAGATATCAGCTTCAATGGAATCGGTTTTAGCGGATGGCCAATCAAATTCAATTATTACCGCAGTTCCAAAAGATGTCAACGGACTACCAATGTCCGGTATACCAATGGTATTTAGTACAACCTTAGGCAAGTTTAGCGAAACAATAAAAACAACAGACACTGAAGGATCTGCAAAAACTACTTATACCAGCCCCGGTAGTGTATTTGATGCAACGGCCAGCATTACTGCAGCAGTTATTTACTCCGACATCAGCATTTCAGAAGATATAAATGTGCAATTGCGAGGTATTACGAGCGCTACTTACATTGATTCTGCTAAAATGATTGATAGTGGTACTTACCGAGCATATGTAAGATCAAATTTAATAGAAACAACTTCTGGTGATAATGTTATCAGTGGTACGGTTAGGTTTTCTATTCCTGCTGGTATCGGCAAAATGATTACGTCGCTAGTGCCAATAGATGATAGTGGAACGGCAAACACGGTTTATGAAGCCGATGTATTGCCATCAAATCAATATGATATAAACATTAAAAGTGAACTTTCGTCAGCTCCAGTAATTTCTTCTGAAACCGATAAGTTCGATATACCAGGTGTCAATTTATTGATCAAAACTATTGACGATGAAGTAATGGGTGACGGTGAAGGATGGGCTCTTGTAAAGGCAACCCTTCGTGAGTCCAATGGTAACATCGCAATTCCTTTGACGAATATTTCATGGTCAACAACCTTGGGCACAATAATCGGGAAATCTAAAACTAACACTAGCGGCCATACAATAGACACGTTGCGGATTGAAAATTCAGTTAGTCAAAATACTAACGTAACAATAACGGCGAATTATGGTGACAATATTTCAGTAAGTAACATAGTTACTTTTATTCCACCCGCTAATAACAACCGTTTAATATTGGGTTTTGCACCAGATACAACAGGGCATGGTATTATCCCGTGCAATATAGATACAGCCCTCGCCGTCAGGGAGGTAGGCGTTTCTGCGCAGTTAGTAAATTCTGCCGGTAACGGTGTGAATTGGGTACCAATTACATTTAGTGTTGTACCAAACAATTTTGCTTCTATTTGCCCAACAGATCTGACGGAAAATAATGGACTTGCGAATGTTATGATGGTATACCCACCACAAAGAGGCGGAGAAATAGTGCGTGTTTGGGGACAGGCGCCTGATGGGACGAGAGGAAGCATTGATGTTATATTGCCAAAAGATGCAGTAACTGACGATTCGGGAGGATAGTGGAATGATAAAACATTATCATCAAATGCGCCATTGGTACAATATTAATCCTAAGCAGCATATTTGCTCAGCAAGAAACTGTTGGCGCGGGGTTTAGCCAGCATTCACGCTATCTTGATTCACCTAAAGACGAATTCTAGTGTTTTTTCGATGAATTACCGAAATAATTTTCCGTCAGGAACTCGAATTGCAGCATCACTTGGATTAGATTATGTAAAACTTTTTGACAATGTTTCTACAGCTGAACCAATGCTTAAAAGCAACAATCAAATTTTTCTAGAATTAGAGGTATTACAACAACTCCATTTTATGTATTTAAAGGGAGCAATCCAGTTTTACTCAATTAAGGGCAGTGCTGTAGAATCAACAAACGGCTATACAGAAGTATTACACAATAACATTTATAGAATCTTTGAATTTCCAATCGGGGCAGGTTTTGTGCTACCCGTTGAAGATTTTGACTTTTATGCTGGGTTGTGCAAAACATATTTCTATGGCACTCACGAAAAAGAAATTTTTATAAATAATAGCGGAACAGAGACGAGCCTCGGATCATTGCCGCGCAGAACATTTAAATCAGAAATAGGCCTAGGTATTGAAGGCGCTGTTTTATATCATTTTAACGAAAACCTAGATTTTGAATTAAATTTTATAAAATACGAAGAAAAAGACTTTTCATTTCGCTTTGCTATTTGGGGACCCCTTAAGCGAATGCTCTATATAAACTAATTAAAGAAGCCCCGCAAAAGCGGGGCTTCTTTTTAGTGGTCTTTTTTGCACAAACTTATATAGAAAACAAGACTAAAAGGTCATAAATTTTATTATTATTAAACCCTGTTTTAAATTCATTTTGGAGTAAATAAATGCCTTCTTTAAAAACTGAATTATATCCCGAGGCCACTTCACGATATAGCAAAACAAGCGAAGCATATCTTAAAGCAAAAAGAGCAACTAGAAATGAGTGGATTAGCGGACTTACAGGCGCATTCCTTGCTATATTTATTTGCGGTCATCTAATCCTGGAAAGCAGCATCTTATTAGGTAAAGATGCATACCAATGGACTGTACATTTATTAGAGGTCACACTTCCTATTGCAAAACCAATTGTAATATTGGTCACAATAGTGTTTTTTATCCATTTTGTGTGGGCGAGTAGAAAAATACCAGGGAAAGCTCGAAGATCGAAAACGAATGATGGAACTCGGTAAAAAAGATAAAAGGTTCTAAAAAATTGTGGAATCAGGATAAAAAGTTAGAAACAAGTTTAGCCAGACATTTTGAAACGTCTTTGTGGATTTGGCAGGTTCGTACCGGAATGATTATTTTAGCCACAGGAGCTTTCCATTTAATTTTAGTTGCCTGGAATATTTTTACAAATATGGGAGTTGCAGGTCAAGAACCCGGGCTATCAGTAGAGATTGCCACATCGCGTGTTGAAAGCGGATTGTGGATATTGTATGCTGTGTTAATGTTCGCAGTCGTCGCCCATATGGCGATAGGTGTTTATAGATTATTAGTAAAGTGGTTCGCTGATACTTGGTTTGTTAGAAAGTATTCGAGAATAGTGTTTTATTTTCTATTTTGGTTCTACATAGTTTTGGGTCTTGCTACGACAATTGGCTTAGCTGGTCCTTGGGAGGGAATATTATCATGAAAGTTATAACAAGCGATGTATTAGTAATTGGCGCCGGACTGGCGGGCGAAAGAGCCGCAATAGCATGTGCAAAAGAAGAACAAGATGTAATTATTTTATCATTAGTGCCACCCCGCCGAAGTCATTCTTCAGCCGCGCAAGGTGGAATGCAAGCATCTTTAGGAAATTCAATCAAAGGCAAAGGAGACAATCCAACCATTCATTGGTTAGATACTGTAAAAGGATCGGATTGGGGCGCAGACCAAGAAGTCGCACGTATTTTTGCCGATAATGCACCAATCGCAATGCGCGAAATGGCACATTTTGGCGTTCCGTGGAATCGCGTAGAGGCAGGTCCTAAGGATGTGTTCATTAAAGGTAAAAAAGCAACAATTGTAGAAGAAAAAGAGAATGAAGGACTTATTACTGCACGCGCCTTTGGAGGTACTGCAAAATGGCGGACTTGTTATACCTCTGACGGAACAGGGCACACGGTATTATATACAATGGACAGTCTGGTCATGCAATTGGGTATTCCGGTTCATGACCGTATGGAAGCATTACAATTGATCCACGCTGATGGACGTTGTTACGGCGCAGTTGTTCGTTCGTTACGGAATGGAGAAATCATAACATACTTAGCAAAATCAACGGTTATTGCTACTGGTGGATACGGACGAATTTATGGAGAATCAACAAATGCTGTTATAAATGAAGGGACAGGTTCTTGGTTGGCACTGCAAACAGGTGTAGTTCCATTAGCAAATATGGAAGCAGTTCAGTTTCATCCGACAGGTATCGTACCGACGGATATTTTAGTAACGGAAGGTTGTCGAGGTGATGGCGGAATTCTTTTAGATGTAGATGAGTATCGATTTATGCCGGACTATGAACCTGATAAACAAGAATTAGCCTCACGAGATGTTGTGTCTCGCAGGATGAAAGAACATATGCTAAAAGGCAAGGGTGTTAAATCTCCTTATGGTGAACACTTGTGGATGGACTTGAGACATCTTGGAAAGGAACACCTGACCACAAAACTTAGAGAAGTGTATGATATTTGTATGTATTTTATTGGCGTTAATCCAATCACAGAATTAATCCCGGTACGTCCCACACAGCACTATTCAATGGGCGGTATTCGTGTAAATAAGGATGGTCATGCCTATAATTTAGAAGGACTTTTTGCACTTGGCGAAGTTGCCTGTTGGGATATGCATGGATTTAATCGGCTCGGCGGAAATTCTTTAGCAGAAACTGTTGTAGCCGGTATGGTTGTTGGTAAAGAAGTGGCAAAGTATCACAAAAAAAGCGTCTCTCAAAGCAGATAAATCATTAGCAGAACAATTTGCTAAAAAAGAACAAGATAAAATAGGTTATCTGTTAAACAATTCCGAAGGAGAAAATGTATATAAATTGCGAGATGAGATTTCTAATATATTGATCAAAGATGTACATATTTTTAGAACTGGAGAAGGATTAACAAGAGCTTCGGATGGATTATTAGATATCGTTAAACGCACAAAAAATATAAAAGTACAATCTCATGCACCTGGAATGAATCCTGAACTATCAACGGCCTTGCGAATTGAAGGAATGGCTAAGCAAGCTTATTTGATTGCAAAAGGAGGCTTAGACAGAACAGAATCCCGCGGAGCACATAGCCGCGAAGACTATCCTAAGCGCGATGATGCAAAATGGTTAAATCGAACATTAGCGCGATGGCCTGATCCTGACGGTGAGCCTGTATTTACTTATGAGCCGGTAGGAATATTAGATTTGCCTCCTGGTTATCGAGGATATGGAGACGACCTTAGAGATAGATATGAAAATATCTATTGAGAAATATAACAAAAATATTCACAAAGAGCAGAAAAAACACGGTAGAATAGAATCATCGGAACCAATTGGTACAAAACTGCCAAAAGAAATGTGGAAAAGCGAAGTTAAGGAGGCAAAATAATGGAACGGACATTAAAATTCAAGATATTTAGATATAATCCAAATGTTGAAAATGACAAACCTCGCGTTGAAAATTTTGAACTGAACGAAACTCCCCGCCTAAACATATTTACTGCTTTAAATCGGATTCGCGAAGAACAGGCGCCTGATTTAATGTTCGACTTTGTTTGTCGTGCCGGAATTTGCGGTTCTTGCGCAATGATGATAAATGGTAGACCTACGTTAGGCTGCCGTACGCTTACATCAGATTTGCCCGAGAATATTGAACTGTACCCATTACCCTTCTTTAAAATGTTAGGAGATTTATCTGTTGATACCGGTATTTGGTTTAGAGGGATTTCCGAACAATTAGAAGCTTGGATTCATACACAAAAGGAATTTGATCCAGAAGCCGAAGAAGAACGTATGGACAATGCGCTTGCTAATAAGATATATGAATCTGAAAGATGTATAGAGTGCGGTTGTTGCTTGGCAGGTTGTGCTACTGCGCAGGTTTACCCGAAGTTTTTTAGGAGCAGCAGGACTAAACCGTATTGGTCGATTTATGATGGATCCACGCGATCAACGCACAGATGAAGAGTGGTTCGAGCTTGTTTCAACTGATGATGGTGTATTTGGCTGTATTGGAATGATGGCATGTGACGACGTCTGCCCAAAAGATTTACCGCTATTAGAAGTATTTTCCTATATCAGAAGAAAAATGAGTATGGTAACATTAAAAAAATAAATATTGGAACAAAATAGCACTAAAAAAGCCCTCTATTTTACAGAGGGCTTTTTACAATTTCTATAATATCAGTTAATTCTTTAAAGTGAAATGAACCGGTATTGAAATCCAAACACCAACTGGACGATCACGTTGTTTGGCTGGTTTAAACCGAGTATTTTTAATTGCCTTGGCAGCAGCTTCATCTAATCCAGTATTAGGAACACCCTTTAAAATTATTGTTTCTTCAACAACACCCTTATCATTAATAAAGGCTTGCACGATTACCGTTCCTTCAATTCCTGCTTCCTGAGCTATTTCAGGATATATCGGATTAATTGGTGACCTTGCGACCGGCGGATCGTCATATGGAATGAACTTGACACGCGGACCAGTATTTGTTGGTGGAGGTGGCGCATCGCCCCAGGCTTCAAAGTCTTCGAGCTCAGTTTCGGCAATAGTAATATCATCATCAAGGTCATCACTTTCCGATTCAATTGGTACCGAAGGTCGTGATGGTGGTGGTGGACTATCAGCTTGTCGTGTCAATGGAATATCAATTTGTTCAATCACAATTTCCTGCATTTCAGAAAAACCACTCTCTGCCAGGAAACGCGGAAAGATTAAGAAAGCTGCAATTAGAATAATTACACCCACTAGACCCATTATTCTTACAGTAATCGGATATTGATTTTTTAAAATATGTATATGTTCATCCATAACTAATCCGTTGCTTGTAAGGTTGCGTAATTCAATGCAAGTGCATCTGCTTTGCGCAGTTCATTATGTATTCCTGAAATTAGCTCCATCCGCGAGAGCTCATCTGCTTTAAGAGAGACAGTAAGTTGCGGATCTGCCGATCTTCTTTCGTACATTATATGTCGAATATCTTCGGTATTGAAAAGCTTATCTTCTATAGATACCAAGCCCTCTTTGGAAACCCAAATATGGGATGTATGATTTTTAGATTTTAGTTTTTCAATACGCACTGCTTTTGGCAAATCGACGGGTAGTCCACTAAATTCTCTTAATACGGTTGTTACCATAAAGAATATCAGCAGCATAAATATGATATCCGGCATTGATGCCGTTGGAATATCGCTTGATAACCGAGTTCTTCTCTCAAATTTCATAATTGAGTCTCCGCAATTGAAATACGCGTAGCATTTGCTGCTTTCAGTTGATCAATTACCGCAATATAATCTTTATATTTTGTCTTCTCGTGCGACTTAACAGAAATAATCAACTTATCATTCTCCTGAAGTTTTTGTTTAACCACCTGGCTTATGTCACTGATCTTTACCGGGTCCTTTCCAAGCAAAACTTGTCCAGTTGAATTGATCAAGCAGTTCAAGATATTTTTTGAGCTGACCTCAACTTGTTCACCCTCTGCTGGCAAAACTATTCCCAAGCCCTTGTCCATATCAATTGTTGTAGTGACCAGGAAAAAGATCAACAACAGGAAGGCAATATCTGCCATTGAAGCAGTCGGGATTTCCCCGCCTTTAAACCTGCGTTTTTTCTTTGCCATAATAAGTTACTTAGATTTCTTTTTGCTCTCCATTTCATAGAGGTGGTCAACTAGTTGCATGGAATTTTCTTCCATGTCTAATACTAATCGATCAATTCTTGAAACGAAGAAGTTTTGTAATAATTGTATGATAATAGCAACAATTAATCCAAATGCTGTAGTTAACAATGCCTGAGAAATACCACCAGCTACAACTGCTGGTGAAATATTGTTTGCAGCTTCAATTGAATCAAATGCTGTGATCATACCTGCAACTGTTCCGGTAAAACCAAGCATAGGAGCAACTGTAACAACTAAATTCAACCAAATCATGTTTTTCTCTAAGAAAGACATTTCAACAGTACCTGCGTTTTGAATTGCTTTTTCAACTTCATCCAAACCGCGATGACTGCGCGATAGACCGGCATGAAAAACTTCAGCAACCGGACCACGAGTGTTGTTGCAAAGCTCTAATGCAGCGTCAACGCCACCGGATTTCAGTGTGTCTTTGATCTCAGCAAAGAATTTTTTTGAATTAATTGATGACATCATTAAAGAATAGAATCTTTCAAGCGCAAACATTATTCCAAAAATAAGTAAAATTAAAATTGGCCACATGAATGCGCCACCATCTACAAAGTATTCAACCATTTATTCCTCCAGTATTAATAGAAATTGTCTGAAAAGTTAGTAAAATTAATAAAGTATTGTCAATGAATCTAATTATTATTTTTCAAATTCCACAGTATCTTTAAAACTGTTTATTGCGGTCACAACTTGATTATCAGTTGGGAGTATTATTTTATAATATTCATCACGGCCCCACAACGATGCAGCAACCTGAGCCTTAATATTAGTTTTTAGAAATTCTAGATCCTTTGAAATAGCTAGACTGTCAAATTCAATCTTTTGAGTAATCAGAAATGTTAAGAAGTCTTCATATAGTGCATCAGAAAAAATCCATGACTTATTAAATTGCTCGAATGATGAATATTTGTTTTTTAAGGATTTGGAGTAGTTCGATGCCCAATTAAAAACTGGTCTGCTTGGATCAGTAATTAATGATTGCATGTCTGCAGAAATGCCCGCTTCCCATGTAGATAGCACATCCGGAGTAATGCCCCCCCCGCCATAAACAACTCGTCCATTTCGTGTAAAGTATTCAGGTCTGAGTTTTTTGAGCGAGTCAACCACTACTTCACGATTCTCTATAAAAATCTCGCTGTAATAATCAAAGTCATGACCGTGTTCGTATTTTCTTTGAATAAGCCGACCGCTTGGGGTATAGTATTGGGCAATTGTGATTCTTATCGCGGAGCCGTCACGTAGCGCAATTTGTCTTTGGACAAGTCCTTTGCCAAAAGTTGTTTCCCCCACTATTATACCTCGATCTAAATCTTGCACTGCTCCTGCAACAATTTCACTCGCACTCGCGGAACCGCGGTTAACCAAAATAACTAAAGAAAAATCATTATTGCCTTTTTGGGGGTCAGCGAGAAATACTTGCTGTAATTCTTTTCGTTTACCTTTTGTATATACTATTGTATCGCGCTTGGCGATGAATAAATTTGTTATTTCAGCTGCTTGATTTAATAATCCACCACTATTATTTCGCAAATCGAGTACCAAACGCTTCATTCCTTTGTTCAACAATTCTGATAAGGCAGTTCTTACTTCATTTATGGAGGTTGTAGAGAAACGTGTAAGCCAAATGTATCCGGTTTGGTCATCTACCATGATAGAAGTTCTTACACTATACAGATGGAATATTATCGCGAATAATTGTTACATCAAACGGATTAGGGACACCAAAACGGTTGATTGTAATGGTGACCTTAGTGCCCTTTTTTCCTCGCAAGTTTTTAAATACACCTTCCCGAGTGATGCCAATTGCCTCTTCACCATTTATTTTTATTATTTGATCACCAGGCAAAAGGCCAGCATGTTCGGAGGGACTGTCGGCAACCGGTGCAATGACGGTCAAAATCCCATTAAGTATATCAAATTCGATACCGATTCCTTGAAATTTAGCATTCAACTCTTCATCAATTGCTTCTAATTCTTTCGCAGGAATATAAACAGAATGTGGATCTAATTCATTTAAAACGCCCTTGATGGCACCATCCATTAACTTGTCAAGTTCCACAGGTTCAAAATAATCTTCATTAATGTAATGGATAACCGAAAAAAGCATATTCAATTTGTTCTTTATTGCACTATTGTCATCGCGTTTTTGCGTGTAAATATTGTGTAAGAAGATGACTAAAATAAGAGAAAGAACAATGACACTTGTCGAGAGTATTGGTTTACGTAAAGAGAGTTGTTTAAGATTCATAAGATTTTGTTAATTATAGTTTAAGTTAAAGGTGAATTTAGCTATGCTTATTTTAATATCAATTTATAAGCTTTAACAGGTGTTGATAACCCTCTTTTTCAATGCTCATAGATATTGGGAGGGCATATATTTGAAGGTCAACAGAATTTATTTTAAGAAAGTCTTTTTCAGTAGTCAAAAGTATGTCCGCCCCTGTTTTGTTAAATTTGTTTCGAATTTTGTCAATATCCGTACTTTGAATACTCCCTGTGATCCTGGAACTTAATAAAATCAATTATTTTAATATTAAGATGTTGAACAGTTTTTTGGAATGAATCGGGATCGCCAACTCCTGAAAACAGCACAGCAGTTTTTCCATTAAAATCTTCAGTATCAATTTTATTGTATTTATAATCCAATAAAATTGATACGGGTTTTATATTAGAATTGAAAATCGGCAAGCTAAATGTATTTAACTTATCCCGCAGTTTATTAGAAGGAGGAATATAATCGCTTTTAGTAAGGAAAATTAAGTGTGCACGCTTTAGCGATTGCCATGGTTCGCGAAAATTGCTAAAACTAAATATTCTTTTGCTGAATTTAGACATATTGCTATTCACTAAAACAATATCTACGTCCCTAAAAAGTTTGCGATGTTGAAACCCATCATCTAAAATGATGATTTCAGGATTAAATTGTTTAATTAGGAATTCGGCTCCGCGGGTGCGGTTTTCATCGACAACTACGGGAATATCCGAAAGATGTTTTGCCATAAGCGCGGGCTCGTCGCCAAAGTTTTTCCAATTTACGTTGTTAGTCTTACCGGCCGTTACTAATTGAGTTCCAGATGATTTTCTACCATAGCCGCGGCTTAAAACTGCCACGGTTTTTTTCTGCTGCTGAAGAAACTTAGCAATTGCTATTACTGTGGGTGTTTTGCCGGTACCGCCTACATTTATATTACCGACACTAATAATTTTACAAGGCAGCTTTACTGATTTCATTATGTTTTTATCATATAGATAGTTTCTTATGCCTATGATCAATTGGTATAATAAAAAAAGTGGAAATAGAATAATATTAATGAGGCACATCATTAATTGTTTTTCACACTTTTCGACACGACTTCATCTAGACCATCAAGCTGTGTTTTTAGAGTATTGATGCACGTATTAAAATCATCATTAATTGAAAAATATAGTGGCTCACCAAATTTTAACTCAATACGAGTAAATGGTTTCGTAATATGAAATGTATCCCAATTTGTAAATTTCCAACTTCGTCGCGAGCAACCTGCAATAGGAATAATTGGGACACCAGTTTTTTGTGCTGCCCGCACTGTTCCTGGTTTGGGAATTCGAGCCGGGCCCTTTGGACCATCAGGAGTTATGGCAAAAACATTACCGGGATTTGACAAAAAATCAACTATTTGCGGAAAGACTACACTGCCTTTCTTAGAGCTCGAACCACGTAAAAACCGCCAACCGATTTTTTCTCCGATTAAAACACCAAGCTCGGCATCTTTGTGCAGGCCGGCTAAAATATGAAATTTATATTTGGCTAATCTGAAATATGGAATAAACAAGTTTCCATGCCAGTATGCCAATATAAAAGAAGCCTTTTTGTTTAATAGAGTTTCTACATGCTCAAATCCTGTAACCTTCCAACGACACGACCCATATAGAAATCTCATTAATACAGTAAGCGTTGATATCTTAATTTTATGCAAAAGCGCTTTCATTGTTATACAAACTAATTGATCCGCTCCGCGATCAATTTCGCGGTGCGTAAATATACACCAGGAGTGCCCAATTTTTTGGCTGCAGCCTTATAAGCTTCAGTCATTTTAATGCGTTCGGGGGTGTTGGAAAGTAATGGTATAACTGCTTTAGTGAGAGCATCTGGAGTCATTTTTTGTTGAATAAATTCGGGTACAATTTGTCGGTTCTCGATTAAATTGATTAATGATAAATATTTCACCTTGGCAAGTCGCTTGCCGAGCCAATAAGTAATATTAGATGTTTTATAGCAAACTACTGCCGGTAAACCAGTGACCGCTGCCTCCAAAGTTGCCGTACCTGAGGCAATTAAGCCCGCATCACCATAGTGCATTGTTAAACGCGGAAAATCTTTTTCTATACGCACAAAATTAGGACAATCCGAAAGTACAACGTTGGGGGCTTTTCCAACAATAAATTGTAGTTTAGGAAAAACCTCATGCAAATTATTTATCATTCTTATAAATATTGGCCAATGGCGATCAATCTCTTGCTGTCGACTACCGGGGAGCAAGGTTAGTACTGGATTATTTATATCAAGAGCGTGCTTCAAGAAAAAAGCTTTTTTATTTAATTTTGGTCGCTCAATATCTACAAAAGGATGTCCAACGAAAGCAACTTCGATACATCGCTGACTAAACCACTCTTTTTCAAAGGGAATAATGCTCAACAGTTGATCGGTTAACCTCTTTAGTTTATAAGCACGATTTTCTTTCCAGGCCCAAACTTGCGGTAAAATAAAATAGGTAATTGGAATTTGTAATTTTTGGATTCTTTTTGCCAGACTAAGATTAAAGCCTGGATAATCAATTAATATTATACGACAGGGTTGAATATCTTTAATTTCATTAGCTGTGTTTTTCATTACCTTATGAATATATGGTAGGCGTTTCACAACTTCTGTAAATCCAACAAGGGATAGATTTGAAATGTGTTCAACAATTTCTACACCTTCAGCCTTCATTCTATCGCCACCATGCCCAACAAAACGTATGGATGGGTTTAGTTTCTTAATTTCCTGTACTAATTGAGCGCCGTGAATATCTCCGGACTCTTCCCCTGCTACAATAAAAATGGAATTGATAGAGGAGTTAGTTGACATTCTAATAAATAACTCTAATTAAGAGCATTAAGCACTTCTAGTGCATATCTTCGATAATCATTTTCTGGATATTAGTTGCCACCTCTAGTGCATCTCTACCGGCCTTGCCATCTACAATTGGCTTGGCTTTTCCTTGAATTGATTCGATAAAATTCGTTAATTCAAGACGAAGAGCATCTATGTTTTCAACTGCAGGTTTTTCATAAACAATTGAACGATGTTTACCGTTACTGTCTAAATGGGCAGTAACTAAGGCGTTGGGAACTTTTGTTTCCGAATCTATTGCACGATATACTTCAGTAAGTCCTTGCAAAAAGTCGATTGTAACATACATGTCCCGCTGAAAAAACTTAAGTTTTCTTACTTTGTTCTGCGCAATTCTGCTTGAAGTTAAGTTAGCCACAGTTCCATTTTCAAATCGTATTCGGGCATTAGCAATATCTACAGAATTTGTCATGATTGAAACACCACTAGCACGGATGTTTTTAACGGGGCTATCAACTAAAGATAGGATTATATCAATATCATGAATCATAAGATCTAGGACGACTGGGACTTCGGTTCCGCGCACCGTATAAGGGGCTAGTCGCTGAACCTCGATGAATTTCGGTTTTAACTCAAAACCTTTTAATGCCAATAATGCAGGGTTCAGTCGTTCAATATGCCCAACTTGTATTACCGTTCCATTCTTTTTTGTAAGGGACAACAGATGGTCTGCCTCTGCAACAGTTTTGGTTATAGGTTTTTCAATAAATACATGTTTGCCAGCTTTTATGCAGCGTTCTGCAATTTGTGCGTGTTGCGGTGTTGGCGTTACGATAGAGATTGCGTCACATAAAGAAAGCAGATCGTCAAAATTATTATAAAAATTGGTTTTGTGTTGTTTTGCAATTTCAGTAGCGCGCGGATTATCTAAGTCGCAAACACCAACAAGGTTGGCGCCAGGCAATGATGCAAAATGTTTTACATGATGTTGGCCTAAATGTCCAACACCAACTACCCCAACTTTTACTTGTTTTGACGCCTTCATAAACTATATCAATTTACAATAAGTTGATGTACCATGAAACAATCAAACGTTGAACTTAAAGAAAATGCAATCCCCATCTTTTACAATATATTGTTTTCCCTCTTGTCGCACTAAACCGACATCGCGCACGGCGACTTCCGAACCAAGACGAACAAGATCCTTGTATTTAAATATTTCAGCTTTTATGAATCCGCGTTGAAAGTCAGTATGGATTTCACCGGCAGCCTCAGGAGCGGTTGCCCCTCTTTTGATTGTCCATGCTCGAACTTCTTTTGGGCCGCCAGTAAAAAATGTTTCTAGATCAAGGAGCCTGAAGCTCGCATGAATAAGTTTTTCTAAACCAGGCTCTGACAGATTGTATTCATCTAAGAATAGTTGCTTATCATCACCTTCAAGCGTTGCAATTTCTTGTTCTAGTTTTCCACAAAGACGTATTGCAAGATTCCCTTCTTTTTCAGCGAAATCGAAAAGAGCCTGCACATGTTCGTTGCGCTTAACCTTTTGGATTTCTTTTTCATCAACATTTGCAACGTACAAAATGGGTTTACGTGACATTAAAAATAAAGATCTAATAAAGGGAAGGTCATCGATTTCCGCGGGAAAAGATCGCGCACGGCGTCCATTATTTAAATGTTCTAATAGTTGCTCGAGAACTTTCATTTTTCTAACTGCACTTTTATCGCCACTTCGAGAGGCTTTAGCAATTTTGAATAAACGCCTATCAAGGGTAGCAATATCAGCCAATAAAAGCTCTGTTTCAATTAGTTCAGCATCCCGAATTGGATCAACGCTTCCTTCAACATGAACAACGTTGCTATCATTAAAACATCTTACGACGTGAATTATGGCACCAACCTGTTTAATTTGCCCCAAGAATTGGTTACCCAATCCCTCACCCTCACTTGCACCCCTAACTAAACCGGCAATATCAGTAAATTCAACAATTGCGGGTGTGACTTTTTCCGGTTTGTATATTTTTTCAAGCTCAAAAAGTCTTGGGTCTGGTAGCGGAACAATTCCAACGTGCGGATCAATAGTGCAAAAAGGGTAGTTCTCAGCAGGTACGCTTGATGCGGTTAGCGCATTAAAAATGGTTGATTTGCCAACATTTGGTAAGCCGACTATTCCGCACTGAAGAGACATTATTAAAATGTATCTAGAGCCGGATCGGCTCCGAAATCCCAAGTTAAATTCTCAAAAAGGCCAACTTGTAAATCTTTGGCGAAATATATCACTTTATTTTTTACTGACAGTACAGCATCTCCCCAAACCATGAATACGGGCTTTTTAATAATTTTTTTAATGTCAATTTTATAGAGTTATCTTGTTATGGTAGGGCCGAACTTGTCCTTTGAATTTTAATTCCTTAACTCCTAATGCTCTACCGCGACCTTTTCCACCAGCCCAAGAAAGGAAAAAACCTAATAGTTGCCAAAAACCATCAAGCCCAAGACATCCAGGCATCACAGGGTCTCCTTTAAAATGACAATGAAAAAACCAATTTTTTGAATCAATTTTTAATTCTGCCAAAATTGAACCTTTGCCATATTTTCCACCATCTTCTGTGATTTTTAAAATGCGATCAATCATTAACATTGGTGGTTTAGGCAACTTGCCATTTTCTTGACCATAGACATTGCCTTCAGAAATATCTAATAAATCTTGTTTTGAATAACTTGTTTTTTGTTGCATGTGTTTGATTATTCCATAAATAGTATGAATTTCAGTGGCAAGGTTATTGGTAATTGCAGAAATGAGCAAGCATTCTTTACGTTAACCTAGATTTTGGAAAAAAGAGATAATGTTCTAAATTCGCACCCTTAAAATTGGAGCAGATATGAAACAATGGGTATTAATATTGGGATGTTCAACCGGCCATGGTGGCGCTACCGCAAAGCGATTAGCTGAAGACGGATATGGTATTCTTGGGTTTCATTTTGATAGAGCTGATATAAAAAAACAAGCTCTAAAGTTTAAAGATGAATTAGCTGAGATAAATGGTGACCGGGTGCATTTTTGGAATAAAAATGCTGCAGATATTGATATAATGAATGAGTATGTTCCAATTATCCGAGATATTGTTGGCGAAGGTACATTAAAGTTATTACTGCACTCCATTGCTTTTGGAACAACCATGAATCTGCTCGGAGAAAAACATGTAACTCGCAAGCAAATGGATATGACAGTTCACGTTATGGGAATGTCAATGTTATATTGGACACAAAAACTGCATGACGCAAATTTGCTTGGAGAGGGGTCGCGTGTACTTGGATTTACCAGTGAGGGCAATTATGTATCGATGGAAGGCTATGGTCCAGTAAGTGTAGCAAAAGTTGCGATGGAGGCAATTTTAAGACAAATTGGCTGGGAACTTGGGAAGTTTGGAATTACGGCTAATGTAATTCAAGCGGGCGTTACACCAACGCGGGCACTCACAAAAATATCCGATCGGTGGGAAGATTGGATTGAGCGCACAAAATATCGGAATCCAATGAGTCGTACCACAACGCCGGAAGATGTTGCCAACACCGTATCATTATTATTGCGTCCTGAAGCGGATTTTATCAATTGTTCAACCATTCATTGTGATGGTGGCGAACATCGCTCTGGAAGAATATATTAAACGATAATATCCGAATGATTGTCAATCACAGTTCTATTGCCGCTGATCACAAAATCTGAATTTTCTTTTATTCTGAGTGACAAGTCTTTTAATCCAAATCTCAGCTAATTTTATTTTTCTGTCATTTTTTGTAGCACTATCTAAAAACAGGTTGATATATAAATGTCTAAACCCATCTTTACAATCCGTTCAGATATGAATTCGGTGTATTCGCGATCTTTCTGACTTCTAACAATTTCAACCGCACTGTCAAAGGACGCGATCATTGACTTGACAGAATCGGAAAGTGGTTGCAACTAGCACTGAATGACAGCTCCTTAAATTTATCAAATTCTTTATCCAATACACCGGCTAAAATTCCACCCACTGAAGCAACCACTTGCAGTTGAGAAGTTCCTTCATAAATATTAGTGATTCTTGCATCACGATAGTACCGTTCCATATCATAATCTTTCATGTAGCCATTGCCTGCCATTACCTGTAACCCGTCATATGTTGTTTTATTCGCCATTTCGGCGTTAAAATATTTAGAAATTGGCGTTAAAACACCTGCTAATCGTTCAAGATATTTGGTTTCTTTTCGGTCGGCATTCGGATTTTTTGATGATGCTTTCAATTTGTCCACCACTTTCCCTGTTTCATAAAGCAACAATCTTCCGGCTTCAATATTTAGACGCATATCGGAAAGTATTTTATATACAGCCGGAATTTCAATAATTGGTTTGTCAAATTGAATGCGTGTTTCAGCATACTCTTTTGCCAAATTATAAGCTGCCTCAGCAATGCCAAGCGCCTGCGCTGCTACTGCAATCGCGTGCTCCGTTCATCAATGACATAATGTATTTGATCAAACCAAATTTGCGTTTTCCAACAAGATATGCAGGCGTATTGTTGAAAGTCATTTCACAGGTTGGTGATCCGTGAATACCAAGCTTCTCTTCGATTCGATCTATGTTTATTGTTTTATCTTTGGAACAGACAAACATGGAAAGTCCGCGACCATCGGACGTGCCTTCTTCTGAACGAGCTAAAACTAATAATGTTGTACCGTTTCCGTTAGTTATAAATCTTTTTGTGCCGTTCAGAAACCAAACTCCGCTATCATTGCCATTGGATGGTGGAGTGGCTATTGTTTTAACGGATTGCAGATCAGAACCATAATCCGGTTCGGTCAATACCATTGCACCAGTGGCATCACCGCTTGCAAGGGGCGGAATATATTTAGCTTTTTGTTCATCATTACCGAAATCTTCAATTGTTTCTGCGATATCCTGCAAACCAACCAATGTCATTAATGATGCATCGGCACGGGACACCATTTCTATAATAGCAATTTTGACGGTTTGCGGCATATTGAGGCCGCCATATTCATAAGGAAGTGAAATGCCCATCAAATTCATTTCTTTGAAATCATTGAGATTTTCCAACACCAATGGATTCATTGTAACGTCGCCATTCTCACAAATATGTCCCTCTTCGTCAATTTGGCGAGAGCGTTCAAAAATTGGTCCTGCGCATATATCACCAACGACCTCAAGAATATCTAAATAATTTTGTGCTGCTTCTTCGCGGTCTGCGGGTGCAAAATCATGTTCTTTAGCGTTGGTGTAATCACCTTCCACAATATCGGCTAACGCCTTTAAATCCAACCGGTCTAAATTGAATTTTATATCAGGATTGTCAATAAAATAATTTGGCATAGCGAGTCCTGTTGTTTAAATGAATTATTTATAAAATGTATCTAAGGAAGATAAAATTTTCTGAGCAGTTTTACTATATTAAAATATTATTAGTGTGTTCATCGTTGTGCGCGGGATCTTTTACAAAGAAAATTAGCATCAAAACGCCAATAAATAATAATAGTCCAATAAAATAAAACGTCCAAACTGCACCAAATGTTTGAGTTATAAATCCAGCCAATATTATAGATAAAAGAGTGAAAGGTGCTATCGAGGTATCGATAAGAGCCATATATAATTTACCATCGCGCTTGCCGGCAAAAGAATAAACCATATTCATCGCTGAAGGCATAAATGCCCCCATTCCCATTCCTACAAAAACAAAGACAAGATATACACCCAACATTGTACTTACTGATAATGCAACTATCACAGCTAACATATTGGAAACATAGGCAAGTGTAATTGCATATTTATGACCAAAACGGTCTCCAATCAGACCGGCAAAATAACTTGCGAAACCATATGCAATTACATTTATTACGGTAAAAATTCCGGCTTCACTAACATCAAATCCAAGCTTGTCTTGCATAAACACTGCATAAAGACTGACGGCAGGGTAATTAACGGTGAGAATGGCGCGCGAGATAAGGTAGCGACGAAAATTGTACTGTTTACTAAGTATATGTTTTGTTTCTTTCAAGAAATCACGAACTGTTTTTTGTACAAATGGAGTATTTGGTTTTTCTACTTTCATCCAAACAAACAAAATGGTAGCAATAAATATTGATATGAAAAACAGGGAAAAACCCCAACCAAAATTTTTAGGAAACATTAAAGAGCTGCTTAATAATATTTTAACTAAAATTCCCCCAAAAAATCCCCCAACACTATTGAAAGCAAAGGATATTCCAAAGAACCTTCCACGATCTTTGTCTTTAACAACTTGTCTTAAAAAACCAGCCCAGATAGGTATTATCATCCCCACGCTTAGTCCGTAGAGAATAAAGCAAACATAGAAATAAATCCATGCTGTAGGTCCGGTAGGTGCAAAAAAAGCGAAAACAAACCACATCATAAAAATTGGAGGTAGGGCGGTAAGGTGGACTCCAATTGCTAAATTTTTAATATTTTGTCTATTGCGCGATAATACGGTCGTTATAAATTGCGGAAGTGCCATTAAAATTGAAAATAATCCAGCTACAGAAATAACAACGCCGTTAGGTGCACCAAGGGATTTTAAAAATAATGGAACAATTGCATATGTGGTATGAAAAGCAAGGCCGAATCCCCAAAAATATTCGTGTAAAATATTTAGAACAAGATTTTGTCTATGGTCTTTTTTTGTTAGGCTTTCCATTGTGCTTTTGTTGTTCTCGCGTAAGCAAAATTATTGAGATTATCAGCACGGCACCGCCGATGTATTGTACCAGCGATAATACGCGTCCGCGCACAATCCAATCTATCGCAACTGCGGAAAGCGGCCAAAATAATTCATAGATCGTTGAGTGAGACGCCTTTACTTGTTTTAAACCATAATAATAAATAAATAAAGCAACCGAACCGGTAGTAAATACGATTAATAATATGATCTTCCATTGCGATGCGGTCATTACGGTAATATCAGAAAAACCCCGAATTGCAACCAAAACCACTATCGCAATTATTGCGGTAACCGATAATCGTAATGAGGTTACAACCGGAAACGAAAGTGTTTTTAAGGCATGTTTCCCCAAAACGGTTGAACTGCCCCAGCAAAATGCTGCCAACAGAGCCAATAATGCTGCGATTATAGTTTTATCGTCCCCAGCGTTAATTGGATTTAGACCAAAAGTAACAAAATATCCACCAACAAGTGCCATAATTGCTAATATTAAAAATCGGCTAGTGATGCGTTCTTTTAAAACAACTGCCGCAAGCGATATAGCAAACAGCGGCTGGAATTTTTGCAAGAGTACAACTACCGATAAATCGATATAATTAATATAGCTGAGCGCTTTGGTGTAAAAGAATAAACCAAGCAAACCGCCAAATACACTTATCCAAAAAATTGATGACCAGGCTCTTTGCCCCATCGCAAATATTTCTTTTTTCCCTTTCAGCAAGAATGGCAAGAAGACAATTGCGCCAATTACATGCTCAATGGCGACAATCAAAAATGATGAAACATTATAAAGTTCTTGACGTAGGAAGCCGTCTAAGCTCCACAGTAATGCGGCAAAAATGATTGCAAAGATTGGAAGATACTTTTTCATGGGCGGAAATTACGGAATAGGCAGCTTGAATATTAAAACATTTAATAGAGATTATTTTTCTTTGTTCGCAATGACAAAACTATTCTGACTACAAAAAAGTAGAATATTTAATATTATAATTCCAATACCTTTCCAACGAACAATATTGTTCCCGAATGGTTTTCCTTAATTATAAATATAAAAGGTCTATCCACACGGAAATCGATTATGTGCGGCATAGAGGTTACTCCAACACCAACAGATGTAACGGCGGCAGCCTCAGTACCTTCCTCATCAACTTTGATGAAAGTTTTGTGCAAAACCTCGTCAATAAATAAATTGCCACCGGAAGTAATCCTTGTAAAGTCAGCCAAGGCAGTGTTGAAAGCAATTTCCATTCCCATAGAGTTAAGCACATCGTTCAATGAAGATTTCCACTCAAGCTCAAATTTTGGTAAGTAAAGATTAATTTCAGTGCTATAAAATTGCTCAGGCAATGTGATTCCATCGAAAGTAGCAACAAATTCATTTATGTCGACGTCTGTTTTTGGCAAGATCACCATCATGGAATAAAGTGAGTCTCCATACATCAGGTCAATTGCTTGGAGTTGTTCATTTTCAGTATACAAAAAATCTTCTTCCTGATGCATTAAAGAAATGTTTGAGGTAGTATTGTTATAATTATAAAAAGGTTCTGTTTTAGTGTCCTTTTTATCAAACTCACTGGTCCAAATACCTTTAAAATAAATTGCATTAATAAGATACATCACAATTTCAGCGGGAATGTTCTCTTCCAAAATTTTATCAATAAGCCCATTAGTTTTTTCGTCAACCCAATTATTTATGATAGTTAGAGAGGAAGAGTTGCTAAAATCCAAACCTTGTACTTCAGCGTCGAAATATTCTTTATTAACATCAATAAATGATTGTTCAACCGCGAATTCGTTTCTATACCAAATTGAATTGGCAATATTGAAAATCACTTCTTCATCAAGATTGATCAGTAAATCTATTAAATCACGATAAGCCTCATTTATTTCTATTTCAGAGAGTCCATTTAATTCAAGGGTGTTTTTCATTGCTGCGTATGTATCGCCACTTGCGCCATTTAGTGTCATGCCCAATGCCATGGAAACGCTTAAGGGTGAAATGAATAAATTGCTTTCAGGTTTAGCGGTGTGAAGGGCCGTGAATAATTTTAATCCGAAGAGATTATCTGCAGAAACGAGCTTTTGTTCAGCTATAGACAAATCACGCGGTGGTGGGTTTTTGGTGTCGTCATTTTCACAAAGATTGCATGAACTGAACATAACAGCAATGGGAATTATGATTAATACGGCAACAAATGATTTATATTTCATAAAACCTCCTAAAAAATAAATTTAAGCGTGACCGCTCAAACCGGTTGAGTCATTTGTTTCAACACCAAGTGTGCGAGCGGCCTGTCCCCACATATACTTTTCCGGAACATCAAAGATAAAATCAGGTGTGGTATTTTGCAACAACCAATCACCGCGCTCAATTTCTTTCTCGAGCTGTCCACTGCCCCACCCCGAATGACCTAAAAAAAGTTTAAAACTGTTTGGTCCTTTCTTCTTCGAGATATCGCTCAAAATATCGCGATGACTTGTCATTGCAACTTTGTCGGCAATCTTTACAGAACTATCAACGGTATGGTCAGTGCTATGTAAAACGATTCCGCGTTCTATCATTATGGGACCGCCAAAATGAACTGTTGGAATAATTTTTAGGATATTCTCATTATCTTCGTAAATCTCTGTGAAAAGTTTCTTGAGGTCTGGCTCCAGAAACGGTCTGTTAATTACCAAGCCCATTGCACCGTCTTTTGTGTGTTCACATATATAAACAACCGATTTCCCAAAATAGGGGTCAACCATATGAGGCATGGCAATTAATATGTGATTCTTTAGTGAACTCATGGTGAAAATTACATCAATTTTGGTTGACCAGCATAATGTTCATGTACATCAATATAAAGCGTTAACAAAGTCATCTATTAAATGTTCATTATAAAAATTGAGAATCAGTTTTTGAAAGATGTAACATAAAATGTAAATTGAAGATTGCATTTTGAATATGAAATAACCAATTACAGTTATAATTGAAACAACAATCAGATAAAATAATAATTCGTGGCGCACGGCAGCACAACCTAAAGAATATTGATGTAGATATTCCGCGTAATAAATTAGTTGTGATTACCGGCTTATCCGGTTCGGGAAAATCATCGTTGGCATTTGACACAATTTACGCGGAAGGACAAAGGCGTTACGTAGAATCTCTTTCTTCCTATGCCCGTCAATTTTTAGGATTGATGGAAAAACCGGACATGGATTATATCGAGGGATTATCGCCGGCGATCTCTATTGAGCAGAAAACAGCGGCCCGCAATCCACGTTCCACGGTTGGAACTGTTACTGAAATTCATGATTATCTACGTTTGCTCTACGCACATATTGGTAAACCGCATTGTTGGATTTGCGGGCGACCTATTCAGCGCCAAACTGTACAGCAGATTGTAGATACTGTCAAAAAGTTTAATACGGATACCAAAATTTATATTTTAGCACCGGTTGTTCGTGGAAGGAAAGGAGAGCATAAAGGCGTATTTGAGGAAATTAAAAAGGAAGGTTTTTTGCGCGTCCGCGTAAATGGCAAGCTTAAATCCCTTGATGAAAAAATATTACTCGATAAAAACAAAAACCACACTATTGAAGTTGTTGTGGATCGCTTGGTGCTCGAAGGTGATTATCACGAACGAATTACAGAATCAATAGAATTGGCGCTCAAAATTGGTTTAGGAATGATTTTAGTTCATGAATTGCCCGATAAGGACCATCTGTTTAGTGAACATTTTGCCTGCCCACATTGCGAGGTGTCGATGGAAGAATTAACGCCAAGAATGTTCTCATTTAATTCTCCTTATGGTGCATGCCCCACCTGTGATGGATTGGGATCAAAAATGGAAATTGACCCAGAATTGGTAGTACCAGATAAAAGCAAATCGTTAATTCAAGGAGCAATTGCACCACTGGGCGAGCAGCCACGCGGGAATTGGTACGGAAGTATCTTAAAAAGTTTATCTAAACATTATAATCTAAGTTTTACAACTCCGTGGTTTAAAATTGATTCCGAGGTTCGAGAAATTTTATTATATGGTACGGGAAGTAATAAGTTTGAAATGACTTACAATTCTGAGAGATGGAGTGGTACTTACCGTGGCGGTTGGGAAGGTACAATCAATAATCTTATGCGCCGCTATCAGCAAACTAAATCATCTCATATCCAAACCTGGATCGAACAATATATGCGTATGCGACCCTGCCCTGATTGTAAAGGCGCGCGATTAAAAAAGGAAAGCGTAGCTGTTACTATTTGTGATAAAAATCTCGGCGAAATATCGCACATGAGTATTCGTTCAATTTTAGTATTTATTCAGAATTTAGATTTAAACAAAACTGAAAAAGTGATTGCTGAACAAATATTAACAGAAATTTCCAAAAGATTAGGATTTCTAGTAAATGTTGGTCTGGATTACCTAACACTTGACAGGTCGGCAACGACGCTTTCGGGCGGTGAAAATCAACGCATCAGACTTGCAACACAAATTGGTTCTCAACTGGTCGGAGTATTATATGTTTTGGACGAACCCTCGATAGGATTACATCCACGTGATAACACAAGGCTATTAAACACATTAAAGGCTTTGAGAGATTTAGGTAATTCAATTTTGATTGTTGAACACGATCAAGAAACAATGGAAGCTTCAGATTATATCATCGATATTGGGCCCGGAGCCGGAGAACATGGTGGTAGGATTATTTTTTCAGGCAATCCCAAAGATTTATTAAAAAATGAGGAATCGATTACAGCACAATTTTTGATCGGCAAACAAGAAATATCATCGCCGGAAGTTCGCCGGCGAGGTAATAAGAAAAATTTGATGATTATTGGTGCAGAAGGTAATAATCTAAAAAATATTGATATTAGTTTTCCGCTCGGTAAGTTTATTGTGGTGACAGGAGTTTCTGGCAGCGGTAAGAGCACACTTGTTAATGAAACTTTATATCCAATTCTAGCACGTGACCTGCATAGGGCAAGGAAGTATCCATTGAAGTATCAATCTATTAAAGGCATAGAATATTTAGATAAAGTAGTTGATATAGATCAAAAACCAATAGGGCGTACTCCGCGTTCAAATCCTGCTACCTATACAGGCGTATTTACGTTCATCCGTGATTTGTTTTCACAGCTTCCTGAATCAAAATTGCGTGGATATAAACCCGGAAGATTTTCCTTTAATGTGAAGGGCGGCCGCTGTGAAGCTTGTCAAGGCGATGGAATAATAAAAATTGAGATGAATTTTCTGCCGGATGTTTATGTTACTTGCGAAGTATGCAAGGGTAAACGGTATAACCGTGAAACGCTTGAAGTAAAATATAAGGGTAAAAATATTGACGAAATACTTGGCATGTCGGTTGAAGATGCGTTACAATTCTTTAAAAACATACCTTCCGTTTTTAGAAAATTGACTACGTTATGCGAAGTCGGACTGGGTTATATTCGCCTTGGGCAGCAGGCGACGACTTTATCGGGAGGTGAGGCACAACGAGTTAAGCTGGCTACAGAATTATCAAAAGTTGGAACTGACCAAACAATTTATATTTTAGATGAACCTACAACCGGATTACATTTCGCAGATGTAAAAATGTTATTAACAGTGCTTCAGACCTTAGTTGAACGTGGAAATACGGTAATTGTCATTGAACATAATTTGGACGTGATCAAATGTGCAGATTGGGTTATTGATCTTGGTCCGGAAGGCGGTGATGCGGGTGGCGAAGTACTATTTTCCGGAGTTCCGGAAGATTTAGTTAAACATTCTAAATCTTACACAGGAAAATTTTTAAAAGGGAAAATGGGTCGTATCTAATTGAAAAAAGCATTCTCAAATAAAATTGTTCAATTTTGGGAAAGGGGACATTTATACATTGCAATCGCTTTTTTAATTCAAGTTCTATGGCTAATGAGTGATAATGTTGGTGTGTTGGACTGGATAAAAGAGATTGCCTATTTCGAATATTTCAAAACAGCTTTTAATGATTATCATACCCTACCATATTTTTGGTGGAATATATTAGAAGAGGTCGCTTGGAGACCGCCAATACCAGGGACATCTGCTATAATTGCAAATCCCGAAACAGCATTTTTCTCACCGCTGACACCCTTATTGTATCTATTTAGCGCAAAAGTTTATATCAAACTTTATATTATAATTCAGTTCTTAATCGGTGTTTCGGGATTAATTATCTTGAAAAAAAAGCTTAATTGGAATAATTCACAATTCAGGGTATTTACAGTACTTTTCTTGTTTTCACCAATAATTATGCAACACATTGCTGTAGCATATTTTACATGGTATAATTTCTACCTATTTCCTTGGTTGATATATTTTGTAGCCGATCGCAAGATGTCTGTAGGTGTTGTAGGTTCAGCAGCTGTCTTGGGATTAATTGTTTTGCAGGGTGGAATTTATATTGTTCAATATGTTGGTTTATTTTATATACTGTATGAAATATTCCATATTATTTTGGAAAAAGAATGGAAAAGGGTTTTAAGAATTTTCCTTATTCCAATATTGGCAGGTCTGTTTTCTTTTGCAAGAATTTATATAACAGCTAATTCATATGGGGAATATATTCGTCCGTGGGTAGAGATCGATGCATATAATATTCCATTTTTCTGGTTTTATGCGCTAATACCAACGATTACTATCCCTCCGCTTAATTTATTTTTTCATACAGATTTTCTTGGATGGTCATTAACACCACACGATTCCGGACAATTTTGGGGATTGTCAATTATTATGTTGATCGTGATTGTTGTCCGATATAAAAAAATAGTTAAAAATGCCAATTCACAACAACAAGGAGGTTTGAATTACAATGCTGTTTTTATTGCTGCTTCGTTCCTTTTCATCATATCCTTTTATCAGATATGGTATTTAATAATGAGGGCAGTTTCAGTATTTAATATTCCTCTATTTGAGAGCATTAAAAATCACGGTATCCGATTTATTATGGGTTCCTATTTTGGGTTAGCGCTTTTGTTGGCAAATTATTCAAAAGAAATTTGGAATGAATTTCATCGAATTCTTTAGAAACAAAATTTTGGCAAGACAGCAAAAAAGGTGATGAAAACATCATTTCATATAATATTATTTGGAATGGGCTTTATGGTTATATTTTTAAAAATGTTTAAGAGTATTATTATTGGCGAATTTGGTGAAGTAATCACTGGTGCATACAATAATACAGCTCATTTTTGGCTAAGACAAAGGATGGAAGGAATAAATGAAAACAGCCTTGAATTCTACTATTTTAGGTTTGATATGGTATATTCGGATATTCTGCATTGGCTGACTGTAATCTTTTGTGTACTGCTAATAACCTTTATTTTAGTTTATTTGTTCAATAAAAAGAAAAAGGTTTTCGAAACAATTATTGTACGATTTCCAAATCTGAAATTCGAACTTTTATTGGCGATTCCGTTAATGTTTTCAACTGCAATGTGGACAAACTTAGCATCTTCCGTCCCTTACGACAGTTATGAGGTTCTTCCTGTTATGCCACCAAAAATTCTTGTGGACTCATACGTAAATGTTAGTCCACCAGAAATAGAAGTAACTCCGTCACAAATCATTAGTTAAGCCCGTCAGACGATGTGAAAGTAAATGGTTATATCTTTCCCCCAAATACCCGCTACTGATTTTAAGCATTTTAATATAATTTCTAATAATGTTGTTTTGCTCGACAAGAATGGACAATTAATGCTAAAACCGCTTGATAATAAACCAATAGAATTGCAATTTCGTACAGAAGGAGTGAGAAATTCATTAATAATTACACTAGTTTCTTGGGGTTTGGCTACGATTTTTATGGTTTCTGTTGTTGTCAGAAACAGAAAAACACTGAGATAGATGACGTTTGTTAAAAATATAATAGGATCAAAATTTATTCCGTGGATTAGAGCATTGCGAATTTACCAATGGGCAAAAAACATGTTGCTGTTTCTAGCGCTGTTTATGTCGCATAGGATTTTGGAAACACAATTATTAAAACAAACAATTATAGCGTTCCTTTCATTTAGCCTCTGCGCGTCTGCAGTATATATTTTAAATGACTTATTTGACTTAGAATCAGACAGAAAACACCCATCAAAAAAGAAAAGACCCCTTGCATCTGGCCAGATATCCGTGGTTAGCGGAAAATTAGCCATACCAATTTTGCTACTCGCGAGCTTTTTATGGTCAATAATGTTTTTACCAATGACCTTTACAATCGCACTAATAATATATCTAACAATTACAACAAGCTATACATTGTATTTGAAGGAAAAGCTATTCATTGATGTTATTGTCTTGGGGGCATTGTATTCATTGCGCGTGTTAGCGGGAGGTTTGTCAACAGGAATAGAAGTTTCTTCATGGCTGTTGGGTTTTTCGTGGTTTTTCTTTTTAAGTTTGGCATTTATGAAACGTTACACAGACTTATTACTCATTAAAAACACCAATCAAGAAGAATTGTTTGGGAGAGGTTATAGTATCATTAATTTGTCAATTGTACAAAAGACAGGTATAATTAGCGGAGTTGTATCATTATTAATTCTTGCCTTATATATTAATAGTGAGCAGGTTATGATATTATATAAAAACCCTTTTCTAATTTGGTTGGCATTACCTATTATATTTTATTGGTTATTGCATATGTGGATGGTTGCTCACCGAGGTAAAATGTCTGATGATCCCATAATTTATGCATTTAAAGATAAAAGCAGCTATATTGCATTTTTAATAATAATTATCATAATGATTGTAGCTGCGAATAGTACCTTTCCTCTATAGGTCAGATTATATTTTAAACTATATTTTAGATTAAAAAATCAGTTTTTCCACTCAATATTTGGAAAACCTTGAAACCAAGTAGTATTTTCACGCCCTCAATATATACATTTTTTACCTATTTCGTATGATTAACGAATTACATATGACCGACCCTACGCCTAATGATGATGATATTATAATTGAAAAGTCGTTGCGCCCGTCACATTTTGATGATTTTATTGGCCAAAGAGAATTGGTTGAAAGTTTGATGGTATATATCGAGGCAGCCAACAAGAGGGTTGGCGCACTAGACCATGTGTTATTATTTGGACCTCCGGGGCTTGGTAAAACCACTTTAGCAAATATCATAGCTAAAGAATTGAACGTAAATGTTCGACCATCTTCAGGACCCGTATTGGATCGCGCAGGCGATTTAGCCGGAATGTTAACAAACTTGGAACACCGCGATGTGTTTTTTATCGATGAGATACATCGACTGAATAGTGTTGTTGAAGAATATTTATATTCTGCAATGGAAGACTTTCGCATTGATATCATGATAGATAAAGGACCTGGTGCTCGGAGTGTGCAATTAAACATAGAACCCTTCACGCTTGTTGGGGCTACGACACGCTTAGGTAATTTAACATCACCCTTGCGTGATCGGTTTGGAGTTGTATTAAGAGTTGATTACTATAGCGATGAAGATCTATTTCATATCGTGCAACGCTCGGCGGGAATATTAGAAATAGAAATTGACGATGAAGGCACGTGGGAAATAGCACGTCGCTCAAGAGGCACACCGCGAATCGCAAATCGCATATTGCGTCGCACAAGAGATTATGCAGAGGTTAAGGCAAGTAGCAAGATAAATAAGAAGATTGCACAAAAATCACTTTCGATACTTGGAATTGACGACACAGGATTAGATGAAATGGACCGACGAATCTTAACCACATTAATAGACAAATTTGATGGTGGCCCCGTTGGTATCGGGTCTTTAGCAGTTGCCATAGGCGAGGATGCCACGACCATCGAAGATGTATATGAACCATTTTTAATAAAAGAAGGATTTCTTCAACGTACTTCCCGTGGCCGAATAGCTCAGGAAAAAGCTTTTAAACTTTTAGGGAAAAAGCAAAAACAATTACAACGAGGGTTGTTTAATGATTGAAAAAAAGAAAAAATATAAATTAGCAGATTTTAATTATTCATTGCCGAGCAAATACATTGCGGAATATCCGGCAAAACGCAGAGACCAATCTAAATTATTAGTTTTACATCGTGACACTGGAGAAATTGAGCATAAAAAATTCTCTGATGTTACAGATTACATGCGAAAGAATGATTTGCTATTGGTGAACAATACCAAGGTTTTTCCGGCGCGATTATTTGCGACGAAAGATCGAACAGATGCAAAAGTTGAGGTATTTTTACTACGCGAGCTAAACGAAGACTTATGGGAGGTTATGGTTCGCCCGGCTCGAAAAGTGCGAATTGGCAACAAATTGGAATTGGCACCAAATGTGTTCTGTGATGTAATCGACAACACCGTGTCTGGTGGTCGAGTCGTAAGATTTGAACATGAAGGTGATGATTTATATTCAATTATTGAACGAATTGGGATATCTCCTTTGCCACCATATATCAAGAGGGAATCTGAGAAAAATGATAAGATTCGGTACCAGACCATATACGCCGAAAGAAGAGGAGCTGTTGCCGCACCTACCGCAGGATTACATTTTACACAACCATTGTTAGATAAAATTGAGAAGAAAGGGGTGAAGAAGGAAAAGCTCACCCTACACATTGGATTAGGAACATTTCGACCAGTACAGGTGGAAGATTTAAATCGCCATCAGATGGATTCAGAATATTTCGAAGTGTCTCCGGCGGCAGCATTGGCAATCAATACGGCACGCAAAAAACGCCGTAAAGTATTTGCCGTTGGCACATCAACTGTACGTGCAATTGAAACCGTAGCGGTATCAGGATTCCAAGTAAGCCCAAAACGTGGATGGACCGATAAATTTATTTATCCGCCTTATAATTTTAAAATGGTAGACGCTATGATTACCAATTTCCACCAACCACAAAGTACGCTTTTAATGATGGTCAGCGCGTTCGCTAATCGGGACTTAATATTGAAAGCATATAATGAAGCTAAGAAAAATGATTATCGTTTTTTGAGCTACGGCGACGCAATGTTAATTCTTTAGGAATGGAAAAAGAAGGCAAAATCGGTGCAATAATTGTCGCAGCGGGATCAGGCCTAAGATTTGGTGAAAAAAAACAATTCAAATTATTAGGTGAAAAATCGTTATACTTATATTCTTTACAACAATTTATCGATTGTGGTTTAATTGATGAAATAGTTTTAGTTGTTCCAAGGGAAATGCATGGCTCAATTTCGGTTGAAGTCGCTACCTTAGAACATAAAATTAAGGTGGCCAAGGGCGGAAAATTGCGGCAAGATTCGGTCTCAGCCGGGATTGACGAGCTTTCCCCTGAATGTCAAATAGTCTGTATACACGACGCAGCAAGGCCATTTGTTTCAAGTGGTTTAATTCGAAAGGTAATTGATTCTTGTATTACTAACGATGGGGCTGTTGCCGCTATGCCAGCTAGTGATACGGTTAAGGAAATCAATACAAATAGCAATCGTATTAAAAGAACAATTCCACGCGAAAGCATTTGGTTAGCGCAAACCCCGCAAGCATTTAATCGAAACAAATTAAAGAAAGCATTACTTTACGCAAAAGACAATAAAGTTATAGTGACGGATGAAGCTGCATTAATGGAAAAATTAAATTATAATATTGTTGTTGTAGAAGGAAATTCAGATAATTTTAAGATCACTACCCAGGATGATTGGAAGATTGCCGAATTAATGTTGGAGAAAAAATATGATTAGAGTCGGTATCGGTTATGATGCTCATCAATTAGCCGAAAACAGAAAATTAGTTGTCGCGGATGTAATTATTCCATTTGATAAAGGTTCTGTCGGACACTCTGACGGAGATGCCTTGTCGCACGCTATTATCGATGCTATATTGGGAGCCGCGTGCATGGGGGATATTGGTGATTTTTTTCCAAGTGATGATAATAAATGGAAAGGTGCAAACAGTTTGGATTTGCTATCTGAATCGGTAAAACGAGTTATTGCTAAAGGATATTCAATAGACAACATTGATAGTGTTATCATCCTTCAAAAACCAAAGTTAAAGAATTACATTATACAAATACGAGAAAATTTGGCAAAAGCCATCGGTATTCCAATCAATAATATATCAGTCAAGGCCACAACAGTAGATCACCTAGGGGCAATTGGTGCTGGGGAAGGTTGGGCTGCACAAGCAATAGCAACTATTTCAAAACAGAAATGAATTCAATTGAACTTAAGGCTAATGCCAAAGTCAATATTGGTTTACAAGTTAAAGACCAACGTGAAGATGGATACCACAATATACATACCGTATTTCAAGAGGTGGACCTACACGATACAATTATACTCAAAAAAATTGACAAAGGTTGGAAAATTAAAATATCTGAATCGCAAATCCCGCCGGATGAGAGCAATTCCTGTATTCAAGCGTATTTGGCAGTAAAAAAACAATTTCCAACGATTGATGGAATTTCTGTTACACTAAAAAAACGTATTCCTTCCGGTGCAGGTTTGGGTGGCGGGTCTAGCGACGCAGCAGCAACATTAAAGGGTTTGAAAGAAATATATGGTTTAACAATAGGAAATGAAATCCTTTTTCAAATAGCTGGGAAAATTGGAGCAGATGTTCCGTTTTTTATATCAGGTGGCACTCAAATAGGTAATGGTATTGGAGATATCCTTACACCAATAAATAAACCGGTCTTAGGATTTTATTTGTTAGTTGTCCCTGATATTTTTATTAGTACGCCATGGGCATACAAAGCATTAAAAAAACACTTGAAGGAAGATACAGGCAGAATTAACTTTGCGGACATTTTAAATGAGTATAATCTCTCAAATGTGATTTTTGATAATGATTTTGAACGGATTGTGATTCCAACATATCCAAAAATTGGCGAAATAAAGAAAGGTCTAATAGAGATCGGCGCGAAATATGCCAGTTTGTCGGGAAGTGGCTCGACTGTGTTTGGGATATTTGACGAGGAAGCCAGAGCAAAAAAGGCGGAGTCTTATTTCCAAAAACAGTATCTTACCTTCCTTTGCAAACCTGCCAATATTTAATTTGTTGTTATTAATATTCCCGAATACAATTTGGGGAGTCGTCCAAGGGTAGGACACCAGGTTTTGGTCCTGGCGATCGGGGTTCGAATCCCTGCTCCTCAGCAACAATTATGAAAAATAATAAGTTAAAAATATTTGCAGGTCGGAGTAATCCCGAACTGGCAAAAAAAATTGCTGAAAGGCTTGGGAAACCATTAGGTGAAATGTCGATAAAAACATTTGCAGATGGCGAAATATGGGTAAAATTTGAAGAAAACATTCGCAATCGCGATGTTTATCTTATCCAATCAACAAATAGTCCGGCTGAAAATATAATCGAATTAGCTTTGATGATTGATGCAGCAGTTCGAGCATCGGCAGATCGCGTAACGGTTGTTATTCCATATTTTGGTTACAGCAGACAAGATAGAAAAGATAAACCGCGCGTTCCGATTTCTGCTCGTGCAATGGTTGATATATTTTCTGTGATGGGCGCAAGTAGAATAATATCAATGGATCTACATTCAACACAGATTCAGGGTTTTGCAAAAGTTCCATTTGATGGATTATATAGCCGATTAGTATTACTGAAGAAAATACAAGATATCGGATTAAACCCCGAAAAAACAGTTGTTTTGGCTCCCGATGTTGGTTCAGCGTCAATGAGCCAGGCTTACGCAAAACGACTCGGAATGAATTTTGCCTTGATTGAAAAACGACGTACAGGACATAATCAATCGAAGGCAGTACATTTAATAGGCGATTTGAACAATCAAGATGTTTTAATAATAGACGACATTGTTGATACGGCAGGCACTGCAATTAATGCCGCCAATAAAGCACTGGAAAATGGTGCGCTATCGGTCAGTTTAGTCGGAACGCATGCATTACTTTCCGGCGGAGCTGTTGAGAATTTAAAAAACTCACCGTTTAGCAGATTTATATTTACCGATACCGTTACTATTCCAAAAGAAAAACTATTACCAAATACTACTATTGTAACAGTAGGAAATATTTTCGCTGACGCGATAAATCGAATTCATAGCGGTAAGTCCGTCAGTGAATTATTCAAATTTTAATTTAAAGGAGTTATTGAAATGGCACAATACGAAAAATTGGAAATTATGAAGCGCGAACAACCAGGTTCGAAAGTGGCGAGAGCAATGCGCAAGGAAGGTAAAATTCCGGCCAATTATTATTATACAGGTAAAGACAACATCAATTTAGCTATTGATAAAAAAACATTTAGAAAGGCAATTCATACCGGACATCATATTTTTGAAATAGAATTAGATGGAAAAACCCAATATGTGATGATAAAAGGCGTTCAATATCATCCGGTGACTGATGAAATAATTCATATTGATCTAATGCGTGTCCGCCGAGATGAAAAAATGACAATTTTTGTGCCGATTGTCTTTGAGGGGATCGCTAAAGGAGTTAAAGAAGGTGGTATTCTGACGCACAATCTTATCTAGTCTGGAGATTAAATGTTTACCCTCTGACGTACCGGATAAAATTGTAGTTGATGTAACAGATTTTGAAATGAATCACGTTATGACGGTTGATGAGATAGTAGTCGACGATAAAATTGAAATCATTACAGAAGAAGATTTAGATGTCCTAGCAATAATTCCTCCGAAGAGAAGAATCTCTTGAACCGGATATTCCAACTGATGAAGATGAAGAAGCTGAAGAAGCTGAAGAAGGCGAAGAAGGCGAAGAAGGCTGACAGAAGGCGAGCAAAAAGAAAAGCCCGGTGACGATAATTCTAAGGACGAAAAAGATAAGTAATGCATGTGTTTGTTGGTCTTGGAAATATTGGTGATGAATTATTCATCAACAAAACATAACGCTGGCTTTTGGGTGGTTAATGAACTTGCAAAACGTATGAATATTGCATTCAAACCCGGAAAAGGTGATTATGTTTTTGCTGAAAATACCCAAAACGAATTTATTGCTTGTTAAGCCCACTACAGGAATGAACAGGAGTGGGCTTGCAGTTCGGCAAGTATTGGATATATGGAACATTGACATAGAAGACTTATATCTAATCGTTGACGATGTGGATTTAAACTTAGGGACAATCAGAATACGCCCAAGTGGTGGTGATGGTTGTCATCGCGGTATGGAATCAGTTATTTATCAGTTAAGTGAAAATAAATTTCCGCGTATTCGTTTCGGCATTAAAGCCGATGACCATAAAAGACCAGCAGAAAAATATGTGTTACAACCGTTTCGCAAGCAAGATCATCAATTAGCTGAAGACATGGTTCAAAGAACAGCGGATGCAATTTATAGTATTCTTAGCAATGGATTGAAGCAGAACAATGAGTGAATTTAACAGAATTGAAAAAACCGAGGAGTTGATTAATGAATAACATGATTTATTTGGTGATTCTTTCAGGTGTTGTGGCGCTACTATACAGCTTTTGGAAAACAAAATGGATTAATAGACAGGATGAAGGAACCGATGCAATGAAGATGATCGGTGGTAATATTGCCAAGGGGGCAATGGCTTTTTTAAAGGCAGAGTACAGAATTTTAGCTATATTCGTACTGGCAATAGCCATTTTGTTGGGTTTTGCGAATTACGGAAAATCAGACTCAAGTGTATTGATCTCTTTATCTTTTGTGGTTGGTGCTTTAGCCTCAGGATTGGCAGGATTTATTGGTATGCGGGTCGCAACAAAATCTAATAATCGTACTACACAAGCAGCGCGGACCAGCTTAACGCAGGGATTAGAAGTTGCATTTGTAGGTGGTTCTGTAATGGGAATGAGCGTTGTTGGGCTTGGCGTAATCGGGCTTGGTTCGTTATTTCTCTTTTACCAATTCACATTTTGACAATAATATTATTACAATTTTAAATGTTCTTTCTGGTTTTTCATTAGGAGCTTCTTCTATCGCTTTATTTGCACGCGTTAGTGGTGGAATTTATACTAAAGCTGCTGATGTGGGCGCTGATTTGGTGGGAAAGGTAGAAGCAGGAATTCCCGAAGACCATCCTTTAAATCCTGCTACTATTGCTGATAATGTTGGTGACAATGTCGGCGATGTTGCAGGTATGGGTGCCGATTTATTTGAATCGTATGTTGGCGCAATCATTGGTTCGATGATTTTAGGCGCAAGTATTTTAGTGACCGGCAAATTTGATTTAAATTTTGTTTTACTGCCGTTGCTTTTAGCAGGTGCAGGAGTGATTGTTTCAATAATCGGATCGTTTTTGGTGTCTGTCAAAGAAGGTGGTAATCCTCAAAAGGGCCTGAATCGTGGTCATTTTGGCTCATCAGCAATAATGATAGTAGTAATGTATTTTATAATTAGTGCCGTTTTGCCGAGCGAATTTGCCCTAAGCGGTGTAGGATATACAAGTTTAGGTGTGTTTTTTGCAACATTGGTTGGTTTAGCTGCTGGCATCGGAATTGGATCGGTTACTGAATATTATACAGGAATCGAGGGAAGACCTGTAAAATCTATTAGCACACAATCTGTAACGGGCGCTGCAACAAATATTATTGCAGGATTGGGCGTTGGAATGCAATCTACTGCAATACCTGTTTTGATTATCGCAGTTGCAATTATGACATCTTTCCATTTTGCAGGATTATATGGAATTGCAATGGCTGCCTTAGGAATGCTTGCCAATACTGGAATTCAGCTAGCAATAGATGCATACGGACCAATTTCTGACAATGCGGGTGGTATCGCCGAAATGGCGGAGCTGCCTAAGGAAGTTCGAGAAAGAACTGATAAATTAGACGCAGTAGGCAACACAACTGCCGCAATAGGTAAAGGCTTCGCAATCGGTTCTGCAGCCTTAACAGCTTTGGCGCTTTTTGCAGCATTTAGAGCGTCAATTTATATTACGCGAATTGCGGCCGGATGGGAAGAAACAGCCGCCATAGTTAATATCGACGTAACAAACGCCAGCGTAATGGCGGGTTTATTTATTGGTGCCATGTTGCCATTCTTGTTCTCTTCGTTTTTAATAGGTGCGGTTGGACGAGCTGCTATGTCTATGATTGAAGAGGTCCGGAGACAATTCAAAGAAATCCCTGAGTTGGCTGCAGCATTAAAAATTATGAAAAAATATGATTCGGATATGGACAAAGCAAACTCTGAAGAAAAAAAGGTTTTCCACAATGCTTTAACTAAAGCGGATCATAGTAGATGTGTGGAGATTTCTACAACAGCTGCCATACGACAAATGACCTTACCGGGAATGTTGGCAATATTAACCCCGGTTGCCGTTGGGTTCATTTTCGGAGCAGAAACATTAGGTGGTTTATTGGCAGGAGTTACTGTCTCGGGTGTACTGATGGCAATATTTCAATCTAATGCCGGTGGAGCTTGGGACAATGCAAAAAAGATTTTTGAAAAAGGTATAGAAATAAATGGTAAAAAATATTTTAAAGGTTCAGATGCACATAAGGCTGCTGTAGTTGGCGATACGGTAGGTGATCCGTTTAAAGATACATCAGGACCATCTTTAAATATATTAATAAAATTAATGTCAGTGGTGTCACTGGTAATTGCACCATTGATTGCTCTGGTATAGCGATTATAGACGAAGGAGAATAAATGAGATATTACGAATTATTATATATTGTCAATCCAAACTTAGAAGACGATAAGGCAAAAGGTATTATTGACGAAATTGGAACTGAAATTGGCAAATATAAAGTTTCAATCATCAATCATTACATGTGGGGTAAAAAACGATTAGCTTACCCCATCAAAAACAATAAATATGGAATATATATTTTATTACAATTCAGTGCGGATAAATTCGATTTTCTAAAGGAATTTGAGCGGTTTTTGATACTTAATAAATCGGTAATTAGACACCAGATTGTAGGCTTAGATACAGAACCTGCCACAGTAGAAGCTGTTGAAATCATAGCTGAAGACGACGATTCAAATGATGAGAAAGGTTTTGACTCGCCGGATGAAGATACTGATATTGATTCTGAAGATGAAGAAGATATAGAAGAGTCCGAAAGTGAGGAAGAAATAAAAGAGGAAGGTAAAAAATGACATTTGCCACAAAGAAAAAATATTGCTACTTTAAAGAGAACGGCATCACATTTATTGACTATAAGGATGTAAAATTGCTTAGAAGGTTTGTAACCGAGCAGGGGAAAATAATCCCCAGTAGAGTAACTGGATCAAGCACTAAAATGCATCGCCAATTAGTGCGGGCGATAAAACAATCCCGCAATATTGCTTTAATGCCATTCACGAGTAGTAGCGTCGACGGCTAAACAAGCTTCAAAACAGTTTAAAAATAGGATTTAGATATGGAAGTGATATTATTAAAAGATGTAGAAGGATTAGGCTCGGCCGGAGATATTGTAAATATTAAACCGGGCTATGCGCGAAACTATTTAGCGCCCCTTGGCCTGGCATTAAGAGCGTCTAAACGTAATTTGGCAGTAGCTGAGGAAAGAAAAAATGTTACATCTGCTCGAAATGAACGTTTAAATAAAACAAATCAAAAGGTAGCAGACTCCTTGTCAAAAATAGAATTAACAATTGAAATGCAAGTTGGAGAGGAAGAAAAGTTGTTTGGCTCTGTCACAACGCAAGATATACACAAAGCGTTGTTGGAAAAAGATTTAGATATTGATCGCCACATAATTTTACTAGATGAGCCAATAAAAGCACTAGGGGTTTATGACATACCAATTAAGGTCTCGGACGATTTAAAACCTAAAATAAAAGTTTACGTTATCAAAGCTTAAATTAGTACCCCCTCTCTAAAATCCCCTTGAGAAAAACTCACCTTTTCAAGGGGATTCACTTTTTTCATATACAAATCATTTTTAATAATAATTGTATTGCTATGACCGTTCGCAATAATCTATTTTCAACTATTATGTTTGCAGACGTTGCTTTTCCAATCTCACAGTATCAAGTTTTTACTTACCAGGTTCCTGCACAGTTTACAGAAAATGTGAGTGTAGGAATACGTGTTCACGCACCCATTGGAAAAAGAATTTTGCCGGGAATTATCGTTAAGCTAGCAAAGGAAACAAAATACTCGGGCAAAATCAAGGAAATATCAGACATAATTGATTCATCCCCAATTTTAGATGAATCGTTGTGGCAGTTAATTAAGTGGATAAGCGCTTATTACATGACACCACTTGGAAAAGCAGCAACAGTAATCCCGTCAAATTTATCTACCACATACAAACCGCAAGAGCGATGGATGGCGCAAGTTGAGAAACAAATAATCCCTACAGATGATTTAAAAAGAGTTGCTCCTGCCCAAGAAAAAGTTCTAAACAAATTAAAAGAGCTTAGCAGTTCTGTCCTAGTTACAGAGTTTAATAATTTGGTTGCAAGTCCTATTTCAGTATGTCGGAGTCTAGAAAAAAAGGGATTGATTAAGTTATATAAAGAGGAATCTGCGCCAATCGACAGCAATTTCTATTTTGATCCGATACACAAAGAAATACTTTTTTCTGATACTCAAAATCTTGCAATAAACCAAATTCGGAAATTTATAAAAGAAAAAAGAAATAGCGGTATGCTACTGCACGGAGTTACGGGTAGCGGAAAAACTGAAGTATATATTAAAATTGCACAAGAAATATTAGCAAAAGGACAGTCGATTATTATTTTATTGCCTGAAATTGCATTAACACCACAAATAGCCGGAAGGTTCAGGGCGGTTTTTGGTGATAGGGTAGGATTATGGCATTCTAAAATGACGGGAGCCGCAAGAGCCATGACCTGGACGAATATTTGTAATGGAAAATACACTGTTGTGATAGGTGCTCGGAGTGCTGTATTCGCTCCATTAAAGAATTTGGGATTGATAGTCGTGGACGAGGAACAAGAATTGACATATAAACAAGAGTCTCCTGAACCACGCTATCACGCAAGAGATGTGGCATTGGTACGTGGTAAGTTACAAAACGCACCAGTGATATTGGTAAGTGCAACCCCGAGCCTTGAAAGCTTTTACAATAAAATAATGGGAAAGATAGATTATTTTTATTTGTCGGAAAGATTTAATGATGCTCTGTATCCGGAAGTGCAGGTTATCGACATGATTAAAGAGCAAGAAGAAACAGGTAAAATCGGACAAATATTGTCAAGTTCTCTACAGCAAAAAATTGAAGAGAAACTTGATAAACAAGAACAGATAATATTATTACAAAATCGCAGAGGGTTCGCCCCTATCTATCGCTGTCGCGACTGCGGAGAAATTGTTAACTGTCCAACTTGCAGTATTCCGCTCACGTATCATAGCGTTGGTGAAAATTTGCAATGTCATTTTTGTGGTTACTTGCAAACAAAGATACCTCAACAGTGCAATAAGTGCCATGGCAGTAATATGGCGCTGTCGGGTACCGGAACGCAGAAAGTTGAAGACAGTATTAAAAATATATTTCCAAAAGCAAAAATTGCCCGTTTAGATATGGACACGACAAGATCAGGGAAGGCATTAATTGATACATTGGCTAAATTTAAAAGTGGCAAAATTGATATTTTATTAGGCACTCAGATGATTGCTAAGGGGCTTGATTTTGCGAATGTTACACTAGTCGGAATTATTAATGCGGATACAGGTTTGTTTTTGCCTGATTTTCGATCTGGTGAGAGAGCTTTTCAATTAATATATCAGGCGGCCGGGCGTTCGGGACGAAGAAAAAAACAAGGAGAAGTGGTAATCCAAACTTATAATTCAGATAATCCAGTTATTAGATACGCTGCAAGATTAGATTTACCCAAATATTATAATATTATGATAGGAGAAAGGAAAGAACTTAATTACCCACCGTTCACTTGGCTTGCAAAAGCAGAAATTTCAGGAACAAAAAAACATATTGTTGATAAAACGGCCACTAAGCTAAGAGATGATTTTCAAAAGAAGTTTAAAGGGTTGGAAATACTCGGTCCATCATGGTGTTATAGAGAAAGATTAAGAAATAAATACCGCATGCAAATAGTTTTTAAGTCTTCCAAGGAGTCAGACCCAAACGGAAGAAAAATGCATCAATATTTGGAAAATAATTTATTAAATAAAAAAATCAGTAGTGGGATAAAAATCAATATAGACATTGATCCGGTATCGTTGCTATGATAAAAAACACCATATTTTTACTAGTACTGCTGAATTTATGTTTTTCACAAACAACGCTATATGGATTAGACGGATGGTACCAAGTTAGTTCTCTGTCAGCAGCGGGAGGCACAGGAGCAGTACCCAATACAAATAGTGATATAATTAATCCAGCAGGTCTTGCCACATTAGCAGAACAAGTCCAGATCAACCTTATCAAATATCCTGCAGACATAGGCGCCCAAAGCGCAATATATATAAAAAAAATAAATAAAACTAATGTTGGGCTAGGGCTAAGGCATTTAAGCTATGGTAAATTTATATTTGCTGATGAAGAAGGAATTGAGAACGGAACATACTCTGCGAGTGATACATGGTTAAGTGCTGGTCTATCTAGAATTAATAAAAATATTAGTTTTGGAGCTACGGGAGGAATCTTTCATAGTAAATTAGAGTCATATAGCACTACTGCGATAGTTTTTTCGGGCGGTGCAATCTATGATTACGCAAAAATTGATATGCAAATTGGAATCAGTTTGTCAAATTTCGGATTATTCGTTTCTCGTTATACTGAACATAAGGAGAAGTTGCCCACCAAGATTATTCTCAGTGCAAATAAAGGACTTGCACATTTGCCATTAGATTTAAATGCCGATATTGGATTTAATCCCCACACTAAAACCTCCTACCTGCGGGTTGGCGGGATTTTCGAACTACCATATAATTTGAAATTATCTATCGGTGTTAATTCAAATAATATGACCCAAAGGACAGAAACCAATTTAGCAAAGAGTATGCTTGGAAGCAGCGGTATTGGAATTGCTTATACGCTATAATAAATATTCAATTGAGCTTGGTGGATATTCTTATGGAGTGGGCGGATGGATATATGGTACTGGACTCAACATTAAATTATAAAAGTACCGTTGGTTAATATACTTAAGCAATACATCAATTATGATTAAATAATTGTTGAACTATATTGTATTTGCCTAATAAATTAATTAATCATGTTAGACAAAATTAATATTGAATATCTTAACTTTGCTTCAAAAAAATGCACGCCTTAGTGCCAGCGATATTGCGTCTGAGGTCGGGCTATCAGTACCGGCTGCTGCTGAAAGGATGAAGAAATTAGTTGAATCCAAAATAATCAAAGGTCATTACACAAAACTTGATGCTAAGATGTTGGGTTTTGACCTTTGTGCTTTTATCGCTGTTGACAGCGTATCTTCGGATCACTATAAAGATATCATTAATAAAGCAGAAAGCAACAATTCCGTTTTGGAGTGTCATTCGGTAACTGGCGAAGGTAGTCATCTTTTAAAGGTGCGAGTAAAAAACTCTACAGAACTTGAAAAGCTATTAAGCGATATTCAATCTTGGCCGGGTGTTATTAGAACACACACAATGTTAGTGCTATCTACATTTAAAGAAACTACAAATGTTAATTTAAAGAAATTGATGGATTAAGGAACTTCTATGAAAAAAATAAAAGCTGAATATATTTGGATGGATGGACATAAGCCCACCGAAAAATTAAGATCGAAGACAAAAATACTTAATGAAAAAATAAAGAATATTGACGATCTGCCAATTTGGGGGTTTGATGGTTCGAGCACAATGCAGGCAACCGGACATAATAGTGATTGTATGTTGAAACCGGTTAAATATATTCCGGATCCAATTCGAGGCGGTGATAATATAATTGTATTATGTGAAGTATTTACTGCTGATGGTGCGGTACACGAATCCAATACAAGAGCAATACTTAGAGAATATTCTGAAAAATATATACAACATGAGTCGTGGTTTGGTATCGAACAGGAGTATACCTTATTTCAGGGCTTCAAGCCACTCGGGTGGCCCGACAATGGTTTTCCCGCTCCCCAGGGTGGTTATTATTGCGGCGTAGGTGCCGATGAAGTTTTTGGCAGACCTATCGTTGAAGCACACATGGATGCTTGCATCCTGGCAGGCCTGGAGATATCCGGCATTAATGCCGAAGTAATGCCTGCTCAGTGGGAATTCCAAATTGGACCACTTAATGCATTGGAGGCGGCAGACCAAACGTGGCTAGCGCGCTGGTTATTATATCGTATTGGCGAAGATTTTAAAGTAAATGCCAGATTGCATCCAAAGCCTGTGTCCGGTGACTGGAATGGTGCGGGTGCACATACAAATTTCAGCACCAAAGAAATGCGAGCAGCAGGTGGCATAAAATTTATTGAAGAAGCCTGTAAGAAATTAGGCAAAAAACATACTGAACATATGGTTGTTTATGGTGCGCATAATGAAGAACGACTAACAGGATTACATGAGACTTGCAAGATTGATGAATTTAGATACGGTGTAAGTGACAGGGGGGCTTCAGTAAGAATTCCGATGCTGACAGCAAAGGAAGGCAAGGGATATTTAGAAGACCGACGACCGGCAGCTAATATGGACCCTAACTTAGTATGCGCTAAAATAATTGAAACAGTTTGCGGTAAGTAGTCTATACAATTGATTTAACACAAGCTTCGGCAGCCAACCATCCTGTAGAGTAAGCTATTTGCAGATTATACCCGCCGGTATCTGCATCAACATCTATAACTTCGCCAGCAAAGTATAGATTTTTGACTAATCTTGATTCCATGGTCTTTGGGTCAATTTCTTTAGTGCTAATTCCGCCGGCAGTAATGATTGCTTCTTTGAAAGGTCTATAGCCAGTTACTTCAATTTTAAAATCTTTCATCAACGACTTAATAGCATTCCTTTCTTGGCTTGTAATTTGATGCCCTTCTTTATTTGGATCAATACCACATTTTTTTATAAATACCGGAATTAGTTTTGCCGGAAGCCAAAGTTTAAAAATGTTTTCGATTTGTTTTTTACCGTACTCATTTAAATCGCGCAATAGTCGATTATCAAGTTTTGTGGAATCAAGAGCTGGTTTTAAATCAATTGAGATATCAATTTTATGATTATTGATAAGCTCCTTAACAATAAATCTGCTCAATGTTAAAATTATTGGTCCCGATAGGCCAAAATGAGTAAAAAGCATTTCACCAAAGGCGCTAGTATTTTTTTTGCCATTTACAAATACTGAAACTTGAACATTTTTTAATGATAGTCCCTGTAATTGACCGGCAATTGGTCCCTTTGTTACAATTGGGACTAAAGATTGAAAGGGGTGTTCAATAGTATGCCCAACATACTTTGCAAGCGTGTATCCATCACCGGTTGATCCGGTAGCGGGATAAGATTTCCCCCCGGTGCATAGTAATCACCTTCTTTGTAGCATACTGTTTTTTTTGTTCATTCTCAATCACTTCAACACCAATGATGTTGTCTTCTAATTAAAAGGCTACTTACTTTGCAGTTATAATAAAACTCTGCTTTGTGTTCTTTGGCAAATGACAATAGTGCATTTAAAACATCAACCGATTTGTTGCTGACAGGAAAAATCCGCCCACCTCTTTCAACAACGGTTTCTACTCCGTATTTATTTAGAATTTCTATAATGTCCTGTTGAGAAAAAATTGTGAAAGGCATTTCTTAAAAATCGTCCATCAGGATGAACATATTTTATGAATTCTTCTATATCATCAGAGTTGGTTATGTTGCAACGACCTTTTCCGGTAATTAGTAATTTAATGCCGGGACGATGCATTTTTTCTATTACCAGAACTTTTGCCCCTAATTCAGAAGCGCGCCCTGCAGCGATGAGTCCCGATACGCCTGCACCAACGACAATTACATCATATTTATTCAAAGAAGTCTACTTGACCTGTTTCAAGATTGTAATAAGCTGGTATGATTTGAAGTGCGTTGATTTCTATCGCTTTTGCGATAATGTTAGATTCGGTAATCAGCTTATCTGCAGTCAGATTGGCATGAATATGTGAAACGTCATCAGCTCTTATACTGTTTGATATAGAAATTGCTGGTTGAATGAACTCAAACAAATGATTGATGTTGTTTCCCTTTGTCGACACCAGTCAAAGCAGCAGTGACCGCACCGCAATTTTGGTGACCCAAAACCATTATTAATTGGACATCCAAATGTGCTACCGCATATTCTATACTGGCAATTGATGATGTATTGGCAACATTCCCAGCCACGCGGATGACAAATAGTTCCCCAAGCCCCGTATCGAAAATTAATTCAGGGACTACTCGACTATCGGAACACGTGAGAATAATTGCGAAAGGATTCTGTCCATTTAGTATAGATTTTCTACGTGTGGAATCTTGTAAATGGTTTGTTAAACAGTCGTTTACAAAGTTGGCGTTACCGGTTTTTAACCGCTTAAGAATCAATTCGATTTTCATTTATTTGGTGTTTTCTTTTTAAAGATTAAATCAATTTTATATTTGATGAATTCAGTAACGAATTTCTTTTGACCCAATATTGTGCCCCAAATTTATAAAAGGACTGAAAATATAGGTAAAATTAAAACAATGAAAACAAACAATTTTATCCAGAAACTTGTATCCTTGCCAATTCCCAACAAATGGTCAATAAAATTATGAGTAAATAGAGTTGAAAAACCCTTCAACGCAAATACAACGAGAATTATAACAACTTGAGAATTATTTTCAATTCCCCAGCGTATTTTAAGTTTATTCCAAATGTTTATCATTCAATAAATTCCAAATTGGTTTAAGTGTTAACTTTTTTATGATTGCCCGCAGAATTTAAGTATGCTATTCTTATCTCTTGTAGAATGTGAAGTCAGAAAAAGCCAAAATATTGGTGTATGTACAACCAATATTTTTGCTAACCATTTAACAGCAATATTTGCATAATGAATTAAGTCTCTGTGCTTGTACAAAAACATCCTGTTTCCATCAATTAATGCATAGATACAATCACAACTGACCAGTTGCGGTGAAATGTTGTTTATACAAATAGTAATACAGTTTAATTAATTATCCAAACCCTTTTCTTTTACTGCTCTATTTTCGCAGCGATCGCAAAGATCGGTTATATTCTTCAATTCTCGTGCCTGCGCAACTGTACCTTCAAATATTTCATTAGTTCTATCAGTATTGATGTAGGAACAATCCTGATATATGTGATAACTCTTACCTGATTTTGTCCAATAAACGTGATTCACACCATCTGTTAGTGACTCGACTTGTTGCGTCTGCTTAGTGTATTGCTCTATAGATGCGGGATCAAAATCAATGCCTGTTAATCCGGCAATTACCAGCGCTATAACAGCGATTGAACCAACAAGACCTTTTTGCTTACCGCTCAAATCCTTGTTTGTGAAAATTAGGATAACGATCGGTAAGAATGCAATTATGGCTTATGATTAAACCCAACTGGTTCTGAATGAAAAATTTAACTTTATCCTTTTCTGAGGCGGGATCAAGTCTGTTTGCCTTTTTCCACTGTAGTGAACCAATAACGACAAATATCAAATCACTACGAGCAGAATAATTAGCCAAGTGGTACTGATTGGTGCTTTTTCCAAGGAGCAGAATTGCACCGATTTCAAAACCAATCGCCACAATCCAGGAAAGAATTGCAAATATGCGGAATTTTTTGGCCTTTGTCTTGCTTTCAGCACTCGCAACAAAGGTTTTGTATCTTTAGGTGTAGATTGAGTTTCTCCACCGCTTACCCTGGTTAATTTTTTTGATGTTTTTTTGTTTTCCATGTGTTTTCCTCCAAATATTAATAGTTAAATATAATATGATTGCAGTTTTTTTCTTTATTGTTTGGCAAAAAAATAATTCTTTTTCACCCAAACCGATCATTCTGATATTATTTCAAAACTAAATTCATAGTTGTGTTATTGAATCTCAATACTTACATGAAATAATGCATCACCTTTATTCACGATAGGAGCAGTATTAACACCAAAAACGAAACAATCAAAAGGAGCAAGCACTTTTTTTTCAAATTCACCAAAAGGGTCGGTTATTACTGCTAAGGTAGCTTTTTTGTTCACCCAACTTCCGTTTTTAACATGTAAACGGAGCATGCCTGAAAAAGGGGCACGTAACCATTTAGCTTTTTGTATGGTAACCGATTTGTTTTTCAAATTCAATTCACCATTACGCATGCCCAGATATTTCATCACATTGAGTGCTCCTTCAACGCCATAATTAATTACGGATTCATCTAGATTTCTTGATTTACCACCTTCAAAAAGTAAAATGGTCTTTCCCATCTTATGGATGGTATCCCGAATTGAATTTGGAATATAATTGGACTGGACAATAAATGGCACATCAAAAACTTTTGCCAGTTCAAATGCTTTTTCTTCTTGTAAAACGCATCTGACATTAGGAAAATTATCCCTGTCAGAACCACCTGTATGAAAATCCAGAACGTAATCAACCAGTGGGGCGATCTCATGGGTAAATTGATACGCAAACTGACTTGCCAAGGATCCATTTGCTGAACCAGGAAACACTCTATTAAGATCTCTGCCATCGGGAAATTCTCTGGATTGGTTTAAATAGCCAAATACGTTAAAGATCGGGATACATATGATTGTGCCTCTTTTGGGTTTGTTGTATTTTTTTCGAATGATATCCCGAACAATTGCAACACCATTTGTTTCATCACCGTGAACCCCCCCCATTAAGAGTAGCGTAGGGCCATCGAGCTTAGCCCTTTCTACAATTATGGTTATTTTAATGCTATTTCTGGTATGCAGTTTTGCAACTTCTAATTCAAGGACTGCCCCTGTCCCCTTTTTAATGGTTCTACCCAGAATCACAAAATCATCTTTAGACATTTCTTTCAACATATCTGATTATTTCTTTTGCAATATCTTTATTTGTTGCAGCTTCAATACCTTCCAGCCCCGGTGATGAATTTACCTCCAGTACCAATGGGCCATTTGAAGATTGCAACATATCAACTCCGGCAACACCGAGCCCCATAGCTTTGGCGGCTTTTAAAGCTGTAGTATCCTCTTCATCAGAAAGTTCTATAAGAGAAGCGTTTCCTCCTCTGTGCAAATTTGAACGGAACTCCCTTCTTTTCCTTGTCGTTTCATTGCTCCAACAACCACACCATCAACAACAAAGGCCCTTATATCGGCCCCACCCGATTCTTTTATAAATTGTTGAGCAATTACCCTGGCTTTTAAACCGTTAAAGGCTTCTATAACAGAATTGGCTGCATTGTGAGTTTCTGCTAAGACAACTCCTAAACCCTGTGTTCCTTCCAATAGTTTTAATACTAAAGGAGCTCCACCTACTGATGCAATTACATGATCTACATCTTTTGCATAATTAGTAAATACGGTTTTTGGTAAACCAACACCGGCTCTGGCCAATATTTGCAAACTCCTCAGTTTGTCTCTTGATCTAACCAAAGCCTGTGATTCAACCGCAGTAAATACTTTCATCATTTCAAATTGACGAACAACAGCAGTACCATAAAAGGTGACAGAGGCTCCAATCCTTGGAATTACAGCATCAATATCATCCAGATAAATGCCATTGTAATATATTTTTGGTTTTTTCTTCTCAAGTTCGATAATGCATTTCAAATGATCTACAACTAGGGCTTCATGACCTTTTTCCACTGCAGCTTCAACCAATCGTTTGGTTGAATACAACTTTGAGTTTCTTGATAATATTGCGATTTTCATATTTATTTTCTTTTATTTAATATTATTTATAAAGTTATTTTTTCTTTTTCTTCTTTTTTAATTTGAAAGAAAGATTTTGCTTTGAAGTATCAACAATAAATCTTTTATTAAGCAATTTTCTTCCTATCAATATCGGGTATTTCATATCACTTCTTTCACTTAGGGAAAGTTCAATCGGATATTCTTCTCCAAAAATCACAATAGTGGTTTCTACAACAAATCGATGTTCTGACTTTCCAAATGAATTTTTTACCCACTTCCTTTTATAGCGTTTGTTTTAAATATTTCGTCACTGTACTTTGGGTGAGTTGGGTCCAAAAGTTGAAATTCAATGTGTTCTTCTCCATCAATTGCAATTTCCTTAATGTGATGGCTATGAATAGTAGACGTATATGCACCTGTATCAATTTTGATATTAATGTTTGACAGAAATAAACTCCGGGAAATCTGCTTTATCTATTCTTCCTATTGTTTTCATATAATGATTTTAAGCATAAGGCTTAACATGAAGAATATACAAAGTTAATCTGGAACGAAGTGGAAGAAATCTTTAGATGCAATAAGAGTCAAGGTCTTAACAGTATATTTTTTGTTATTCGAAGGTCGGCTCGAAACGCGCGAAGGTGCAACGTCCCTTTGAACTGCACGATTTTTTTTAACAAACTCAATAACATTACCCATAAAAGGTTGTTTGTTAATAATGTAATTTTCAATCAATTGAGTATTTAAATATCTATCAAGTTTATATTATTTCGTTTTTTACCAAGAACACGAGTAATTTTTCACAAGATATATGTTTAAAAAAGTAATAACAGCATTATTAATTATTGTTTCAGTTCTAACTTCTCAAAATAAATATCCAATTGTCTTGTGCACGGTTTTATTGGTTGGGGGCCTGAAGAAATGGTTGGCTATAAGTATTGGGGTGGTTTTTGGGATATTGAGGAATATCTTGAAGGAGCAAGGATTCAATGTTATTACTGTTTCAATTGGTCCGGTTTCCTCGAATTGGGAACGTGCTGTGGAAATATATTATCAATTAAAAGGTGGTCAAGTAAATTATGGTAAAAAGTCATGCTGATAAATTTGGTGTTATACAAAAACCGCATGGCAAAACTTATATGAGGCACTGTATCCCGATTGGGATACCGATAATCCTGTACATCTGTTAGGACATAGCATGGGCGGCCAAACTGTCCGTATGTTAGATTATCTCCTTGAAAACGTCATTTTATGCAGATTCACTGGAAACACAATACGAACAAAGTGCATTGTTGGGACAATCACATTCAGGTTACATAAAATCTATCACAACAATTTCATCGCCACATAACGGCACGACTTATTTTGACGTTAGAATAAAAACGTTACCATTTTTCCAAAATTTTATCGGTTTAGCCGCCGTGATAGGATCTGATTTTTATGATTTTGATCTTGACCATTGGGATTTGACACAAAATGAAAATGAAAGTTGGCAGGAATATTACGATCGCATGGAAAAACATGCGGCATGGGATTCAAAGAATATTAGTACTTGGGATCTAAGCATTCAAGGCGCCAGGGAAATAAATCCCATATAAGAGCCAATCCAAACATTTATTATTTTTCATATGCAACAACAGTTCACGTAAAGATCAAGAAACATGGTTTTTACGTTCCTTCAGGGAAAATATTTATTTCACTGCGTGACAATGTCAAGAAGATTGGTCAAGAAATAACCAGCTTTGCCGATGGCACAAAAACTGATTCTACTTGGTTTGAAAACGATGGAGTAGTTAATACTAAGTTCAATGTGGGGACCTACCACCGGTTTGAACGGATCCGGATAAAATCATTAAATATTCTTCTGATGCAAAAGCTGATCCCCGGTCAATGGTACACTTTCGGTCCCTACGAAATGGATCATTACTATGTAATCGGTCAAGCAATAATGAGTAAAAAGCAAAGAAGTGAACTTTATAAAATCTATTCTGATCATTGTCAGTTGTTATATTCTTTACCAAAATAAGAAATATTTATCAAAGTTGTTTCATTACATTCAAATATCTAATTTATAAGTACTATTTCACTAATTAGGTATTTTACTTAATTATTACAATACAAAAAACAGGAATTCTTAATGAATATTAAATTGTCGTTTTTCGGTGCAGCAAAAAATGTTACGGGGTCACGTTATCTATTGGAAACAAATGAAAAAAGAATTCTAATTGACTGTGGAATGTATCAAGAAAGAGATTATCGTGGTCGAAACTGGGAACCATTTCCGGTTGAGCCATCAACTATTGACACGGTTTTATTAACACATGCCCATGTTGATCATTGTGGATTTTTACCGAAAGTTGGTAAAAGATGGTTTTAATGGTGAAATTATTTGTACTCCCGCCACAGCCGAAATTGCTGAAATCGTATTATTGGATTCGGCAAAATTGCAAGTTGAAGATGCTGAATACAAGGAAAAACGACACGAAAAAGAGAACCGAAAAGGACCATATCCACATATTCCCCTTTATACAGTTGACGATGCCAAAGACACTGTAAAATTGTTTCATGGAGTAGAATATAATAAAGAAACAAAAATTGCCAACAATATTGAAGCAACTTTTCATGATGCGGGACATATACTCGGTTCGGCAATGATTAAGATTATTGTGCAAAGATGGCGATAATAAAAGAAGCATTTTGTTTTCCGGCGATATTGGTCGCCCCGATAAGGTTATCTTAAATGACCCAACGCTATTTAAGGAAGCAGATTATGTTATTATGGAGTCAACATATGGTGATCGTTACCATCAAGAAGTTCGTGATATCGATGATAGTTTAGAAGATGTAATTAACGAAACTCATCGGCGGGCGGAAATATAATTATTCCGAGCTTTGCTATAGAACGATCTCAAGAATTATTATATGAACTTAAACTCACTTCTATTAGAAAAACGGATTCCACCACTGTTAGTATTTGTTGACAGTCCAATGGCGAATAAAGTCACAAAAGTATTTAGAGATCATCCCGAGCTTTTTGATGAAGAAATGAGAGATTTTTTAAATGACAACCACTCACCATTTTCATTTGGTAATTTAAAGTATGTAAATACTGTTCAGGAATCTAAAGCAGTTAATAGCATTCGAGGAACGTCAATTATCATTGCAGGGTCAGGTATGTGTACTGGTGGTAGAGTAAAACATCATATTGCGAATAATATTACCAACGCGGCTAACACGTTACTCTTTGTTGGTTATCAGGCAATAGGGACTTTAGGGAGAATTATTTTAGATGGTGCTCAAGAAATACGATTATTCGGAAAGAGTTTTCCGATGAAAATGAAAGTAAAAAGAATAGAAGGATTTTCTGCACATGCCGGTAAAAATGAACTATTTGATTGGGTGACAAATATAGAAAAAGCTCCACGACGAGTGTTTATTACGCATGGTGAAGAAACTGCCGCAATACATTTTAGCAATTATTTAAAAGAAAAGACTGGTTGGGACACTTTTGTTCCTGACTATAAAGATACTGTTATCTTGGATTAAAATGATAAACATTAATGATTTTAGCAAGCTTGATCTGCGAACAGGAACTATAATTAAAGCAGAATTGTTGGATAAGGCAAAAAATCCTGCCTATATGCTTGAAATTGATTTTGGGGACATTAGGTATTAAAAAATCTAGTGCTCAAATTACTGAATTATACAAACCGGCTGATTTAGTTGGTAAACAAATAGTAGCTATTGTTAATCTGACACAAAAGAAAATTGCCGGAATTACTTCAGATGTTTTAGTGTTGGGAGCAAACGATAAAGACCAGACAGTCGTTTTACTAAAACCGCAGAAAAATATTCCCAATGGAACTAAGGTAGGTTAGTGCTCTAAGTTATTGGTGAAAAAATTTCTTAAAAATATTAGCAGTTCCATAATTGCGATTGTTATTTGGCCATTCGCTTTAATCGCTTTTGCAATTTCAGCTGGGATATATTTATTTGCGGCATTATTTATAGTGCCAAAGCGTCTGCATCCCTTAGCAAGATTTTTGTGTCGTACTATGTTATTAAGTGCCGGACAAATAATCAAATTAGAAGGTGAAATACCCAACCCGAAAAACGGACCGTATTTATATTTATTTAATCATCAATCAATGTTGGACCAATTTCTGATAGCAAGTGTGGTAAAAGAATATATTTCCGCAGTTGGTGGCGACTTTCAGTTTTCATGGCCAATTTGGGGTAGATTAATAAAACGCTACGGAGCGATTCCAATTGTGCGGGAAAATCTAAATAAAGCAATATATAGTTTAAATTTGGCAGAAGATGAGCTACGAAAAGGGACATCTTTTCTTATCTCGCCCGAAGGGACAAGAACACTTACCGGAAAGATGGGCAGTTTTTAAAAAAGGTCCATTTCATCTTTCTTTAAATACTGGAACTACCATTATTCCAATCGGTATAATTGGGGCATTTGATTCTAAGCAAAAGAATGATTGGAGGATTATATCCTGGAGTTGTTACGGTAAAATTTGGGAATACCTGTAAATCAAGATTTTTACAAAAATATGTCAGTTGAAGAATTAAGAGATGATATTGGAAAATAGGATTTCGGTACTTTGTGAGGAGGATTCTGATTGTTATATCAGATTAGCAATAATGAAAAAACGACTTATTCCTATTCGATATTGACGGAACACTTCTATCTCCGGGACCTTCAGCCCGCACAGTCGATCAATCAGGCAATCGAAAATTTTACAGGGATTCCGCCCAACTTACAGATCAAAGATGTTGCGGGAATGACCGATAGATTAATTGTTAAAAATGCTTTGATGAAAGCTGGAACTAATGGCGACATATCCGAAGTTATTGATGATATTATTAATGATTATTTAGAAATGTTTAAAAACACTTATTTTGAGTCGAATGATGCATTTGTATATGAAGATGCCTTAGAATCTCGTCTGTAAAGTTAAAGAAAATGGATTGCCTATAGCACTGCTTACGGGGAACGTAAAACGTGGTGCAAAAATCAAGTTGGAGACGATTTGATTTAATGAAGCATTTTTCATTTGGTGTATATGGTGATGAAGGTGAAACACGATATGATTTACCGGTTGTCGCACAAAAACGTGCAGAGGATAGTATTAGGCAAGACCTATAAATTTGAAGACATAGTATTAGTCGGCGATACTCCGGAAGATGCAATTGCTGCAAAAGTAAATGGATGTAAATCAATAATTGTTTGTCGTCGAAAAGAATGGTATAATGATATTGTAAGTGCTGGTGCAGATTTGATTGTAGATAGTTTAGATGACCCGGCAATAAAAATTTGAATATTATAGAATAGTTCCAAGCGCAACACGCCAATTCTTTAGTTTTTCTTCACGAACTGATGATGTCCATTTCTGGGTATGAATATTTTATCACATTCAACAGATTCATCTACAACCAAATTTTTATCTGAAATCCGTAAAAGTTTATAAACACCTAATGCTGTTCTGTCTTTTAATGTTGTATGACCTATTTTTATTTGAAGTAAATCGGCAATGAATTGCAGCAGCGGAGCTCTTGCACCACCGCCACTTGCAGTTATCATGTTTGGAGTTAGATTGGTTTTTTCTATGATTGACTTGTATATATCATGGACTAAAAATCCAATTGTTTCCATTCCTGCTCGAATAATTTCGTCTCTCTGTGGAATTGTCTAAATTGTAGTAAACAGTTTCAAAGCCATCAATCCAATATGGAGATGCAATTCCGGCAAATCCGGGAATTAAAACACCGTTTGTGGTTGTTTTTTCGCAACGGTTATCCCAGCGCATTTTATTGTGTGGAATATTTAATTCATTCTCGAGCCAATAAAATAGCGAGCTGCTTGCAGTGATTGTCCCCTCTAATAAATAATCACGAGTTAAGGGAGTAGAGTATAATACATTACTTAACAATCCTGAAACGCGGGTTGGTTTCGAACCGGTATTAAATTGAACAGAACCGGATGTTCCAAAATTCATAGCAAGCGTTCCCTGGAGTGCTCCCGCCCTGCCCTATCAATGCTGCTTGTTGGTCGCCAATCACACAATTCAATGGAATTTGAACATCGTCAATTTCGACGACACCAAAATCGTGAACAGTCGGTACGAGTGGATGGCAGACAATTCATCGGGATACCGAAAAGCAAACAAAGTTCGTGATCCCAAGCTATTTCGTCGAGATTCATAAGCAGAGACCTGACCAGCGATTGATTCATCTAATGCAGGAATTCCGGTAAAAGAATGTGTTAGATAGGCACTCAATGGACCAAACCATAGTTTGTTATTTTCGGATTTTTGTTTTAATTCCGCATCAAGTGCCGTTAGATGTAGCGTATTTAGGTGCACCGAAATGTGCACTAAGCGGAATGCCTGTTATATCTTGAATTTTGTTTGCATGTTTAGAAAATGCACTTGATTCTTTTTGAGCACGACTGTCCTGCCAACTTATTGCTTGAGTATAATGTTTCAAATTTTGTTTGTCCCAAAACAAAAAAGTTGAACGTTGCACAGCCATTCCCATACTCATGATTTTGCCTTTTTGACTTTTTGCGTAGCTAATAGCCGATGAAATCAATTTGGTGCAAGCGTGAAGAATATCTATCGGATTGCTCTCAACATGATGTTCTTGCGGATGATGTTAGATGATGCCGTTCCCGTTCAGAAAAAACAATATTCTGTTGCTTCATCAAATAAAAATATTTTTGATGATGAGGTACCCTGATCTAGTACTAAATAAAATTTATTATTCATCATAGATTAAGAAATGTCTCTCAACTTCTTATTCGTAAATCCAACGACACCACACAACGCTGCGCCAATTCCAATGAATAAAAATATGATTTTAATATCAATGTAATTAGCAGACAATTCCAATCACCGCAGCCGATAAAGCCGTGACACCAATAACTGATAGGTGAACCAATGAAAATAATCGACCATGATATTTATTGGGTGAATGCTTTTGTATTATCGCCGTACGTGAAATTGTAATCATAGGAATTCCAAGAGCATGAATGACAATAAATATAAACACATAGTTTACTGATCCAGCAAAATACATTAGTGAATAGGTAATGCCGTCGAGTATCATTCCGATCAATAATAATTTTCCGATATTTATACGATTTTTAATACGATAAACAAATATTGAACCTATCAACATTCCAAAGGCCAAACCAGCCTCTACAAAAGCATACTGACTGGCGGTACCGCCTAAGCGAATCTTTAACAAGTATCAGCATACCGACAAATGCTGGACCCATAATAAAAAAATTGTTAATTATCGTTAAGAATAAATAATGTACCAAAAGGTTTATGTTCTTTGATGCATATTTTATTCCGCTGAATATTTCTTTGATTGAACTAAATTGTTTTTCAGGTTTCTTTGTTTGGGCTGGCAGAATAATGAATGCAAGGATTAAGATAGCAATTAAAAAGGAAGTACTGTCTATTATAAAAAGATACTGAATTGAGACCACGCTTAAAATTAGTCCTGCCGCTAACGGTCCAATTAAATATGCCAATTGACCGGATGTCGCTAAAAGAGAGTTAACGCTAACTAAGCGATCTTTTGATGTGATCATTGGAACTAAAGCATTGAGCGCCGGTGGGAAGAATGTGCTAAAACTTGCCCTAACAAAAGCCAATATCCCAATTAGCAGCATATTTTCATAACCGAAATACAAAATAATCGGTATTATTATCACAGTAAGCGCCTGACTGAGATTTGAGAATATCATAATCAGTTTACGGTTATACTTATCGGCGATAACACCGGCATACAATCCGAACAGCATCGCCGGCAAGAAAGCCGCCATTGCGATTAATCCCGGTAGTAGTAGATGAGCCGGTTATATCAAGTACCAACCAGAACAACGCGATTTGATAAATCGCATCGCCTGCGGTGGAAATGATTTGAGCCAACCAAAGTAAACTGATATTTCGTTGTTGCTGCATTTAATTATAATAATCCATAAGAAATTACGTTAAAAGGATTTCCATAATTTATATATAAAATTGTAATTTTAGAATGGAACTACTAAACATATTTTGTAGTTTACGATTATTAACAAGATTTAATACAGGAGATTAGAATGGCATATATTATTGCTGACCCTTGCGTAGGTACTTGCGATACTGCTTGCGTAGAAGTTTGTCCCGTTGATTGCATTCATGGTCCCGATGATCAAACCGGCTCAGGCGCCGAAGCCAAAGAAGATGGTTTTGACGCAACCGGCAAACAGCTTTACATCGATCCGGAAGAATGCATTGATTGTGGCGCTTGCGAACCGGAATGTCCGGTCGAAGCAATTTTTGAAGAAAGTGAAGTACCAGCCGAGTGGGAAAAGTATATCAAAATTAATTACGACTATTTTGGCCGCGATTACGACGCATAATCTATAACTACATAAATAATGGAAAAACGGTTGTTATTAAACAACCGTTTTTCTACATATAAAATATCATATTATGAATAAATCAGAAGTATTAGAATTATTAAAAACAATAAAATATCCGGGCTTTAGCCGTGATATCATCTCATTTGGAATTATTGATAAAATAGAAATTATTGAAAAGAACATATCATTAGAATTAAAAATTCCAACGCAAAATGAAGATGTCAAAAAAGAAATAATTGACAAGATTCGGCACAATTTAGAGTCGGTTTCGCAATTTGATGAAATAAAAATTGATTCAAAAACCGAAGGCGCAGCACCGAATGCAAACAACAGACGCAAAACAACCCACACAGGCCCCCGTGCAGCAACGGGTTAAACTAAATGGCGATATAAAACACATTATCGCAGTCGCTAGTGGCAAAGGTGGTGTTGGTAAATCTACAGTAGCGGCAAATTTGGCTGCTGCATTAAAGCAAAGAGGCAATAAGGTCGGCTTACTAGATCTTGATATTTATGGTCCATCTTTACCAATAATTTTGGGTATTCATGAAATGCCACACATTACTTCTGACCGGAAATTGATTCCTTTGGAACAATACGGAATGAAGATAATGAGTTTTGGGTTCATTAGTGGCAACGATGCGCCGGTTATTTGGCGCGGTCCAATGGTTGCCAAAATGACTGAGCAATTCTTTAGCGATGTGGAATGGGGTGAATTAGACTATTTAATTTGTGATCTTCCTCCTGGTACCGGCGATGTTCAACTAACCTTAACACAGCAATTAGATATTAGTGGTGCAGTAATTGTCACTACTCCGCAAGATATCGCCTTAGCCGATGTCCGAAAGGGAGCTGATATGTTCAGAAAAGTTGAGGCACAGGTTTTGGGTGTTGTAGAAAATATGTCGGGACTAGTTATTGAAGGTAAGGCTCATTGCGAGTGATAAAAAACCAGCTCAGAGTTAAAATTGAATATCACAGGTAAAGAAACCGTTGAAACCGATAAAGATGGTAAATTTTCGATTAGATATGATATATTCAAACGTGGCGGTGGAGAATCAGAAAGTAAACGATTGGGAGTTCCACTCTTGGGTGTGATTCCAATATCAGGAGAAATTGTTGATTCAACAGATTCAGGCGAACCGATTGTTTTGTCAAATCCCAAATCACCGATAAGTGCAATATATAATTCAATAGCCGAATCAGATTATAGAAAATCTGAGTTAAGATTTAATCAAATGTTGTATAATAATTAACAAATGAGCACATTAATTACAGCTTGATTTTGATACTAGTTGGACTTGGAATGTTATACCCGATTTTTTTATTATCACTGATAGATTTATTCCTAAGAATAAAAATAAACAGCAATTCCTAAAAATAAATTATCTAATTCATTTAATTGCAGGTGGAATAAGCGTAGCACTATTTTGGATTTTTAGCATAAATTATTCACTACAACTTTCCGGACTTGTTTATTTAGGAGCAATAGTTGTTGTTGTATATTATTATTGGAGTTCACCAATCCCACGATGGAATCTTTTCAGTGCTTCGATTATTTTTGGTTTTGTTGTATTTGTACGAGCAATACGAGAAATTGTACAATTGACGCCACTTTGGCCTGGAGTGTTGATGGGATTAATTTCAACAGGAATAATTGCTGTTGCGATATTTTTGTTTGTTTTAACAGTGTGGAATAGAAATACAAAAAAAATCCGTTTAGCTATTGTACCACACTTTTAAATGGTCTGATTATATTAGTGGGTGTCCGATTGGTTTGGGATATGTTTATTTTATTCAGTGTAAAGATTGGCGACCAGAATGGAATTCTGATGAATGTTTTTCAATTTTTTATTCAGAGTGATATTATCTATTTTTTATCAGCACTGGTATTCGGTTTGATTCTTCCTCTTATTATTGTATTTGTTTGGATGAAGCTAGATAAAAAATTGAAAAACAAGACAATCATAATATTGTCAGCTGCTTTAGTAACAGTTGTTTTGCTAGGAGAATTACTATATAAATATTTCATGCTTCAGTATGGCATAGTCCTTTAGTGCATTAGTAATCAAGTATTAATAATAAATCGGAACAGTTAGAGATAATCTACGTTGAAAACGAACAGAGATTGTCTTGATTTTATACAGGAGTATTTGTTGACTGCCAGTTAATGCAAGGGTAATTTTGCCCGCTTGTTTAACGTCGGTATTTAATCAAAGCCATGAACAAAGAAGAGTTAAGAGAATTAATTAAAAAAAATGCAAACATACCTATTCATATTGCAATTATTATGGATGGCAACGGTCGATGGGCCAAAGCAACGGTCACTCCCAAGAGTTGCAGGACACGGGAAGGAATTAATTCTGTTAGAGAAATAACACGAATTTGTGGAGAAATCGGAATTAAACATTTAACATTATATACTTTTTCTACAGAGAATTGGTTGCGTCCTCAGACAGAAGTGTCCGCACTGATGAAATTGCTTTTGACAACGATTAGAAAAGAAGTAAAAAGTTTACATAAAAACAATGTTAAATTAACTACAATTGGCGCTTTCAGCGATTTGCCTAAGTCTGCAAGAAAGGGTATTGAAGAAGGAATGGAGATTACGAAAAACAACACAGGATTAAATTTGAATCTTGCGCTCAGCTATGGAAGCCGACAAGAAATTATGCAGGCAATCCAACAAATTGCTCAGAAGGTTGAAATTGGCGAATTAAAGATTGATGATATCAATCAGGAGCAATTTGAAAACTTACTTTATACAAATAAAATGTCTGATCCGGATTTCTTAATTCGCACTGGTGGCGAGTTCAGAGTCAGTAATTTTTTATTATGGCAGATTGCCTATACAGAGATTTATGTAACAGACACTTATTGGCCGGCATTTAGAGAAAAAGAATTGCTTGACGCAATTATCGACTTTCAATCACGAGAACGACGGTTCGGGAAAATAGCAGAATGATTTTCATGAAGAAATATATAATTATACCACTAACAACTTTTATATTAATTAATGCTGTATTTGCTCAATCTAAAGAAGAAATCAAGATACACATTATTGAAGTTGAAGGAAACACTTTAACAAATTCCGATGTAATTATTTTCACCGCTGGTTTAAAAGAAGGCAAAGTTTTAAAAGCAGGTGATTTCTCGCGCGGTGTAAAACAATTATGGAAATCCGGACTTTTTAATAATGTACAAATTTTTGTTAAAGAGGAAACGGATGAGGGGATTTCAATTACAATTACAGTTGAAGAAGCACCCGTATTGGGGAAGATAATTATTGACGGGAATAAAAAAGTAAGCAAAACAAAGATTGAAAAGGAAATCGGCTTAAGAAAAGGACAAAGAATCCCTGATTATCAAATTGAATCCGCAAAATCTAAAATATTGGATTTGTATTCAGAAGATGGATTTCTTTTGGCGACTGTTGGTGTATCCTTAGAAAAGACTAAAGTAGATACCACACTTATAATTCAAAAAATAATTGATAATACATTCAATTTAAAGTTTACTATTAATGAAAAATATAAAGTAAAGATTGATGATATAAACTTTATTGGGAATAAAAACATTTCTGATGCACGGTTACGCAGGGCATTAAAGGAAACAAAGCAACAAAGGTGGTATTTTTTCTGGCGTTCATCATTTGATCAAAATAAGTTTCAAGAAGATCAGGGGAAAATCAAGGAATTTTATCAAAAACGAGGTTACCGGGATGCTATGGTAATCTCAGATTCTCTTTCTTATAGTTCAGACAAGAAGAAAGTGAATTTATGGCTTACGGTGAACGAAGGACCAAAATATTATTACCGCAATTTTAACTGGGATGGGAATGAATTATATACGGACGACCAGCTAAACAGTGCATTAGGAATTTCAGGTGGAGAAGCCTACAACGAAGAAGATTTACAAAAAGGAATTTATGAACGTGCTCAATCTCTGTATATGGACAAAGGCTATATATATAGTAATGTTATTCCAGAAATAACACCAGTTGGGAAAGATTCAATTGATGTGAATTTGACTGTTATTGAAAATCATAAAGTTTATGTGCGCAATGTCAGCATCTCAGGCAACACGAGGACGAGAGAAAATGTAATTCGACGTGAGTTGAAGTTGTATCCCGGCGATGTATTTAGCAGACAGAAATTGATTCGCAGTCAAAGGGAAGTGTGGATATTAAACTATTTTGGGAATGTTGTACCCGATGTGATCCCTGTTGATGATGATAAAGTAGATTTAGAGATAACCGTCGAAGAAAAATCTTCGGAACGGGCAAATTTAAATGTGGGATACACTAAAGAATATGGAATGACCGGCGGTGGTGGCATCGAGTTTATGAATTTCCGCGGTATGGGTCAGCGCTTTGTATTAAGCGCATCAACCGGACTTTCGGGAGGCTCTTCGTACAACTATTATGCAAGCAATAGATCAAAGTATCATTCATTTAGTTTAAGCTTTACTGATCCCATGATAAAAGACACACCTAATCTGGTTGGCGGCTCATTATTTTATTCGTTCCGCGGTGCCTCAACACAATATTATTATCCGTTAGATTTAACCGTTATGGGTGGTTCAATAATGTGGGGTCGCAGATTCCGGTGGCCTGATGATTTTTTCCGTGGACAATGGGGATTTCAGGTTACTAAAAAAGTCTATGATGGTTCACCAGAAGATTTGAAACTTTATACTGGTGGATTAGAACAGTCAGTCGGCGTGAATGTTTCCCAGACAGTTTCAAGAGACAGTAGAGATAGGCCTGAATTCACCTCGTCAGGTTCGCGAATGGTGTGGAGTGCGACCGTATCGGGTGGAATACTAGGTGGTAACGAAGATTTTCATAAAAATGATCTAACCTTAGAATGGTACTCACCATTGGTTAGTAAATTTGTTTTAGTAAACTCTTTTAAAATGGGAGTTATCGGCAAATTAGCAGCTAAGGATGACGAAACTTCAATAATTCCCTATGATGAGAGATTTATCATGGGAGGAAATGGCATTCCTTACGGCAACATGTTACGTGGATATGATGATAATGCAATTGGTCCTCTATCGACTTCCGGCAGTCCTATTGGGGGCAATTCATTACTTAGATTTACCACAGAATTGCGCTTTCCGTTGTCACAAAATCCAGTAATTTATATGCTTGCATTTGCTGAAATGGGCAATGTGTGGGCCAATAAAGATATGACGGAGCCATTTTACCTATCACGCACGGGGCCATTAAGTTTAAAGAGAGCAGCGGGAGTTGGAATAAGATTTTTTATGCCTATGATTGGTATGTTAGGTTTTGATATTGGTTATGGGTTTGATGATATAAGAGGTACAGGTAACCCACAAGGGTGGAAAACAACAATTACATTTGGACAACAATTCTAATTACGAAATAGGAGGAATTAGTGAATCTAAAACGAGTAAATATCGCATTATTAACAGTGTTCATGCTGTTACCAATGTTTTTATTTGGACAGGTAAAAATCGGATATATTGCATCTGAGCGTGTTCGTGCTGAATTTGAAGAATTCAAAGAAGCTGAATCACAATTGCAGTTAGAGTTCAGAAAAGTACAAGCAGAATATCAATCTATGTTAACGGAGCTTGACAGTTTAACACAAGCTTATGAAACACAGAGATTAATGAGCTCACCGGAATGGCGTAAAGAAAAAGAGAAAGAAATTAGCACCAAAGAACAACGCCTACAGCAGTATCAAGCTCAAAAAGTTGGACCAGAAGGTGAATTATATCAAAAACAATCACAAATGGAATATAAATTATTAGGAAAAGTGAAAACTGCCGTTGATAATGTAGCTATTTCAAAAGGATATGATTTTGTTTTTGACGGATCGGTTTCCTTATTGTATGGTAAACCAACTCACGACCTTACTGACGATGTCCTATTTGAACTAAGAAAAGTTAAAAGTACTAAATAGCAATATTTGATTACCCTACGCAAATTAGCGTCTATTGTGGGGGGCAAAGTTATTGGCGCGCCTGATTTGGTTATTCATGGAGTATCCGATATCAAGAAAGGCGCGCCTGAAACAATCACTTTTCTGTTTAATCCAAAACAGCAAGGGTTAATCAGCCAAACCTCTGCATCAGCCATAATAGTGTCTGATGCTGCATTATTAAATGAAAAGAGTGGCATAGTTGTAGGCAGTCCACGCTTGGCAATGGCAAAGATTCTCAAATTGTTTGAACCTCCACATGATATAGAACCAGGAATACATCCTACTGCAATAGTACATAAAACAGCTAAAATTAGTGATAATGTTAATATAGGTGCTTTTACGATTATCGGAAGGAATGCGCAAATTGCTGATGGCACTAATATTAAAAATAATGTTTCGATTGCGGAAAATGTAATTATTGGGAATAATGTAACCATTCATCCGCAAGTTGCGATTTATTCGAGAGTTAATATCGGAGATAATGTAATTATTGATATGGGTACTGTGATAGGGTCATGTGGATATGGTTATGAAACGGAAAACGATATCCATCATAAAATACCACAGATAGGTTCGGTAATAATCGAAAATGATGTTGAAATTGGAGCCAACTGTACAATTGATAGAGGTACAATCAATAATACCATAATAAGTAAGGGAACAAAATTAGATAATCTTGTTCAGATTGCTCACAACGTTAAAATTGGAAAAGGATGTTTACTGATGGGGCTGGTAGGAATTGCGGGGGGGACAACACTTGGTGATTATTGTATTCTAGCGGGACAAGTGGGCATTACAAATGGTGTTACTATTGGAGATCGAGCAATATTTGTTGCAAAAACTGGAGTTACCAAATCCTTGCCCGGTAATAAAATATATGCGGGGATGCCTGCCAGAGAAATACACGAAAAGAATAAACGTGATGCAGCTTATTCCCAAATTCTATCATTAAAAAAACGATTAAAAATATTAGAAGAAAAACTTGCCGATTAACTATCAAAAAACAATTCGCAACAAAGTGTCAGTTGATGGAATTGGTTTACACACGGGAGTAAAAAGCACACTAAGTATTCTACCTGCCCCAGAAAATAGTGGGATTGTTTTTAATCGGATAGATCTGAAAGGGGCACATTTTATTCCTGCTGATGTTGATTATGTAGTAAATACTAATCGCGGGACAACGCTTGAACGAAGCGGCGTAAGTATTCACACAGTAGAGCATGTACTTGCAGCATTGAGGGGGTTGAGTATTGACAATGCCATAATCGAATTAGATGGTCCAGAACCTCCGATTATGGATGGTAGTGCATTGCCTTTTGTGCAGTTATTGAAAAAAGCCGGAACAGTCAAGCTAGATGCCATCCAGCAAACATTTAAAATCGTTGAACCTTTTCATTATAAAGATGATAATTCCGAAATAGAAATACATATTTTACCATCCGATAATACTAAAATAACATTTTTTATGGATTATGGTCTAACAAAATTCGGATTACAATATACATCAATTGAAGATGTGAAAATCGAATTTGTTAAAGAAATTGCACCAGCGCGCACTTTTGGGCTATTAAGTGAAGTCACAATGCTTAAAAAAAACGGACTAATCAAGGGTGGCGGATTGGATAATGCAATAATAGTTGTTGATAAAAAAGTAAGTAAGAAAGAACAAGGAATATTGAGTAAATTATTTGGTTTAAATGATGGTCAAAATTTTAACAATGGCGAGGTTTTAAATAAAGACGGGTTACGGTTTGAAAATGAACCCGTTCGGCACAAAGTATTAGATTTAATAGGAGATTTGACATTGTTCGGTAAACCAATAATAGGACATTTTATCGCAACGCGGAGTGGACATAGATCAAATATTGAATTAATTAGGAAATTAAGACAAACAGTTAAATCATGATGTACGATAAAAATAAGAAAGAATATAGCATTGAAGAAATATTAGCGATACTGCCTCAACGTTATCCATTCGTGATGATTGACCGAATCACTAATTTTATTCCTGGTGAAATGTGTACGGCTATTAAAAATGTTTCTGTGAACGAACCATATTTTCAAGGGCATTTCCCTGGTCGTCCAATTATGCCCGGAGTTTTGATATTGGAATCAATGGCGCAAGCCGGAGCATTTTTAATTTTACACGATTTAGAAGATCCGCTAAAAAAGGGAATGTTATTCTCGGCTGTTGAAAACTCAAAATTTAGGAGACCCATTGTGCCGGGGGATCAAATTGTATTGAATATGAAGCTATTAAAATTCAGACTTGGCACAGCAAAAATTAGAGGCGAAGCCTTCGTAAACGATAAATTAGTTGCCGAAGCCACACTTTTAGCAAGCCTTGTAGATCGTTAGGGGGATATCATTACAAATACAATCCATCCCAGTGTTATTATTGGTGAAAATGTTACAATTGGTGAAAATGTTACAATTGGACCCTATACCATTATTGACGATGAAGTGATAATCGGCGATGGTACGATTATCGGCAATTCGAATACTATTAAAAAATATACTGAAATCGGCAAAAATTGCCAGATTTTTCATAATTGCGTTATAGGGGAACTGCCACAAGATATAAAATTCAGCGGTGAAAAAACTACTGTAAAAATAGGTGACAACACAATAATTAGAGAATTTGTTACCATTCATCGTGGGACAAAAGCACGCGGTGAAACTATAATCGGTAATAATGTATTTTTAATGGCCTTTGCACATGTGGCTCATGATTGTATTGTAGGAAATAACGTAGTAATGATTAATCAGGCAACGTTAGGGGGGCACTCAGAAATTGAAGACTGGGCGATGCTTTCCGGTGGTGCTATGGTTCATCAATTTGTAAAAATTGGAGCGCACGCCTTTATTGGTGGATTATTTAGAGTTACTCAAGATGTACCACCCTATATTATGGCTGTTGGTGAGCCGCTAAGATATGGTGGGTTAAATAGTGTGGGGTTGCGTCGGCGGGGATTTTCATTTGCTGATAGAATGAATATTAAGCGAGCCTACCGTTATTATTTTAGATCAGCATTAAAACCATCTGTAGCACTTGAAAAAATTAGAAATGAATTCCCGGATGATAAAAACATTCTGAAAATTATAGAGTTTATTGAAAATAGTAAACGCGGAATTATTTAATTCCGATTTTTAATATATGAAAGTCTTACAATTTATTTTTAGTACATTATTTCTATTTTCTGTTACTTTAAATGCTCAGTGGACATCCTTCGATTTGAGTAATATAAACACTGAAGAATTTGAAAAACAGGTTGGACCGCTTCTGAAAACCACTTCAATTTCAATTAACAGACATTTTTTCAATCCGATTAACGAAAATGGCAGATTCAACCTTGGTGTTTCATACTCACAGGGTATGAATTTAACTGGAAAGAGTCAATCATCAGAGCTAATCGGTGGATATCCAAATGTGGCCGGCTCAGTGGTTATTACAGAAAATCTATTACTTAAAGGAAATATGAGCACATTCAAGTCTAATAACGATATTGTGCAATCTTTTGCCTACGGGTTTGGATTGAATTTAACCAATAGAGAGAAAAATAATTGGCGAGCATCTGTATTATTTTCACAATTGCGAGGACCTGACGATATAAAGGTTCGCTCTATGGATGTGGTAATTATCAATGAATTTGATGTCGGCAAAGTTCACTTATTTGCTGGATTGGGATTGAATAGTTATAATGCGAAGATATTAATTGATAGTTCAGATACAATCCCAAGATCAATCAAAGATAATGCCAATCATTTATTATTGGGGGCACAACTCAATACTGGCGGGATAATATTTGTTCCAGTTTTGCAAGTAAATTCTGATGTGTTGATTATTAGCATTGAAATATCAGGAGCATTTAAATAATGAATCGTAAAATATCGATACTTGGTTCAACGGGCTCAATTGGACAAAATGCTCTGAAAGTTGTTGATAATTTAAAGAGACGATTTGGAAATAGCATACCTTACAGCACATTCGAATCACGATCTTTTAATTGAACAAGCTTTAAAGTATAGACCGAAGGCAGTTAATATAATTGATCCGACTACGTCCTGTAAAATTGTTGAAAATAAGTTAAAGAATGAAAATATTGAGGTTTTAATAGGTCGAGAAGGTTTGCTCGAAATATCAAAACGAAATGATATAGATTTAGTTCTAAATGCACTCGTTGGAACTGCGGGTATGGAGCCAACGCTATTGGCTTTAAAATCAGGTGTAGATGTTGCATTAAGCAACAAAGAAAGCTTAGTAATGGCTGGAAATCTTGTTAAAATAATTCAAAAAAAAGTGGTGCAAAGATTTTTCCCGTTGATAGTGAACATTCAGCAATCTGGCAATGTTTGCAAGGGGAAGACAAAGAAGATGTAAACAAAATAATTTTAACCGGTAGTGGTGGGCCATTTCGGAATCGTGATATTAGTACATTTTCTAAAATCACTGCCCTCGAAGCCCTTAAACACCCGAATTGGAATATGGGAAAGAAGATTACCATAGACTCAGCAACTATGATGAATAAAGGTCTTGAAATTATTGAAGCATATTGGTTGTTTGATATCCCGATTGATAAAATTGATGTGGTGATTCACCCACAATCGATTATCCATTCCATGGTTGAGATGAAAGATGGCTCGGTTAAGGCTCAACTTGGCATACCGGACATGAAAATTCCAATCCAGTATGCCTTAACATATCCGCGTCATATTGATACAGATTGGGAACGATTAGACCTTGTAAAGCAAAAAGAATTGACATTTGAGGCTCCTAACTTTGACAGATTCCCCTGCATTGAATTGGCTTACGACAGTCTTCGGAAATTGGGAACAACCCCTGCCGTTCTAAATGTAGCAAACGAATTTGCAGTATATCGTTTTATGGAAAACGATTTACTGTTTACCGATATTCCTAAAATTGTGAGCAGGGCGTGTGAAAAACATGATTGGATAGAAAATCCAAGCTTAAATGATCTGCAAAATTTGATCATTTGGACAAAGGAATTTGTAAGATCATATAAGTAATGGAACTATTTTATAATAACATATTAAGAAACTTGAGATTTTAGGATAATATTAATGATAACATTATTGGCGACAGTATTCGTAATTGGAGTTGTAGTATTTGTACATGAATTAGGGCACTATCTAGCGGCACGTTCAGTAGGGGTACGAGTAGAAAAATTTTCAATCGGTTTTCCACCAAGACTAATAACCATGACATCGGTTGCTGATGGGTGGGACTTTAAGCTATTCTTTTTTCATAAAGGCGAAACAGGAAAAATAATTTGGGGACCTGTTTATAACAAACACATCTCAAAACTCGGACGTAAGGGTACACAAACTGAATATTGTTTTGCGTTAGTTCCGTTGGGGGGATATGTTAAAATGGCAGGATTGATTGACGAGAATCTTGATACAAAAATTGAACACAAATCTTATGAACTGATGAGCAAACCGCGCTTAGCCCAAGCTTGGGTTATGAGCGCAGGCGTAATCATGAATGTATTGTTGGCACTGGCTATTTATACGGGCATTGCTTATAAACAGGGGAATCCCATAATTAGTGAAGAGCCCGTAATTGCCCAATTAATGGAAGGACAGCCCGCAGAAGCAGCTGGATTGCTAGTGGGTGATAGAATTGTGGAAATTAACGGAACGCCGATTGAGACCTGGCAAGAAATGACTAAAATTATTCACGCCATCCCAAATACGCCTATTAACTTGTACTTTGAGCGCGACAATGTGCGATTTGAAAAAGATATTGTAACGTCTTTTCAACCGGCACTTATTGATGGAAAAATTGACACATTAGGAGCAATCGGTATTGCAGCACAAGTCACATATGAACCGATAAATATTTTTCAAGCAATGGGTAACGGCTGGCAAGCTACAAATGCAATTTTTGGACTAATTGGTACAACATTAAAAATGTTATTAACAGGCGCAGCCGACATGAAAGATATCGGTGGCCCGATATTTATCGCTCAAATTGCTGGTGAAAGTGCCAGAGCAGGTTTTGCTACGCTATTATTTTTAATAGCGATGATAAGTGTAAACTTAGCAGTTATTAATATTTTGCCGATTCCCGGATTAGATGGAGGACACCTATTAGTAATTGTAATTGAATCAATTATTAGAAGACCGCTAAGTATTAAAGCAAAAATGGCAATTCAAAAAGTGGGGATGGCGTTTTTATTGGTTTTAATGATAACGGTGATTGTAAATGATATTGGTAGGCTATTTACAAATTGATGTCTTTTAATTGTAGCAACATAGAACCGTATTTAATTTTTATTTGAATCTGTATCGGTAAGCGTTGATTATCATCACTGAACCATATTGTCATATCACCTTCATTCTTTAATAAGGTTTTCCCACCTCGGTAGGGCTTCACAATTATACACGGGAATTTGACCTGCCGGAACATCAATTGTCTCTTTGCCATCTATGATAACTTGAAATTCCGTTAATTTATTCTGGTCAAAAGTTGTGAAGTCTAAAATTTCTCCAACATTAAGTGGAATTGTGCGGAAATAATAAAGCAATGAATACGGATCACGCAATGGACCATCTATGTTAATGGTATCCTTGTTAGTTATCGCTATTAGATTGGTATAATCTATTGTGGTATGATAATCACGGTGAAAGCTACCTTCGTTTAATTGTTTGACCAACGTGAGCGTCGTCAGGTCTGATTTCTTTAGCCAAATATCAATTTGATCTCTTACACGATAAATTCTATCCGCAAACTTACTTGTATTGGCTTTGAATTTAACATGATAAGACTGAGCGCCGGACACAGTCTCAATAGATTCGACCGATAAATAGCCTCGTCCCATTTTTAATACATTGAACTGCAATGTATAGGTTAATTTTTCACCTACCTTAAAAGGTATATTTTGACCGTAAATTAATGACATTAGAACGGAAATAATTATCAAAGCGTGTCGCATATTAATCTCTTAAAATTTTAATTTTATTATCTTTATATTGATAAATTGTTGAACCTTTAGAATTCGTTAATGTTCCTGCATCTATCATTAGGTCAATTTCATCACCAAACTCGGACACAATCATTTTTGGGTCATTCATTGGTTGTTCGCCTGTGCGGTTAACACTGGTTGAGGTTATTGGTTTACCAAACTGCATTGATAATTCATTGCAAAAATAATTGTGAGGAATTCGTATTCCTAATGTGTTATTTTCGCCAAGGATTATTTTACTTGCGATTCCAAATTTTACAGAAACAATTAAGGTTTTTGCACCACCCAAATATGGTTCTATAATTTTTATTTCGTTAGATGTGATATTCATCCAATCAAGAGCCATGTTTTTATCGGCTGCCATCACACTCATTGGCCCTGAACGTCCTTTAATATTATTGATTTTATCAATAGCATTATTATTGGTCGCTTCGGCGCCAAAGCCGTAAAGAGTATCTGTCGGATAGACTATTATACCACCACCTTGCAGAATTTCTAATGACTGGTGTATAACATCTTTATCTTTTTGAGAAATAATTTTCAATGAAAAATTGTATTTGGTAAATTAAATAACTATTCAAACTAAGAATGGTTTCTTTTGTCATAAAAGGGTTTTAATTGTATTTTCTTAAATATTTTAATAGAGAGTTGTAAGTGCGATTATCCAAATTGTTTTTAATGTTTATACTAATATTACCATTCACGGTATTTGGCCAAGTTACTTTTGAAGTGTATTTTGGGACACAGTATAATGTTCCTACGCCCCTAAAGATTGAATTGAACACACCTGAAACAATTTTTATCAAAAATGCAAAGTACGATCCCGATGCGTTTACCGGTTTTAACTCGCCCTATTATTCATGGCGATTGGGGTTTTGGAATGAAAATAAAGCATGGGAATTAGAATTAGTTCACGAAAAAATAATTCTGATAAACAAACCTCAAAATGTTCAACTTTTTGAAATATCCCACGGTTATAACTTGGTGACATTAAATCGAGCATTAGAAAAAGAATATCTTATTTATCGCTTGGGAGCGGGATTTGTTTTGGCGCATCCAGAAACAAAGATTTATGGAAAGAGAATGGGTAATAGAGGCGTCGAGACAGAACTGCCCCTTGGGTTTAGCATTGCCGGACCAACGTTACAAGGGTCTTTAGGAACAAAACAATTACATGTATTTAAAGGATTGTTTGTTGTTTTAGAAACGAAGGTTACGATGTCCTATGCAATTGTAAAAGTGGTAGACGGAAAAGCATATGTTCCTAACTTTGCCTTTCATGGATTGTTTGGATTTGGTTATGAATTTTGATTATTGCTTTCTTGTGTTTTCCATCGACGATGGAACCAGAAGTATTGTTCAGGATAACGTCTAATAAATTTCTCCAAAATTGAAGTATAAGATTGTGTTATCGATTGAATGGTGGCCTTAGAACCAATAGCTATTGGTTCAAATTCAATTGTATAGGAATTTGGTTTGTCTTGGTAGCAGATCGTAAATATAATTGGTGCACCATTCTTTAGATTAAATTGGGCTGCCCCCTTTGGAGTTGATGCCTTCATGTTAAAAAATTCTACGAAAACACCGCTTTTTCTAGCATCTTGATCACTCACAAGAGCGAGTATTCTCCCTTTTTTAAGAATATTATACATATTATCTAAAGATGATTTTCTGTAAATATGTTTCATACCAAAATAGCTGCGCAATTCTAGGAAGAATCTATCTGCTCCTAAATTCCTTTGTTTAGTAGCAACTGCCGAAACCGGATATTTATGATATCCTAACCAAGCAGCAAGAATTTCCCAGGCTCCAAAGTGACCCGACACGAAAATAACCCCGTTACCGTCTTTTAATGTGTCAATTAATAATTTTTCACCTTTTATTGTAATATTGTTCCTTAAATACGATTTGGGGAACGCAAAGAATTGAATAAAATTATTAATAAAGAATTTATAACTGCGCTTGGCGGAATTTTTGTACCAATTAGCTGATTTGTCAGGGAATGCTAATTGTAAATTCATAAATACTTGTTTTTTTCGGATTGGAACAAGATAGTATAAAATCAAAAATAAAAATGTTGAAAATATGTTCTTAATCCATTTGGGAGAAATTCTCAAACAGTTAGACAAGAATTTTAAAAATAAATAAGTTACTTTATGTGATAGTCTCATTTTGGGGTGTAATTTATTCCGACTGAAGTCGGTGAACAAACCAAATTTATTTTTAAATATATCGACTTCTGTTCTAATTGTATTTGATTATGATTAAATTTCCAAACATTTTTGAGGAACTTATGAAAGTATTATCATCCGGAATCGGAGAATTGATTCAACCGCCAGACATGAATGCATTTCGTGAATGGAATCGAACCCAAAAACCTAAAGCTTTAATAGATAAAAGAATGTCTGAACAAGAGGCAATCTCAAAATATTTAAAAGATGGGCATTACATGGGTATTGAACTTTATGGTACTGTTCGGGCACCGATGTCGCTCACGCGAGAAATCATCCGACAGGGAATTAAAAATTTAAATTGCGCTGGGCAAGGAGTGTACGAATCCGACTTATTAGTAGCCGCAAATGCTATAAAAAAATTAGATTGGACATACATTGGTTTCGAAGTTTACGGATTATCTAATTCAGCTCGCCGGGCTGTTGAAGGAGGATTTGTTGAAAAGGTAGTGGAATGGTCAAATGCCGCATTATCTTGGAGGTTTAAAGCAGCCGCCATGGGTGTTCCATTCATTCCTACACGTGTGATGTTAGGTACAGACACCTACAAGTACAGTGCAGCAAAGGTGGTAGAATGTCCATTTACTGGAATAAAATTGTGTCTATTGCCGGCATTGATATTGGACGTAGGCCTTATCCATGTACATCGTGCAGATAAATATGGTAATTGTCAAATTGATGGTATCTCAGGATTTGCGGCCGAGATGGCACGTGCCTCTAAGCGATTAATCATTTCTGCCGAAGAAATAGTAGATGAAGATGTAATTCGATCACATCCTGACCGCACAAAAATACCATACTATTTAGTAGATGCCGTTGTTGAAGCACCATTTGGTTCTCATCCCGGCGAAATGGCTGGTTTATATGAGCGCGACGAACAACATATTAAAGATTATGCTAATAATAGTAAGGATGAATTGCTAGTAAAAGAATATTTAAAAAAGTGGATTTATGATGTAAAAGATCATAAAGAATATCTTGATCTGGTTGGAAATAATAAATTGGAATCAATGCGGATTGTAAGGAGCAAAAAATGAATAACAAAAAATACAATCCAAACGAATTATTGATATGTATTGCCTCAAGATTGATGGAAGATAACGCAACCTGCTTTATTGGAACGGGGATTCCAATGTTGGCGGCATCGCTTGCACAAAAAATGCATGCACCAAATTTAATATCAATATTCGAATTCGGTGGAATTGGTGCCCAACTCGACAAACTTCCCTTGGCCGTTGGTGATATGAGGACATTCAATCGCGCATTAGTGGCAGCAGGAATTTGCGATATTATGGAAGCTGGACAATGCGGTTTTGTGGATTATGGCTTTTTAGGTGGCGCACAAATTGATATGTATGGCAATCTAAATTCTACAATGATTGGCGATGACCACGCATAAACCTAAGGTACGCCTTACCCGGCTCGGGCGGTGGAAATGATGTTGGTTCTACATGTTGGAAAACGATTCTAATTATGCAGCATGGAAAACAAAGATTCATTCCGAAAATCGATTTTATCACAACCCCAGGATATTTATCGGGTCCCGGCGCGACGAGAAGAAGCAGGACTGCCGCCCAATACAGGACCATATCGTGTAGTAACAAATTTATGCACATTAGGATTTGATGATAAAACAAAACGGATGAAACTATTGGCTCTCAATCCAGGTATAACAGTAAATGACGTGGTAGAGAATACTGGATTTGAGTTGATCATTCCTGATAAAATTGAACAAAACAAAGAACCATTGGTTGAAGAATTACGCATATTAAGGGAAGAAGTCGACCAAGACAAATATTATATTTAAATAGGAGTAGCAAATGACTAATTCTAAACATAATCAAAACAGCTGGGTAGGACTTACTTTGATTGCTGTTGGTAGTTTTATTTATCCTTGATACTTTTAATATTATGGATTTTGGCGACATTATTTCGGATTGGTGGCCGGCAATTTTAATTATCATAGGGTTAATAAAATTGCGAGGTCAGGATAGGGGTGCCGGACTAATATTTATCGTGATTGGTGGTATCTTATTATTGGCAGTCCACGATATATTCCAATGGAGTAGCGTATGGAAACTATGGCCACTAATATTAATCTTTATTGGAATGTCTATGATTTTTAAGGGTCGGCATAAGCATTGGAAATTAACAGATGAATCAACAATAGGAGATGATTATATACATTCAAATGCGGTTTTTGGTGGAGTTGAGCACACTGTAACTGCGCAGAATTTTAAGGGTGGTGACGCAATGGCATTGTTTGGTGGAGTTGAGCTTGATCTGCGCCAAGCTAAAATTTCTACTGAAGGTTGTAAAATACATGTTACAGCATTGTTTGGAGGGGTGGATATAACTGTTCCGGATGATTGTAATGTAGTTATTACCGGCACACCAATATTTGGTGGAATTGAAAATAAATCAAGAGGTAAATCTGAAGTAAAGACACTAAAAAATATTTACCTGCATTGCACCGTAGCTTTTGGCGGCATTGAGATCAAGCAATAATATGTATAATATATTGTTTTTAAATGTATTTACAGGTAATATCTTGTTATGAAGAAATCAATAATATTTTTAATTCTTTTTATTTCATCACTATTTTGCAGAGTCTAATTCAATTGTATATCGTGTGCCTATTGAAGGTACAATAGACTTAGGACTTCCTCCTTTTATCGAACGGGTACTAAAAGCTGCTGCTGAAGAAGGTGCAGAAGCAGTAATCTTTGATATAGACACCTTTGGTGGTCGAGTTGATGCCGCAACCCAAATAAAAGATGCTATTTTAGATTCACCGCTATTGACCGTTGCGTTTATCAACCGCCGAGCAATTTCAGCAGGAGCATTGATATCGCTTTCTTGCGATAAAATTTATATGACTAGCGGTGGTACAATTGGTGCGGCAACAGCAGTTGATATGCAGGGGAAAAAGGTAGTGAGAAAGGTAATATCTTATATGCGTGAAGAAATGGCCTCTACCGCCGAAAGCACCGGGCGAAACATTGAAATTGCCAAAGGAATGGTGGACGAAGAATTAAACTTTACACATCTTATTATAGACGGTGATTCTGTTGAAGTAACTGATTTAGAAGGTCGCAAGGAAGGCAAGCTAATTACCTTAACTACGGAACTTGCTACGAAATATAAAATTGCGGATGGTGAAACTGAAACATTTGATGATTTGCTTGCTGAATTAAATTTATCGGATGCTGAAATAAAATCAACCAAGGCGAATTGGTCAGAATCAATTGTAAGATTTTTAACAAATCCAGTAGTAGCATCCTACTGATGACATTTGGGTTTTTGGGAATTTTATTTGAACTACAGCAGCCCGGCTGGGGTGTGTCTGGTACAATTGGAGCTGTTTGTTTAGCTTTAGCGCTTGGTGCAGGTTACATCGCTGAATTAGCGTCGATGACCGATTTCCTTATTATCTTTTTGGGGTTATTGCTTCTATTAATAGAAATGATTGTGATACCGGGTTTCGGTTTGGCGGGGATAGGTGGGATTGTTCTTTTAATTTTTGGTTTATATCGACTATTATTGCCGGATATTCCGGTTGGAGAGGAGGTAGCAGATATGGCTATGACAGGTTTAACAATTGGAATAATTGGCGGATTGATTGGCTTGGTATTGTTATTCAAATTGTTTACAAAGACAAATTTTTGGAAAAAAATAGCAACACCCGATGTTCAAGATCACGAACGCGGTTACGACACATCTTTAGGATTAGAAAATATGGTTGGACAAGAAGGAATTGCCGAATCTGACTTGCGTCCGTCTGGTTGGGCAAATTTTGGTGAAAAACGAATTTTTGTTGTTAGTGAAGGAACATTTATTGAAGATGGTGAAAAAGTTAAAATAATAAAAGTCGACGGCAATCGAGTTGTCGTGCGAAAAATTAATAAATAGAGTTTTTAGGAGGATAATATGAGTATAGTTTCATTGATATTGCTTGGTTTTGTAATACTATTTCTATTGGTACTGTTTTACTTTGTACCGGTTGGAATGTGGATTCAAGCAGTTGTTAGTGTTGGTTTAGGTAAAATTACAATTCTTGACTTGATCCGTATGCGTTTAAGAAAAATACCACCGAAATTAATCACCGATAGCGTTATTAACACCCATAAAGCTGGTCTTACACACATAAGTACTGATATGTTGGAAACACATTTCTTGGCCGGTGGAAATGTGGCAAATGTTGTTTTTGCATTAATTGCTTCAGACAAAGCGAAAATTGACCTCTCATTTGAAACCGCAACAGCGATTGACCTTGCAGGACGCGATATTAAGACTGCTGTTCAAACGAGTGTTTATCCGCGAGTTATTGATGCTCCAAAAGATGGTTTTCTTTCTGCAGTGGCAAAAGATGGTATCGAGTTGAAAGCGAGAGCTCGCGTTACAGTACGAACAAATATCTCCGGTTTAGTTGGGGGAGCCACCGATGAGACTATCATAGCGCGTGTTGGCGAAGGTATTGTAAGTGCCATTGGTTCGTCAGAGAAATATTCTCGTGTTTTGGAAAATCCTGACAGTATTTCCAAAGCAGTATTAAATAAAGGATTAGATGCTGGAACAGCGTATGAGATATTATCTATTGATATTGCCGATCTTGACGTTGGTAAAAATATTGGAGCACGCTTGCAAGCCGATCAAGCAGAAGCTGATTTACGCGTCGCCCAGGCGAGAGCAGAAACCCGCCGTGCAATGGCTGTGGCAGAAGAACAAGAAATGAAAGCACGTACGCAAGAAATGCAAGCAACTGTAGTAAAAGCAGAAGCTGAAGTACCCAAGGCAATGGCACAGGCTTTCCGTGAAGGCAATCTTGGTGTATTTGATTATTATAATTTAGGAAATATTAAATCTGATACGGGTATGCGCGACAGCATTGCCGGAACGGACAAAAAAAAACCTACAAAAGAGATAAAATAGGAGCTTAAACTGATGGAAGGAATGGGCATTTGGATATTTTTACTTTTATTTTATCTGTTGCAAGCATTGACAAAGCGAAAGCAGAAACAAAAACGTCAGCAACAGACCGATGCGCCTAGCCAAAAAACACAAAGGGTTCCTAATTCGCAAGAAAGAAGTGAATCTCAAAAGAGTCAAGCTCCGCAGCGTCCACAACGACCTGTTTCGCTTGAAGATCTATTCAATCCGGATAAGTTGCGGGACATATTAGGTGTCCCGCAACCGGAACCGGTTGAGATACCACAACCTAAACCAATACCAAGACCTACCCCAAAGCCGGTTAGTGGTACAAAAAGAAGATACAGAAATTGGTGGAATTTGGGATGACTTAGATCAATCTGAAGAACTACCAAAACCTAAACAAGCAATAAGAGATACAGTATCAAGGGTTGCTTTTAGACGACATTACTGATGTTGATGAAACAACTGCAGAGTTCAAATCAAGTCGTTTAGGTAAATCTGACATAACCAGTGACCACTTTGATAAACGTAAAGCTGCACCGGGGGAAAAGAAAAAGGTCTATACTTTAGAGTATTTTGACGAACCTGAAGATATTCGCAATGCCGTAATCCTTAAGGAGATTTTAGATAGACCTAGAGCGTTTAGACGGCAAATCAGATAATTTTTAAGTATTAAAATACCTATCCCCAAAATCTCCTAACCCCGGGTACAATAAAATTATTTTTATCCAAATGCGAATCAATTGCAGCGATGTATAGATTTACATCCGGATGTTCATTCTTTAGTCGTTCGATTCCTTCAGGAGCACCGACAATACACACTGCATTTATCACTTTTGGATTTTTTTGTTTAACTGCGGTTATCGTGTCAACTAAAGAACCCCCTGTAGCTAGCATTGGATCAAGGATTAGAACATATTTTTCACTCAAATTTTTAGGGATATTTTGATAATATTCACGTGCCTTTGCTGTTTTTTCATCTCTTTCTAATCCAATAAAACCTACAGCAGCCCACGGTAAAAAATTTTGTGCGGAAAACAGCATAGAAATTCCTGCCCGTAAAACTGGAACCAATACTATTGATTCCTGAACTTTATAACCCTGTGCAGAATCTAAAGGTGTTTCAACAAGAATTTCCTTAGTTGAAATATTATTCAACACTTCAACAATTAATATTTGCGAAACGGTTGCTGTATGTCTTCTAAACATTTCAGTGGTAGTGTTTTTATTTCGAAGAACAGATAGGGAATGTTTAATTAGAGAGTGATTTACGATATTAATCTTACTCATTTCTTTACCTTGATAATTTTAAATAATTGTTTAATGCTTTTATTCGTTTTTCTAATTCGCCATATTGTTCTTCGGGTACAAGCGATACACAAATACGGACACCTTCACGCTTTGTCCCGGTTGGTCGCATTGGAATTCCGGACATACCAAATAATAACATGGCATATAACAAGTCGCCCCCAACCATTCCATCTCGTTTTATGGTGAAGTAAAATCCATCAGCAATCGGCTCATCCAAGTCTTTATCATATAATAATTCAAAATCATTATTTAAAAATATTTTCTTTGCTTCATTAGCGCGCTTTCCGTAAGTACGGACCCTACTTAGGTAATCATACTTTCCCTGACAAGTCGCCTCAAATAGTGCCGATAAGGCATGTTGCGGTGATTGTGGCACGCCGGCAGTTGTAGGATAAATCCCTCCGTGCACATAAGCTTTTCCAAACGATTTTGTATCATAATATTTTTTAAGATAGTTGTAATTCTTTTTAGATAACTTGGGTGATACGATTGACACGGCTATTCTTTGTCCGGCATAACTAAACATCTTTGAACTTGATATTATAATGATATAATTATCTGTATAATTGGCTACGGTTGGTTGAAATGGCGGTTTGTTGGGAACGCCATAATCAAAACGGAAATCCATACCAAAATACGCCGAATCTTCGATTCCGATAACATCATACTTGGTTAGCAATTCCCCAATTATTTTTAGTTCCTCTTCTTTCAGACACAGCCAGGTGGGATTATTTGGACTTGACCATAATACAGCTCCAATTTTCCCAGTCGACAGTTTTTTCTCAAGTTTTTTTGCTAATACTTTTCCTCGATAATCATATAAATCGATTGAATCACAATTTAGTCCAAGAAATTTTGTTTGAAGTTTGTTGACCGGGAATCCGGGGTCAAGATATAAAATTGTATCGGCCTTTTTAAATCTGCGACCGGCAATTGCTTGCGCGATAAAACAGCCATGCATCGCTCCAACTGTCGGTATACAGTTTTCCGGTTCTACATCAACGTTTAAAAATGTTTTCGCAAAGTCAGCAGTTGCTTTTTTAAGACGTGGGATGCCATCAAATGGCGGGTAGGTTGAAGGTAATTTCATATCTTCGGTAAGTACTCGGATTTCTTCTTCAGGGCCAAGTCTATCTGCAGGTATACCAGGGACACCAAATTCAAAATGTAGAAAATCAACCTTAAGGTGATCGGCTAAATTGTCTACAAGACGTTTTAACTCACGTATACCGATATCATTCAGGTCAACCTCGTGGTCTTTAATAATAGTATTTAAAGTAGTTTTATCGAGTGGAAATTTTGATTTATTCATGAATCATCTCATTTTAAATTGGTTATGATAAATTAATAACCCAAGTGCGATGGAATTCAGTTTTGTTTCCATCGTATCAGAGCGAGAAAGTAATATAATTGGAATTTTTGCACCGATAATTACTCCGCCACCTGTAGAATTGCCAATACTTAGTAACATCTTACTTATAAAATTAGTAGCTGTAATATTTGGACCAATGAAGACATCGGTTTTGCCGGCAATTTTTGATCTAATCTTTTTTGCCTCAGCTGCAGTTGCAGATAGCGCGACATCCAACGCGATTGGACCTTCAATAACAAAACGTGAATCGTTTGAATATCGTTCTGCAGTAATATTTGCTAAGACTGTTTCCGGTAAGTTTTCTGATACTGATTCTATCAGCGCAAGCATTGCGATGTTGGGTTTCTCGATTTTTAAGTGAGCGGGTTACATGCAAAACATTTTCAAGAATTGAGTCTATCAAGGTTTTTGATAATATCGGATTAACACCGCCATCTGTTGTTAGAATAAGTCGTTCGTAATTAGGTGATTCCAGGATAGCAACATGAGTTAAATGTTTTGTGGTACGCAGCCCATTTTGTTTATTCATAACAGCCTTTAACAAAGTTGCTGTGTCAATATTGCCTTTCATTAGCCAATCTGCCTCACCATTATTAATAGCATTAATTGAATCCGAAAGAGCCTTGTTAACATCTTCATTTTTAAATAATAGTGGTTTAATCCAGTTATTGGCTTCCGCTTGTTCTAAAGCTTGTAAAATGTATTCTCGTTGAGGGTTAACAACAGCTAACCTTATTGGTTTGTATCCAGAAACAGAGTCATAAATTTCTTTATAGGATGTGATCATTTGTATTCTTTTGCTGTATCAATGCCATTTAGAACATACAATACGCCCTGATTTAGAGCTTCTAATTCAAAGGAACCGGGATAGATAATAGGTGGCTGAATATAGCTCAAATATTTATTTAATTTTTCAATTAGTAAGGCAGATTTACTAAGGCCTCCTGTTAAGATTAAAGAAGATGTTTTTCCAGAAAATGCAGCATGAAGTCCCCCAATTTCCTTGGATATTTGATAAACCATTGCATTGACAATGAGTGCTGCTTTTTCATCGCCATCTGCAATTCTTTTTTCTATTTCTTGAAATTGGTTTTTACCTAGATATCCTTTCAAACCACTTTCTTGAGAAAACAATTGCTCTGTTTCTACCCGACTTTTTCCATTAGCGAATATTTCATCTAAAATCCCAGAGAGGGGTAAACTACCGGCGCGTTGAACCGAAAATGGTCCCATGCCAAGTAAGGCATCGTTCACATCAATAATCTTCCCCCCATCGACTGCCGCAATAGAGAAACCACTACCAAGATGCGTAACAATAAATTTTGTATCAGCTAAATCAATGCCAATCTCTGAAGCTGCTTTGCGTGCGCAATATTTTATGTTTAAGGCATGGCTTCTACTTTTACGTTCAATTCCGGGGGCACCAGATATTCGCGCTACATCAATTAACTCATCAGTTGTTATTGGGTCTACAATATAGGTGGTAACACGAAATTGGTGTGATAATTTGTCTGCAATGAGAGCTGCTAAATTAGAGGCATGATTTGAATATTTACACGATTTGTAGGCCGACAACATTTCTTCATTAATGCGGTAAACTCCTCCCGAAAGTGGCTTTAATGGTCCACCGCGAGCCGCAATAGCATCTAATTTAGTTATTTTGTTTAAAAAAGGTTCTAAGAGGTCAAAACGAATCTGAAGTTGGTCAGGTATCCAAGCTGGCAAAGAGTTTGCCGGGTGATTTATTTTTTTTCGCCATAATTCCCGTTCATTACCGAAATAACCGATTTCAGTAGTAGTAGCTCCGGGATTAATAGCTAAAATAAAGAAGGTACACCTCCTGTTAATTTTGATGTTTTAAATTGTAAAAATATCTGTTAAAAAATAAAGGTGTTTATTAAAGCAAAATAAATTATTTAATTAATCCCATCCCGCATTTCAGTGCTTTTTCATTGACAGGTAATAAGTTGTGATTACGTTCAGGTAAAACTTTTGATAAACCTTCCATTATTGATTTAACCGAGACAAGCGGTTTTTTTGATAAAAATGCACCAAGAATAATCATATTCATAGTTTTTATATTACCAATTTTATTTGCTTCATCGGCTGCAGGGATGGCATAAATAGTAATATCTTTTCGTGTAGGTGGATTTAAAATATTATTAGATTCATAAATTAGAATTCCGCCTGGCTTTACTTTTGGTTCAAACTTTTCTAACGATGGTTGATTTAACACGATTGCCGTATCATAGCTGCTGATTATTGGTGAACTGACCTTTGTGTCTGATACAATAACTGTACAATTAGCAGTTCCTCCACGCATTTCCGGCCCATAGCTCGGAATCCAAGCTACTTGTTTATCCTCAACCATTCCGGCATAGGCTAAGGTCATCCCCATGGAAAGAACACCCTGCCCACCAAATCCTGCAATTATTAATTCTTCGTTCATTCTAAGCTCCCTTTGGTGGAGTTTTTAGGTCACCCAACGGATAATATGCTAACACTTCTTCATCTATCTTTTTATTTGCCTGAATTGGAGTCATTTTCCAGCCGGATGGACAATTACTTACAACTTCAACATAGCTTGTACCGCCTTTTTTATCAATTTGATTTTGAAAGGCTTGTTTAATTGCTTTTTTACATTTACGCACTGCGACGGCTGAGTTCACAGCTTGTCGTGTTACATAATAGGCACCATCCATAATAGCAACCATTTCAGTAATTTTAATGGCATGGCCTTGACGATAAATATTACGACCAAGCGGTGTGGTCGATGTTACATTTCCCTCGAGTGTAGTTGGTGCCATTTGTCCGCCTGTCATTCCATATATGCCATTATTAATAAAAATCATGACAATATTCTCACCACGATTTATTGTATGAATAGTTTCGGCAGTCCCGATTGCGGCGAGATCTCCATCACCTTGATAAGAAAAAACAATTTTATCGGGTAAAACACGTTTAATGCCCGTGGCTACAGCAGTAGCACGACCATGCGCTGCTTGTTGCATATCAACATTCATAAAATGGTAGGCAAAAACGGAACAGCCAACAGGTGCTACACCGATAGTTTTATCTAGTATTCCCAATTCTTCGACTACTTCCATTATTAATCGATGAACCACAGAATGACTACAACCTGGGCAATAACTAGTTGGTGTTTCGTGCAGGACTTCAGTTCTATCAAATACGACATCCATTTGATCAAGATTGCTACAAACGATGCCTTCTCTAGTTGTTTCCATAGATATCCTGTTATATTTTAGTTTGTTTAGACAAGGATTTAATTTTTTCAACAATTTCATCTGGTTGCGGGATCATACCTCCCATACGACCATAGAAATCAACGGGAGTGTTGCTACCAACGGATAAACGAACATCTTCGACCATTTGACCAGCATTCATCTCAACAACCAAAATCCCTTTTACTTTATTTGCCAAACGTTTTATTTCATCAGTTGGAAAAGGAAACAAAGTTATTGGACGAAGCATGCCAACCTTAAGTCCCTGTTCGCGTGCCAACTCTAAAGCTTTTTGTGATGATCGAGAAGATAATCCAAATGCAACAATAAGTATGTCGGCATCTTCGGTTTGAGTAGCCTCAAATCGAGTTTCATCCTTTTGGATTTTCTTATACTTGTCTTGCAAGTGAATATTTATCTCTTCCATTTTTTCAGATAGAAGATGTAAAGAAGTTATATAGTGTTGTTCCCTTCCATTTTCTCTACCAACGGTTGTCCAGCTTGAGTGGTCAACAAGATGATCCTCGACCTTATATTCTGGGAACTCTACAGATTCCATCATTTGACCTAATGCACCATCGGATAGAATAAGTGTCGGAATACGATATTTATCAGCAAGATCGAAACCTAGATAAACCAAATCCGCCATTTCTTGAACACTGTTGGGAGCAAGAACAATTAATTTATAATCACCGTGACCACCACCTTTTACTGCTTGGAAATAATCGCCTTGCGAGGGCTGTATTGTGCCTAGTCCGGGGCCACCACGCACAACATTTACAAGTAAGCAAGGAAGTTCGGCGCAAGCCATATAAGAAATTCCCTCTTGCATCAGACTGTACCCGGGGCTGCTGGTGCTTGTCATTACTCTTGTACCAGTTCCCGAAGCTCCATAAACCATGTTAATTGCAGCCACTTCGCTCTCTGCTTGCACGAATGCACCTCCGCGAGATTCTAAATTGGTTGCCATATATTCTAATAGTTCTGACTGGGGAGTGATAGGGTATCCAAAATAGCCCTTAACGCCAGCTCTGATTGCCGCTTCTGCGAGCGCTTCGTTACCTTTCATCAATAATTTTTTACCCATAATAATCCTAATTCACTGATATTGAAATATTTTCTTTAACACCAGAAATTGTTGCAATTTTTTCTTTTGAGGTTTTTGATTCTCTAAAAACAGTTATGATTGCTTCAGGACAAACTAACGCACAATTAGTGCAGCCTGTACAGTTATCATCATCTAACAAGGCATAATGATAACCTTTTTTATTAATATTTTTAGACATTTTGAGGGAATCTTGTGGACATTCATTCACGCACAGTTCACAACCTTTGCAATTCTCAATTTCAATCTTGATATGACCATGTATTTTTGCCATAAATCACCTAATATTTACTTTTAAATAGATTTAAAAATTAACCCCTTCGTGTTTCACTATCAATTGAAATAGGTTAATAATATGTCTATAAATACTCAGTGTGGAATGCTTTAACTTTCTTCACAAATTCTTCTTCAGTACCATTATTATATATAGTATAGTCAGCCGATTCAGCCTTGTCTTCATCTGTCCATTGTAGTTCATTTCTACGCAGGATGTCATCTCTGCGAAAGTGTCCCGCGACCTAGAGCACGTGCAATTCGGTATTTTAATGACGATGCGATTAGCAAAACTGAATCTAAATGTTGATTTAAACCCGATTCAAATATTAATGCGCCATCTGCGATGAAACTTGTATGTTTATTTTTTGAAGAAATTTTCTCAAATTGATTATCAAGCTCACTAAATACAAACGGATGAATTATCGTGTTGAGAATTATTTGGTGGTCTTCATCTTGAAAAGCAATTTTCGCCAATTTCTTATTATTAATGGTTCCATTCGGATCTAACACGCTATTCCCGAATTCCTCAATTATACTATTTTGGACATCATCATTTGTTTCTAAAATTATTTTTGCCTCGGCATCGGCATCAAATACATATGAGCCTAATTTAGCCAGAATAGAGCTTGCTGTACTTTTACCGCTGCCAATACCGCCGGTTAGTCCAACTTTTAACATATTTACTCCATAACTTTTAATATTCTGTTAGTTATTTCAGCTATTGTTCCCAAGCCATCTACTTCATGCAATAGTTTCCGTTCACGATAAAAATCCGAGAGTGGTGAAGTGAGTTTCCAGTAAACTTGTTGTCGCTCTCTGATAACCTCTTCCGTGTCATCACTACGACCGGATTCTTTCCCGCGCAATACTAAACGATTTACCAACTCCGTTTCGTCAGCCGTCAAACTGATAACGAAATCTATTTTATGGTTAATTTTATTTAAGATTGCTTCCAACCCTTCGGCTTGTGGTATTGTACGGGGAAAGCCGTCCAATAAATACCCCTTTTTACAATCTTTTTGCTGAAGGCGGTTTTCCATCATGTTCAATAAGAGTTCATCAGGAACGAGTTTTCCTTCATCCATAAACTGTTTTGCCTCTCTGCCAAGTTTGGTATCCCCACCGACCTCTGCGCGCAGAATATCTCCAGTTGAAAGATGAAGGATATTATATTTATCAATAATATTATTTGCTTGAGTTCCTTTTCCTACGCCCGGAGGTCCCATAAGTATTATCCGCATTTTGTTTTTCCTTTTAATTAAATTAAAATACCAGCGACTGTAGCAGTTAGCCATGATGCAAGCGCACCTCCAAACATTGCCTTTAAACCTAATTTAGCAAAATCTTTTCTGCGTTCGGGTGCGATACCGCCCAGTCCGCCAATTTGTATTCCGATAGAAGCAAAATTTGCAAAGCCACATAAAGCATAGCTTGCAATTATGGCGGTTCGATCAGAAATGCCACCTGTATTTCTTAACTCGCTTAAATCAGCGTATGCAATCAATTCTGTCAAAACTAATTTTTCCCCCATCAATGTGCCCATAATGCCGGCCTCATTCCACGGTATTCCCATTGTCCATGCCAATGGTTTGAATATGAAACCAAGGATTTCTTGCAAGGTTACACCTACAAAACCGAGTAAAGCATTTACCATCGCAATTAGCGCAACAAATGCGATTAACATGGCAGCCACATTACCAGCTAATTGTAATCCGGACGTTGCTCCACGAGCCAATGCCTCCATGGCGTTATCGTCGATTTTTTCTACTTTAACAGTAGCATCATCGGCAGTTGCGGCAATTTCAGTTTCTGGATAAATAATTTTAGCAATTACCAGCGCTGCCGGGGCGCTCATTATGGATGCAGCCATTAAATGCCCTGCAATATTTGGGACGTCTGATAATATTTTAACATAAATTGCCATCACACCACCAGCGACAGTTGCAAAACCACCAACCATAATTGCCATCACTTCTGATTGAGTTAGTCCTTTAACAAAAGGACGTATCATTAGCGGTGCTTCGGTCTGTCCAACAAAAATATTTGCAGATACGCTAAGTGTTTCAGCGCCACTGGTTTTAAGGGTCCTTTCCATTACCCAGGCAATTCCTTTTACTACCCGCTGCATTATTCCCAAATAATATAAAATTGCCATTAGGGATGAGAAAAAGATAATAGTAGGAAGGACACGGAAGGCAAAATTCAACAAAGGGGCTTCCACAATGCCCATTCCAAACGATTTAAATAGGAAATCGCTACCTGCATCCGAAAAGCCGAGTAATTTTTTTACGACTAAATCAACCGCCCCAAAGAAAGGTTGTCCAATTGGTGTTTTCAGAATAAATAATGCAAATAATAATTGAAGTGACAAACCCCAAAAGATTAAACGCCAATCAAGCTTTCGGCGGTTATTAGACATCGCAAAAGCGATTCCGAGTAAAATCAACATACCTATAATTCCAATAAATCTTTCCATTAGTTACTCCGGTGGTTCATAGCAATTACGACAACGGGCTTCATAAATATCGGTCTCACCAATAACAACACGCTGTTTCTCCTTGCTCGTTCTTTGAGTGTAAGTAGCAGGATTACCACAAACCACACAAATTGCTCGTAGTTTATTAAGGTAATCAGCTTCACACATTAATAGAGGCATTGGTCCGAATGGTTCACCACGATAATCGGTATCCAATCCGGCAACAATAACTCGTTTTTTTTGTTTTGCTAAAGTTTTACAAATAGCTACGATATCATTTCCAAAAAATTGTGCCTCGTCAATTGCAACTACTTCAGCACCTTCAGATAGAGTTAATATTTCTTCCTCTGTTTCAATTATTTTTGAGTTCAGTTTCATCTGATTATGCGATACAATATGCTCGGTGCTATATCTATCATCAATTTTGGGTTTGAATATTATTGTATTCATTTTGGCAATTTGTGCTCGGCGAACTCTACGAATCAGTTCTTCGGTTTTACCGCTGAACATACTGCCACAAATTACTTCAATCCAACCAGCATCTCTTGGCATCCAGGTCATCTTATTTCCTTAATAATATTGAATTAATTTTTGTCCGAATCAGGTCGATTGCCACCTTATTTTCTCCCCCCTCAGGGATTATAACATCGGCATAGTATTTGGATGGTTCAACAAACTGTTCATGCATAGGCCGCACAGTAGATAAATATTGATCTATGACTGATTGGGTTGTGCGACCGCGCTCCCTAATGTCGCGCTTTAAGCGACGTATGAATCGTATATCAGCAGGTGTTTCGACATAAATTTTGATATTCATGAGTTGTCGTAGCGAGGCATAATGTAATGCTAAAATACCTTCCAATACAATTACATGATGTGGATTAATAGTATTTTTTTCGGTTGAGCGGGCATGCGTTGTGAAATCATAGATTGGAATATCAACAGATTTATTATTGAGCAAATCTGTGATTTGATTGTGAAAAAGGTCTATATCTATTGCATCAGGGTGGTCAAAGTTTTGATATTGCCGTTCTTCCAGTTTCATATGTGATAAATCTTTGTAATATGAATCTTGCTGAATAACTACAACTTCACCACGTCCATACTCACGCCGCAATTCTTTTGAAATTGAAGTTTTTCCGGAACCGGTTCCGCCGGCTATTCCAATTAATATTGATTTGTTGCTCATCTCAATGAGCTATCATCAAATGCATTAGGAAGCAATTCCTTGCTTGTAGTTTCTTCTACACTACCAGTCTCGCTGGCAATGTAAATTGGAATTTCTCCGCACAAATCCCAAATAACTTGTCGGCAGGCTCCACAAGGAGTACCGCCGTCATTGGTGATTACTGCTAAAGCTTTAAATTTAGAATGACCCATACTAATAGCGCTATACAGCGCTGTTCGCTCGGCACAGCAGGTTAATCCATAACTGCTGGACTCAACATTACAACCGGGAATGATAGTATCATCGTACGCAAGGACAGCTGCTCCAACTTTATATTTTGAGTAAGGCGAATAAGATTTTTTTTGAGCTAATCTGGCAGCGTTGATCAATTTTTCCATGATAATATCCTAATATTTTTTAATTTTCGTAAATTTATAAAATCGCTCTAATAAAACACCTGCTATAAATCCACCAATATGTGCAAACCAGGCCACACCGCCACCTGTATCAACACCTAATGCTCCTATACCGGACATCACCTGTGTTGCGAACCAGATACCAATAACAATGAAAGCAGGTACCCTTACAGTTGTAAAAATTATCAATAAAAACACAAAGGTGTGGATACGTGCTCTGGGATATCGCAACATATAGGCCGCCAACACACCGGAAATTGCCCCGCTTGCACCAATCATTGGAACCATTGAGTTTATATCAACAAAGATTTGGCCAGCCGCTGCTCCAATTCCACATAATATGTAAAATACTGCAAATCTTATATGTCCTAATGCCCCTTCTACATTGTCGCCAAAAATCCACAAGAATAACATATTCCCAAAAATATGCATTAAACCACCATGCATAAACATCGATGTAAAAACTGTCAGGTAAGGACTATTTGGTACTGCATTTATTAATATGCGATTGTTGGTAGCGTCCGATAAATATTGCGCATAAGCGATTGTAATTTCGTTGCGCGGTAAATTGGTGAGCGTGGCAGGAATTAATCCGAAAGAGAGCGTGAATTCCTGACTGGCAATAAAATCAAGTCCAATTTGATAGAAGAATACAACCAAATTCAAGGCAATTAGTATGTACGTTACAAATGGTACTAAACGTCGCGGATTGTCATCTTTATATGGAAAGAACATTATTCAATAAAAAATTTAATTGTTTTTGATGTTGAATTGCCAGAACGATCCTTAATATTTATTAATAGATTGTGTTCACCCATTGTTAAGGTGTCGCTCAATTTGTATGATATTTCTTTGTCAACTGGTTGGTAAGCTACCCAAATCCTTTTGCCATCTAAAAACACTTTCAGATTTTCTTCTGATGGATCAATTCCGGACAAATCATCATTTATGACTATTAATAAATTTTTTAAAGAATCTGCTAAATACATCTGTTGATTTTTGGGATTGGTAAATAATATATTTGGCGATTGAGTATCTTCTAATACAGTAAAAAGCACAGCTTTGTTTATACTTGCAGATAAAATATTTTGAATTGTATCAGCGCGACTTTTTACAAAATTCCATTTTAATTTTTTATTATCAAAAGTGTAAATCGAGCAATGTTCCAAATCAATAGCATTATTAATTGTTAGCGCAGTAGTAACAGAATTTTTAAATGGAATGCCATACGGATGCAATTCATAAATGTCAGATTTGCGATTAACTGAATTGATTCTTACCGGAGAATTATATTTGGCGATCCAGAGTAATGTTGTATCATGGTATGCTCTGTTAGTTTCAACAGAACAAAGCCCATCAACTGATTTCACTTTTTTGTTGGTGTTTGGAATAATTTTGGTAGGAATAAAAGGGAATTGATACTTTTGTGTTGTGTCCGAATATATTAAAAAACCACAAGCCTTAGTATCCTTAAAATTTGATAGATTTATTAGATTGCTTGCATAGCTATCCACACCAATTTTGATCAATGGGAAAGTTAAAAGTTTTTCCGATATTTCAATGAAGGCTATAATTTTATTGGAATCGTTCACATCGGTCTGTAAATGAAATATGGCGCCTTTTTCCAGTTGTACAAGTTCTGGTTTAAAAACGTTGTTAGTGTTGTTGTACACTGAATAATTAGTTAGGTTGAGTAGATGATTGCTCTTTTCTGTTTTTGTTTTATTAACTGATTTAATATGAAAGATCAATACTGATTTATTTTGATTGGCATCCCAAGCCATTATTTCAATTTTGTGAATTCCATTGGTTAAATGAATTATGCCGGAATCATCTTCTTTAAGAATGCTCAACTTGGGAAACGTTCCTAGGCGATATAGTTTTTGAAAGTCATCACGCTTTGGATGATTAACAGGCTGTCCATAAACAGTAGAGATGTTTTTACCTTCGCTGAAATCAAGCAAATTATATCGCACAGAAAAAGTTGAAATTGAATCAACCAATAATTCTAATTTTTCAATTTGGTAAGAAAATGAGACATTTTGTATTTTGTCAATAACGTGTGTTGCAATTCCAAATTTACCGGAGGCTAATATAGTGTCTTGTATGAAATATGTATTTGTTGAAGTAGCAACAGGATAATAGTTCTGTGGAAGCGGAGAATTATTAATTTGTGCCCCTGGCATTAATGGAATAATCGACACGTCTAAAAATTGCGGAGGAACATTATCGGACAGAGTAAAACCTGAAGTTAATGGATTTAATGGCTGATCATTTTCACTACGTAATTCAAAATGTAAATGTGGACCCGTGGAACCGCCCGAATTACCTGAATAGCCAACGATCTCTCCTCGATTGACAGGATATTCATTAGGAGTAAAATATTTATTAATAAAGTATGAATTATTTTTGTTTTGTAGGTTGTGCACCAATTCTTCTAAATTGTCATTAAATCTATTCAAATGCCCATAGACAGCTATTTTACCATCGCTTGTTTTTAAGTATAATACTTTGCCATAACCGCTAAAATTGGTCGCGATGCGAAAAATGTATCCATCTTGAATTGCATAAAGTGGGTGGTCAATGGTGCTATGCGTGCGGATGTCAACACCCATGTGGAAATGTAAATCACGAAACTCTCCAAAATTTGAAGTGAGTTCTTTGCCCGTTGAGGTAGGCCAAGTATAGTCCTGACCAGACATCAGATTAAAGATTATAAATAGTGAAAAGAAAAATATTTTCATCATTAGATAAAGACAAATTTAGTGTAAAATGATATTGATTGACGATAAAAAAGGAAAGAATTAATAAGATATTATAATAAAAAACCCCTGAATATCAGGGGTTTTTTATTATAATTAAAAATAGTTATTACTTTTTTTCCTGCAACTTCTTCAGTTCAGCTTTCATTTCCTGCAGTTCTTTTTTCATGTTTTCCATTTCAGTCTTGAACTCCTGGGTATCAAATTCAAAGTTATGGAAATTAAGATCTTTTAGCTCAGTATGCGGCATTTTTAACATCATTTTATGTACATCGCCCATTTCACCAAGGTCACCATACTTAAACATAAAACTGTTTTCAGCCTTACCAAGCGTGGCATCAAAATTCTTTTTCTTTCCGTCCCTGATAACTGAAACCGACACTTTAGTGTTAGGTTCGTAGCTGCGGATAGTGCTTGTGAGGTCAGCGGCATTTGCGATTTCTTTGTCATTAACTTTAGTAACAATATCGCCCGCTTTTAGTCCGGCCTTTTTTGCGGGACTGTCGTCAACAACCTCTGATACAAGAACTCCCTTTCCGTCTTTAACTTTAAAATGATCACCAAGCTGTGCTGATAAATCTTGAATTTGAACACCTAGATAACCTGCTTTCTCATCCATCATTTTTTGTTTTTGAATGACCTTGATCATTTTATCGCCATCGTCGCCCTTCATGTGCCATACCATATCATCTTTTTTACAATCAGCTTTAATAGCATGTTCACAAGTGGCAGGATCGCAATTCTCTTTTTTGCAATCATGAGCTTGTACTTTTTTAATGACTTTAATTTTTTTAATTTGGTCACAATCCTCTTTTTCAGAGGTTTCTTTAGTGCAATCGTGACCCTTGATGTTTTTGTGGATTGCAACTTTTGTGTCGCCATCAATATCATGTTTTTCGAGCATCGCATGAATTTTTGCCATTGCCTCTTCATCATTCATGTCTGCTTCAAATTCTTCGGTTTTGCCGTCCTTGGTAATTTTGTAAAATACTTTACCGTCTTTAACTTCAGCTTTTACTTCGATTTTCTTTTCATTAGCCACTTGCTTTTTAATTTCGACAGTCTTTTGACCAAAACTAATTCCCAAGAGCAATAAAAGTGTTAATAAATAACGCATAATAAGTTCTCCTAAATTGTATTTACTTATTGAATACGAATTTCATCTGATATTTGTTCCAAATATATTGAGTGGCTTGTATGGAGTAAAATTAACACTTAACATTCTACGTCTAGACAGAGCGCCATGCTGTTTAGTTTATCAGTAATATAGAATATAGATAATCCATATATTGATGTTGTTCCACTTGTGGCCTTTATTCTTGAAATATTTTGCAGCCAATTGTAAAATGCTCTTCAAAAATATACGAATTATAGTAATTTGACGAAACATTGATACTCTAGTAACGGTCATTCTATAATTTAAGTACACGGTGAGGTGTACTATGGTAGTTTCATTTCATTTTGGGGGCAAACCTTTCAGTCAAATTATTGTATCATTTTTGAAAAAATACTTATTTAATATTTCATTAACATATAGGACATAAAATGAAAAATAATCTAAATAGGCGTGAATTTATTATCAAAACCGCCCTCGGAAGTTTAGCCATGGTACATGGATTTCATAATAAGATTTTTGCAATGTCATTTATTGAAGATAAAGTAAACAAACTATCTACCACATCAGTGGCAAAAATAGCACTCCATAAAACAACCGATAGGAAATATGGCGTTAAAACAGTTATGGAATTAATGGAATATCCATCAATGAAAAACAAGCATGTGATAGTTAAACCAAATTTCAACACAGCAGACCCCGCTCCTGCCTCAACCCACAACGATACGCTATCACAATTGATTATTGAAATAAAGAATAGAAAAGCATCGGAAATCACTCTTGCGGAAAGAACCTATCAATCATTTGATGAAGTAATCTCTGAGAAAAATATTCAAGAAATGTCCAAAGCGTTGGGATTTAAGATCCAAAATTTAGATTTGGATGAGTACACGGTATTTAATAGAGATGGCCTGCATTGGAAAAATGGCTTTCGTTTACCAAATATAATTAATAATGCAGAGTACCTTGTAACTACGAGTTGTCTAAAAACGCATTTTAAAGGCGTAATCACGATGTCTTTAAAACTTAGTGTTGGAATTATACCAACTTTGCACATGAAAGAACTGCACTCCTCCAAAAACATTAATAGCATGATAGCTGAGATCAATTTGGCTTATGAGCCTGACCTAATTGTTATGGATGGAGTAAAAACATTTATTTCGGGCGGACCAAGTCGCGGCACGGTGGCAGATGGTAATGTTGTTTTAGCGGGTTCCGATAGAATCGCTTTAGACGCCGTAGGAACTGCGATATTAATTGAGCTCGGCACAAATAAAATTAAACGTGGACACATTTTTGAACTTGAACAGATTCGTCGAGCAGTTGAATTAGGAATTGGAATCGATAGTCCTGACAAAATCGAATTTATAACTGTTGATGATGAAAGCCAGGCATACGCTGAAAAAATCAAAGCAATCTTAATGGATGGATAAATGAAAACTTTATTCTCGCTCATTATTCTTCTTAGCCAAATTGTTTTTGGGCAAGTACAAATCGGTCCACGCATTTGTGGCAACATAATCGACGCCGAGACGCGGGAGCCAATCGCTTATGCGAATATTTTTATCTCGAATTCAAGTATTGGTGGTGCGTCGGATGAACACGGCTACTTTGAATTGCGGAATCTGCCCTATGGCAGATATGAAATCATTGCAACTGTTATTGGTTATGAAGTACTAAAAGCCAAGGTCGGAATTTATAATGACGATAGAAGAAATTTCCGATTTGAAATGTACAAACAACCCATTCAGTTCCTGGAAATCGTTGTGTCGGGAAAAGGTTCATGGAAAAGGGCGCGACAATTGAAACAATTTAGAAGGAACCTCTTGGGAACCAGTCAGAACAGTAAGAAAACATACATTACAAATGAAGATGTAATTTACTTCAAAGAAGATAAGCATGGTATTCTTCGGGCTTTTTCAAATGAACCGCTTGAAATAGTGAATAATGCCTTGGGTTACAATATCAGTTATGTTCTTGAAGATTTTGAATTAGCTCCGGAATATGTACGCTATACAGGCTATCCATATTTTACTGAAAGGACTGCTACAACTTTTCATGATTCGGTAGATTGGCCTGAAAACCGCAAGAATACCTATACAGGTTCACTAAGGCACTTTTTAACAACCATTTGTAAGAATTTTGAAATTACTGGTGGAGATACGACAACAAGAGAACAGGTAAAGGAATTGGGTGATATTACAATTGACGGAATAAAACTAACGTACCGGGATGAATCCAAGCTTGAAGAAGAGGGGTTTTTAGTAACCCAAACAAATTATATATATGGATGGATGCGACATGCAGATAGACAATTAGTAAATACTAATTGGTTTCTTTCGGGAACCGACAATTCCAATGAGATGACGCTGAAATTTGGCGGATATTTAGAAGTTAATTATGAAGATGAATTTTATCCCTTCGAGCGGGTACCCCGGTCACTCAAAAGAATATCTTGGATAAATTTGGACTGCGATTCAACAATCTTAGATAAGCAAGGCAGGTATTTTGACATTTACGCCATTAAAACTGCGGGTTTATGGTCGCACGAGCGCGTAGCAGATATGCTACCTTTTGATTATACATTAGAAGAGGAATAGAAATGAAAATTAAATATATTGCAATAATAGTTATGGGTATTCTGATTTGTGGGTGTAGTACCCCCTATCAGCCTAAAGGTGCATTGGGTGGTTACAGTTCACATCAGTTGGGTAATAATGCTTATAAAGTAGTTTTTAAGGGAAATCAACATACCAAAGCAGAAGCAGTTTATAACTATTTAGAGCGAAGGTGCGCTGAAATTGCAATAGAAAACGGGTATGAGTATTTCATCATTTTTGAGGACAGTTCTTATATTGATGAAACAATATTTGAAGAAGAACCTGACCTGGATGATAAAATTGCATCACATAGGAAAGACAATTATTTGCTTGATAGACAACCCACAATTGAGACCGACCCAAGACAGACCTTAACTGACCAAAAAACTAAGATTAATAGAACCTATAAGGATGCGTTTGTAGAAAATAAAAGCACAAATGTGGTTGGTGTTTTAAAAATTCAATTGTTTAAAGAGCCCCGCAAGGGCTATGAAGATCAATATTTATCTGTATATGAAATATTGGGAAAGTATAAAATTGAGTAAATAAAAACTCTTTATCTAACAGGAGGTTATTATTAAACATTTCAAAATATTATTCTTAATTGTAATTATTGTCCTATTGTCTTGTGACCTGAACAAACTAAAAAATAATGACAATTCAGACAATGAGAACACCAAGAAAATAACAATTTTATATACAAATGATGAGCATGGTTGGATAGAAAAGTCTGAATATACCGATGGAGCTGCAAATATGATGGGGTTGTGGCGTGATAATGAAGGATACGACGGTGATGAGTCATATTTAATATTAAGTGGAGGAGATAGTTGGACTGGGCCTGCAATCTCGACTTGGTTTGAGGGTGAGTCCACAGTTGAAGTGATGAATGCGATGCAGTATGATGCATCTGCAATTGGGAATCATGAATTTGATTTTAAAATTGCAGGACTAGAGGATCGAATAGCAGAGGCAAACTTTTCTTATCTTTCAGCTAATATTCGTGAAACGGCTAGCGGCAATATTCCCGATTTTGTAACGCCCTATATTATAAAGGATATTGATGGAATTTTGGTCGGCATCATCGGATTGACGACTACAACCACACCCTATACCACATTTCCGGACCATGTAGCAAATTATGATTTCATCGATTATTATACTGCATTGGAAGAAGTTGTACCACAGGTCAAACAGGATGGTGCGGAATTATTGATTGTTATTGCTCATATTTGCTATTCAGAAATTGTTGACCTTGCTCCTACATTGATCAATATGGGAATTTCTGTAATAACCGGCGGGCACTGCCATGCCGACCTAATATCACAAATAATAACAAATGCCAATGGCGAATTAGCGGTAATTAAGACTAATTCGTTGATGCAAAGTTATGCCAAAGTTGAAATCTCCTATGACATTAATGAAAAAGAACTTGTCTCGATGGAACCAAGCGGTCATATTAATGAGAACGGCAATCCGGATGCAGGAGTTGCTAATGTTGTGTCATATTGGAGAACGCAAACCAACGCTGAGCTATCGGAAATCATCGGTTATACCGATACCGAAATAGTGAGGACATCGAACAGAATGCATAATATGGTGACAGATTCTTGGCTTCATCAATATCCGGATGCTGACATTGCCATGACGAATGCCGGTGGGATTAGACAGTCGATTTCCGCTGGCGACATCAACAAAGAAATAATTATAGGCGTGTTACCTTTCCAAAACTACATTATTGAATTGCAATTGACCGGTGCAGAGGTAATTAATTGTACGGGGTATGACGACATGATATATGGCGGTATGACGACAATTGGTGGTTATTTTCTTTCGGATGGGACCGAGGTTGATGCAAGTACTACCTATAGTGTCTTGACAACTGATTATTTATATGCTCGGAATGATTATCGTTTTCCATTTAGTCAATATGATCCAAGCCCGTATTACACTTCTATGAATTATCATCAACCAACAATTGATTGGATAACGTCATTAAATACTTCCACAAGCAATCCTTTGGATAATTATTTAGATGATACAGCAAGGAGATAGATAACAATAATTTCATTAACAAACAGGAGATTGAATTGTAAAAAAAACCGCCCCATTTAGGGGCGGTTTTTCCATTTAATATTTAATTTAGATTACTTCTTAAATACTCTGTAAAGCATCAAAATTAATAGCACAAAGAATGTTCCATACCAAAAATTGATACAATTCAAAACACTTGCCGAATAGTATGCACCAAAAATCAGTCCTGTAACAAACAATAATAGTTTAAGTACGCCAATATCAAATACTGTTGTAGCTTTAACTTTTGATTCTATATAATTCCACAAACCCATGATAATCCTCCTAATAGTTGGTAAAAAATAACTATAGCTGCTTTGCTAAAACAACAGTTTTTACTATTTCCAGATTTTATTGATCGGGGAATCTTCCACAATTATTTTTTCGCTTCTTAAAAACATAATGTTGTTAACGAAACAACTTCAAATCAATTGTATAAGTTGCTCGATGCGTTCTTGGATTTCGTCACGGGTTTTGCGATATCTACCAATGATCTTATGGTCATTTCGCCAACTACGAAATGGATCGTCAATACTCCAGTGAATTTTTTTTGATTTACCAGGGAAAGTAGGACAAAACTCACGGGCGTTATCGCAAAGGGTTATTACAAAATCAATGCCATGACCAAAATATTTATCGATAGGGTCAGATGTATGTGTTGCAATATTGATGCCAATTTCTTTCATCACCCTTATTGCGATAGGATGCACCTTGCTTGGATGACTGCCGGCACTATAAACTTCAAATCTTTCCCCTGCCAAAGCCCTTAGTATTCCTTCGGCCATTTGTGATCGGCAAGAATTCCCGGTACAAATAAATATTACTTTCTTCTTCTCTTTCATGATGCATAAATTACTTCGATTATATCTAATTTTGAATAAAATTAGCTTTTTGGGAATTGTATTTTTTACAAGGAGTTCTATTTCTAAATTTTATTATGAATATTTCGGATAAAATGCCACTATTCGCAAATCCATTAGAACCTTATGAGGGGTTAAGCATTGCGGACCTTAATCGATATTTACCAGCCTTACAAACAGCCGATGACATACATATGACAGACGACAACATGCACGAAGGAATATTTTTAGCCGATGGATTAACCGGACTTTCTAAATTGCCGGAGAATTCAATTGATTTAATAATAGCAGATCCGCCCGAAGATCCATGGCGTCAGGTTCAAGACAAAGGGAAACAATTTACTTTACAAGAATTTTACAAGTGGAATGAAGATTGGTTAAGTGAGGCACGTAGAACTTTAAAAATTACCGGTGGAATATATTTGCTTTGTAGTTGGCGATATTCGGGAATGTTTCATTCGCTACTATCAAGCATATTTAGAGTGCAAACAAGAATCACTTGGCGGGATGACAATGCGGATGATCAAACCAAAATCGCTACATGGAAAAACCAAATGAGCGATATTTGGTTTGCAACCAAATCCAATGAGTTCTTATTCGGACAAGAATCTGTTGGTGTGGGGAAGTTGTTACTAAATTCAGAACGCAAGGAAAGATTATCGAATTTTTGGCATGATGTTATAGATGTTGGATCTAATTCTGACAGCGATAGAAAAGAGCACAAACCCAAACCGTTAATTAATCGCATTTTAGATGCGAGCTCGTTTAAATTAAACTATATTGTTGATCCATTTATGCGAAATGGCGATATTGGAGTTATCGCAAAATTGCGTGGTCGAAGATTTATTGGATTTGATACAAATCAAGACAATTTATTAGTTGCCATGAAGCGTATTGATCAAACTTAATAGGGGGAATAATGAAGTTATTCGAAAAAATACAAGCGGATATGTATCAAGCGATGAAAGCAAAGGACGCTGTAAAATCTAAAACTTTGCGCGTGGCGTTTGCTAAATTAAAAGATAAGAAAATCGAAAAAAGGGAAGACCTAACTGAAGCGGATGAATTTAAGGTGTTACAATCTTTAGCAAAGCAGCATAAAGAATCAATTACAATGTTTCAGAATGGTAGCAGAGAAGATTTGGTTGAGCAAGAAACCAAAGAGCTAAAAATAATCGAAGACTATCTACCAAAAATGATGAACGATGAAGACATTAAAATAATTGTGAAAAATGCAATTAGTGAAACAGGGGCAAAATCATTATCGGATATTGGCAAGGTAATGCCAATTATAATGAAAAATGGTGCCGGAATGATTGATGGTAAAAAAGCACAGCTATTTTTACGAGAGCTTTTACAATGAACGCTGTCCCGCTTTTTGATCTTTTTGCTGCCACGTTTATACTGTTTTTAGGAATTGGTGGTTTTACAAGGGGTTTTGTTACTGAGATTGGTAGAATTATTAGTTTAATTGTCAGCCTTTGGCTTGGTATTGCTTATTACGTTGATTTAGCCGAAGTATTACATCATGATTTCAATCTTAATTCATATATTATATTATTCATTAGTTTTTCATTAATTTTCTCTGTAGCGCTCATTGCAACGCGAATCATCGCTGATTTAATTGATCAATTTGTTGGATTTAAAAAAACAAGACGATTAAATCAGTTATTAGGTTTTGTAACTGGTTTAATGAAAGGAACTATCCCAATTGCAATTATTCTATGGACATTTGAATTGCTTCCCATTCAGCATTGGACAGACACTTTATATAAGGAATCAAAAGTCGCTAGAATTGTAAAGAATATTCGCGATAAAAACATCGAGTTCATAGGATGGGATGATCCAATTGAAGCCGGTAAGAATTATGTCGCATCAAAAATGGTCGATGAGCTTCAAGAAGATATTGAGTGATGACTCGGATAGCGCCCGAAGTAATTGACCGAGTCCGCGATGCCGCAAATATTGTTGATGTAATATCGCAGTATTTAGACCTGCGAAAAAGAGGACAAAATTTTGTTGGAATTTGCCCTTTCCATAATGATACACGCCCTTCCCTATATGTTTCACCAGTAAAAGAGATTTATAAATGTTTTGCCTGTGGAGCAGGCGGCAATGTTTTTACTTTCTTGACAGAATATGACAAAATCAGCTTCCTTGATGCGGTTAAACAGCTTGGTGATAAGTATGGAATAGAGGTTAAGCTCAGTGGCGATTCAGAAGACAACAATTATTATTCAAGTTTATATGACATTCATGATTTTGCGGTAAAAATATATCAAAAACACTTATTCTCAGATGATGGGAAAAAAGTTATAGATTATTTAGCAAAACGCGGACTATCAATAGATACAATAAAAAAGTTTAAAATCGGCCTAGCATCGACAGGTTGGGAAGATTTAATAAATAAAGCCAAATTTCAAAAATACCCTAAAGACGTATTAGAAAAATCAGGACTTTTTACAAAATCAGAAAAGGGAATATTTGATCGATTCAGAAATCGGATAATGTTTCCGATATTTAATCAGTCGGGCAAGGTCATCGCCTTTGGCGGACGCACACTTGACAAGGATGAACCTGCAAAATATTTGAATTCACCGGAAACGCCACTTTACCACAAAAGCGATGTTTTATATGGATTACATTTGTCCCGACAAGCTATGCGTGAAAAAGGAGCAGTATTCTTAGTAGAAGGATACATGGATTTTATTCAGCTGTACCAAGCGGGGATTGAGAATGTAGTAGCGGCATCCGGCACGGCATTTACTGACCGCCATGTTCAACAAATTAAAAAATTTACTAATCGTGTATTTTTAACCTACGATGGTGATCAGGCAGGCACTGGCGCGGCGATTAGGGCAGGATATTTGTTATATCAAGGTGGTGTAGAACCATTAGTCGTTCAAGTTCCTAACGGAATTGATCCGGACGATTGGGTACGTCAAAATGGTGCGGAAGCAGTTCGGGAAAAAGCTGAATCAGCATTGTCCTTGATCGATTTTCAAATAAGTTCAAAAAACATTAAAGATCTTTCTTCTGCTGAACGATCACAATTTGTTAGTGACATCCTATTTGCAATAGCAGGAATTAGTGATAGCATCATTCGCAATAGTATACTTAAAAATATCAGTCAGCGGTTACAAATCGATGAGAATGAATTACTACAGCGACTAAAAAGAGAACAAACCCGACAACGGACAAGAGTGGGCGATGAGATTATTGATGAACAACCACTGGAGTTTTCATCTTTAACGCAAAAGGCACAATTAATTTTAGTAAAGCTCTTAGCAAGTGACGAACCGGAAATCCGCCAATTGGTGAGAGACAAAATTGAATTAGATCTATTTAGTGAGTCGACTCTAAAAAAATTGGCCGAAATCTTATTACCTTTATATGATGAAATTAAATTTTCTGCAATAATTGATCAATTTGATAAAAAGACGGAACGTGAATTAATAACTAAAATATTAATGGAAGATAGGCCACAAGAGGATCCCGAACAGGAAGTTAAAGATTGTATCAATGTATTAAAGTCCTTTCCAATCAAAGAAAAGATTAAAGCTATGAGATTTAAGATTCGTGAATTGGAACAGCGTGGCGAAGACCCAATTGATGCCGTTATGGAAGAGGCTCTACTTCAGCATGAATTGAGGAAGTTAAAATAACATCATCATTTTGAAAAAAGTGACGAATCTCAGATAATTATTACAACTTACTATTTATATCTTCAATAATTTTTTGTAAAACTTCTTTATCCTTAAAAATATTAAAATTATTGGTGTCCACTGTTAATATCGGTATATCTACAATACTTGCAATCCATTTATCATAAGAAACATTTAGGGTATGCAAATATTCGGGATCTATAGTCTTTTCATAGTCACGAGAACGTTTTTTAATTCGTGTTAATAGAATGTCGGTTGATGCTTTTAAATAAATAATCAAGTCTGGTTTTCTAAGGAACGAAATCATTACTTGGAATAGATTTCTATAGTTCTCCCAATCCCTATTATCAATATTCCCCAATTCATGCAGATTTTTAGCAAATATCTCAACATCCTCATAAATGGTTCTATCTTGTATCACTCCTTGGTTAAGGTTTGACATCTTAACATGATTGCGGAACCGGTGATGTAAAAAGTAAATCTGAAGATTAAAACTCCATCTTTTCATGTTACCATAAAAATCACTTAAATAGGGGTTATCCATTACCGATTCATAAAAAGGATGCCACCCCTGTCTTTCAGACACAATTTCAGTGAATGTGGTTTTGCCAACACCAATATTTCCTGCAATCCCGATAAATGGATTTTTATTCATGTATTGAAATTAATATGATTTAATAAGATCAATTAGTATTTAAAAATAAAAACCCCCGAGTTTTCGAGGGTTTTTATTTAATCTATCAAATTAATGTATTATGGTAATAATACGTTAATTCCAACATTGAAACTGCGCGGTGCTGATAGAAAGACTTCAGCGTCATCTGCAGAGTGAGTTTTACCATTTGCTGAGTACGCATTATATGGACTGTTATCGAGGGCGTCCTGTACATAGACTTCGTCAAGTACATTAAATACATGAGCAAATAGTTGTAGTCCTACACCTTTAAGGTCGAATGGTAAATTATAGGCAGCATGTAAATCGATCTTATAAGCAGCCGGAATTTGCCAGCTTTCTTCACGATCAGCTTCGCCATCATCACCAACTTCACGACTTTGTGGATCCCAATTAGCCCAATATCTATCATAGTAGTTAAATACACCTTGAATATTCAAACCATCAATTGGGAATACTGTTGCGCCAACTGCAACCATTGTTTGTGGCATGTCGCCAACTTTTAAACCCTTGATTGCATAGGTATATTCTGTAGAGGTCTGAGCTGTAAGGTCTTTATAGGTACCCGTAACATCATCTGGATATTCCCACATACCATATGACAGAGCAAGATCTAAGCGAAACATATCAATAGGTTGGAAAGCGACTTCAGCTTCAAAACCTAGATGGTTCTGGTCCATACCGGTCAAGAATATGATATCAGTATCACCACTGGTACCTGCGCCGGACGAGACGTTCCTTGTTACGGTTCTGTCTCTCCACATTGTATTATAGACATTCAATTTGGAGTTCAAGCGACCATTCATCAAACGGAAGTTTGCACCAGCTTCTACGCTCATGAATTTTTCATTTGCCGGGTCGGTTGATAATGAAAGTGCGATATCGTCTATGATATTATCGAAGATCGGAACTTTTTCAACATAACCAAAGTTAGCAAAAACTTCTGTATTATCATTAAGACGATAAAGACCGCCACCTTTTGCTTGCATAGCATTAGCCCAATCGGCGTTTATTAGGACTTCACCGTCATCGGTAGCCTCAACATAGGAAAAATCCCAGTTAGTAGCTTTTTTGAAGTGATCAAGAAGGCTATACTTAACCATTGAATAACCGGCCATTCCATAGAATGAGAAGTCGTTCAGATTATATTCGCCCTGTAAAAAGAATCCAGCCCAATCAACTGTATTGGTGTTCCAATAGTTAATTTTGTCACCAAGACCAACTTTGGCAGATGCTGCATCTTGTGCAAATTCATCGTAGTAGTAAACATAATTTCCGCTATTCCAATCTCCATTAACAGCGTAAGTACCGCCAAGTAAACTGCGTACTTCGCGGAAATGCTCGATCTCAGCCGTACGCCAGTCAACACCAGCTTGTACTTTAAGGTCGTCATTTACATTATAAGTTAACTTTGAGATTGCGCCAATGGTCCACTGCTGGTTTACGCTATTGCGTTGGAAAGCAACGGATTGTCCGGCTACTTTATCTTTACCCTTGCGGTCTTTATTGGATTTGTTGATAGCAATGGTTGCATTCCAATCCGGGATACGGGAAGGACCATTATAATCCCACATCATATCATCAAAAGTACCAGTTCCACCACCTGAGCCACCCGAGAAATAAACTGTTGTAGCTAGACGCATGGCATCATTGATTGACCAATAATGGTTCAAATTGATCTGAGGTTTATGGAAATAGTTCTCAATTTCATTCATATAGTCAGGATCATGACGATCTTTTTCCTTAGCACCATACATATAAAAGTATTCTTTTCCGTCAAAATCTGGATCGATCACATTCCAGTTCTCATTATAGAAACGACCAGCTTTAGCTTCGTGTTCGCCATATCTATCGGCACTTGCTTCAGTATATTGTTCTAAGGCTGCTTCATCATAATCATCGAGACTCTTGGCAAATTCAGCATCGTAAGCACCAATATTCTGCATATATCTATTTTGACCATGACGTTGCGGAGCACCAATTGCATAGAATTCTAAACGGTGAGCATCGTTAACAGCATAGCTTGCGCCAAAATAGTATGCCCAAGCATCTGTCCAAGTTTTATCGATCAGCCCATCGCCGGTTTTTCTAACAACTGTTGCACCAAAGGCCAACTTGTCATTGATCAAACCTGAATGATATGATCCTGTTGTTTTTAAGAACATGTCATTACCGATTTCTTGTTTGAATTTTCCACCACGCTCGTGAGCAGCTGGATCGGTAAGGATATTCATGGTTCCACCAATTGATGGTGTGGCTAAGTTAACAGCACTTAATCCGCGCTGCATCTGAATTGATGATGTAGCATCGGCAACGCCGTCCCAGTTAGACCAATATACCCAGCCATTTTCCATATCATTGACTGGAACACCATTTATCATTATGGCAACGTTGTTTTGGTTGAAGCCACGAACGTTTACACGTGCATCACCTGCACCACCGCCTTGCATTGTAGCATAGACGCTCGGGGTCATGTTAAGCACCATCGGAATATCTTGAGAACCTAAACGGAACTCAACATCATCCTTTTCAACGTTTGAGTAAGCAACGGGTGTGTTGCGAGTAGCGCGAGATGCAAAAACTTCCAATGCACTCATTTCAAGGGCAGAGGCTGTGAGTGCAAAGTTTACACTTCCTACACCAGGAAGAGTAATTGTCGCATTACCATTCACATAACCGATCACTGAAGCAGTTAAAGTATATGTGCCATCAGGAACATTCTCGATGACAAAATACCCGTCTACATCAGCTGCCGCACCCATTGTAGTCCCGCCTACCACTACATTAGCACCGGGTAAACCATTGCCAGATTTGGCATCGGTAACATTACCGGTAATTGTATTCTGCGCGAACAGCGCAAGTGGTAGTACTAGGACCATAAGTATTTTAACAATACGGTTCATAGTAACTCCTTGGGGTTTATTATTATTTGACAAATGCGGGGCAGAACCCCGCCAGTAAGGGTAAGTATTATATCCAGAGTTCAATTTATGTTTAATTGTTTGTTTCATGCCTGGAATTATCTCTAAAAATTCGCAAAATGCGATGTATGGCGCAAGGATTAATTGAAATATTTATATGATAATTTTGTAAGCTGGGAATTAATTATCAAAATATAGAAAATGTGATATTTTAAAAATAAATAGTATTTGTCATAATGATTTATAAGTGTCAAGTAATCAGCTTGCGTTTTTCGTAAATTTGGAGGCGCTAAAATTTGCCTTACAAATGAATTGTACAAACAATAAGTAAACGAGTAAAAAACATTTTTATAGTGAACGTGGGCATAGGTATAAATAGTTATTGTAATCTGTTGATTTTTATAGAAAACTCGTATAGTACATTGATGGCCTTATCAACAGAAAGGGGAAATATCAACAATATTAATAGTATGGAGGGTTTATAATGGGAAATATTCAAATAATTGACGTAACGCCTAATAATTTGAAAGAATACGGGATGTTTTGTAACAAAAATCCTAAATCAGAAGGATATAAACAAAAAGCTAAGTGGTATTCTGATACTTATAAGCAAGGGTTGAGGATGAACATTGCCCAAAACGAAGAAGGTGAAAAAATTGGTTTTATTGAATATGTTCCTGCAGAATTTGCCTGGCGACCAGTAGATACCCCTGGCTATATGTTCATCCATTGCATGTTCATATATCCGAACAAGAATAAAAACCTTGGATATGGTTCACAGTTAATTAAAAAATGCGAAACAGATGCTAAAAAATTGAATATGAATGGCGTAGCTGTTATGACAAGCAATGGTACTTGGATAACCAACAAAAAACTATTCCTAAAAAATGGATATGAAATTGTTGATAAGAATGGCCGCTTTGAATTGTGTGTTAAGAAATTTGATAAATCCGCACCTAATCCAAAATTATTAAAGTGGCAGGAGAACACGGCATCCAATAAAGGGTGGAGTTTAATGTATTCTGATCAATGTCCATGGAATTGCAGTTCTGTTGAGACTCTGAGTACTGTAGCCAAGGAACAAGGGGTTGACATGAAAGTATCAAAGATTACATCTGCCATGGATGCACAAAATGCACCAACCGGATTCGGAGTATTTAATATATTAAAAGATGATAAGGAAATAGAAGATCATTATATTAGCAAAACAAGATTTTTGAATATTTTACAGAAAGAAAAATAACATGGAAAAAAAGAGCAAAGCTCCAGTTGTATTAATTGTATTAGATGGCGTAGGGCACAACAAAAACCCAAAAGGGAATGCTGTCTTAGCTGCCAACACGCCTAATTTAGATATCTATTATAAAAAATATCCATGGACACTATTAGATACTTCAGGAGAAGCCGTTGGTTTACCGGCCGGATTTCAAGGTTCGAGTGAAGTTGGCCATTTAAGTATGGGGGCTGGACGAATAGTTGAACAGGAATTAAAGCGTATAAACGATAAGCTAGAGGATGGTTCCTTTTTCAAAAATAAAAAATGGCGCAGTCTGATTGAAAATTGGAAGAAAAATGATTCACAATTTCATTTTTTTGGGCTTTTGCAGGACGAAGGCGTGCATGCTCACCAAGATCATCTATTTAAATTGATGAAGCGTGCACGACAAGAATTTCCAGAAGGCAAAATTGTAATTCATCCCTTTTTGGATGGACGCGATACACCGCCCCGCAGCACTTTAGAGTATTTTTATACACTCCGAACTCAAATGGAGGAAATCGGTAATTGCACAATCGGTACAATAATGGGACGCTATTATGGAATGGATCGCGTAAAGAGCTGGGACATAACCGACCGTTCCTACCATTGTATTGTTGATGCTGTCGGCAAAAAAGCCGATGAGGCAGAAACTTCCATAAAGACATCTTACAAGAGCGATAAAACTCCAAGCGGCACTACCAATGTCTGACGAATACATTGAACCGCACGTCATTGGTGGTTATAGCGGCGTCGCCGATGGCGATGTAATTCTACATACAAATTACCGTCAAGACCGCGCCATACAATTAACTCAGGCATTTGTTGACACTAATTACCCTGGTAAGTTGAATCGGAAACCGCAAGTAACATATGTTGGATTGTCGCGCTATTATGATGAATTTGAAGACTATTTGTTAGGTGGAATGGATGAAGGCAACACAAGTCTAAATAACATAGTTGGACAGATAATTTCTGAAACAGGCATGAAGCAACTTCGCCTTGCAGAAACACAGAAATTCCGACACGTAACAAGTTTCTTCAATGGGAAATCCACGACTCCGTTTCTGAACGAAGATCAAGTGGAGGTTCCAGGTCGCTTTGATCCATCAAGCTTTGCTGAACACCCTGAAATGGAAGCTTACAATGTTACTGAAGAATTATTAAAACGGATTGAAAACAATCCCTATGATTTTATTTTAGTGAACTATGCCAACGGTGATATGGTTGGTCATACCGGTGATATGGAAGCCGCCACAAAAGCGGTGGAAATTTTGGACGAAAATCTTGGCAAAATCATCCCACGATTATTAGAACTTGATGCTAATATTATAATCACTGCCGACCATGGAAACTGCGACCAAATGATCGATTACGAAACCGGGCAAGTACGCACGAGTCATTCATTGAATCCAGTGCGCTGTGTATATATTTCCGCCGATACCGGCGGTATCAAGTTAAAGGAAAGTGGAATTTTACCGGATATTGGGCCAACAGTTTTGCATCTGATGGGGTTTGATGTACCGAAAGATATGACAGCAGATATACTGTTGGAAAACTAACCCTTCCTCAACAATTCTCTTTTCAACTGCATCTGTGGTGTAAAGAATTGTCGGTAAACAAGATTCAATACTAAAATATCAACCATCGTGGCAGTACTGATCCACATATACATGATCATGATTTGATAGCGTACTGCAATCAGCGGGTCAATACCAGAAAGGATTTGACCGGTCATGATTCCGGGCAATTGCACCAGACCAACCATCATGAGAGAATTAATATTAGGCAGCAATGCTGCCCGCACTGATTCCATAAATGAATCATGAACAGCAGATTTAACCGGAGCGCCTAATGATAAATACATCTCGATTTCGTTTTCTCGGTGATTAATTTCGCTCACAAAGCGGTTAACTGTCAAAGTGGTCGAAGTTAAAGCATTACCAATTATCATTCCTGAAATAGGGATCATCGCATACGGATAGTACCATGGCTCAACGGATAATATGAATTTCAGAATTATGCCGAGTACGATGAAAACCGTGAAGAAAAACGATCCGAGTATAATCCAAAATATATTTGGGATGTTATATATTCTTTAATCTGCGATAACCTTCATAACTAGCAATAATAATCATTAACGAGATCAAACCGACCATAAAGGTCCAATGACGCTGTTGGAAAAAATAAGTAAGGATATAACCCATTGCAGTAAGTTGGATAAACGTGCGGAAAGTTCCAACTAATAAGGTTTTTTCCAGGCCGATTTTCCACCAACGGATCAGTCCAATACTTATCGCTACAAATATCAGCGATACAAAAACATCTGTCCAAGTTATTGCATAGAAAGACTGCGTCATTTGGACGCCTTGCTTATGAAAGCTTGAGTTGCCACATTTCGCGGAGCATCAATTATAACAGCATTACCTGTTTCGGTTATTTTACCATCAATCAAATACACAACCTTTGTGGCAAATTGCTTAATGACTTGGTGATGATGTGAAACCAAAACCACTGTCAGATTAAATTCTTTGTAAAGATTAAATACCAACTCCAATATCTTCTGTGCTAATTGCGGGTCAAGATTGGCTGTCGGTTCGTCTAATAATAAAACTTCCGGTTTGTTTAACAACACTCGCGCTAAAGCGATGCGCTGCTGCTCACCTCCCGAAAGTGATTTAGCGTCTTTGTCTAGAAATTTTGAACTCAGCCCAACCTGTTCTAACATTTTAAACAATTCTGAATCGTCGAAACTATTGTCATCTTTAGACCAATTCTGAGTCAATGTTAAATTTTCTTTAACAGAACCCTTTATCATTGTTGGTGACTGGAAAACAAAACCGATCTTTTTTCTTAATTGAATTATATCAAATTCATTGATGGATTTATTGTGGAAAAATATCTCGCCGGAAGTTGGCGAATTAAGGCAATTCAACATTCTTAAGAGAGTTGATTTACCCGAGCCGGATGGACCTAACAGAACAAGAAAATCATTTGAATTAATATTTAGTGAGATATTCTGAAGAATTTTTAAATCTTCAACTAAGTAGTTAACATCAGTTAATTTGAATACTGTAGAATTAGGCATCCTTCATGTCGTTTTTCTTTTTGTATCCGTAAAACCAAATAATTACCGCACCTATCATCATTGCCAAACAGAGTAATTGCCCCATTGATAAATTTAGGAAGATAAATCCTAGATGCTCATCGGGTTCTCGAAAATATTCGATGAAAAAGCGGAAGAATCCGTATCCAAAAACATATAATCCGGAAATAAATCCGGGAAATGGTTTAAATTTTCGCATTGGCCAAAGGATAGCAAATAAAACGATGCCCTCAAAAAATGCTTCATATAATTGTGAAGGATGACGTAGTAAACCATCGCGTGCAGCGGGGAAATACATACCAATAGCAGAATCAGTAATCCGACCGTAGAGTTCACCATTAATATAATTCCCGAGCCTTCCAAAAGTAAAGGCTAAAGGAACGCCGGGGATTATTAAGTCGGTCAATTTAAATACTTGTATTTTTTCCTTTCGACTAAAAATTAACCATGCAACAGCAACGCCAATTGCACCACCATGGTAGGACATTCCTGAAATTCCAGTGAATTGCCACGATCCATTAACTTTAGCGAATGGTAAAATAATACTAAGCGGATTATCTAAGAACCAGTCAAAATTGTAAAACAGCACATATCCAACACGAGCACCTATTAATAAACCTAATACAGCCCAAGTAATTGAATTACTTAAAAATTCTGTAGTATAAGGTAGTTTTTCATTTTTTAAACGATATTTTGCCATTAAGTAAGCGACTGTAAAAGCTACAATATACATCATCCCATACCATCGGATCGGGAAATTCCCGACCGTGAAAATTGTGGGATCCATTTTGCTTGGCAAGTGTTGCCACCACTGTATAAAATTTTCCATATGATTTAACTCGATTTATCCAAAAATAATACGCTAAGTTTAAGTATTGAAAGTATTAAAGTGTTAATGAGTTTATTGAGATATCAAATGAATATTGAAGATTTTAGCAAAGAACAATTAATAGGTATGTTGGATGATTTTGCCAAAAATTGGTTAGCGCACGACGGATTATGGTTCCAAGCTGTTGAAAAGGATTTTGGAATGGAACCCGCAATAAAATGCGATACCGATGCTTGGCGAAAGTTCACAGTTATTGAAGCAAAACGTATTATGAAACGTCATAATATTCCCGAGAATGGAGGTTTGGATGGATTAAAAAAAGCACTTGGTTTGCGGCTGTATAGCCGTTTAAATATTCAAAGTATTATTAATGAAACTGAAAATTCTTTCGAATTTCAGATGAATGATTGTCGTGTTCAGTCTGCCAGAAAACGACACGGATTACCTGACTTTCCATGTAAATCAGTTGGACTTGTGGAATATGCAGAATTTGCCAAGACAATTGATCCGCGTATTAAAACCACCTGCATTGCTTGTCCACCGGATAAGCATCCCGATGAATTTTATTGTGCATGGAAATTTTATATCTAAATAATCTAAATTAGATTCTAATTATGTAATTTATTGTATACTATCTATTATTGTTTGGGCGTTTAGCTCAGTTGGTCAGAGCGCTGCCTTCACACGGCAGAGGTCGGCAGTTCGAGCCTGCCATCGCCCACCCTCTATAAACCCCGTTTCACGACGGGGTTTTGTGTTTGAAGGATTAAGGCCACTTTGTCAAACTTAGTCAAATATATCCAAATATCACCAAAAATCGTATACAAAACACCGTATACAGATTTGCGGGTGGTTTAAAGCAGCAGAAAAAAAGCTACTATTTTTTTCATTAATCATATACCTATTTAGTAGTGATATTTGTCCAAAAAACGTCTACCAAAACAAACGGCCTAATTTGAGTGTACCAAAAACGGTGGTATTTGTATTTTAATCACATTAATTCTGTATAATGGTAATTAAAAAGTATTGTAATATTTATAGAGACTATTTAATCTCATTTTAGAAGAAACTGAAATAATGATTTCAAAAAATTATGATAAAAAATAACATTATATAAAATATTGTATTTGAGTTGAAGGAGTTGATGTGCAAATAAATAAAATAAAATACCTTTTACTAACATTATTCCTTTTGGGAAATATAGTTTTACCGCAAGCCGGAGATCTGCAAAGTGAAAGTGTGATGCCTAAGGATGCTGAAGCATTAGCCGAACTTGACGGACATTTCACTTTTATGATTGCGAGTGATTTAGGACGAAACGGTTATTATGATCAGAAACCCGTTGCAGAAATGATGGGTGTAGTTACAAGAGTTACTAACCTTGAATTTGTTGCAGCTCTAGGCGATATCCATCATTTTAGAGGTGTTCAATCTGTTGAAGATCCGTTATGGTTAACAAATTATGAATTAATATATAAACATCCTGAATTGATGCTTCCTTGGTATCCTTTGATGGGTAATCACGAATATGAGGGCAATACACAAGCAGTTATTGATTATTCAAAAGTTAGTAGACGTTGGGATATGCCAGCAAGATATTACTCAAAAACGTTCAAAGTGACTGAAAATACTGAAGTTTTAGTGCTTTGGATAGATACTCCACGGCTAATTGATAAATATAGAAATAACCCTGACGAATGGACTGACGCTCAATTACAATCTATTGAGGAGGAATTAGAATGGCTTGAATTCACTCTAGAAAACTCAGATGCAAAATGGAAAATAGTAATGGGACATCATCCTGTATATGGGGGCACTTATAAATCAGAGTCTGAAAGAGAAGATCTACAAGAACGTCTTCAACCAATTCTTGATGCTTCCAATGTGGACATATCCATTGGAGGGCATTTACATAATTTTCAGCATATTCAGGTAGAAGGTTCTGATATTGATTACTTTGTTAATACATCCGCTTCACAAACACGGAAAGTTGACCCGATTAAAGGTCAGTTATTTGGAAGTTCAGATTCAGGCTTTACACTCTGCACAGTAAAAGAGAACGAATTAATTGTAACATTTGTAAATAAGGAAGGAAAAATAATTTATAGATACTCAAGAAATAAATAAAATATATAATTCAAAAAATATTATGAAGTTTCTAAAACATACGGTGGGTTTTGATAATATTTGAAAAATGGGGCAAAAAACTTGCCCCATTTTTAGCTATTTATCCCATTGCCTATTGCAAGAGTTTATAATACTGTACATTCGATTATCATAAAATCAAGCGAGATCAAAGCGATCTAGATTCATAACCTTATCCCATGCTTTAACAAAGTCTTGTACGAACTTTTCTTGAGAGTCTGCACTTCCATATACTTCAGCTAGAGCTCTTAGTTGTGAGTTCGAGCCAAAGATAAGATCAACACGAGTTCCAATCCATTTGAGCTTACCTGTTTTACGATCATGTCCCTCAAATACATCTTTATCTTTTGATGTCGCTTTCCAAGTTGTGCTCATATCAAGTAAGTTCACAAAGAAATCATTGGTGAGAGTTTCGGGCTTCTTAGTAAAAACACCATGCTTGGATTGTCCAAAGTTGGTGTTTAATACTCTCATACCTCCTACGAGGACTGTCATTTCAGGGGCTGTTAATGTTAATAATTGTGCTTTATCTATTAGCAATTCCTCAGTTGATATATCAAACTTAGATTTTTGGTAGTTACGGAAACCATCTGCAGCAGGTTCAAGAACAGCAAAGGACTCTACATCTGTTTGTTCTTGTGTAGCATCCGTGCGACCTGGAGTGAAAGGAACATTCACGTTGTGATTAGCATTTTTAGCCGCTTGCTCCACACCTGCACATCCACCCAACACAATCAAATCGGCAAGTGATACTTTTTTTCCGTCAGTTTGTGATTTGTTAAATTCCTTTTGGATATTCTCAAGTGTCTTAACACTTTCTTTAGTTGAGTTGGCTGATTGACTTCCCAATCCTTTTGTGGAGCGAGACGAATACGTGCCCCGTTAGCACCTCCGCGTTTGTCAGAACCTCTGAACGTTGAAGCTGAAGCCCACGCTGTAAAGACCAGTTGTGATACAGACAATCCAGAGCTTAAAATTTTACTCTTGAGATTAGCAATATCCTTTTCATCAATCAATTTATGCGAGACTGTGGGGACAGGGTCTTGCCAAATTAGCTCTTCCTTTGGAACCTCAGGTCCTAAGTAACGTGAACGCGGACCCATGTCACGGTGCGTCAGTTTAAACCATGCACGAGCGAATGCATCAGCAAACTCCTCCGGATGCTTGTGGAAGCGTCTTGAAATCTTTTCATATATTGGATCCATCCGCATTGCCATATCTGCAGTAGTCATGATAGTAGTGACCTTTATTGATGGATCATGAGCAGCAGGTGCTAGATCCTTTTCATCTGGATTAACAGGAACCCATTGGAATGCACCAGCAGGACTTTTTACTAAATCCCAATCATAGTTGAACAACATATCAAAGTAACCATTGTCCCATTTGATAGGATTCGGTGTCCAAGCACCTTCTATACCACTAGTAATAGTATCATCTCCTTTACCACTGCCAAAACTACTTTTCCAGCCAAGTCCTTGTTCTTCAATACTGGCTGCTTCGGGTTCAGGACCAACCAGAGCTGCGTCACCAGCACCATGGCATTTGCCAAAAGTATGCCCACCTGCAACAAGCGCAACTGTTTCTTCATCGTTCATAGCCATACGAGCAAAGGTCTCACGTATATCTTTTCCTGATTTAACCGCACTTGGTTCACCGTTTGGGCCTTCTGGATTAACATAAATCAAACCCATCTGAACAGCAGCAAGAGGATTGCTCTAGTTCTCGATCACCCTTGTAACGCTTATCTCCTAGCCACTCGGCTTCTGCTCCCCAATAAATATCTTCTTCCGGTTCCCAAACATCTTCGCGACCGCCCGCAAAACCAAATGTTTTGAAGCCCATAGACTCAAGAGCACAATTACCTGCAAGTATCATTAGATCAGCCCATGAGATTTTTCTTCCATACTTCTGTTTGATCGGTAATAGAAGAAATCGGGCCTTATCTAGGTTTGCGTTGTCAGGCCAGCTATTAAGAGGTGCAAAACGTTGGGTACCAGAACCTGCACCACCTCGTCCATCACCGATTCGATAAGTACCAGCACTATGCCATGCCATTCGTAATAAATAGACCGCCATAATGACCATAATCTGCTGGCCACCAATCTTGTGAATCGGTCATCAATACATATAAATCTTTTTTAACTGCTTTAAGGTCAAGTTTTTTAAATTCCTCAGTATAGTTGAAACTCTCGTCCATTGGATTTGATAACTGTGAATGTTGATGAAGAATATTAAGGTTCAACTGGTTTGGCCACCAGTCACGGGGTGAAGTACCGCGGCTTGCCGACGAATGTGTTACTGGGCACTTGCTGTCTTTAGCCATATTTTACTCCTTTTTTGATAGATTGGAATAGACTATTTCTTATCTAACTGTTTAATAGCTAATCGATAATTGCTGTCTAAGTAATTATACTAAAATGCTCCAATTACACCCAATATAAACCGATTGTGTTCATTTTCTAAATCGTAAGTATATTCACCTATTAATCGCAAATTTCGTGCTACTAGATAAGTGTAACTCAAAGTAGCAGTTTGGTATTTGTATAAGTCAGAATCTATATAATTATAAAGTGCAGTTATATAATATTTTGAATTATTCATATCAGGAGAAAAAACCAGTTCAGCAATATATCCATCAGTATTGACATCCTTATGAGCATTTCCAAATACCGGATTTGAATCATTTCTATTTAAATATTGAGCAGTTAGCTCAATATTTTCTAACCCAATATAAAAATCAGCGCCGTAGTAGGTGACATCATTAATTTGATCATTATCAGGATATTTTTCTTTACCGAAATAGTAATATCCACCAACGGAGAGAATATCATTAATGTTCTGATTTACTCTAAACCCAAGATTCTTATGATTATCAGTATCTAATCTGCGATCTTCAGCTTCCGGCTTGCCATTTCCGTTAGTGATCATTCCAATAATATCAGTACCTGTTTGCTCAAGTCCATAAGCAAATAATATTCCACGGTCATATGCTAGATCAATATTTGACAAACCGATTCTTGTCTTATAAATCATGTAGTCTTCGTAGGTTAAGCGCAATTCACGTTTCATCAAGGGGTCCGATGTTTGAAATTGACCGACCATAATATCTAAGTGAGAATCGAATACATTGTCAAAATGAATATATGCGTCTTCAATTCCAGCAACCTCACCACGTTCATACATATAAAAATAGAAATAATAACCGATATCTTTATACAAGGTACCGCCGGATAATAGTTTTATTCCCCAAGGCGATTGCAGATCGTATTCAACATCCTTGCTTTCATCGTATGAGCCAAAAGCTTCCATTCTTACCGCCAGTGGAAATGTTTTGTTCAAAAGTAGTCGATCATCGCCACTTTTTACAAAATTCCTATTATTGAAGGCTTCTTTCATGATAAAACCATTTCCAGCAAATTCATCCCCGTAATCCTTTAAACGTGGAAATACGGAGTGGCAGGTTGTGCAAGATACTTTATGCTCACGAGCAAATGCTGGTATTGCCGATATAGATTCAGGTAACACAAAGGAAACAATACCGATAATAATAAATATTTTAGATAATATTGATTTATAATTCATAATAATATTCCTTTTATTCGTATATCTCAATCCATGTTGAGGCAGTATTGACTAAAATTATTTCACTTTCTTCTTCCGGCACTTCTAGATATACAGCAACCGGTTTCACTAACTTTTGAAAATTTAATGTAGCATTAAAAGTCATTTTACCTGGAGCAACATCTTCGGGCATTTCAAAAGTAAAAGTTTCAATTTTAGTTTCACGCGGTCCGATGCGATAGTCGACTCCTAAAGAACGTGTATTCCATTGCATAATTGTCATAATTCCATTTTCATCGAAATAGGGCATACGGAAGATTCTATCACCGATTGGAACACCATCTCTTTGAACACCTTCAAAATTTGGAATTTTAAGTGGAATACCCATATCTGTGTAAGCTAATTCATTAGATGCAATTGTATATTCTTCCCCTTCAAATCCCTTCTTATCTACTGGTAAGTGATACACTTTTCCTTCGGAATCTGTTGCTGTAACATCCAACCAAACTATACGATCTTCTACTGAGCCTGATGGAAATTTATGACCGGTCTTGGCATTAAATATTTGAATATTTAGTACAACACCATCATCAATTTCTACTTCTCTTTCAGATGGATGCATGCGAATCTCAACTACACTCGCAACCTTTCCGGGATCATGAGCGCCGTGGAATAAATGTTGTGATACCAAGTTGGGATTGGACATTTTCGCATTCTTTGTCATTGCTTTGGGCATATGGCACTGATGACAAGCTACTCCTTGCTCAGCATAAGGTCCTTCGGCCCATTCTAATTGGGTAGATTTTACCCAAACATCATAGGGGTTTTTTTCGTTGTGACAGGTTCCGCAGTATTCAGCTTCACTCATGAAGTCAATTTTTTCAATCTTATGATATGGTGAATCTAAATTTTCTTTTGGTCCTAATTTCACATCACTTGGATCAGAAATATAATTAAAATTGAACGGAACATCTCCTTCGAATCCCTTGATGGAATGACATACTTCGCAATTCACGCCATCATTTGCGCGACTATTTTCTTCAGGGCGGGGAGGAGGTACATCACCGGCAAGAAATGCCATAGGTGTATGACATCCATTGCAGCCATCGGCAACCGGTTTGTACATTGGATCAACTTCGCCATGCGGTACAGCTAATTCAAAATATTCAATTTCATCCCAATGATGTGTGTATGATTGTGACATCATTGATTGTTTCCATTGTTGATAAATATCATTGTGGCAGCTTTGACATACGTCAGATTCTTCAAAATCATCATAAGATTTTGTTCCAAGAGCATGGTCACCGGTAGGAATATTTTGTGCGAATATGAGAAACGAAGTGGACAATATTATCGAGACTAACTTAATTAAATTCATATATACTCCTGATATTAGCATATTATTATCGTATTTTAATTTAAATAAATGCATGCACAAATTCAACTACTTGACCTGTAGAGTACAGTATAGATCGAGATATGTTTTAAATTATTTCCGTCAATTGGATTTTAACTTGTTAAAATAAATATCAGATTATCGTGGATATAATTTCTGAAGACACAAGTAGACAGTAGTGGACAGAAGTGTAGCACAGTTATAGCACACTTTTAAAATCGCTCCTCGTAGAACACTGTCTTCACACGGCAGAAGTCGGCAGTTCGATCCTGCCATCGCCCACCCTCTATAAACCTCGTTTCTCGACGAGGTTTTGTGTTTATTGTTGCATATTGATTTTGTCGAATAAAATCAAATAAAATCACAAAATACCACATTGCGGATACGCTTTCTGTGGATTCAAAACTTCTGAAAGTAATGATTTAATTATTGCTTTTAATTCGTGGAGCTCGCATTAAAAATATTGAAATCCATACACATACACTAAAATAGGCAGAGTGCCAAAAAAGAAATCCAAAACCCCAATCGCTGTATGCTTTTGATTCATTTAAAATAATAAAGGCATCAACGATAGCCATTACACCAGATTTAATCATTGGAAGCCCTGTATCAAGTTGATTAATAGCATTCGGCCAACTTTCTAATGGCAAATGATAAAATAAGCCATAACTACAATATATCATACACCATGCTGCAATTAACACAGTCGATTGCTTCAGCATTTTTAAGTTTTTTAGTGCTCTTTTTTCCCTTATGTTGTAAACACGATGCAATTGCATAATAGCAAGTGGAAGCACCGCTAAAAAACCAAGTGACCATAGTGTCTCTTCAATAGCAAATAATGTATTACTCTTCATAATCAACCCGGCAGTAGCAAAGAATTGTGCGATGAATATACATCCTATTAGAAAATATGGACTTTTGGTTGCCATAAATAATATAAATTTATTAGAACTAGCATTTTCGGCAGGTAAATCAGTATTAACTCTTAACATAGCTAGCGCAATTAATCCACTAAAAGAAAGTTCGGCTGCTATGGCAAATATTCGAATAAGTAGAGCGCTATTTGCAATAGAGTCAAACCATGCCATTTGAGCGAGATATCGAGACACAAAAACAGCTCGATATGCACCAACCATAGTAAATATTAGCCCCATGATCCGCATCCGTTTTCGATATACTAAATCTACACCATCCTTTGGATTCATTGATCGTTTGAATACAAGCACACAAACAATAAGATTAACAATATTGATAAATACCATTACTGTCCACCACGGCCACGCCCAATCTGTATATGTGCTGTTCATCTCTTATTCCCTATTTATTTTTATCGTATACAGTTTACTAATAAGTGATATTATTAAGATAGTATTAAGTTAGAATGTACGTGAAGCAATAGTCATTATTGTATATCATTTATCCCAAAAATGTATCTCAAAACAAACGTGTTAAATTGAGAATGTCAATAGCCCATAATATTCAATTATTTTTTGACTAAAGTTGAAATTAGTGTAGCAAAGTTGCAACACATTTTTAAAATCGCTCCTCGGTAAATAGTGTTTAGTGAGGAGCGATTTACTGTTTTGAATTAGAATATTAAATATCTGTTAAGATTAGAATATCTTCAAGTAACTAAGCTTTAACAGTTTCAGGCACTATTTCTAACTCATCCTCAATAATATCTTCGGCACCATGTGTAAGTGCCTTTAATTTCTTTAAAAAGATAAGTAATAGGAACCCAAATACAGCAGCAAAAATAAATATTCCTATAAATATTTGTAGCTCTCCAGCGTGTGAAGCTGATTCACCAAGCAAACCTGCAACTTTATTGCCAAGGCCGGTTGCGGCAAAATAAGAACCCATCATTAATGATCCGTATTTAACAGGTGCTAATTTTGTAATAAATGATAGTGCAGTTGGCGAAGCACATAATTCACCGATTGTATGCAATAAGTATGCAGCAATTACCCAGTACATTCCAGCCTGCCCAGCATTAGTTGATTGTATTGAAGCTCCTGACATCATTAGAAAACCAGTACCCATTATCATAATTCCGACAGCCATCTTAAACAGTGTAGAGGCTTCTTTGTTGGAACGTTGTCTCTTTAGCCAGAATGAAGCAATCACTGTACCTAATGTCATTATAAAGAATGGATTGAGAGATTGAAACCATGAAGTTGGTATTTGCCAACCCAAAAACATTCTATTTATTTTTGAATTAGTATAAATATTCATTAATCCACCTGCTTGTTCAAAAGCAGCCCAAAATGCAATAATTACTATAAATGAAAGAAACAAAACTACCATTCTATCTTTTTCTATTTTTGTCAGAGGAGTTTTAATTGCTACTTTTGTTTCATCTCTCTTTGTTGGTGGTTCACCTATGTTCTTTAAATACTTATGACCATATAGAAATACTGATAGTCCTAACAACATTCCTATTCCTGCTAGTCCAAAACCGTAATGCCATCCATATAATTCACCTACTCCTCCCACTACCAAAGAAGCAAGGAAGGCGCCAAGATTTATTCCAATATAAAAAATTGTAAAACCGTGGTCTCTTCTGGGGTCTCCTTTTCTGTAAAGCCCACCGACCATTGTTGAAATATTTGGTTTTAAGCCGCCAACTCCGAGGACGATTAAAGTTAAACCTGTTGCAAATGCCCAAATAGTATCTATGGCAAGAATTGAGTGTCCAAATACAAGTAATATTCCACCATAAAGTACAGTCTTTTTTTGTCCTAACCATCTATCCGCAATAATACCACCTGGAATGGACATAACGTACACGGCCATTGTGTACCAGCCGTAAATTGATAATGCAAAAGCATCATCCCATCCTAACCCTGGATTTTTTTGAGTTGCTTCGGTAATCATATAAAGCGTTAAAATTGCTCTCATCCCATAATAACTAAACCTCTCCCACATTTCAGTAAAGAAAAGTATATATAAGCCCTTTGGATGTTCTTTAAACATTGTCTAATCCTTATATTCTATTTTTAAAAAAGGTGATTGCATAATACAACTTGAAAAAATAATTATTCAGTACTATATATTAGATTATTAAATAATTAATGTTTAATCTATAAGTTTTTTTTGCATTTTCATAGTCTATAAAATATCTTTGTTCATTTTTCAAAAAATAAAAGTATTGCATTCCAAGATTTTTTTAAGGAAAATTTCATTTGATATATTTACTTAATAAATAATAGAAATATTTTAAATTAAACCATAAGGAACAATTTAATCTTATATAGTTTGAATAGTAATATGAATAGAGAAAACTTTATGAAAAGATCAAAAATAGCTGGACGAAGCAAATTATTGGTACAAATTATCTTAATATCAATTATTTCAATATTTCTGCTATATTGTAGTTCTCCAACAGATTCAGAATACAATCCACCATCTGACCATACAATAAGCAAAAATGGTGCTATGCATAAAAGTGGATTAAACTTACCACTGGAAAATTGCGTCACTTGTCATGGATCAGACCTAAGGGGCGGAGATTCCGGAGTATCGTGCTATGACTGTCATGGTAAAAAATGGTAAAACTATTATTAGTCAAAAATTAGAAGGGGCAGAGAAATTATTTTGATTTGCTATATCAGAAGTTTCGTTGGCCTGAGCTTGTCCATTGTACCCCAAATAAAACACCGCTAAAAAGCGGCGTTTTATTTAATATTATGTAAATATTATTTACCTGGGTTGTCCTTGGACAGAAATGTTCTTGCTGCGTTCAATTGATTGTAAAGCCAAGTAATTGTTGCCAAATTTCTTTAGATTTTCCATTTCAGTATCATATTGATTAAAATGTCTTTCTTCATCTTCCACGAGAGTTTCAAATAATTTTTTAGAAACAGAATCTGCATTTTGAGCACATTCATTCGCCCAGATATTATAATCCTTTGCACTTTCAATTTCCATCTCGGTCGCTATTTTAAGCATGTCTTTTGCATCGTGAATTTTTTGAACCGCCATTGAGGCTTTCATTTCAACATCTCCCTTGAGGAATAAAATTCTTTCCGAAATATTTTCAATATGCAGCATTTCATCAATTGCTGTGCGTTTAAACAGATTAGCCAATAAATCGTATCCCTGATCGTCACAATGAACATGGAAATACATATACTGATGAACTGCAGACAGTTCGTCTGCTACAGCTTTATTTAACAATTCTATACTTTTCGTTTTCATTATTTTCCTTAATCAAATCATCCAAATTGTAATATTATGTAAACATATTTTTAAAAACATGTGCTATTCTTTACTAATTAATCCGTTTTTATATTAAAAAGTTAATGTATGTCTAAGAGTAGAACCAAAATATTTTAAGCAAATAATAGTAAACTAATAGCCATAACTGCCATGCCGAATATAAGACCGTATATCGCAACATGGTGTTCGCCAAATTCTTCGGCTGTAGGTAATAATTCATCGAGAGAAATATATACCATGATTCCGGCAACTCCCGCGAATACGATTCCGAAAATAGCCTCGTTGAATATTCTTAATAATAAGAAATAACCGACAATTGCTCCAATCGGTTCAGCCAATCCGGAGAGAAAGGAATAGGTAAATGCTTTTTTTCGATTTTTTGTGGCAAAATAAATCGGCACAGAAACGGCAATACCTTCCGGAATGTTATGAATAGCAATCGCTACAGCGATGCTAATACCTAAAGCCGGATCTTGTAATGCTCCGATAAAAGTAGCTAAGCCTTCAGGGAAATTATGGATCCCAATTGCCAAGGCAGAGAACATTCCCATACGCATTAATTTATCATTTTTAACTTGATCAATTAAAGCGGACTCATCAATGTTTTTTAATTCATGAGGATTTTCAAAGGAGGGAACTAGCCAATCAATCAGTGCAATTATTGCGATTCCACCGAAAAAAGCTAAAACAGTTATAAAATAACCCTGTTTATAACCATACAATATGGTCAAAGAGTATTTAGCCTTTACGAAAATCTCGATAAGAGAAACATATATCATAACGCCAGCTGAGAAACCTAATGATCCTGCCAAGAATTTGGGATTAAAATTCTTAGACAGGAATGCCATAGTACTTCCGATACCCGTGGAGAGTCCGGCGAAGATTGTAAGTCCTAATGCAAATATGAAGTTTTCTGAATTCATTGCTTAATTATAAATACTATTGTTAAATAAAAAAAGGGAAAAGATTCTCTCTTTTCCCTTTTTTTTATAATAAAATTTATTTTATTATAAAGTAAGCAGTTTTTTACTCTATGATTTCTACTGCCATAGTATCAACTACAACTTCTTTCTTCCACAAGTCCTCCTGAGTTCATTGCTCTCTTCCGTGCTTCGTCGTTTCAGGGTCCTGGTTGCCATTATCAGCCGTGATCGTTCCGCTCGACTCGTACATGCTCGTTTTCGTCCTCGGCCGTCGAAGTCAGCTGCCACCTTGACTCTCTTAGGCTCTGCTCTTCCTCGTACTTTGAGACATGTGGTATCTACGGTTGGCCGAATCACTCCTTCCTGGTCTTATGACAATCCCCCAAAATTTGAAGACTTCCGATTGCGATTATACTTCTGGCTTTGCGTTCTACTCTCGACTTCGGTTTCAAGTCTGCATCACTCTTCCCCGTTGTCGGTTATGATGTAGCTTCAGGCTTCGCTTAACGTGTATCATGTAAGGGAAAATCCGACTGGAAACAACCCTTGTGTGTTGGTGGCTGGAGAAGACGATGCCGACTCCGCCCGCGGCGAGTTCTGCGAGCAATCCGGCCATGGTCTCCATTCCGAGCGGATCGAGTCCCGCGAAGGGTTCGTCGAGCACAAGCAGCCGGGGCTGGTGGAGAAGCGCAGTGGCGAGCTGGACGCGTTGCTGGTTGCCGTGTGACAGCCGCACGGTTTCATCGAACGCCCGGTCGCTCAAACCGAGCCGGCTCAACCAGTAGTCGGCGCTGTTCGGTGGCGGTGGTGCGGTCGAGACCGGACAATCGACCGAAGTAGGCCAGCTGCTCGCGGGCCTTCATCTTTGTGTAGAGGCCTCGCTCTTCCGGCATGTAGCCGAACTGCAGGCGTTCGGCGGGACCTACCGGACGATCGTTCCACAAGATCTGTCCCCGGTTCGGGCGCACGAGGCCGAAGACACAACGCATCGCGGTGGTCTTGCCCGCTCCGTTCGGTCCGAGGAATCCGACGATCCGTCCGTCGGGTACGTCGAAGGAGGCTCCAGCGAGAGCAATGATCGACCCGTACCGTTTGTCGAGGTCCCGGAGCGATAGCAAGCCGCAGTTCCTTGGTCCGCCGCCCCATCATCGCGCCAAAGACCGTTCTTGCGTGAGTTTCCTGCGCATATGCGCGGTTTCTCACGCAAGAACGGGTTTGGTGCCGGTGGCCCGCGGATGGTTCTAATCTTGCGTGGTGAAAACTGGGAGGACCGAATCGGGCGCGGCTACGGGACGCGCCGGCAACCGCTCGTTGAGAGCGCTGGGGGTGGTCATCGGAGGCGGGTTCCTCGCGGCGACCATCGGTGGATTTCTCGGTCGCCTGTGGTGGCCCTTCGACCTCGCCTCGAGTTTCCGCCCCCACTACATCGTCGGACTTGCCTTGGCGGTTGCCCTCCTGGCGCTGGCAGGCGAGCGGCGGTTGGTGTGGGTAGCGCTGGTGGGCATGGCGATCAACCTGTACCTGGTGGTGCCCTTGTATATCGGGTCACCCGCTCCGGCGGCCGCCGGTTCGTCGTTCCTCCGCATCCTGTCGTTCAACGTGAGTGCCGACAACGACAACACGGCGGAAGTGATGGAGCTGTTCCGATCGAGCAACGCCGATCTCATCTTCATCTTCGAGGGAGGCCCGCAATGGGAGGAAGCCATCAACGGCGCCGATCTTGCCTACGACCTGTCTCCCGGCCTCCCGACTGCGTTTGGTTTTGGCAACGCAATCCTCGTTCGGTCGGGTGTCGATGTGAAACTGCGGGGCGTCCCCGTTGGTCCCAACACGCCTCGTGCCCGGGAACTCGACATGGAGTTCGACGGCATGCCGATCCGGTTGCTCGCCTTTCATCCGCCGTCGCCGACGTCGCCCGGCAAGGTAGCGACGTCGCGAACGAGCAGTTGGCCGGTGTGGTCGATTGGGCGGCCGACCAGGATCGTCCTGTTATGGTCGTCGGCGACCTCAACGCCTCGCCCTGGTCGTACGCGTTCCGGCCGCTGGCCGATTCGGATCTGGTCAATTCACTGAACGGTTTCGGATTGCAGGCCACCTGGCCGTCCGTCCTCGGCCCGTTCGGGGTCCCGATCGATCATTTGCTGCACAGCGCCGAGTTCACCACCGTCACCAGGAGAACCGGCCCCAGTCTGGGATCCGAGCACCGATCCGTGTTCATCACCCTGGCCCTGGCCGCCGGCTAGGCCGGATCACACCTCGTAGGTGCCGGCGGTGGTATCGCCTCCGGTTCCCGTCCAGTTGGTATGAAAGAACTCCCCGCGGGGCCGATCGACCCGTTCGTAGGTGTGGGCTCCGAAGTAGTCGCGCTGGGCCTGGATCAGGTTGGCGGGCAACCGCCCCGACCGGTACGAGTCGTAGAACGCCAGCGCACTCGAATAGGCGGGCACCGGTAGTCCGATCTTCACCGCCTGGCGGACCGTGGCCCGCAGCCCTTTCTCCGACTCGGCGAGGGCCTGCCGGAAGAAGGGATCGAGCATCAGGTTGGTCAGCTGTGGGTCTTTCGAAAAGGCAGCGGTGATGTCGTCGAGGAACGCCGCCCGGATGATGCAACCCTCACGCCACAACGAGGCGATCCGTCCGTAGTCCAGGTCCCAGTCGTACTCCACGGCGGCCGCCCGCAGCAGCATGAACCCCTGGGCGTAGGAGATGATCTTTGGCGGCATACACCGCCTGCTCGAGCTTCTCGACCCAGATCGCCTTCTTGTGGGTAGCGATCTCCCGCCGGGTCTCGGCCGGAGTGTTGGGGGCGAGGCCGTCGAGTACATCCCCGCGCGGTCCGGTGAGCAAACCGGAGGCGGTCACTCGTTCATCCTTCAAGGCCGAGACGATCCGGGCGAACACCGCCTCCGCAACCAGGGTGGTCGGCATGCCGAGGTCGAGCGCGGATATGGCGGTCCACTTACCGGTGCCTTTCTGCCCGGCGGCGTCAAGGATCAGTTCGAGCTGCGGCGTTCCCGGTTCTTCGCGGTAGGCGAGGATGTCGGCGGTGATGTCGATGAGGTACGAGTCCAGAACGCCTTCGCCCCACCGCCGGAAGACATCCGACATTTCGCTGTGGGACAGATTGAGGCCATCCTTCATGAAGTGATAGGCCTCGGCAATGACCTGCATGTCGCCGTATTCGATGCCGTTGTGGACCATCTTCACGAAGTGTCCGGCCCCGCCAGGACCCACCCAATCACAACACGGCGTGCCGTCCGCCACCTTGGCCGCAATGTCCTGGAAGATGGGGCGAATGTGGGGCCAGGCGGCCGCGCTGCCTCCGGGCATGATGGACGGGCCGCGGCGGGCCCCTTCCTCGCCACCTGAGACGCCGGTTCCGACATAGAGGGCACCGGCCGCTTCCACCCGTGCCGTGCGGCGGGCGGTGTCGGTGAATTGCGAGTTGCCTCCGTCGATGATGATGTCGCCCGGGTCGAGCATCGGGAGGATGGTGTCGATCATCGCATCGACGGCGTCCCCGGCCTTGACCATCAGCATCACCTTGCGAGGGCTCGTGAGCGAAGCAATGAGCTCTTCGAGGGAATGGGTGCCGATGACCCTGGTGGCGTGGGCCGGGCCGGCCAGGAACTCGTCGACCCGGGACGTCGTCCGGTTGAAGACGGCCACCGTGTAGCCGTGGTCGTCCATATTGAGGACCAGGTTCTGTCCCATCACCGCCAGCCCGATGAGACCAATGTCGGCGGTTGCGGTCATGGAAACTCCTTGGAAATGAGCGATCGCCGTTGAGGTTACTCCTGTCGAAGAATGTGGCTAGAAACTCCCGGTGCGATAGCGTATGAGCCACTTCAGAATCGCGAATCAACGGCCGATACGACGTAGGTGACCGTGTCCCCGGCTGAAACCGAAAACAAGAACCTCGCGTTCGACGGACGCATCCAGCTCAACGGCGACGCCGCGCCCGAACTCGAAGTGATCGTCGAACTGACCGACGAGTTCATCATCCTCGGGCACACCAGCGGCGAACTCGGGCGCTGGGACAAGAACACCGTCCAGGTAGCCCCTATCGGGCGGGGATGGTTCACGCTCAACGTCGAAGAGGAAACGGTCACCTTCTTGCCGCGCCGTCCCGGGCATTTCGCAGCCTCCACCGTCGATCTGGTGCCGGTCGAGACGGTCAAGAAGCGATGGTGGCAACGCAGCAAGACCGTGGCAAGGGCGGAAGCAACGCCTGCTTTGACCCGCAAGGAACGGAAACGGCTAGCGAACGAAGAGGCGGCCGGAGCGGCGTCTGCGCCTGCCGATGCGGCTGTGGACTTCGCCCCTCCGCCGGTTGAACCTGCTCCACCTGCCTTTCCTGTCCCGGAACAGACCGCCCCTGCTCCGACCCCGGTCGAGCGGCCGGCGGCTCCGGCAGCGCCCGAACCGGTCCCGGCTCCGGAGGTGTACGTCCCCAGAACACCGGTCCGGCCTCCGGCCGAGCCGGCTTCCCCGTGGGATGACGTCCCCATCCCGGAGATCCCGGGACGAAAGCCAAAAGAGAAGAAGAGATCCCGCACCGCCCCCGAATCGGTGCCGCGTCCTGATCCCGGCGGGAAGGACAAGCCGCCTCGCGAAAAGGCTCCTAAACCGCCAAAACCGGCCCGCGTCAAAGAGACCCGCGGCAAGGCAGTCGAACTGGCCGGGGCGTCCCGCCCGGTCAGGCAGGCGGGACCAAAGAAGAAGAACGCTCTGAGCAAGGCGTTTGCCGGTTTCTGGCACGGCCTGAAGGGCATCCTCCTGCGGGTGTCCGACGAGTTGCGCCAAACCGGCATCGTTCCGTTCGACCGTCTTCCGGCCGCCCCCGCCCGTTCCCGGCCGAGCGAAGGCCATCAGCATGTCTTCGAGGAGCACCGGCTCCCCGGCGGACTGACCCGCAACGTGTGCCACTCCTGCGGACTCGTCTCGATCGGCGGATCCGGCGACGACGAATGAGGGGGTCCGATTACCCTGGCCCCGGTCGCTAGAGGAAGCTCACGGTATGGAGATTCTCGGTGTCGACATCGGTGGGTCCGGTATCAAGGGAGCTCCGGTTGATCTCGAAACCGGGCAGCTCGCCCGGAGCCGCAAGAAGATCCTGACTCCCCAGCCTTCCACTCCGGAGGCCGTGGCCGCCGTTGTCGTCGAACTCGTCACTCACTTCGATTGGGAGGGGCCGATTGGTTGCACCCTGCCCTCGGTCGTCCGGCATGGGATCGTCCACAGCGCCGCCAACATCGACAAAGCCTGGATCGGGGTCGACGGCGAGAAGCTCCTCCGCAAGGCCACCGGCCAGGACGTAACGCTGCTGAACGACGCCGATGCGGCGGGGATTGCCGAGATGCGGTTCGGAGCCGGACGGGATCGGAACGGGGTGGTGTTCATCCTGACCTTCGGGACCGGCATCGGGAGCGGAGTGTTCGTCGACGGTCATCTGCACCCGAACACCGAACTGGGGCATCTCGAGTTCAAGGGCATGGATGCAGAGCATTATGCGGCAGCACGGGTTCGTGAAGCCGAGAGACTCACGTACAAGAAGTGGGGTATCCGGGTGAACGAGTATCTCGAGCATCTCGAGAACGTCTTTTCACCCGACCTGTTCATCATCGGTGGCGGCGTGAGCCGCAAACTCGAGAAGTTCGAGCAGTACCTGGTTGTCGAAACCGAGGTGGTGCCCGCCCAGCTGCGGAACGAAGCTGGCATTGTCGGTGCGGCGCTGATCGCCCGGGATCGCCTCTGACCGCAACCGGCCGGGCTTTGCCTGCCGGACTGTGGGTTCAGCTCCCGGCGTCTCGTTCCGCCCGTGCAGCATATGGTGCGAAGTCCAGAAACCCGGCGACGCGCGCAACTGGGAGCCTGGCGTGGATCCGGGTCCCTTCGTCGAGGTGTTCTTCTTTGATGACTTCACCCTCACGATGGACGGCGGCGACCACGTCGCCCCGGTCGTAAGGAATGGTCAACATGATCTCCGTCAACCGATCGCGGAGCAGCTCGTCTATCGCGGCAATGAGCCCGTCGGTCCCTTCGCCGCTGAGGGCCGACAGCGCCACTGCCTCCGGATACAGCCGGGTGAGCCGGAGGCGGGCCTGGTCGCCGACCGTGTCGACCTTGTTGAGGACCAGCAGCTCGGGCAGGTGGGCGGCCCCGATCTCTTCCAGCACCGTCCGCACCGCCGCGATCTGGCCTTCCAGCGCCGGCTCGCCCGCATCGACGACGTGCAGCATCAGGTCGGACCGGGCCACCTCTTCGAGCGTCGAGCGGAATGCTTCGACGAGGTTGTGGGGCAGGCGGCGGACAAATCCCACCGTGTCGGACAGCAACACGGCCCGACCGTTGCCGAGATCGAGCCGGCGCACGGTGGGGTCGAGCGTCGAGAACAGCTGATCCTGGGTGAGGACGTCTGCTCCGGTCAGCTGATTCAGCAGCGTCGATTTCCCGGCATTGGTGTAACCGACGAGGGCAAGCTGCGCCAGGTCGGATTTGCGGCGGGCCTTGCGCTGGGTCGCCCGGGTCGAGTCGAGGGAGCGAAGGTCCCGTTCGAGTTTGGCGATCCGGCTGAGGATCCGCCTGCGATCGGATTCGAGCTTGGTTTCGCCGGGACCCCGGGTTCCGATTCCGCCCGCCTGGCGGCTCAGCTGCGTGCCCTGGCCACGGAGGCGGGGGAGGTGATAGTGCAAGAGGGCGAGCTCGACCTGGAGCATGCCTTCGCGGCTGGTGGCATGTTGGGCGAAGATGTCGAGGATCAGGGCCTCCCGGTCGACGACATCGCACTCGAAGATCTCCTGAAGGTTGCGTTGCTGAGCGGGGGTCAGCGAGTTGTCGAAGACCACCACGTCGATGTCGAGTGATTCGGTCGTCGCGGCCAGTTCGGCGGCCTTGCCGCGCCCGATGAACGTGGCCGGGTCGGGCAGCGGTCTGCGCACGAGCTCCGACTCTATGGGGTCGGAACCGGCGGTCTTGGTCAGCAAGGCCAGTTCGGCGAGCGACCGCTCACGTTCTGCACGGTCGTCGTCGTAGACGGCGATCAAAAAGGCGCGCTGGTGCCGGACCTCGAGGTCGGTCACCGTGGCGGTGAGCCGCCGCCGCTGTCGCCCGCCGTCGGTCATAGGAGCGTTCTTGCGTCAGAAACCGCGCATATGCGCAGGTTTCTGACGCAAGAACGGGGGGAGGTTGTCACAGGTAGCGGCCCTCGCCGGGGAGATCGTCGTCCTGCTGCTCGGCGATGATCGCCGACTCGCGCACCGCGATCACGACCCGGCCGGTCGACGGCCAGATGAACCGCCAGGCGTCCGCGGGGACCGCCCAGAAACGGTTGCCGTTCTCGACATCGATCAGGGAGAGGGCTTCGGTGGATCGCTCCACGATGGCGGCGGCGGGCACCAGGAGGCCCGAGGCCGTGGTGGATTCCTCCATGAGGTGGCCGACCCGCCATCCGGGCATGACGCGATAGCCGTTGTCTTTCGTCTCGATGGGGCGCTCCTGCATCACCCATAGTGTGCCAGACGTATCGTCGAAGCGGCAACGGCATGGTCGGAATCCTGCGGGAAACGTCGGCTTGCGGTTGTAGGTTGGTGACGAACACCCAGGGATGAGACCGTTGCGTAACGACCAGCCTTCCGAACAGCATCGACCGGTTGACCCGCAGGGGTCGGGCCCGGTCGCGTTCGACGTCCGGCCACCCACGGGGACGATCACCTTTCTCTTCACCGATATCGAGGGGTCCACACGGTTCTGGGAGTACTACCCCGACGCCATGCAGCGAACGCTTGCCCGCCACGACCGGGTACTGAGGGACGTCATCGCCCGGCACCACGGCTACATCTTTACCACTGCGGGCGATGCGTTTTCGGTTGCTTTCCCATCGCCCCGGGCGGCGCTGGACGCGGCCATCGAGGCGCAACGACAGGTGTCGTCGGAAGCTCCGGGTGAGATGGGACAGATGCGAGTCCGGATGGCGCTGCACACGGGCTCTGCCGACGAACGGGACGGCGACTACTTCGGCCCGACCCTCAACCGTTGCGCGCGACTCCTGGCCGCCGGGCACGGCGGGCAGATCCTGGTCTCGCTCACCACGGCCGAGCTGATCCGGGACATGCTGCCCGACGAAGCGGGTCTCCGCGACCTCGGCGAGCACCGCCTCCGTGACCTGGCCCGTTCCGAGCGGGTGTTCCAACTGCTCCACCCGGATCTCCCCGCCTCGTTCCCTTCGATCCGTTCCCTGGACGCCTATGCGCACAACCTCCCGGTTCAGGTCACCAGCTTCATCGGCCGCCGGCGGGACCTGGACGCCGTGGCGGAGTTGATGCCGAAAACCCGCCTCCTGACCCTGACCGGGGTGGGCGGTTCCGGAAAGACCCGTCTCGCCTTGCAAGCGGCTGCCGACCTGGTCTCGGTGTTTCGCGACGGCGTGTGGCTGGTCGAGCTGGGCTCGCTCCACGACGGTGCTCTGATCGCCGTAGCGGTGGCCGCGGCCCTCGGCGTCGAGCAACTCCCCGGCAAGACCATGCAGGAGAGCTTGATCGAGTACCTCCGCTCCCGGCACACGCTCCTGGTGCTCGACAATTGCGAGCATCTGCTCAATGACGCCGTGCGGTTGCTCGACAGCCTCCTGCGGTCGTGTCCGCAGTTGCAGGTCATGGCGACCAGCCGGGAGGCGCTGGGGATGGCAGGCGAGGTGCTCTACTTGGTCCCCTCGCTTTCGGTACCCCCTATCGGGGACGAGTCGGATCTGACCACATTGAACGAGCACGAGGCTGTGCGCCTCTTCGTCGATCGGGCGGCGGCGGTGCGGCCCGGATTCTCGCTCAACGCCGCGAATCGCCGGGCGGTGGCGGACATCTCGCGGCGGTTGGACGGGATCCCGCTGGCCATTGAACTAGCCGCCTCCCGGATCCGGGCGATGTCGGCCGAGCAGTTGTGCGCTCGGCTCGACGATCGGTTTGCGTTGCTGACCGGTGGCAGCCGTCCGGCGTTGCCTCGCCAGCAGACGCTGGAAGCGGCCATGGATTGGAGCTACGAACTCCTGACCGGCCCCGAGCAACACCTACTCCAGCGCCTGTCCGTGTTCAGGGGAGGGTTCTCGATGGAGGCCGCCGAGAGCGTGGGATCGGTCGGGGAGGTGGGGCGTTTCGATGCGCTGGATCTGCTGTCCCGACTGGTCGACAAGTCTCTAGTGGTTGCCGAAGAACGTGGCGACGAGATGCGCTACCGGCTCATCGAAACGGTCCGGACGTATGCCCGCCGCAAACTCGATGAGACCGAAGACGGGCCGGTTGCCGCCGCCCGGCATGCTGCGTTCTATCTCGAGCTTGCCGAGTCGGCCGAGACCCGGATGCGGGGCCCGGCAGAAACGGCATGGATGCGGAGGCTGGAAACCGAACATGACAATCTCCGGGCGGCCGTCGAGTGGGCGCTCGATGAGCGGCGCCTCGAAATGGCCCTTCGGTTCTCGTGGGCGCTGATCACCTACTGGTTGGCCCGGGGGTTCTCCCAGGAAGGGCTGCGTTTGGTGGAGCGGGCCCTCGACGGCGACGAGTCGGTCGATCCCCTCATCAGGGCTCGCGGTATGGAGGCGGCTTCGATGCTGGTGCTCCTCCACGGTGATGCTGCCCGGGCGAGCCGGCTCCTCGCCGAGAGCGAAGCGACCTTTGCGGCGCTCGGCGCCCGTCACGACCAGGGTCTGGCCTTGCTCAGGATGGCTTCGCTCATCACCGCGCAGGGCGATCGTGACCGTGCCGCAGAGCTCTACGGGCGGGCGCTGGGGTTGCTCGACGAGGCCGGTGACCAATGGGGAGTTGCCAACTGCCTGGAAGGGCAAGGCGACCTCTCGCTGATCGACGGCGATCTGGAAGGGGCCCGGTCGGCCTTCCAGGAGAGCCTGAAGTTGCGACGAAGGTTCAACCACCCGCGCAGTGTCGCCCAGTCGCTGGTGGCGCTCGGCTCGATCGCGCTGGCCGAAGGAGAATACGAGCAGGCCGGCGAGTTGCTCGAGGAGGCCCTCGCCCTCTTCAAGGATGTTGGATCGAAGCATCAGATGACCTCTACGACCCTGCGGCTCGGGCAGGTCGAGAGCGTGCAAGGCGACCTGGACTGGGCGTATTCGCTGCTCACCGAAGCAACCCGTTTGGCCATCGAAGCCGCCGGGAGTTCGATGGCGCCGGCATTCCTGGGGTCTTGGGCGTTGCTGGCCCGCCGGCGCGAGCGATTCGACCGGGCGGTGCGCCTATGGGCTGCCGAATCGACCCATCTCGCTGAGCTCGGCCTACAGCGGGATGTGTTCATCGGTGGTCTCTACGATGCCGAGATAGCGGCGCTACGGACCGCGCTGCCCGCCGGCGAATACGAGCGGGCCTGGGATCGGGGTTCGACCCTCGACTGGCTCGAAGCGATAGAAATGGACTGATCGAAGGTCCCGCAATTTGCATCGGTTTCGGGCACGCTGCCTCCGCGCTCTCCCCTCTGCCCCGGAACCCCTCAAAGAGCGGCTGCTCACCGTTTTCTGCGAACGATGATGATGAGCCCGGCTCCGATCAGGACTGCAGGCAGGGCGTAGTCGCCGATCGTGCCGAGCGACGATCCGCTGATGTTCAGGATTCCTTCGAAGAAGAGGAAACCCACGAGGAAGATCACGAAGCCGACGAAAGCGGTGTTCCTTCCGTTGCGCGCCGTGTCGTCATCGCCGGACAACGCTCCCCGGGCGGCCAGGCCGAGACCGATCGAGGTGGGCCAGACGAGCGCCCAACCGTACGCCCAGGTCTGCCACCAGCCCGTGAGGTTCTGAAACAGCAGCAACAGCCCCAGCCCGGTGAGCTGGCTGCCCGTGACGGTGGCGGCGGTGCCCGACCCACCCGGTGCCGCTGCAAGCCCGGAGACCAGCATCACCACTCCGGGGATGAGCACGAAGAGCGGCCAGAGGGCACCGAGATCGAGATCGATGAGACGTCCGAGGAGGAGCAGCAAACCCGCCACGACGATGGCGCCCCCCACGAGGATCCGGGTAAGCCCTGTGCGATCAGAGTCCATGTCCATCCTTCTGCGCTTGGGGCTGACGCTACCCGATTGATCAGCGCTCGACCTGCCGGCAGGGATCATCGATCCCGGCCTGATGAAAGCTTGTGCCTCAGCCCCGGAAGCGGTCGTGGTGGCGGTAGGAATCGATACCGGCGTCCTCCGCGGCAGCCACCACCGCGTCGACGTCCAGCGGAGTACGAACCGGGAGCGGGGGCGGATCGGCCATGCGATCGGCGATGGTGTCGATGTGCCAGCCGGATGGGATCGCAGACCCGAGTTCGACCCATCGCAGCGGGACGGCAAGGGTGGGGGCCGGGCGGGACCGCACCGAATACGGGCAGGCAATGGACTGCGCCCACCGGTTGCGGAGCCAGTCGACGAATACGCGGGTTCCGCGTTCCCGCTTGAGGAACTCGGTCGTCGCGATTCCGGGGATGCCGGCGGCGACCAGCGCTGCCAGACACCAGGCGGCGCGGGCTGCTGCTGCGAAATCGTGGTCCGGCTGGATCGCGGCCCAGAGATGGAAGCCGCGTGAACCGGAGGCGACGAGAACCGGTGCGAGGCCGAAACGTTCCATGACCGTGCGGGTGGCTTCGGCAACGGCGCGGATCTTGCCGGGGTCTTCATCGGATGGATCCAGGTCCAACACGAGATGATCAGGATGATCGAGGTCCGGGACCTTCGACGTCCAGACGTGGAACGTGACCGTCCCCTGGTTGGCGAGGTAGGCGACGTCGTCGGCCGCATCTATCACGGGGTGGGTCACGGTGCCATCGCTCTTGGGAACCGGTACGCGTTGGATCGAAGCCGGGAAGTGCTTCGAGGCGTTCTTCTGGAGGAAACCCTTTTTCGCGGTGCCGTCCGGATATCGCTCCAGCGTGAGTGGACGGCCCGACACCCAGGGGAGCATGAGCGGAGCGACGGTTTCGTAGTACTCGACGAGTCGGGCCTTGGTTGTTCCGTCTTCCGGAAACATGATCTTGTCGGGATTGGATACGTCCACAGCCGGATTCTGACCCTTCCGGGCGACGTATGCCGCGTTTCTCGAAACTACGGCCGGCAAGAAAATGCGGTCTGCCCGACGTTTGGGTGGCGTGGATCGGTATTGTCGATGGCGGAGAACCGTCACGGACGGTCGTTGGAGCCACCTTGCCGATCACGACTCCCGAAGAGCTTCGCCGTCATCTCGCCCTGGCAATGCGGGTGGAGCTGACCACCGTCCCGCCGTACCTGTATGCCCTGTACTCAATCGAGGACCAATCCTCGGAGGCGGCGCGCCTGATCAAGAGTGTCGTTGCCGAAGAAATGCTCCATGCGGCCCTCGTAGCGAACCTGTTGGTGGCGGTCGGAGGGCACCCCGTTTTCAGCGATCCGGATCTGATCCCCGTGTACCCGGGCTTGCTTCCGCACCACGAGCCGCCGCTGATGCTCGATCTGGCTCCGGCATCACCCCGGCTGATTCGTGACGTCTTCATGGCGATCGAGAAGCCGGAGACGCCGGGTGCACCGCCGGAGGATGATCGGTTTGAGACCCTCGGTCAGTTCTACAACGCCCTGGAGTTGGCTTTCGAGGACCTTTCGGAGCGATTTGATCTGTTTGCGGATATCGGCGCGGATCGGCAGCTCGCCGATCCGCGTTTCTACCAGCCGGTCGAGTTCGATGCCGAGGACAGTGGCGGTCTGATGTTGGTGAAGGATCTCGACAGTGCGTGCGCAGCGATTGAGGTGGTCGTGCACCAGGGGGAAGGCGTGAGCGACGAGCGGTACGCAGATCCGTCGCATCAGGAGCTCACCCATTTCAACAAATTCGAGCAGATCGCCGACGGTATCAGCTCATTGGGTCGTGTTCGCCCTGCCCTGGTCAATCCGAAGACGGCAGACCTGCCGCCCTCGCTCCGGCCGGTCTCTGATCTGGTCAACGCCCTCTACCGGTTCCTGTACCTGACGCTGCACGAGCTGTACCAACCGGTTGCAGACAAGGGGCCTCTCGTCGATCGGCTGTACCAGGTGATGTCCGGACTGCTTGGTCCGGCCGCCCGATATCTGACGGGGCAGCCGGTGGGTAGAGGTCTGGTGGCCGGACCCAGCTTCGAGGCCTATTCATTCGAATCGAGCCCGGCGCCCGTTCACCAGATCAAAGAGATGGCCGCGCAGGTTCTCACCGATCACCCGGCACTGGCGCCGCTCGCACCGGGTTTCGAACGCTTGTAGACGGGCGCGGACCCTCACTCGCGAATTGCGACGAAGAGGTCGAACACCCATTGGCTGTTGGGCAGCACCGGGGAGGTGAGGAGCTCTTCGAGGCACGGACGCTGGTCGAGCTCGTGGGGGCCGGCTTCCACCCAGGCAGCCAGGCGGCCCCAATCCTCTTCGATCGTGGCCAGACCGTTGCACCGCAAGACCCCGAAGAGTCCACCTTCGAAGTCCTTGATCTCGACGTCGGCCATGCCCTGGGCGTCGGACCCGACCGTCATCCACTGCTCGTACCCGTAGTTCGGGGTGCCGGGCACCGGGTTCGGGTTGTTGAACCCGAAGTACCGCTGGGTACCGTCGAGGTGGTTCGTGGCCCGCGCCCATGTCATCAACTTGTCCCAGGCTTCGATCTCCGGCTCCGGCCCGAAACCCAGGGCGGCCGCAACTCGCATCGGCTCGAGTTTGACGATGCGGACGTCGCCTGCTGTCACGCGGTCTCCTCCTCGCTCCGACCAGCTTCGCGCCGGACCCCGTAGGTTGGCAAGCCCTGAGGAAGGCGGTTTGATCCCGGCCGGCCCGTCGGCGGGCGGGAAGGGGCACCGGGACCGGCGCTGCATCGCAAACCTGCCGCTACCCTCCTTGCCGGAGGCGACCGAGCGCCTGGTGGGCTCCCCGGTCTTCAAAACCGGTGGGGGGTCGAAAGGTCCCCGGCGGGTTCGATTCCCGTCCGCCTCCGCCAAAGCTCCGAAAACCCTTGTGCCGCAAGGGTCTTCGGAGACTGCATCATTTCACGAGCGCTTGCCCATTTCGCAAATCTATGACCTGGTGTCCGTCAGGTGTCCGTCTAGTGTCCGTCAGAGATCCGAGATACACCGCGTCCATCCGAGCAGCGAGGGCTTCCTGATCGGACGGGAAGAGGTGTCCGTAGCGGTCAAAGGTCACCTGTATCGACGAGTGACCCAGTTGTGCCTGTACCGCCTTCGGGTTGGCTCCGGTGGCGATGAGGAGTGACGCGGCAGGTGTGTCTGAGATCGTGGACACGGAGGTGCTCGATACCGGCTTCCTCAAGTGCCGGCTTCCAATGTCCCGCGCTGAACTCCTTTCTGCGCAGCGGGCCCCCCTTCGGTGCTGTGAAGACCAAGGCATTGGGGTCGGTATCGGTGCGACGGAAGAGGTGCTCGGCAATGCGGTCGCGAAGGAAGGCCGGTACGACCACGGCCCGTACCTGGTAGGTCTTCGTTGGCCCAAAGTGAAACCCTCCCCGGATTTCCGAGAGCGACTCGGCCACGTGTAGACGCGACCGAAGCAACTCGCAACGTCCTTGGCGCAGGGCACACGCTTCGCCCCACCGGAGTCCTCCGTAGGCGAGTGTGTAGACGAGAGTTCCATATGGCTCTCGCATCGTCTCGGCGATCCGTCGCACCTCCTCGGCGGTGAGGAAGCGCATGTCGCGTCGCTGCATCCTGGGCAGAGAGACTCCGATGCATGGAGTCTTGGTGAGATACCCGGATTCGACGGCAGCCCTGAGGATCTGAGCGACCAAGTAGTACGCCTGACGAGTCCGGGAGGCGCTCAATCCAGCCGAGTGCAGCTGAGACACCCATTCGCGAATGTCGACCGGTTGGATCCGTCCGAGGGGTGCGTTCTCGAATCGTGGGAGGATGTGGACGCGAAGAAGGCTCACGTACCCTTCGAGCGTGTATGGCTTGAGGTGCGCGGTGGTTCCCCACCAGCGCTCAACCCACTCGCCGAAGGCGATCTTGGACAGGCGGGGGTCCACCCATTCTCCCCTGAGCTTGTCGGCCTCCACGGTTACCAGGAACTTGTCGGCGTCCACTTTCCGGGCAAAGTTGCGGGCCCGTTCCCTGCCGGAGGGATCGACGTAGCGGACCTGCCATCGATTCCGAATCCTGGGATGTCTTCTTATGTGAGCCATTGCGCCCTCCTGAAGGTCTCAGTCCACGCTATCGGTTGCTCCCGACAGATGGAGTCCGGTTACGAGAAAGCCGAACTACAGATGCTTCAGTCAATGTGCTCGCTGATTCGGCCTCTGATCCAACGCTCGACGTCGGCCCAGCGGTAGCGGAGGTGTTTGCCGGCTCGGAATCCGGGGGGTCCTTCTCCGCGGTGGCGCCAGGCGTAGATGGTTGCGATGGGTACTTCGAGGTAGTTGGCGAGTTGTTGGGCTGAGAGCAGCGGTTCGAGGTTGTTCATTCCCCAACTTTGGGTTGGCACCCTCTTATTTGGATGTTATTTGAGTGTCAGCAGCCCTTTCATTCGGATTCTATTTCGGTTGTTTCCCCTGCTCAGAGTGTCTTTTTGGAGATGTTCGAGGTCGGTGCAATACGGGCATCTATGAGATGGTCGGCGATCTGGTTGGAGGGTTCCTGACAGGGCTACTGACACTCTGCTGAAAGGGTGGTCGTGTCTAGTAGCCGACATGGAACCTGTTGGCAGCATCGATAACAGCGAGAATCGGAACCGCATCGCAGGTGTGGCGTTCGTTGGGTCGGGCCCTGCGATCTCCTTCTCCGAGACGCGCCAGGCGACGATGCCGGACTCGGATCACGAACCGTTCGAAGCAACCACCGGCCACCATCTCGGCTCCTCAAAAGCCATTGACAATGAGACCATCCACTCCGTTACAGCCAAGATCCATCGAGACCCCAATCGCATCAACCATGCCGCCTCCACCCAAGTATGTGCCCTTTCGACCGATCGCCTCCAACCACACACGCATCTGCAACGAGTTGCCCTATGTCAACAGCCAGACGGCTCTAGGGGTGGCTGGTGTTGAGTTTGGCCAAGGCCGCCAAGGACTATTACCTGCGGAAGCTGGGGGAGATCTCACCCGGGGAGGACTATTACCTGCGGGGTGGTACCGCCACCGGCCGGTGGCGCGGGAACGGCGCCACCGAGCTGGGTCTGAAAGGAACAGTGAGCGCCGAAAATCTCGTGCGGTTGTTCGACGGTCAACACCCCGCTACCGGCGAACGGTTGGGTCGGAGCCTGCGTCGCGATGGGGTGGCGGCGTGGGATGTGACCTTCTCAGCGGACAAGTCGGTGTCACTCCTGTGGGCCCTCGGCGACGACAACACCCGCCGGGAGGTGTTGGAGGCGTTCGAAGAGGCCACCTCCCAGGCGTTGGGGTATTTGGAGTCGGTAGCGTCATCAACCAGAGGCGCCTCCAAAACCCCGCTCCTTGACGAGAACGGCGACCCGATCCTCGACGACCAGGGGAATCCAAGGTTTCGGGTGGTGACCTGGCCGATCCCAACGTCGGGGTATGTGGCGGCGTCGTTCACCGAGTTCACTTCCCGCGCCGACGACCCCCAACTCCACACCCATGTGGTGGTGACCAACAAGGTCAAAGGCACCGATGGGGTATGGCGGACTGTGGACGGCCGACTGTTGTATCGGTATCAGCTGGCCGCCGGGTACCTCCACGAAGCGGTGCTGCGGAAGGAGTTGACGGAACGGTTGGGGGTTCGCTGGCAGCCGGTCCGCAACGGGATGGCCGACATCGAGGGCTTCACCCGCCCGCAGATCGAAGCGTTCTCCCAAAGGCGGCACCAGCTCGAAACATGGCGCCAAGAGCAAGGCCTCCCAGACACGGCGGCAGCCCGGCAGGTAGCAGTGCTGGCCACCCGGCAACCGAAGCAGGATCATCCGCTCGCCGAACTCGAAGCCGAATGGAAGCAACGGGCCGTTGAGGTGGGTCTCACCCCTGACCGGCTCACCCGACTCATGGGTGCCAGCCGGGAAGTCGCTCCGGTCGACCCAACGAGGCTGTTCGAACGGTTGGCGTCGGGGGAGGGGCTCACCGAACGGGCCTCCACGTTCGGCCGGGCCGAGGTAGTCAAAGAGATCGCCGCAGCCTTGCCGGAGGGTGGCACCCGCCACCAGCTCGAGCACCTCGCCGAAACATTCCTGCGCACCCGGGAGGTCATCTCGCTTCTTCCCACCGCCAACACCGAACAGGCCGAGGAACTCGACGGTCCCATCGGTGTCGAGCGTGACCGGCTTGATGAGCTGACTGAAGCAGAGGCAACTGGGCGGGTGATGCGTCGCCGGGACGGGAGTCTCTTCCCCGGTGTGCGACATGAGCACCGTTACACAACGGTCGAGTTGTTGGTTACCGAGCAGCGGATCATCGAACAAGCCAGGGCTGGTATCGGTGCCGGTCGATGGTCCGCACCCCACCGTCTCGTGGAAGGGCGGTTGCGACGCCACCCCGAGCTGACCGAGGGGCAGCGGGAGATGGTCCGACGGTTCGCCACCTCCACCAACACCATCGACATCGGAATCGGCCCGGCCGGGACTGGCAAGACCGCGGTGATGGAAGTGATCGGCCAGCTCGCCACCATCACCGGCACCCCGATCGTGGGTGGGGCGCTGGCCGGCCGCACCGCCGCCGGCCTTGAGACAGCGACCGGGATCCCCTCGACCACGCTCACCCGACTGATCGGCGAATCGAAAGACCACGGTCTTCCCCACAGAGCGATCGTGGTGGTCGATGAGGCTGGGATGGTCGGTACCCGCCAACTCGCCGCCATCGCCGACCTCATCGAGGCGGCCGAAGGCAAGCTGATCCTGATTGGTGACGACCGTCAACTACCCGAGATCGACGCCGGTGGCCTGTTCCGGGCGCTCGCCACCCGGCTCCCCGCAGTAGAGCTGATCGACAACATCCGCCAGCAACACCCATGGGAACGCACCGCTCTCACCCAACTCCGCCACGGATCCGTCGACCAAGCGATCCAGGCCTACCGCCAGCGGGGCAGGGTCAACGTCGGACAGGACCGAGCCGACACGACAGCCAGGGCAGTGGCGGATTGGTATCGCCATGTCACCGTCACCGGTGACCTCACCTCCGGGCTGCTCATCGCCCACAACAATCACACCGTCACCGAGCTCAATCAAAGGGCCCGCACCCACCTCGAAGCATCCAACCGGCTCCACGGACCCACCCTGCAAGCAGGCGAGCGGGTGTTCCAGGCTGGGGACCGGATCCTCTGCCGCCAAAACCAGACCCGGCTCGGGGTACTCAACGGCGACCTCGCCACCGTTGTGAATGTTGATCAGGAACGGAAGAGCCTCACCGTTCAGCTTGACCGTGACCCCGAAACCAGAGACCTGCCCGTCTGGTACCTCGATCAAGGGCACGTCGACTACGGCTACGCCCTCACCGGGCACAAAGCCCAAGGGGTCACCACCAACCACACCTTCGTGATCATCGACGGGACCACCGACCGGGAATGGGCCTACGTCGCCATGAGCCGCGGTCGCCAAACCAACACCCTCTACCTCGCTACCCAAGATCTCGCTGACGAGCAGTGCACCCACCTCACCCACCAGGGTCAACCAGATGCGCTCGAGCGTCTCACCGCTACGCTCAACCGCGGTTCGGCCCAGATCGCCGCTATCGACCATCCCGGGCCGGCGCAAAGCGACGACATTGATCCGTTGGGTCCGCCGCCACCCAGCAGTGATGTCGCTGCTCGGGTCGCCTGGCAGATCGCCCAACGCCAAGCCCAACGAGACGAGACCGAACGGCAAACACCCGGCCCCGACCTCGCCGTCGGCCGCTAACCACAACCACAGAACGTGACAACCCAATATCTGGGATCAGATCGATATTGCCGGTTCGAGGAGCTGTTTCTGGCGACCGACAGCGTGGGGTGGCTGGGCGTCGTTATGCGTCCTCGGCCGCCAACACCGAGACTACGCCCTTGGCCGGTTTCGACAACGGTGGTGGATGGGTAGGTGAAGAGCCGACCGGGGCCGGGCACCACCACGCCGGGACGGTGGATGGTGGGTTGGTGGGCAGGTGGTTGTGCCAACGGGCAGCTCTGGGAGCTGCGAAAGATACCCGATGGCACGCAGCCAACGGACCCGAGAGGGCTAGTCAGTTGGGAGAGATTGCTAACCCTTCTCCATGTTTGGTGACGCTGCGTCGATGAATGGTGTGCGGACCAAGGAGCCGGGAATGGTTTTCATCACCAAGACGAGCGCCTCCCTAGATCATGACCATGTGTTCGATACCGAGAGTGTGGGAGCGGACCTTCAACGTCAGGTTTGTGTTGGGTGTGGGCATGTGAGCATCGTTGCTACCGAGCCGGCTGCTATCCGTTTGGAGGCCAATATCGAGAGGGCTGGGTTGTTTGGTGGTACTCCCGAGTTCGCTTACGGGGCGGCCCGTATCCTCAACTTTCACCCAGCTGTCATTCCTGAGCATCCCCGGTTTGGGGAACGGCGAAGAACGAGACGGCGATGAGAATCCTCCGTACTGACGACGGGGTGGGTGTGATTGAGTACAGCTTGGTGGTGGTACTCATCGCTCTGGTAGCTATCACAAGCATCAGCTTCGTCGGGCAGACCACATCTGATACCTTCGATCAGGCAGGTGAGGCGTTTCCGACCAGCTCCCCTTCTTCAGCCCCAGACCTCACTGTGACGGCTGTTGGTTTCGATGAACTCGTGGCGCTGGTCGAAGACTTGGGTGGGCCGGGTAGAAGCCTCATCCGTAGCGCCGAGAAAGCCCAAGACAAGTACCTGAAGGGCGATGCCGATGGGGCGCTTCGCCAACTTGACTCGCTCATCAAGAGGGTTGACCAACTGGAAGGCAAGAAGCTCACAACCGCTGAAGCCGATCGAGTCCGTGCCGCCACCCGGGTAGTCGTTGATGGCATCGGAGCGGGATAACCATGGTGTTCCTCAACCGACGAAACGGTTCACAAACCGATCATGACCATACGTTCAAGGTTCAGAACGTGGGAGCAGATTTGCAGCGTCGGGTGTGTGCGGAGTGTGGGCATCTCAGTATCGATCTGGCCGAACCGACAGGGCTGCGTTCGGAGGTGAGAGTCGGTAAGGCTGGCCTGTTCCGGGCGGCCCCCGAGTTCGTGTATGAGTTAGCCGAGGCCCTGGCCCGGATACCTTCATTCGATTCCGAACATCCTCGATTCGGGGAACGGAAGAAACCGGGTATTCGGTGACCTACCTAAACTGTGATCGCTTTCTCACCACCTCCCTGCAACGACCCGGTAAAGAACTGTTAGTTGACACGGCGCGCGGTGGCTTCACTGGGATCGACCGGCGGCAACAACTCGACGATACCAACCTCCAGACGGAAGACGGAGACCGCAGGTCGGTTGACGAAGACCGACCCTTTCAAGCGCCGGGGGTACACAGCCGCCGTCAAGACGACACCGAGACAACCTCGACCGATGGTTTGGCTACTCGTGGTCAGACCCGTCGGGTTGGTCGATCAACGCCAGGTGACAGCGTCGATTCGCCGAATCTCCCCGGATCGGTGTCTGATCTGACCTGGGTCAGAGCGGAGGAATCGGAGTTGGAGCGGGGAGCGTTGGTTCGGTTCAGGTCGGCAGTGCTGAGAGGTTCGGTAGTGGTGACGTGGATCGTGTTGGCGGTCTTGGCTGGTCATGCTGCCCGGATCGGGGAGTTGTTCGAGCCGCGCAGTCTGTTGGGGGGAGGAGCTTTCCTGGTTGTGGTTGTTGGGGTGAGCTTTGTGAAGTGGGATCGGATTTTGTCACGGTCGTACGGTCAGTGGATTGCCTGGGGATGGGCTATCTCCGCGACCGCGGCGTTGGGGGCAGTCTCGCGTCTGGATGATCTGGCGTCGGCTGCTCAACCGTTGTTCGTGGTGGTGGTAGCTCTCACCGGTCTGGTGCTAGACCGGGTCAAGCATGTGTTTGTCGCAACGCTTGCGACCGGATTGATCGCACTGTCCGCCGTTCTCACCAGTCCCGCTCAATTGGCGACGGTGGCCATCCCGGTTCTCACCGTGGCGGTGGTGGCGGCGGCCATGACCTTGGTTGGAGGCAAGTTCGAGCAGGCCGTCGAAAGCGATGTGCGACGGCTGGCCGACCTTCAAAACCAACGGGCGGACTTTCAGAGGCTGTATGCAGTGGCTACCACGCTGGCTGGCAGCGAGTCGGTGGCCGAAGTCGTCCCCAACCTGGTTGGCACGCTGTGCCGCTACCTGGAGGCTCAAACCGGGATGGTGTTCCTGTTTCGGGATGAGCAGTTCGCTCTCGAATTACTGAATCCGATCTGGGTCAATGGCACGGATATCTCTGTTGACGCGAGTCTGGGGTTGGAGGCAATCGACGGAGGCGTCATCGGACAGGTCTTCCGGTCTGGGGTTCCCCTACACCTTGACTCGATCTGGTCGAACCGTCCCAGATTTGGGGTTCTGGGAGAGATGGGTATCAGAGAAGCGCTTATTGCTCCTTTGACCATCGACGGTCAGAAAGTGGGAGTGATCGCCGTCGCCGAACCAGTTTCGGGGGCGTTTCGAGATCGCCAACTGGAAGAACTCCACGCCCTGGCCGGTTCCGCCGGTCTGGTCCTGCTGCAACTGTCCCGATACGAGACGGCGACCGAAGCTACCCGCCGTCTCACCGAGATCGCTGAAATAAAATCTGATTTCGTCTCGGTGGTCAGCCACGAACTACGCACCCCAGTCACCACCATCCTTGGCTCCCTCGATACTCTGACCCGACCCGAGCTGGCCCCACGGGACCCAATCGCTCACGGACTCCTCGAAACCGCCCAACGTCAAGCACAACATCTCCGTAGGCTCATCGAGGATCTGCTGGTGGCATCAAGAGTCGACCGATCAAAACTCCCCAGCCAAACCCGACCCATCAGCATCTCGGCAGCACTCGAAGCGGTGGCAGCCGGACGCCAACCCGACCGAGTCCAGTACTCAGTGGAACCCGATGACCTGTCGGTCCTCGCCGACCCCGACCATCTCAATCGAGTCCTCATCAATCTCCTCGACAACGCCTCCAGATACGCCCCAGGTAGTGGTATCGAGATCACCGCCCAACCCCACGGTCCACAAGCCGCTATCTCGATCATCGACCATGGTCCCGGCATCTCCCCCGAAGATCGGCTCCGCGTGTTCGACAAGTTCACCCAACTGGAACACTCCGCCACCCGACGCAACGGCGGAGCCGGACTCGGCCTCTCCATCGCCAAAGGACTCGTCGAAGCCATGAAAGGACACATAACCGTCAACGAAACCCCCGGAGGTGGCTCCACCTTCACCGTCCTCCTCCCCAGCGCAAACCGACCCGAAAACCCCAGCAGCCAACCAGACAGACTCGCATCACCAACCGCGCCGAGCACCACCTGAACGGAACACCGCCGAAATGGCAGGGGCCAGTCATTCAGCAACTGCCCGGCAATCCTGCGACCAAGAAAACGCCACCGGGGCCAGGACACCCCTCCGGGACAACGAAATCCGCCATTATCAGGAATGGGTGGAACGTATCCGCCGCCAGAAGACATTGAAGCATTCGCTCTCTCACCGACCTCCCAACCGGCTGCAGAAACACACACCCCTCCCTCGGTGGCTGCCACCCCAGAAGAAGGTTGGGTTCCGACCATCAGGACGTGAGCCGTTACCCAAGATGAAGCGACAACCGGGGAATCGGAACCTTGTGGTCGGAACCCAACAAGAACAACATCGACCCCAGCCGTCGAAACCTGAAAAGAAGGCTCTTGTATTCCCGTCACTGGAGGCTGGGTTTCGCCTCAAACCGAAGCACGAACCTGCCGATGTTTGCACTGTGAGTACCACTGCCGTGGCGACCGGCACGATCGATTTCAAGGAGTTGGCTCCCACCTTCCACACGGTGCGGGCGTTCACTGTGGCGTCAACCGCCGCTGCTTTGGCGGTGTTGGGTGCGGCGTGGGACCCACGACTGGTATGGACACTGCTCGTTCTGGCCGGGGTGGCGTTAACGGATGCCGTCTTGCGGCGGGGACGACCCGAAACCTCACCGAAACCCCGGTTGATTATCGAAGCGCTGGTGGTGACGCTCACGGTGTTGCTGATCGGCGGACCGGCACTCGTAGCTGCCCCGATGGCCTACCTGTTGACCGCCGCCCTGCTCATCCTGCCGCTCCGCCGAGCGCTGCTAGTGGTGGCGTTCCTCACCGCCTGTGTGGTGGGAGTGTTCTTCTCGGCCATCCCCGCCGCCGACACCGAAACCCAATGGTGGTTGGGGATGGGAGCAGTGCTGGTGTTCCTCGCAGCGTTAACCATATTGCTGGTGGCGTCCCTTCGCGTAAACAACAAGCTCCGCAGCCGAGAGGCGGCCCTGCTCACCGAAGCCCAAACAGCCAACGAAGCCAAAACCGAATTGCTGGCCAACGTCAGCCATGAACTACGAACCCCCCTAGCCGGAGTGCTCGGATTCGCTCAACTCCTCCGAGACGACACCGGGCTACTCACCGACGCCGACCGTGACGAAGCGATACGCTCTATCGCCGAACAGTCTTTCGAGCTGACCGCCCTCATCGACGACCTCCTGATTGCCGCCCGCTACGAGATCGGAGAACTGTCGGTCACCGCAGTCCGTACCAGTCTCCGAGCACAAGCCGCTCAAGTCCTTGAGAACTGGGATCGGGACCTGGCCGCCAAGATCACCATCGACGGCGAAACCAAACCTGCCGTTGCTGACCCCGCCCGGGTCCGCCAAGTCGTCCGCAACCTGATATCGAACGCCTTCCGCTACGGCGGCCCCCAGATCCGAGTGCTACTCACCGTCAGTGGAACCACCGCCAGCATCCAAGTGCGAGACAACGGAACGGGGATCCCACCCGAATCCGAACCGCACATATTCGACGCCTACTACCGGGTACCCGGCCAAAGCCAACACGCCGCCTCGATCGGACTAGGGCTGTCCGTCTCCCGAGACCTAGCCCGTCTGATGGGAGGCGACCTCACCTACCAACACAACAACGGCGAAACCATCTTCGAGCTACACCTACCCCTCGCCGAGGAGAACCGAAGGACCCCCCGACCGCAGCTCAACACCGTTGGAGAAACTGCAAACACAACCAAGTGACCCTCGCCCCGGTTTCCCCGGACGCCACACCGACCAGCCGACCCCTCCCCGCACTGGTCGTGGCAGTTTCTGCGCTGACCCGAGTTTTACTAAGTACTCCTATTCCTATCGGTCAAACTCGGAGACCGGGGCCGGGAAAGATCAGCGAGCCGGTGGGAACCTTGGTTGATAGGTCGAGAATGCACAACAAACCGCTTAGGGTTGACACACGCTATGAAGGGGTTGACCAGCAGGTTCTGCTGCCACGTCGGTCAACCGCCCCTCAAATCGTCGGATCAGTACGGTATGCCTAGTTCCGTTCGCTGGTGAACGACTCGCTGCGCGCCCCCAAGAAAGGCGTGCGGGGGCCGACAGAGGCGAGAGCCAACGAGGAACTGCAGCGACTCAAAGGAGTCCATATCGTTCTAATCCCGCGCCATAACGACCGTTTCGGCGAGTGTCCCCGATCGGCACGTCCTGAGCCATGTCCCAGTCCCGTAGGCGAACACTGACCGCGGCGAAGTCCTTCCGCCCGCCCGACTGGAACCTATGGAATCCTGAGCCGATTCTCAGGTGTCTCTCGTGTCGAGCGGCGTAACGCCGTCGTCGCAGAACCCTCCGTCTGGTGATTCGACACCTGTTCCCAACGTAGCTCCCAACATTGATCCGTCTTAGTGGCCTGTCTCTTCAAGTGAGAAGCGCGAAACCTCACCGTTGACTTGCGACCACTTTGAGCGCGATGATTGCCGCATAGGGTGCAGGGTTGGGAAGGGCT